>NZ_OY726394.1:2480798-3100997 GCF_963378075.1 Mycolicibacter sp. MU0083
CACCGAACTGCACGATCATCCCGAGCCATACCGTGATCGCCGCGGCGACCAGGGCCAGCACGACGGTGGTTCCCGGGGTGATGGCCCGGACCGACTGCGGCCGGTGCGGTGTCCGCGACATCAGCACCCCGGTTCCGCGGTACTGCAGTGGTGCGACCGCCGGCCGCGACCGGACCGGCCGCGCCGCACGGGTGCGCACCGGCTGCGCCCGACCGGAGGTGATGCGACCGCGATGGACCAGGATCGGCTCGGCCTCGAACGATTCGGAAGATTCGAAGCCCGGGGCAATCGTGTCGATGAGCATCATGCGCGGTTCTCCCTCACTCGGCGTCGGCGACCCTTTTCGCTCGACTGTTCGAAGATTAATCGATCAGACGTTCGATGTCGAACACCTGATCGAATCGTTATCGAAAACGTTAGCGAACACCCCCGACATCACCCCGCCGCGTTCGAACGCCCGCACGACACGTCTCGAACACATGTTTGATATTTCTCGGTCGTGCGACTAGATTCGCCGCTATGAGTGACAGCAGCAACTCTGCGGGCCCGGACTCCGCGCTGACCGCCCGGCAGCGCACCATCCTGAACGTCATCCGCGCGTCGGTGAACGAGCGGGGCTACCCGCCGAGCATCCGCGAGATCGGTGATGCCGTCGGACTGACCTCGACCTCGTCGGTCGCCCATCAGCTGCGGACCCTGGAGCGCAAGGGCTATCTGCGCCGCGACCCCAACCGGCCGCGTGCCGTGGACGTCCGCGGCCATGACGACACGACCGTCGCAGAGACGGCACAGCGCACCGACTTCGCCGGCTCGGACTCCCTGCCGGAGCCCACCTTCGTCCCGGTCCTCGGCCGAATCGCCGCGGGCGGGCCGATCCTGGCCGAAGAGGCCGTCGAGGACGTCTTCCCGCTCCCCCGCGAGCTGGTGGGCGAAGGCGAGCTGTTCCTGCTCAAAGTCGTGGGCGAGTCGATGGTGGACGCGGCCATCTGTGACGGCGACTGGGTGGTGGTGCGCCAGCAGAACGTCGCCGACAACGGCGACATCGTGGCCGCCATGATCGACGGCGAGGCCACCGTGAAGACCTTCAAACGCACCGGCGGCCAGGTGTGGTTGATGCCGCACAATCCGGTGTTCGACCCGATTCCCGGCAACGACGCGGTGGTTCTGGGCAAGGTCGTCACCGTCATCCGCAAGATCTGACCATGTTCGCGCCCTGCCCGCCCTTCGACGAGGAATCGGCGCGACGCAAGGTGCAAGCCGCTGAAGATGCCTGGAACACAAGGGATCCGGCCCGTGTTGCGTCGGTCTACACCGAGGATTCGGTGTGGCGTAACCGGGATGAGTTCATCACCGGGCGCGCCGAGATCGAGGCGTTCCTGAGCCGCAAGTGGGCCGCTGAACTCGACTACGCCCTGCGCAAGGAACTGTGGTGCTACCAGGACAACCGGATCGCGGTGCGCTATCAGTACGAATGCCGCGACGCGCACGGCCAGTGGTGGCGCAGTTACGGAAACGAACTGTGGGAGTTCGCATCAGACGGCCGGATGAGCCGCCGCGAGTCCAGCATCGACGACATCGCGATCACCGCCGAGCAGCGGCGGATCTTCGGTCCTCGGCCCCGGCGCGATCACAACCTTCCGCTGCCGCTGCAGTGATCAGTTCGCTCTGGTGAAACCGTTGAGCCGCGCGGCGTCCTCGGTGGCGAACCAGATCTCGGCGAGGGTGTCCTCATACAGTGCGTTCTGCGGGGTGTAGTACAGCCCCGAGCCGATGTTCGCCTTGATCGGATAACCCGCGGGCTGCTGGTAGGGGTCGTCGAGCGGCAGGTGCATCACCGGATGGACCGACTCCTCGGTACCGAACGCGCGCGGCTCGGCAGCACCGCCGAACCCGCGGGGTTCCGCGGCAGACCCGTAGGGATACGATTCGCCACCCCCGAAGGCCGGCGATTCGCTCGGCGCGCTCGCGTGGCCCACGGCATGACGACCGGTGCCGAAGTCCTCTTCGGCCACCACCCGCGTCGGCGCCGTGTCGGTGTCGTCGTCATCGTCGAGTTCGGCCTCGGCCTCGGCCTCGGCCTCGTGGTCGCCGTAGTGCAGCCACGGCGCGTCGGGAGCCGACGGCAGTTCGGGCTCGGGCGCGTAGGTCGAGGTGCCGTAGCGGCTCGGCAACCGGACCATGCCCTCGTTCTCCCGCGTCTCGTCGCGGTAGTCCTCACGCGACTCGCGGTAGTCCTCACGCGAGTCCTGGTAGTCCCCGCGTGCGTCGTGGTGCGCCCACCGCTCGTCATCGTCGTCGTAGTCGTAGTCATCGGTGGTCGGCAGCGGCGCCGTCGGCGGCCGCGGCGCGGCCACCGGAGTGCTCTCGGGCACCACAACCGCCCGCCGCCGCTGCCACCACATGGCCGCACCGGCGAACACGCCGAGCACCGCGAGCACGGCGACCGGAATCAACACCCACATCCAATTCCAGCGCGTCTCGTCGCCCGCGCCGGTCGCGGTGGTCGAGCTGCCGTCGGGCAGCGTCATCCCGGGAATCTGCAGCCCGGACAGACCTTTCGCCAGGTCGGCCGGCTCGCTGCTGAAGGTACGGGTGGCCTGGTTCCAGGAGATCGTCCCGCCGGTGAACTTCTGCGAGGTCACATCCCCCTCGAGGCTCTGGTCACCGACCGGTGCACCGAGCTTGCCGGTGGCGCCGTCGAGCTTGTCCCAGGCGGCCTTGAGCGCACCGCGGACCACGAAGGCGCCGTTGTCGGGGCTGAAGAAGATCACCGGTTCGTCATCGGCGGAGAACGCGCTGAACCTGCTGCCGCTCAAGGCGCCGTCGGCGGTGCTGGTGATCGGGTATCCCAGATCGCTGCCGTCCGGGCCGCCCAGCGACTCGTACTTGTCCAAGACTTCACCGTCGACGACGCCGGCACCGGTCGCGGCGCTGAAGTACACCTTGCCGCCGGCGAAGTCCTGGCCCGCGCCGTCTTCGCCGATCGCGTACTCATCGCCCTGCTTGGCGCCCAGCTGCCCGGACGGCCCGCCGGCGGCACGCCAGGCCTGGTCGATGGCCGCCGCCGGGTCGGGCTGGGCGGCGAGGTCGGCGAGTTGCGCCGCCAATTCCGGGGGTACCGCGGTGAACGTCTTCGTCGCGCTGTCGAAGGACAGCACGCCGTTGCTGAACTTCTGGGTGACGACAGCGCCCTCGTAGCTCTCGTCGTCGACCGGGACCCCGAGTGCTCCGGTGGAGCTGCCCAGTTTGTCCCAGGCCGCGTTGATCGGTCCGCGCACCACGTGTGCGCCGTGCTCGGGTGTCCAGAAGATCACCGGATTGTCGGCGCCGGACAGGATCGCCACCCGGCTGTCGGGCACCAGGCCCGGTACCTCGTCACTGCTGGGGAAGCCCAGGCCGGCGCTCGCCGCGCCGCCCAGCGACTCGTACTTGTCCAGGATCGCGCCGTAGAGGGTCTTGGCGCCGGTTTCCGGGGTGAAGTAGATGGTGCCACCGGCGAAGTCCTGCGCGAAGCCGATTCCGGCGGGGTGCACCTCACCTCTGGGCGCTCCCAGCGGAGAACCGTCACCGCCGGCGGACTGCCATGCCGCGGTGATCGCGTCATGGGCATCGCCGTCGGGTGTCGCCGCGGCCGTCTGCACCGACAAGAGCACGGTGACCGTCGCCGCGAGGCCGAGCGCCATGCGCACCGCCGTCTTGTCGAACCGATCTTTCCGACTAGTCACCAGCCCTCCCAGGCATCAATATCGACGCAAATATTTCCGGCTAAGACTTTCCCGCAATCGGCCTGAATTTCGAAGCCATGTCATGGGTATTGCGAAAACAGATACCTACCCGATGCCGAAATGATGCCGAATCCACGCCCCCGAACAGAGCAAGGGGTGCGACCAAATACGCTGGTCGCACCCCCTAAGATGCCCTGCTACACACTCCGCTGTTGCGTCGGAGTCCCGCTGCTACACGCCGAGGCTGCGCCCGATGATCTCTTTCATGATTTCGGTGGTGCCGCCGTAGATCGTCTGCACCCGCGAGTCCAGGTAGGCCCGCGCGATGGGGTATTCCCGCATGAATCCGTAACCGCCGTGCAGCTGCAGGCAGCGGTCGATCAGGTGCACCTGCTTCTCGGTGGTGTACCACTTGGCCATCGCGGCCTGCTCGGCGGTCAGTTTCTTGTCCAGGTGCAGTCGGACGAACTCGTCGACCATGATCCGCACCGCGGTGGCCTCGGTGGCCAGCTCGGCCAGCACGAACCGGCTGTTCTGGAAGCTGCCGATCGGCTTGCCGAACGCCTTGCGCTCCTTGGTGTACTGGATGGTCTGCTCCAGCGAGGCCTCCATGGCCGCGGCGGCCATGATCGCGATCGAGATGCGCTCCTGCGGCAGGTTCTGCATGAGGTAGATGAAGCCCATGCCCTCCTCGCCGAGCAGGTTCTCCACCGGGACGTGCACGTCGGTGAAGGACAGCTCGGCGGTGTCCTGGGCGTCCAGGCCGATCTTGTCGAGGTGCCGGCCGCGTTCGAAGCCCGCCATGCCGCGCTCCACGACCAGCAGGCTGAAGCCCTGGGCGCCCTTCTCCGGGTCGGTCTGGGCGACGACGATCACCAGGTCGGAGTTGATGCCGTTGGTGATGAACGTCTTGGACCCGTTCAGCACGTAGTGGTCGCCCTGCTTGACCGCGCGGGTCTTGATGCCCTGCAGGTCACTGCCGGTGCCGGGCTCGGTCATCGCGATCGCGGTGATCAGCTCACCGGTGCAGAACTTCGGCAGCCAGCGCTTCCGCTGCTCCTCGTTGCACAGTTCCAGCAGGTAGGGCGCACATACGTCGTTGTGCAGCCCGAAGCCGAGCCCGCTGTAGCGACCGGCGGTGGTCTCCTCGGTGATGATCGTGTTGTAGCGGAAGTCGGGGTTGCCGCCGCCGCCGTACTCCTCCGGCACCGCCATGCCCAGGAAGCCCTGCTTGCCCGCCTCGAGCCAGACCGAGCGGTCGACGATCTTGTCCTTCTCCCACTGGTCGTGGTGCGGCGCGACGTGCCGCTCCAGGAAGGCCCGGTAGGACTCCCGGAACAGTTCGTGCTCGGGTTCGAACAGGGTTCGCTGGTATTTGACTGCGGCGCTCATTGCCTGACCTCCGGTCGAGGGGAACTTTCCGACGAGAATAGACCAACCGGATGGTTGGGCGAAGCGGTGGTTGCCGTCGGCCGGCCGCTACCCCGCCTGGCGCCGCCCCGCGGACCCGCTGCGCTGCCGGCGTCGGGCATCGGTCTGCCCGCCCTGCTGCGGGGCGCCACCGCCGCTACCACCGCCACGACGACGTCGCGGACGGCCCGGGCGGCCGGAGGCGTTGTCCGCGGTCCGGGCACGGGCCGGCGGTGCGGTCTTCGGTGCCACCGGCGCGGGCGCGCGCAACGGCGCGACCTCCCCCACCAGATCGCGCACCGGTTCCGAGTCTGCACCGACCTGTTGCGGGGCGACGGTGATCCCGGCACGCCGCAGCAGCATCTGGGTCTCGCGCCGCTGTTCGGGCAGCACCACGGTGACGACGTCACCGGCGCTGCCGGCCCGTGCGGTACGCCCGGACCGGTGCAGATACGCCTTGTGTTCGGCGGGCGGGTCCACATGCACCACCAGTTCGACCTCGTCGACGTGGACACCGCGGGCGGCGATATCGGTGGCGACCAGTACCCGCACGTCACCGGTCGTGAACGCCGCAAGATTGCGCTCGCGGGCGGGCTGCGACAGGTTGCCGTGCAGATCGACCGAGGGCACACCGGATTCGGTCAACTGCCGGGCCAGCTTTCGGGCTTGATGTTTGGTGCGCAGGAACAGGATTCGTCGTCCGGTTCCCGACGCGAGAAGCTGCACCAGTTCCTTCTTGTCCTGCAGACCAGACACGTGGAACACGTGGTGGGTCATCGCGGGCGGCGGTGCGTCGATCTCGTCGACGGAGTGCGACACCGGATTCCGCAGGAACCGCCGGACCAACTTGTCCACGCCGTTGTCCAAGGTCGCCGAGAACAGCAGGCGCTGACCGGTTTCCGAAGTCGCGGCCAGAATCCGCGTGACGCCGGGCAGGAAACCCAGGTCGGCCATGTGGTCGGCCTCGTCGAGCACGGTGACGCGCACCGCGTCCAGCGTGATCAGCTTCTGCTTCATCAGGTCTTCCAGGCGCCCCGGGCAGGCCACCACGATGTCCACCCCGGCGTTGAGCGCGCTGACCTGACGGTTCTGCGAGACTCCCCCGAAGATGGTGGTCACCGTCAGCCCGCTGGCCGCCGCCAACGGTTCCAGCGTCGCGGTGATCTGCGTGGCCAGTTCCCGGGTGGGAGCCAGCACCAGTCCGCTCGGGCGGGCCCGGTAACGCTTCTCACCGGCAAGTCGTGCGACCAGCGGCAGTGAGAAGGCCAGCGTCTTGCCGCTGCCGGTCTTGCCCCGGCCGAGTACGTCGCGGCCGGCCAGACTGTCCGGCAGCGTGGCGATCTGGATCGGGAACGGTGCGGTGATGCCGCGGTCGTTCAGTGCAGCGACGAGCGCTGCGGGCACGCCGAGTTCGGCGAAGGATTCGGTGGTCATTACATGCCTTTCCGGCATCGGTTGTGCTGCAGTGGCCGCCATGGCGGCACCGGTCTGTCTGCAACACAGGGGTTGGCGAGATTGCCTGTTGGCAATAGCGATCGCCGCGAGAAGAGCTTCACACGCCTGCTGAATCGGAATCGAAGTCCGTGACGGCGGTGAGTAAGCGTTCCACGACGCGTGCCTGCCAGCCTATCGCACCGGGACGGCAAACGCCTAAAGCGCAGCGAATTCCTGCAGGCTGGCGGCCAGTGCCGCAGGCACCCGGGCGCGGACTCTGGTGCCGCCCTCCCCGTACTCGGCCTGCTGCACCCGACCCAATTCGTGAATCCGGGCCAGCAAATCGCCACGGCTGTAAGGGATGACGACGTCCACCGCGGCATCGACCGGAGCCACCAACTGCGACATCCGGTGGCGCAACGCCTCGATCCCCTCCCCGGTATGCGCCGAAACGAACACCGCCTCGGGCAACGCACGACGCAGCTGAGCCATCGTCAGGTCCCCCGCGGCGTCGATCTTGTTGACCACCAACAGTTCCGGTGCGGGCCGGGCGTCATGCTCGGCGATGACTTGCGCGATCACCTCGCGCACCGCGGCGATCTGCGCCAGCGGCGCCGGATCAGAACCGTCGACCACGTGGACGAGCAGGTCGGCGTCGGCGACCTCCTCCAGGGTGGAACGAAACGCCTCGACCAACTGAGTGGGCAGATGCCGAACGAAACCCACGGTGTCGGTCAACACGAATGGCCGCTCGTCGTCGAATTGGCCACGGCGTGTGGTGGGTTCCAGTGTGGCGAACAACGCATCCTGGACCAGTACGCCGGCACCGGTCAGCGCATTGAGCAGGCTGGATTTTCCGGCGTTGGTGTATCCGACGATGGCCACCGACGGGATGTCGCTGTGTCGACGCCGGCTGCGCTGGGTGTCGCGGACCTGTTTCATGGCCTTGATCTCGCGGCGCAGCTTGGACATCCGTTCCCGGATCCGCCGGCGGTCGGTCTCGATCTTGGTTTCACCCGGTCCCCGGGTGCCGACCCCGCCGCCGGCACCGCCGGCCCGGCCACCGGCCTGACGTGACATCGACTCGCCCCAGCCGCGCAACCGCGGCAGCATGTACTGCATCTGCGCGAGTGCCACCTGCGCCTTACCCTCGGCGCTGGTGGCGTGCTGGGCGAAGATGTCGAGGATCAGCGCGGTGCGGTCGATCACCTTGACCTTGACCGCCTTCTCCAGCGCGTTGAGCTGCGCCGGGGACAGTTCACCGTCACAGATGACGGTGTCGGCACCGGTGGCCAGCACCATCTCCCGCAGTTCCTGGGCTTTGCCCGACCCGATGTAGGTGGCCGGGTCGGGCCGGTCACGGCGCTGGATCAGGCCTTCGAGCACCTGTGAGCCGGCGGTTTCGGCCAGCGCGGCCAACTCCACCATGCTGGCGTCGGCCTCTGCCGCGGTGCCCTCGGTCCACACCCCGACCAGCACCACCCGTTCCAGCCGCAGCTGGCGGTATTCGACCTCGGAGATGTCGGCGAGTTCGGTGGACAGTCCGGCCACCCGGCGCAGCGCCGCCCGGTCGTCGAGGTTGAGCTCGCCGGTGCTGGGCGCCGGTCCGGAGTCGGGATAGCTCACTGCGCCGCCCACCACCGCGGCGCGATTTCGCCGCGGGCCACCAGCTGCGACGGTCCGCGCAGGTAGCTGGTGGCGTCGGTGACGGTGACGCTGACCTGCCCGCCGGGGATGTCGACCCGCAGCGTGCCGGTGGTGGCGCCGGTGTGCGCCAGCGCCGCCACCGCCGCGGCCACCGTCCCGGTGCCGCAGGAGCGGGTCTCCCCCACGCCGCGCTCGTGTACCCGCATCGACACGGCGCCGTCGCGGGGTGCGGTCAGGATCTCCACGTTCACCCCGTGCGGGAACTGCGCGGGATCGAACGACACCGGTGCGCCGACGTCCAGGGCGGCCAGTTCCGCGGTGGTCAAAGCGGCGTCCACGCAGGCCAGGTGCGGGTTGCCGACGTCGACGCCGAGGCCGGAGAACTCCCGGCCGCCGACGATCGCGGTGCCCGAGCCCAGCACCGCGGCCTTGCCCATGTCGACGGTGATCTCGGCGTGCACGTCGTCGGTGTGGTGCACGGTCACCGGCCGCGGCCCCGCCAGCGAGCCCACCACGAATTCATCGCGGGTCTCCAGCCCGGCCGCCCGCAGGTAGTGGGCGAACACCCGAACCCCGTTGCCGCACATCTCGGCCACCGAACCGTCGGCGTTGCGGTAGTCCATGAACCAGTCGCCGGCCGCCACCCCTTCGGGAAGGTGCTCGAATACCCCGGCGCGTGCCGCGGCACCGGCGGTGGTGACCCGCAGCAGACCGTCGGCGCCCAGCCCGCGGCGGCGGTCGCAGAGCGCGGCCACCGCGGCCGGGGCCAACTGCAGCGCGGCGTCCAGATCCGGCAACAGCACGAAGTCGTTCTGGGTGCCGTGGCCTTTGGCGAAAAGCATGCGCTCAGGATACGTGTCGCACCGCGGCCAGCGCCGCGTCGAGCAACCCGTCCGAGGCGGCGTCGAGCCAGACGATGCGGTGGTCGCGGCGGAACCAGGAACGCTGCCGGCGCACATAGCGGCGGGTACCGATGAAAGTCGGTTCCCGGGCCGCGGACCCGTCGCCGCCGGCGTCCAGGTCGGCGATCACCTGGGCATAACCCAGCGCCCGGGCGGCGGTCACCCCGTCACGCAACCCGCACCGCAACAGTTCCCGGACCTCGGCCACCAGCCCCTGGGCGAACATGGTGTCGGTTCGGGCGGCCAAGCGCTCATCGAGAACGGTTGTGTCACAGTCCAATCCGAGGATCACGGTATCCCAGCGGGGAGCACCGATGGCCGGTGCCGACGCGGCGAAGGGCTGCCCCGTCAACTCCACCACCTCCAGTGCCCGCACGATGCGCCTGCCGTCGGTGGGCAGGATCGCCGCGGCGGCCGCGGGGTCGGCCACCGCGAGTTCGGCATGCATGGCCGCCACGCCGACCTCGGCCAACCGCTGCTCGTAGCGGGCCCGCACCACCGGATCGGTGGCCGGAAACGACCAGTCGTCGAGCAGTGCCTGCAGGTAGAGCATCGAGCCGCCGACGATGATCGGCACCGCACCCCGGCCCATGATCGCGGTGACATCGTCCGCCGCGGCCTGCTGATAGCGGGCCACGGTCGCGGTCTGGGTCACCTCGAGCACGTCGAGTTGGTGATGCGGGATGCCGCACCGTTGATCCGGCGGCAGTTTCGCCGTCCCGATGTCCATTCCGCGGTAGAGCTGCATGGCATCGGCGTTGACGATTTCGGCCAGTCTCCCGGATTCACCGAACCACGTCGCAAGATCCAGTGCCAGTTGGGATTTGCCGGTGCCGGTGGGTCCGACGACCGCGATCGGCCTCACTGCTGCCAGACCCCCACGAAGTAGCCGACGCCGTAGGGGGCGGCGCGATAGAGCTCGGTGACCGCACGCGGTTCGGCGCCGGCCAGTCCGGCCAGCGCCGCATACGCCGCTCGGCCGATGACCGGTGCGGGCAGTCCGGTCAGGGCTCCGACATCTCCGCCGGCCAGTGCCTCGTCGAGTACCCGCTGGCTCTCGACGTCGGCGGGGTGATGTCCGCCCGGCGCTGTCGGGGTCAGCGTGTTGGCGCCGTCGGCCAGCACCAGAACCCCGACGGGTTCGGCGGCGTCGTCGATCCGGGCGCGCACCCGCCGGCCGGCATCCAGTGCGGTGCCCGGATCCGCCCAACAGTGCACCGTCACCTCGGCGTCCGGCGAGATCTGCCCGCGCACCCACCCGGCGACCAGTGCCGGAAGCGGTAGGTCGACCGATTCCGCGGCGTCCGGCGACAGTTGCACGGCGACGTCGGCGCCGAATCCACCGAAACTGCCCGCACTGCCGGGTCCGTACACCGCATCTGGCCCGGCGCCGAAGGCGATCCAACGCTTCGGCAGGTAGGTGGCGGCTTCCAGTGCGGCGACCCGTAATTCGGCCGCCTCGACGGCGGCGCCGGCCAGTTCGGGCACCAGCACCGGCGCCGACGGCATGATCGCTATCGGTCCCAGCACGGCACCAAAATTAGCCGTTGGTCGGCGACGGCAGTGGCGCGGCCCGGTCGGCGCCGGTATCGGCGACGATGGTGGCGGCTTCCCCACGGGCCAACGCCGCCGTGGCGATCACGATCAGCACCACCCCGGCGATGACCGTGAGGTCCTCGATTCCCCCGGCCTGAATGGTCTCGTTGAGCAGCAGCACACCCAGGGCGCTGGCGACCAGCGGTTTGGCCACGATCATGGTGGGCATCGACGCGGTCAATGCCCCGGCACGGAAGGCCGACTGCTGGAAGATCATCCCGGCCAGGGTCGCCACCAACCACGGCACCACCGCCGGTGCCCGCAGCACCGCCGCGACGCCGTCGGCCTTGAGCACCTCCACCAGCACCTTGGTCAGCAGCGCGAACACGGCCAGCGACGTGCCGGCCACCACCGCCAGCAGCACCGCGGCGGCGGGACGGCCCTTGTAGATCCGGGCGGCCAGTACGCAACCGATCAGCACCGCCGCCAGCACCACCGACACGATGATCCAGGTGCTGGCCGGTGCGTGTTGTTTGCCCTCGGTCGGGTCACCCACGATGACGACCACCGCAAGCGCCGAGGCCAGCAGGATGGCCCACATCCACTCCCAGTTGCTGACCCGGCGCCGGGTCAACCAGGCATAGATCGGCAACGCGAACAGCAGTGCGGTCACCTGCAGACCGGTCACCAGCATCACCGAGCCGACCGCCAGCGCCACGGCCTGCAGTACGTAGTTGGCGACCGCTGCCGCGCCACCACCCCACCATCGCGGGTCGCGCAGCGAGAGCCAGAACAGCTCCAGATGACCCACGTGTTTGTCGGTGACCTCCTGCGCAGACCGCTGGCGGATCACATCGCCGATCGCGGACGCCAGCGCAGCGCACAACGCGAGCAACGCCGCTAGGACATTCCCTGTCGACATGACGTCCTCCCTCAAACGGAAAACGATACTCGTAGTCCGGGTGAGCGCCGGGAGGCTAGACCGCCGGAGCGGCAGCAACGGCGGTGTCGGTCACCGTCGCGGCCTGGTCGCGGGAGAGCGCCACGACGGCGACGACCAGCGTGCCCACCGCAAGAACCAGGGTGAACGCGCCCGTCCGGCCGGGATCGAGCACCTCGCCGAGCAGCACGATTCCCAGCGTCCCGGCCACCAACGGTTCCAGCACCGTGATCGTCGGCAGGGAGGCGGTCAGTGCGCCGGCCCGAAACGACGCCTGCTGGAACACCACGCCGGCCAGGGCGAGGGCAACCCACGCATACGGTTCGGGGGCGGCCAACGCCGTCGACCACCCGTGCCCGATCAGATCCACGACGCCTTTGGTGAGTACCGCGAAGACACCCCAGCAGGTGGCCGACACCGCGGCCAGCAGGACCGCCGACACCGCTCGGCCGGCGAGGACGCGTGCCCCGATCAGACACAGCAGCATCACCGGCGCCAGGATCGCGATCACCGTGCCCCAGGAATCCAGCGGCGCCCGGGTCTGGCCCGCGGTGGGATGACCGACGGTGATGATGAGAGTCTCGGCCGCGACCAGCACCGCCGACCACACCCAGACCGAACGCCCCAGCCGGTGACCGGACCGGCGGGCGCCCAGCGGCAGCGCGAACAACAACGACGTCACCAGCAACGATTCCACCAGCAGCACCGACCCCAGCCCCAACGCCACGGCCTGCAAGCCCAGCGCCACGACACCGGCAACACTGCCCACCCACCACTGCCGGTCGGTGAGCAACGTCGCGAACAACGCTGCGGGACCGGTGATCTGATCGCCGACCCGACGCGCACTGTGCTGCTGCAGGACGTCACTGATCGCGCTGAACAGTGCCGCACCGAGTGCCAGCAACACGACGATGGTCTCTTTTGCCACGGACTGTCTCCTTAATGACTCCGCGTGCACCACGGTGATACCGGGCGGCGATCGAACAGGCTACCGCCCGGCCCATCCGCCGTCCCCGGCCTCGCCACTCCTGCGTCGAGGCTCGCTGAACCGTCGAGTTGACGTCGTAACGCGGGAGATAACTGCTTCAATACACTTGAATGCTTCAAGGCAGATCGAAGGCGCCGCGGCGCGCGGCAGATGCGCGGGTTATCCCGCGAAGGGTTAGGTGACGACAGCGATGACCACTGACAGCGGTTCGTCCGCCCCCACGCCACGCCCGGGCCCGCGTCCCGGACCCCGGCCGGGGCCCAAACCGGGTGTGCGGCCGACCCCGGCCGTTATCGGACCTCCCGCCGCCGATCCACACCGGTTCGGGCGCGTCGACGACGACGGCACGGTGTGGCTGATCACCGCGGCCGGCGAACGGGTGATCGGTTCCTGGCAGGCCGGGGACAACGAGGCCGCATTCGCCCACTTCGGTCGCCGGTACGACGATCTGAGCACCGAGGTGACGCTGCTCGAGGAGCGGTTGTCCTCCGGCAGCGGCGACGCGCGCAAGATCAAGGCATCGGCGATCGCGCTCGCCGAGCAGTTGCCGACCGCCAGCATCCTCGGCGACGTGGATGCCCTGGCGGCCCGGATCAGTGCGGTCACCGAGCACGCCGACTCCGTTGCGGCCGCCGGCCGGGCGCAGCGCGATGAGGCGCGGGCGGAGGCCACCGCGCGCAAGGAGGCGCTGGCGGCCGAGGCCGAGGAGCTGGCCGCCAACTCCACCCAGTGGAAGGCCACCGGCGACCGGTTGCGGGCGATCCTCGACGAGTGGCGGACGATCTCCGGTCTGGACCGCAAGGTCGACGACGCCCTGTGGAAGCGCTACGCCGCGGCCCGGGACGGTTTCAACCGGCGCCGCGGATCGCACTTCGCCGAGCTCGACCGCGGTCGAGCCGGGGCGCGCGAGGAGAAAGAGCGACTGTGTAAGCGGGCCGAGGAGCTGTCCGGTTCCACCGACTGGGCTGCCACCAGTGCCGCGTTCCGGCAGCTGCTCACCAGCTGGAAGGCCACCGGGCGGGCTTCCAAGGATGTGGACGAGGCGTTGTGGCAACGGTTCAAGGCCGCCCAGGACACGTTCTTCTCCGCCCGTAACGCGGCCAATGCCGAACGGGATGCCGAGTTCGAGGCCAATGCGGCGGCCAAGGAAGCCCTGCTGGCCGAAGCGGAGAAGATCGACCCCACCAACCAGAACGCCGCGCGTGCCGCGCTGCGCTCGATCGTCACCAAGTGGGATGAGATCGGCAAGGCGCCGCGGGATCGCGCCGCCGAACTGGAGCGACGGTTGCGGGTGGTGGAGAAGAAGGTGCGCGACGCCGGCGCCGCCGCCGAGGCCTCCGTCGTGGATCCGGAAGCCGAGGCGCGGGCAGCCCAATTCCGCACCCGCGCTGAGCAATTCGAGCGCCAAGCGCAGAAGGCTCAAGCCGCGGGCCGGGACAAGGAGGCCGCGGAGGCCGCCGCCAGCGCCGAGCAGTGGCGCCAATGGGCGGACGCCGCCGAGAAGGCGCTGAACCGGCGCTGACCGGCGTCGCCGCCGGTGCGAGCCGGTGGGCTACTCGGCCGGCGGCTGGTCGTCGGGGCGGCGGAGATCGTCGAGCAGGTTCTTCGACTGCAACTCCGCGGTACTGCGTCGGCGCTCCGCTTCGGCGGCGAGCTGCAGTGCGGTCTTCGACCACACCACCCGCGCCCAGTGGAACGCCAACACGATCACCGTGATCCATCCCAGGATCAATCCGATGCCGGGTCCCGGGCCGCCCAACTCCGCGGTCTGCCGCGACCAGACCGCCAACAGGCCCAACGCGCTGGCCACGGTCGAACCCGCCAGCGCCACCCAGGCCACCGTCCAGCGCCGGGTGACCAGCGCCATCAGCGAGAACACCACGCCGAACACCAGCGCCAGCCACATGAACAGCTGCGACGGCAGCGTCAACAGGTCGCGGTCGGTGCCGGGGCCGGGGAACAGCACGTCCCACCCGCGGACGGACCCGGTGTGCGGCAGCAGGAACGTGCCGAGCAGGACGAACACCGCGATCGCGACCACCAGTCCCCTGCCGCCGGGATCGATCTCGCCCGCGACGCGACGCTCGGCATCTTCGATGTCGGCACGGTAGGCCTCGAACTCGCGGTGGTTGTCTTTACTGCTCATCGCGCCACTCCCGGCATCTTGGGCATGCCCAGTCCGATCCCGGGGGTCGGCTCGGCATGCAGGTCTCCCGCTCGGGTGCGCCGGTGACTCAGCAGCGCACCGTCGGCCAGCAGGTGGTGCGGTGCCGCACCCGTGATCGTCGTGGTCACCACGTCACCGGGACGCACCCGGGTCTCCCCCGGCGCGAAGTGCACCAGCCGGCCGTCGCGCGCCCGGCCGCTCATCCGCGCCGTCGCGGCGTCTTTGCGCCCTTCGCCGACGGCCACCAGCAGTTCCACGGTGCGTCCGATCTGCGCCTGGTTCTCTTCCCAGGAGATCTGCTCCTGCAGTTCGATCAGCCGGTCGTAGCGGTGCTGGACGACTTCTTTGGGTAGCTGGTCGGGCAGTTCGGCGGCCGGGGTTCCGGGCCGTTTGGAGTACTGGAAGGTGAACGCGGCGGAGAACCGGGCGGCGGCCACCACTTCGAGGGTCTCGTCGAAATCCTGCTCGGTCTCGCCCGGGAAGCCGACGATCAGGTCGGTGGTGATCGCCGCGTCCGGGATGGCGGCCCGGACTCGGTCCAGGATGCCCAGGTAGCGCTCGGCCCGGTAGGAGCGGCGCATGGCGCGCAGCACCCGGTCCGATCCGGATTGCAGCGGCATGTGCAGGGTGGGACAGACGTTGGGGGTCTGCGCCATCGCCTCGATGACGTCGTCGGTGAACTCAGCCGGGTGCGGTGAGGTGAACCGGACCCGCTCGAGGCCGTCGATGGTTCCGCAGGCCCGCAGCAGCGAGGCGAACGCACCGCGGTCGCGGGGCAGTTCGGGGTCGGCGAACGAGACACCGTAGGCGTTGACGTTCTGCCCGAGCAGGGTCACTTCGAGCACACCCTGGTCGGCGAGTGCGGCTACCTCGGCCAGGATGTCGTCGGGGCTGCGGTCCACCTCGCGTCCGCGCAGCGACGGCACGATGCAGAAGGTGCAGCTGTTGTTGCAGCCGACGGAGATGGAGACCCAGGCCGAGTAGGCCGAATCCCGTGCTGCCGGCAGCGTCGAGGGGAACTCCCGCAACGACTCGACGATCTCGACCTGGGCGGTGCGGTTGTGCCGGGCGCGTTCCAGCAGTGCGGGCAGGGATCCCAGGTTGTGGGTGCCGAAGACGACGTCCACCCACGGCGCCCGGCTCAGCACGCTGTCCTTGTCCTTCTGTGCCAGACACCCGCCGACGGCGATCTGCATGTCGGGATTGCTGCGTTTGTTGGGGGCGAGGTGGCTGAGGTTGCCGTAGAGCTTGTTGTCGGCGTTCTCGCGCACCGCGCAGGTGTTGAACACCACCAGGTCGGCGTCGGTGCCGTCGGCGGCACGGCGATAGCCTGCCTGTTCCAGCATGCCGGCGATGCGTTCGGAGTCGTGCACATTCATCTGACAGCCGTAGGTGCGCACCTCGTAGGTGCGCGGCTGTTCGGAAACCACCGGCAAACTCACCCGGACTATGGTACGGCGGTTGACGATGTCCGAGGCGATCGGAGTGACCGGGCCGATAGCTGCGACTCGCCCCGACCATCCTGGGTAGGGTCGGATGCCATGACCAGCGGCCGGCCGGATCCGGTGCCGATGATCGCCCTCCGCGACGTCAACAAGTACTTCGGCGAAGTGCATGTGCTCAAAGACATCAACCTGGAGATCGCCCGCGGCGAGGTGGTGGCCGTCATCGGCCCCTCGGGCTCGGGAAAATCCACCCTGTGCCGGACCATCAACCGGCTGGAGGTCATCGACTCCGGCGTCATCACCGTCGACGGTCGGCCGCTGCCCGCCGAGGGCTCGGCGCTGGCCCGGTTGCGCGCACAGGTCGGCATGGTGTTCCAGTCCTTCAACCTGTTTCCGCACATGACGGTCCTGGACAACGTCACACTGGCACCGATGAAGGTGCATAAGCTGTCGCGGGCGCGGGCGCAGCGCCAGGCGATGGCATTGCTGGAGCGGGTCGGCGTGGCCGATCAGTCCGGCAAGCATCCCGGGCAACTGTCCGGTGGGCAGCAACAGCGGGTGGCGATCGCCCGGTCCCTGGCGATGGATCCGAAGGTGATGTTGTTCGACGAGCCGACCAGCGCCCTGGACCCGGAGATGATCAGCGAGGTGCTCGACGTGATGACCACGCTGGCCGACGACGGGATGACGATGGTGGTGGTGACCCACGAGATGGGCTTCGCCCGGCGTGCGGCCGACCGGGTGGTGTTCATGGCCGACGGCGCCATCGTCGAAGACGGCGCCCCGGAGGACTTCTTCAGCGCCCCCGAGACCGCCCGGGCCCGAGACTTCCTCGCCAAGATCCTCGACCGCTGATGCCGAGCCGACCGAGCTTGCGTGCAGCGGCACGAATCGGTGCCGTGCTGATGCTGGTGGTCGCGCTGTTCGCCGGGTGCACACGGCACGACGGCGGCAAGATCGTCATCGGTGTCAAATTCGATCAGCCCGGCCTGAGCGTCAAGAGACCGGACGGCACACTGGGCGGATTCGACGTCGACGTCGCCCGCTACATCGCCGGGCGACTCGGCTACCCGCCGGACCGCATCGCCTGGATCGAAGCGCCTTCCGGCCAGCGCGAGATGCTGCTGCGAAACGGACAGGTCGATTTTGTGGTGGCCACCTATTCGATCACCGATTCCCGGCGCGAGAAGGTCGACTTCGCCGGGCCCTACCTGCTCACCGGGCAGTCACTGCTGGTGCGTGCCGACGACACCGCTATCACCGGCACCGCGTCCCTGCAGCAGCACAAGAGACTGTGTTCGGTATCGGGTTCGACGCCGGCCCAGCGCATCAAGGACCGTTATCCGGGTGTGCAACTGCAGCGCTACGACACCTACTCGGCGTGCGTCGAGGCGCTGCGCAACCGGGCCATCGACGCGGTGACCACCGATGACGTGATCCTGGCCGGGTACGCCGCCCAGAGCCCCGGGGCGTTCAAGCTGGTCGGCGAGCGGTTCTCCCAGGAGCGCTACGGGATCGGTCTGCGCAAGGGCGACGACGAACTGCGCCGCCGAATCAACGACGCCCTGCAGGAGATGGAACGTGACGGCTCGTGGCAGGCGGCGTTCATGGACAACTTCGGCGCCGCCGGTTTCGCGGTGCCCGAACCGCCCCCCATCGAACGCTGATGCTGACCGAATACCGGAGCCAGATCCTGGCGTCGTTCACCGTCACCGTGGAGTTGGCCGTGCTGTCCGGCCTGCTCGCGCTGGTGCTGGGCACCGGGTTGGCGGCCATGCGGCTGGCCCCGGTTCCGGTGCTGCGCTGGCTCGGCACCGGCTATGTGCATCTGGTCCGTAACACCCCGCTGACCCTGCTGCTGTTGCTGTGCTCGTTCGGCCTGGCGCAGACGCTGGGGGTCTCGCTGACCGACCCGCAGTCGCCGACGTCGATCGACGACAGCAACTTCCGGCTGGCGGTGCTGGGGCTGGGGGTGTACACGGCGTCGTTCGTGTGTGAAGCGGTCCGGTCGGGCGTCAACACCGTGGGGATCGGCCAGGCCGAGGCGGCCCGGTCGCTGGGATTGAGCTTTACCCAGAATCTGCGGATCGTGCTGTTACCCCAGGCTTTTCGTGCCGCGGTGATCCCGTTGGGGTCGGTGTTGATCGCGCTGACCAAGAACACCACGTTGGCTTCGGCGATCGGGGTGGCTGAAGCGGCCCTGTTGATGAAGACCATGACCGAGAACACCGCCGCCCTGCTCGGGGTGGGCGCGGTGTTCGCGACCGGTTTTGTCGTGCTCACCCTGCCGCTGGGCCTGCTGTTCGGTTACCTGGACCGGCGATGGGAGGCGTCGCGATGAGGCAGACTCCCCGCGCCACGGTGCTGTTCGACGCCCCGGGGCCACGTGCCCGCGCCCGCTATCACGCCTTGTCGGTGGCCACCGTGGTCGTCACGGCCCTACTGGCCTGGGTGGTGTATTGCCGGCTGTCGGCCAAAGGCCAACTGGCCGCGGAGAAGTGGGCACCGTTTCTGACCGCCGATCTGTGGCGCACCTACGTCCTGCCCGGCATCGCGGGGACACTGACCGCGGCGGCCTGGTCGATCGGCTTCGCGTTGATCTTGGGACTCGCCCTCGGCGTCGGCCGACTGTCCCCGATCCGGCCGATCCGCTGGTGCTGTGCGGTGATCGTGGAGTTCTTCCGGGCGATACCGGTGCTGATCATGATGATCTTCGCCTACTTCGTCTACGGCGTGGTCGACGTCTTTCCCCCGCAGCAGATAGCCCTGGCGGGCGTGGTCACCGGTCTGACGCTGTACAACGGCGCCGTGATCGCCGAGATCGTGCGGGCGGGGGTCAACACGCTGCCCGGCGGCCAGTCCGAAGCCGCCGACGCACTGGGTCTGCGCTGGATGCAGACGATGCGGCTGGTCCTGTTGCCCCAAGCCGTCACCACGATGCTGCCGGTGCTGGTGTCACAACTGGTGGTGGTGCTCAAGGACACCGCGATCGGCTACCAGATCACGTTCGTGGAGATGGTGCGTCAGGGCACCGTCGTGGGCTCCCAATACAGCAACTATCTGGCCGCACTGCTGGTGATCGCGGCGTTGATGATCAGCGGGAATCTGGTGCTGTCCGCGGGGGCGACGCGACTCGAGCGCCGGCTGCGCAGAGCCCGTCGCTCTCCCCTGGAATCGGCCACGATCGAACCCGAGGGCACCCCGGGCGCCAGGGTTGTTTAGGCACTGCACGCGCGGTGCCCGGCGTCTAGAGTCTGACTCAACAGCTAGCGACAGGAGATCGCCATGGCCATCACCCCCAAGGACGCTTTCAACGCCGCCCGCGACATCGCCGCTCACGCGGTGGAAAAGGCCTCCGACATCGTCGAGGACGCCGGCGACATCATCCGCGGGGACATCTCCGGCGGTGTCAGCGCGATCGTTCAGGACTCGATGGAGATCGCCAGCCACGCCGTCGAGCGGACCAAGGAAGTCTTCACCGGCAGCAGCGACGCCGAAGAAGACGAGGCATAAGCCCCAGCGGGTTGCTCGGTGTCGGATTCCAACATCTGGCACCGAATTTCAAATTTTCAGACCATCATGGGCAACTGACCGTCATTTTGTATGGGAAATTGATTTTGGATTGAAATGACTCCGCTTCCACGTCCATCACATCAGCAATTGAACCTGAGACTACATGCGTTCTTCCCGACTGAGAATGAACCGCATCAAACCCGAATCTCGACTTGGCCTCGACATACTTGCCTTGATATTGGATCGCAAGCTCGCCGACGCTGCCGTCATTCATAATTTTGACCACGACCTGGTCGATTTTTTTGCCGAGCTCCCAAACTGTTTCGAGATCCGGATATTGCTTCCTCGCGATTTCATACACTGCTTTCTCATTCGAGGCTATAGAAAGGCTGACTGATAGTGGCTCACCTGCTGAGGTTCCGGAAACTGAAACACAGTCCACCGGCGCGTCGATACTTCCCTCAACACCATTCAGAGTGAAAGTTGTCTGGTGTCCATTCCCAGAAATTCCGCTATCGTTCTTGGCTTGACTGTCGCGCGGAGACTGAGCGGTCGACCTTGTCGAAGAATTCCCGTTTCCAGAGCAGGCCGAGCCAGCAAGGCACGCAACTGTCAAACACACTGCGACCAAGACTCTCTGCACCGTTCCGCTCCTTGGATCAGGCCCTAAATATCCCTAGGATTCAGTATTGCATCTCGCCCCGAATTCAAGGAGCGGAAGGCATTCATGGCACGGGAAACGTCTGGTGCCATGCCTGCGATTCCGTGGCATAACTATATCCGGCACCAACGAATCCGGGATGGATTGAACTCCGGATTCATACGATCGGACGACACAGCGGGGCAGGAAGCGACGATTCCAGACGGCGCAGACTTCTAGATTGAGATGGACTCCACGGCTATTGGCGGATTCATGAGTAAACCGATTCAAACCCTCCGGCGTTCCCGCTCGGCGGCCAGTTCGGTGCTGACCACGTCGTAGGCCATCGAGGGGTTGTAGCCGCGCCGGGCGAGCATCGCCACCAGCCGGCGGGTGACCTTGAGGTCGTCGTCGCCGCCGAGGGTCTCCCGGCGCAGCTTGGCGTGCACCAGCTGTTCGGCTCGGTCACGTTCGGCGGCGGCGTCGATACCTTCGAGGGCACCGGCGATCACGTCTTCGGCGACACCTTTGGTGCGTAGTTCGACGGCCAGCGCTTTGCGGCCCTTGCCGGCGTGTTCCCGCCGGGACCGCACCCACTGTTCGGCGAAGTCGACGTCGTCGATCAGTTTGGCCGCGGCCAACCGATCGAGCACCCGCTCGCTGACGTCATCGGGGTATCCCCGCTTGGCCAGTTGACCGGCGAGCTCCGCGCGGGTGCGTGCCCGCGCGGTGAGCAGGCGAAGACACAGCGACTTCGCCTGCTCAGCGCGCTTGGCCGGATCGACCTCGACCGGCTCAGAAGTCGACGGGGGCGGGCAGAACGTCATCGGCCAGCTCATCGGTCAGCACGGCGCCGATACCGAGCTTCTCCTTGATCTTCTTTTCGATCTCATTGGCCACATCGACGTTGGTCAGCAGGTAGTTGCGGGCGTTCTCCTTACCCTGCCCCAGCTGTTCGCCGTCGTAGGTGAACCAGGACCCGGACTTGCGGATGAAGCCCTGGTCCACACCCATGTCGATCAGCGAGCCCTCCCGGGAGATGCCCCGGCCGTAGAGGATGTCGAACTCGGCCTGCTTGAACGGCGGCGACACCTTGTTCTTGACGACCTTGACCCGGGTGCGGTTGCCGACCGCGTCGGTGCCGTCCTTGAGGGTCTCGATCCGTCGGACGTCCAGACGCACCGACGCGTAGAACTTCAACGCCTTTCCGCCCGTGGTGGTTTCGGGGCTGCCGAACATCACCCCGATCTTCTCGCGCAGCTGGTTGATGAAGATCGCGGTGGTGCCCGAATTGTTCAGGGCGCCGGTCATCTTCCGCAGCGCCTGGCTCATCAGCCGGGCCTGCAGGCCGACGTGACTGTCGCCCATCTCGCCTTCGATCTCCGCGCGCGGCACCAGGGCGGCCACCGAGTCGATGACCAGGATGTCCAGGGCACCGGAACGGATCAGCGTGTCGGCGATCTCCAGCGCCTGCTCCCCGGTGTCGGGCTGGGACACCAGCAGCGAGTCGGTGTCCACGCCGAGTTTCTTGGCGTATTCGGGGTCCAGGGCGTGCTCGGCGTCGATGAACGCCGCGATCCCGCCGGCGGCCTGGGCGTTGGCCACCGCGTGCAGTGCCACGGTCGTCTTACCCGAGGACTCCGGGCCGTAGATCTCGACGACCCGGCCGCGGGGCAGGCCGCCGATGCCTAGCGCCACGTCCAGGGCGATCGAACCGGTCGGGATGACCGAGATCGGCTGACGCACCTCGTCTCCGAGGCGCATCACCGAGCCTTTGCCGAAGTTCTTGTCGATCTGGGCCATCGCCAGTTCGAGTGCTTTTTCGCGATCGGGGGCTTGCGCCATGATGCCTCTCCTGTGGTTCGGTGTTCGGTTTGACCGGTTCTCGGTCGATTGGCCGTGACGCTAGCGGCGGGGTCTGACAACCCCGTCGGGCCGCGCGAACTGCCTCCACAGTAGGCGAACGGATGTTCGAATCAAGTCAGGCGCGCGGCGTGTCGGCGCGTCAAGACTTTTCTCTCCGGTCAGGCCACCTGCATGACGTGCGCGGACGCCCCGATGGTGGTGTCGCCGGCGCCCATCATGGTGCGCATGAACGCCTCCTGCTCACGCCGGCCACGTAGCGCAGCACGGTCGAGCCCACCGGGCAGCAGCAGCGCCGCGGCGCTGCGGGCCAGATTCACCGGCATCCGCAGCAGCGGGTACCACGGCAGCACGAAGGCCGGCAGCCCGAGTTTGCGCATGGTGCGCGGCCCCAGGAAGCTGCTGGTCAACGACAGATGCTGGGCCCGTGCGATGCGACGCCGCAATCCGGCCAGGCCGCCATAGTGCCACTCCAGCGGGTCGTCGGCCATCGGCTCCGCCAGTTGCCTGGTGGTCTCGTCGGGCGCCGAGAGCGCGCCGAGGGTTTGGTACAGGATGCGGACACCGTCCCGGAAGCTGTGCGGCAGCCAGTCCTCGCGCACGCCCATCAGCCAGCCGACGTAGCGGGTCAGGTGCGCGATGTCGTCGAGTTCGGCCGGGGACAGCACCAGTCCCAGCATCAGCCCACCGGCCGGCGGTGCGATCAGCGCACCCACCAGGGTGGCGGCCATGTCGGTCTGGTTGACCGGTAGCCCCCATTCGTCACCGCGCCAATCCGGCAGCGCGGCCACATGGCGGCGGACGTATTCGTGGATCAACCGCACCCGGATGGTGGCCCGGTAGCCGGTCCCCAGCGGTTCCAGTCCCCCCTCGCCGCTGACGTCCATCGCCCATTGCAGGGTCTCGGCGAAACGCTTGTTGGAGCCCTTCTCCAACACCCCGGTGCGCAGCAGGGTCTTGTTGAACGAGGAGAACTGGTAGCCGCCGAGGAACGACACGTCCCGGGCGATGTAGGTGCCGTCGGCACCGCCGCGCCGCAGCGCCCGCTGGCCGCGCCGCACCCGTTCCATCTCGACCCAGTCCGGGATCGGTTCGAACTCGCCGAAGAACTCCCGCAGCGGTTCGGGCGCATCCGGCACTGCGGCCAGGCCCTCGGCCAGGATCCGCTCGAAGATGGGCCGCGCCCCCTCGGTGGCCGACATCCACTCGACCAGTCGGCGCATCGGTTCGTCACCGGCGGTCAGGTCCGCACCGATCTGCCGCCACCGCTCGGGACTGGGCTGGTCGATCCTCAACGCTCCGGCCAGCAGTCGGATGCCGATCGGAACCGCGCCGGGCTTATCGGGGTGTCGAGCGGGTATGGCCTGCGCAGGCGAGTTCATCGGACAGCCCCCTAACAGATTTGGATAACGTCTGTGTTCCGAATGTAAAGCCGCTAGTAGGGTGATGTCAATGAAACGCCCCGAGGTCGTGCGCGACTACGGCGGAATCAGCGCGGCCGACCGCCGCGCCGAGCGCCGTAGCAGGCTGCTGGCCGCCGGCCGTCAGATCTGGGGCGAATCGGGCATCAGCGAGGTCACCGTCCGCGGGGTGTGCACCGCGGCGGGACTGACGCCGCGCTACTTCTACGAGCAGTTCCCCAACCGCGACGCGCTGTTCTTCGCCGTCTCCGACGACGTCCGCGACCAACTGCTCGAGGCGATGGTCACCGCGGGGGTGGGTAACCCCGGGACCCTGACCGAAAAACTGCGGTCCGCGCTGACCGCCTTTCTGGACCTGATCGCCGCCGACCCCTTCATCCACCGCATCGCCACCAGCGACCTGTCGGCGATACCGGGCCTCAACGAGCACCGCGCCGGCATCCTCGACCTCATCACCGATGCCATCGTCGAACACGCCCCCGGGGTGCTCGACGGTCGGGTTCCCGCGCCCGCCGAACTACGCCGCGGTGCGTTGTTCATCGTCGGCGGCGTCAACCAGATCATCGAGACCTGGCTCGACGACCCGGTCGAGACCACCACCGAACTCGCCGCGATCTGTTCCGATCTCTCGGTGGCCCTGGTCCGCAGCATCGTGCAGCGCGGCTGAGCACCTCACCACTGATCGCGCGGCACGTCGAAATCCGTGCACAGCGCCCACCACACGTCGCGCGGCTCCACCCCGTCCTCGATCGCCTGCGCGGCGGTCCGCCCACCCACCGCGGCAAGCACATGGTCGGAGACCACCGAAGTGCCGTAGGCGGCACCGAAACGCGAGGCGACGCGCTCATGGAATTCGGTCAGGCGCACGCGTCCAACCTACCCAGTGCCCGCCAACGCTTCATGGCACACCCGTACCGGATCGGCGACATCGGTCGCACTGCCGGCGGCCCGGCGCGCGGCCTCGCGGTAGCCCGACGACGCCAAGACCTCCCCCGCCGCCTCGGCCAGCGCCGGCCCGGTCAGCGGCCGGATCAATCGACCGCTGCCCTGGCGCGCCACCCGATTGGCGATCTCCCACTGATCACCGCCGCCGGGCACCACCACCAGCGGCACCCCGGCCAGCAGCCCCTTCGCCACGATCCCGTGTCCACTGCCACAGATCAGCAGGTCGGCGCGCGCGAGCAGCTCATCTTGGCGCCCCAGCCCGGCGACCGCCCACGGCGGCAGGGTCAGCGGCGGGCCGCTCAGCCTCGACACCGCCACCCGTGCACCGTCGGGCAGCCCGGCACCGGGCACCAGGTGTTCCAGCGCCAGTTCGGCGAGGCCCGTCGCGCCGGTCGCCGCCGTGGACGGCGCCACCACCACCAGCGGACCGGCGCCCGGCGGCACGTCGAGCACCTGATCGGTCGGCTCGAAGTGCAGCGGCCCCACCACGACGGCGTCGGCGGGCCAATCCGGTCGGGGTACTTCGAGGGCGGGCAGCGTGGCGATCAGACGCCGTAGCGGCCCCGGATCACGACCCGGCAGTCCGATCCCGATCCGCGCTTCGGCGCGCTGACGCATCCCGCCGCGCACCGACCGCGCCGTCAGCGACCGCATCACCGCATCCCGCAACCGGCCGCGCAGCCCGGTACCCGGCGCCAGGCCACTGCCGATCGGCGGCAGCCCCTTCGAGGGCAGGTACAGCGGGTGCGGGCTGAGCTCGACCCACGGGATACCGAGCAGTTCGGCGGCCATCCCCCCGCAGGCCGTGATGACGTCGGAGACCACCAGATCCGGTGCCAGGGCCCGCAGTAGGTCGCCGTTCTGCACCGCCATCCGCGCCGCCCGGTGGTGCAACTTGGCACCGTCGTCGGCGTCGTCGTCACCGGCGGTGGGATCGAGTCCGAGCAATTCGGCGGCGTCCACTCCGGCGGCGCGCGCGGTGTCGAGCCACTTCACGCCGGTCAGCAGCGTCGGCGTGTCGCCGGCGGCCGTGAAGCGCTTGCACAGCGCGATCGCCGGGATCGCGTGACCGGGGTCGGGCCCGGCTACCACCACCACTCGCATCGGCCTACCGTGCCATACCCCACCGGGCCTAGGGTGGCAGGCATGACCGAACCGACTGTCGAGTCCAGCGCACGCGAAGCCACCGAGAACATCCGCGTCGTGGAGACCTTCCTGGAGGCTCTGCGCGACGAGGATCTCGACACCGCGGCCTCCGCCCTGGCCGAGGACGTGGTGTACCAGAACGTCGGGGTGCCGACCATCTACGGCCGCGCCGCGACCATCCGGGTGTTCCGGCAGTTGTCGGGTCGCGGGACCTTCGACGTCAAGATCCACCGCGTCGCCGCCGACGGCGCCTCGGTGCTCACCGAGCGGACCGACGCGTTGACGTTCGGACCGCTGCGGGTGCAGTTCTGGGTCTGCGGGGTCTTCGAGGTGCGCGGCGGCCGGATCACGTTGTGGCGGGACTACTTCGACTTCCTGGACATCCTCAAGGGCACATTGCGGGCCGTGGCGGCAACCGTTTTCCCCGCGCTGCGCCCGACGTTCTAGGGTCTCCACCGTGTCTGAGAGTTCGAAACCCGCACGTCCGAGTCCGATCCAGTATCTCCGCTACTGCTATGGCCGTCCGCTGCCGCCGGAGCTGCGGGACTGGGTCCGCAACGACCTGGCCGGCCCCGGTGCGACCGTCCGGATGATCATGCGTGCCCTGGTGCCGACGACGCTGATCCTGCTCCCGTTCTGGTTTTTCCCGGCCGACGTCATGACGCGATTCACCATGACGTTTCCGATCTGGTCCATGGTGATCCTGTTCGCGCATGCGCTCAACAAGGTGTGGCGCAAACACATGTTGCGGATGCACGGCCTCGACCCGGAGTTAGCCGATGCGCGCAAACGCCAGCGCGACGCCCACATCCACCGGTCCTACGAGGAGCGCTACGGTCCGCGCCCGGATTCGGTCGATCAGCGCAGCGACGACATCTAGACCACGCGCGGCAACTCGGCCAGTTCGTCGAATGCCGCGGCCCAACCCAGCATCTTCTCGGTGGCGCCGGCCAACTCCTCGCGGTACCGCAGCTGCGACATCGGGGAGTTCGCCGGATCGCCGGACGTCGATACCGATCCATCGTTGGCTGAGGCGACCAATTGCGCTGCGGCGGTGACCATCTCGTTGTACTGGCGAACACCGGCGCTGAGCTGGGCGGTGAACGCGTTGATCGTCGGCACCAGATACGCACTCGACTGCGCGCTGTGCAGCACGGCGCGCTCCATCGACACCACCTCGGCCGCGGTGGCCGCCATCGTCGACGCGGCGCGGTTGACCGCCGCCGTCAGTTCGGTGATCTCACCCTCGGGCAGCAACCGTCCGCGCTCCAGCACACCCAACAGCGACACCATGCCGCGTTCGGAGGCGCCGAGTGCGTACATCGCCGGGCGTGCCGCCGACCCCGGCGGCGGCAGGCGACGCACCGAGGCGGCCCGTTGCACCGGCAGCGGCACCGAACGCAGCCAGCGGTACCGCAATAACAGCAGCGTCGCCGGTGCCGCCGCCCCCGCCGCGACCAACCCGGTGATCAGCAACACCCACACCGGGGTGGACCACGACGCGAGCACGGCCGTCACCAGTATCCAGAACCCGCAGGCGGCGGTGAAGAACAGACCCAGGCGCAGCGCCCACCGGCGCTTGCGCAGCAGCCGGGCCCGGGGATCGGCGATCGACCCCAGCTTGTCGGCGACGATGTCGGCGATCTCACTGGCCCGGTCCACCGCGCGCTGCAGCAACGGGTGCCGGGCGCTGCCTCCGAGTATCGCGGCCATGGGGGTTACCGTCCCAACGGGTTCTCGGGGGTGGGATCGGTCTTCGGCGCCGCCGGGGCGGCCTGTCCGGCAGCGGTGGCGGTTCCACCGGCCGGCAGCGACTCGCCCCGCATGGAGGCGCGGATCTGTTCCAGCCGCGAGTGGCCGGCCATCTGCACACCGGCCTGCTCGATCTCGATCATCCGGCCCTGCACCGACCCCTGCGCCAGCTCGGCGGCCCCGATCGCGTTGGCGTAACGCCGTTCGATCTTGTCGCGGACCTCGTCGAGGCTCGGGGTGGTTCCGGGGGCGGCGATCTCACTCATCGACCGCAGTGACGCGCTGACCTGCTCCTGCATCTTGGCCTGCTCGAGCTGGCTGAGCAGCTTGGTGCGCTCGGCGATCTTCTGCTGCAGCACCATGGCGTTCTGCTCGACCGCCTTCTTGGCCTGCATCGCCGCCGACAACGCCTGGTCGTGCAGGGTCTTGAGGTCTTCCACACTCTGTTCGGCGGTGACCAGCTGCGCCGCGAACGCCTCGGCGGCGTTGTTGTATTCGGTGGCCTTCGCCGCGTCGCCGCCGGCGGCGGCCTGGTCGGCCAGGGTCAGCGCCTGGCGAACGTTGACCTGAAGTTTCTCGATGTCGGCCAGCTGACGGTTCAGCCGCATCTCCAGCTGCCGCTGATTACCGATGACCTGCGCGGCCTGCTGGGTCAGTGCCTGGTGCTGACGCTGTGCCTCCTCGATGGCCTGCTGGATCTGCACCTTGGGATCGGCGTGCTCGTCGATCTTCGAGTTGAACAACGCCATCAAGTACTTCCACGCCTTGACGAACGGGTTGGCCATCAGTCAGCTCCGTCTACTTGTTCCAGTGTTGTCGCGCTACTGCCGATACCGCTGACCAATTTATCGGGTCACCGGGTATCGAGTGGGTGTTCAAGCCGGGCGCGTCACGCCGAAGCCGCCGAAGCGAGAGTGCGCACCGGCGGAATGACGACCTTGGTGCCGGCATCGATACGGGTGACTCCGGCGCCGGCCACCGGCCGCTGTGCCCGCTCGGCGCGCGCCAACCGGTTCCCGGCGTCGAAGAGCACCGTCGACAGCGGGATCTGCAGCGCCGCACAGATCGCGTTGAGCAACTCGCTCGAGGCTTCCTTACGGCCCCGCTCCACCTCGGAGAGGTAGCCGAGACTGACCCGCGCCGAATCCGACACCTCCCGCAGGGTGCGTCCTTGCGTGGTCCGGGCCTGGCGCAACACCTCGCCGACGGACTCCCGCAGCAATGTCGTCATCGTGCACTCCCCCTCACGGGTCACCGAAGCAAACTCAGTCAACAGGGTCAACGCATACGATGCCCGTCCGGGTTCCCGGATCCGACGATTTCCTTCGGGTCAGCCTGCGCGCGGCCCGTCGCGCATATCGACGACCGCCGATCGGATGTAGTCGGCGCCGGTCAACACCGTCAGCACCACCGCCGCCGCCATCACCGCCCACGCGGTCACCAGCCAGGGCCCGGTCAGCGGCAGGATCAGCAGCCCGATACCCACGGCCTGCACCAACGTCTTGAGTTTTCCGCCGCGGCTGGCCGGGATCACCCCGCGGTGCAGCACCGCGAATCGCAGCAGGGTGATCCCCACCTCCCGGGCCAGGATCAGCACGGTCACCCACCACCACAGGTCCCCGAGCATCGACAACCCGATCAGTGCGGCGCCGATCAGCGCCTTGTCGGCGATCGGGTCGGCCATGGTGCCGAAATCGGTCACCATGCCGCAGTTGCGCGCCAGCATGCCGTCGAGCCGGTCGGTGACGATGGCCGCCGCGAAGATCAGGAACGCCACGATGCGGGTCCTGGGTTCGTGGCCGCCGTCGGCGAACAGCACCAGGAGGAACACGGGTACCAGCACCATCCGCAACACGGTCAACGCGTTGGCGAGATTGACGACGGGGACACGCGTCACCGCTGAACCGGCTTGAGGCTGTCCCGACACGGCAGTCAGAATATCGGTTACCCGGCCGGAAATGAGAAACCGATACTGTGCAGCTGTGAATCTTGCCGCGGATCCCCCGGCTGGACGACCCCTGGTACGACGCGCGCGCACCTCGGACGTCCCGGCGATCAAGAAGCTGGTGGACATCTACGCCGGCAAAATCCTGCTGGAGAAGAACCTGGTGACCCTGTATGAGGCGGTCCAGGAGTTCTGGGTCGCCGAGGACGCCGACCAGCGGGTGGTGGGGTGCGGTGCGCTGCACGTGCTGTGGTCGGATCTCGGCGAGGTGCGCACCATCGCGGTCGATCCGACCATGACCGGCCGCGGAATCGGGCACGCCATCGTCGATCGGCTGTTGCAGGTCGCCCGCGATCTGCAGTTGCAGCGCCTGTTCGTGTTGACCTTCGAGACCGAGTTCTTCGCCCGGCACGGCTTCGCCGAGATCGACGGCACACCGGTCACCGCCGAAGTGTTCGCGGAGATGCAGCGCTCCTACGACGTCGGCGTCGCCGAATTCCTGGACCTGAGCTACGTCAAGCCCAACACACTGGGCAACACCCGGATGCTGTTGATCCTGTGACCGTTAGTCGCGCACCATATTTCGGGTGCCGTGAATGGCGCCGATCAGGAAGCTGAACTGCCCGTCGGATTCCATTCGCCCCTCGCGGACCAGGGATAGGTCCGCTATTCCCTGTTTGCGGGCCTGCTCGCGAACCTGTTCTTCGGTGATCATCTCTTTGCGCATATTGCCGTCGAGGAATTTGCCGTCGTGGATCACCAGCAGCGGCCCCGGCCGCAGCAGCCTCGCCACACCGGGCCACCGGTGCGCCATCCAGTTGAGCAGGTAGGACCAGCCGATGATCACCCCGACCAGCAGGATCCCGTCGCTGATCGACCGGTAGCCGCCCGCCATCCCGTTCTGCGCCGCATCGGCGATCAGCACCACGACGATCAGATCGGTGATGCCGTTGGTACCCGACTCACGTTTCAATACCACCCGCAGCATCGCGTAGATCGCGATGTAGATGACGGTTCCGCGGATGATGATCTCCGACGGCGGGGTATCGAAAGCGAAAAGTCGTGCCCAATCCACGTGCTGAGATTACGCGCCGGTCCGTTTTCAGAAAACCGTCCGTGTCCGGTCCGTGTCCGCCGCGTGTTCACCGCGTGTTCACCGTGTGGCACCGTCGCCGGCCAACCCGAGGACTTCCGGCCCTGCCCGCGAACCACGAAACCAGCGATAGTGGTACTGACAGTTGCAGATAACTGGAGGTAGCCGTGGCCGAGCACCTGACCCCCCTGGATGCCGGATTTCTGGGCGTCGAAGACTCCGATCACAACGTCAGCATGGCCATCGGCACCTTGGCGGTGCTCGACGGCCCGATGCCCGACCACGACGCGATCCAGGCCACCCTGGCCGACCGACTGCGCGGCTGCCCGCGATTCGGTCAGCGGTTGGTCCGCCACGCCTTGGGCCTGGGGACACCGGAGTGGGTCGACGACCCCCACTTCGATATCGCCCACCACATCGGCCGGATCGCGGTGCCCGCCCCCGGCGGCGATGCCGAACTGCACGGGGTGATCGCCGACGTGATGTCCTGGCGGCTGGATCGCCGCCGCCCGCTGTGGGAGATCTGGGTGATCGGCGGACTCGCCGATGACCGGTGGGCTCTGCTGATGAAGGTCCACCAGTGCATCGCCGATGCCGGCGCGACCGCCCACATGCTGACCGGCCTGTCCGACAACGGCTTCGGCGATGCGGCCGTCGCGGCGCCCCGCGATGCGGCGCGGCCACCGCATCACCGGCCGGTGCCGGACCTCAACCCGCTGCACTGGATCGACAATCTGCGCGGCGTCGTGGAGTTGGCCACCGGTCTGCTGCAGCCGGCCGAGTCCCCGCTGAACGGGCCGATCACCAGTCGGCGCCGGTACAGCGCCGCGCGGGTGGCGCTGGCCGACGTCGAGCAGATCTGCCGGGCCTTCGACGTCACCGTCAACGATGTGGTGCTGGCTGCGCTCACCGAGAGCTACCGGGATTTCATGATCCGTCGCGGCCAAGTGCCACAACCGGATTCGTTGCGGACCCTGGTACCGGTGGCGACCGCGGGCGAGGAAGCACGGCAGGCCCAGAACCGGGTTTCGCTGCTGCTGCCGAATCTGCCCATCGAGGAGTCCCACCCGGTGCGTCGGCTGCTGGCCGTGCGGTCGCGGCTGGCGCACGCCAAGGCCGGCGGGCAGCACCATGCCGGGCATGCGGTCATGTCGGCCGCCGGCCTGCTACCGGTCACCTGGTCGGGGTGGGCGGCGCAGCTGCTCGGCCGGCTCCACCAACGCGGTGTGGTGACCGTGGCGACCACGGTGCCCGGCCCCGCGGTGCCGCTGCAGATCATGGGATGCGACGTGGTGCAGGTCCTGCCGGTGCCACCCATCGCGATGCAACTTCGCACGGGCGTGGCGATCCTCGGATACGCCGGGAACCTGTTCGTCGGGATGCTGGCCGACTTCGACCTCGCCGCGGCCGACGAACTCACCCGGGGCCTGGAGACCGCGGTCGGCCGGCTGGTGGCGCGCAGTAAGCGCCGCAGGCCGCTCCGCGACTGGCACGGGCTGGGCCTGGTGCACAGCGCTTAGCGCCTTTACCCGGGCGCGGCCAGGGCGATCTCACGTCATGTGCCGGCGATCAGCGCCTTGGCGGCGACGTTCCTCTGATCTGGCAGCTTCATACGGAAGTCCAGGGAAAACCCTGTATTCCCCCCACGCTCCCCATGGTTGGCTCTCACACAGGAAACCACTGGGATTTGGCATGGAAGGTCTCAGGAACCATGGCTGTTGATCGGGGTCACGGACGCAAAGGCACTTCGAGCGGCCGTCGGGGCCGTCGTGGAGTTCGGGTGGTGGGTGCCGGTGCGACGGTGGGGGCGTTTGCGGCATTCGGGCTGGCGCCGGTCCTCCCGGCGCCGGTGGCACGGGCCGACTTCGGCTTCGAGGACCTGTTCGACCCCGCCTTCTGGGAGGGTCCGATCCCAGAACCGCAGGGGTCGTGGGCTGGATTGGATCTGGTGCTGCCCGGCGCCACCGAAGCAGATCCAATGGCCGCTGCGTGGCACGACGACTGGTACATGGCGCTGCACCAAGACCTGCAGAACGTCATCACCGACCCAGGGAACACCTGGTGGCTGAACATCCTGAACTGGCCATCGGAGTTGCTGTTCGGCCGCACTTTGATCGGCAACGGTCTGGATGGCTTCGCCGACACCAACACCTCGCTGTTCGGCTGGCTTCCGGGCATCGGCGATCTGGGTGACGGCGGATTCTTGATCGGCGACGGCGGTGCCGGAGTGGCCGGCACCCTCGCCGATCCCGACGGCGCAGTCGGTGGGATGGCCGGCATGTTCGGAAACGGCGGCGCCGGCGGAACCGGTGCGTCGGCCTGGCTGAGCGACGACGGGCTCATCGAGGCCGGAAACGGCGGCGCCGGCGGTACCGGTGGCTGGCTGATGGGCGACGGCGGCGCCGGCGGTGTCGGCGGAACGGGCTGGACCGGTCACGCCGGCGGCAACGGTGGTGCGGGCGGCGATGCCATCGCGTGGGGCTTCGGGGGCAACGGCGGCACCGGTGGTGCCGGTGGCGCCGGGATTGCCGGGGTGGCACCCACCGCGGGCAACCCGGTGGGCTTGGCCGGCGGAACCGGCGGCAATGGGGGCAACGGTGGCAACGCCGGGCTCATACTCGGCAACAGCGGCAATGGTGGTGCCGGAGGTGCGGGCGGTGCCGGCGGAAACGGTGCCGACGGCGTCTCTGGCGGACACACCGATGGACAGGACGGCACCGCCGGCGGCGACGGAGGCGATGGCGGCAGCGCCGGCAGCCGTGTCGGCTGGTTCGGATCGGCAGGTGCCGACGGGGGCGGTGGGGTCGGCGGGGTCGGCGGTAACGGCGGCAACGGCGGCAACGGCGCCGCCGGTCTCGACGGGACAGCCGAGCACGTCGACGGCTACGACGGACAGGATGGCGGCCGAGGGGGTAACGCTGCAGTCGGCGGTGCCGGTGGACTCGGCGGCGACGGCACCGTCGCCGCGAGCGGTAGCACCGGAGTGGCCGGCAACGGAGGCGACGGCGGCGCCGGCGGGAATGGCCTGACCACCGACAACACCGTGGCAACCCAGGGTGGCCGCGGTGGTAATGGGGGCACCGGCGGTAGCGCGCCAGTCGCCGAGGGCAACGGCACCGCCGGGGCCGGCGGCGCTGGCGGTGCAGGCACCTACGCGGGCGGGGACGGCGGAACCGGCGGTCGCGGTATCAGCAGCGTCACCGGTGACGGAGGCGCGGGCGGTGCCGGCGGGGCCGGCGGCGTGGCCACCGGCTGGTTCTCCGACGGCACCGCGCCGAATCTCCCCTTGGGCGTGATCGGCGGCTACCACGGCACCGGAGGCACAGGAGGCGCCGGCGGTGACAGCGTCACCGGCAACGGGGGCGCCGGCGGGGCCGGTGGCGCCGCGGGCGCTAGCGACGCCCCCGATAGCACTGCGATGATCTGGGGTGGTCGCGGTGGCGACGGCGGCGCGGGCGGTTCCACCAGCAGCGGCAACGGCGGTGCAGGAGGCGCGGCCGGACACGGCGGCACCGGCACCTTCATGGGCGGCAACGGTGGTCGCGGCGGCGACGGCGGTTCCAGCGATGACGGTATTGCGGCCGATGGCGCCGACGGTGGCCAAGCCGGTACCGCGACCGGCTGGCAATATCTCTTCGCCACCTGGGCAACCAACGGCGTCGGGGGCGACGGCGGCAACGGTGGAGACACCATCAGCGGGACGGCCGGCAACGGAGGCGACGGGGGTACGGGCGCGCCGAGCCTTGCCGGGAACAACATCATCGGCCAGGGCGCCTCCGGCGGTAACGGCGGCAACGGCGGCAACAGCGCCAGTACCGTCGGCGGCAACGGCGGTCACGGCGGCGTTGGTGCCGTCGGGACCTCTGACACCTCCTTCGGCGGCCACGGCGGCAACGGCGGCAACGGCGGCAACAGCGACACTGGGAACGGCGGAAACGCCGGAAACGGCGGCAACGGCGGCAACGGCGGCGAGATCGGTGGTGGCAACGGCGGAAACGGCGGCAACGGCGGGAGCACGACCAGCGGCAACGCCGGCACGGCCGGCGCAGCCGGAAATGGCGGCAACGGCGGTGGTAGTGGTGGTCGCGGCGGTGACGGCGGCGACAGCGACACCGGGGTCGCGACCGACGGCGCCCACGGCGGCTCAGCCGGCAGCGGTGGCTATGGCAGCAACGGGGGTGATGGCGGTAACGGCGGTAACACCATCAGCGGAGCCGCGGGCCACGGCGGCAACGGCGCCGCCGGCGGTGTCGGTGGCGACGGCGGACACGGCGGGCACGGCGGCGCCAGCAGCACCAGCAACGGCGGGGACGGAGGGACCGGCGGCAACGGCGGGGACAACGAAGGCAGCGGCGGAAACCACGGCGGAAACGGCGGACACGGCGGCAACGGCGGCAACACCACCAACGGCAACGGCGGCGCAGCCGGCGCGGCCGGCGACGGCGGAAACACCACCAACGGCAACGGCGGACACGGCGGACACGGCGGCAACGGCGGCAACACCACCAACGGCAACGGCGGTACTGCAGGCGCGGCCGGCGACGGCGGAAACACCACCAACGGCAACGGCGGACACGGCGGACACGGCGGCAACGGCGGCAACACCACCAACGGCAACGGCGGTACTGCAGGCGCGGCCGGCGACGGCGGAAACGGGGGTGGTGCCACTGGTCACGGTGGGGCGGGTGGACGCGGCGGCAGCGGCGGCAGCAGCCATACCGGTATTGCGGCCCATGGCACAAACGGCGGTGCCGGAGGCGCGGCACTAGTCGGCGGCGACGGCGGCGACGGCGGCCGGGGCGGAAATGGCGGAAGCAGCGGCGGCGGAAACGGCGGCAGCGGCGGAAACGGCGGTCATGGCGGCGGCAATGGCGGTCACGGCGGAAACGGCGGCACCAGCGACACCGGCGAAATCGGCGACGGCGGCAACGGTGGCAACGGCGGACACGGCGGCAGTAGCAACGGTGGCGGAGACGGCGGAAACGGCGGAAATGGCGATACCGGCGGCACCGGCGGCAACGGTGGAGACAGCGCAATCGGTGGCGGAAACGGCGGAAGCGGCGGCACCAGCGACACTGGGAACGGCGCCAACGGCGGACACGGCGGCAACGGCGGCACCAGCGACGGCGGCAACGGCGGCAACGGCGGCACCAGCAACACCGGAAACGGCGGACACGGCGGCAACGGCGGCACCAGCGACGGCGGCGACGGCGGACACGGCGGCAACGGCGGCACCAGCAACACCGGAAACGGCGGACACGGCGGCAACGGCGGCACCAGCAACGGCGCCTGGGGCCCCGACTCCGGGGGCTCTGGCGGAAACGGCGGCAACGGCGGTACCAGCAACACCGGCCACGGCGGCAACGGCGGCAACGGCGGCAATAGCCGCGCAGGCCACGATGGCGGAAGCGGCGGTGCCGGCGGAAGCGGCCACATTGGCGGTGGCGACGGCGGAAACGGCGGGAACGGCGGCGACAGCGCCAGCGCCAGCGGCAACGGCGGCGACGGCGGTACCGGAGGCCATGGCGGGAGCAGCACTACCGGCAACGATGGCAACGGAGGCGACGGCGGAAACGGCGGAAGCGGAGGGAACAGCGGCGGCGGCGGCGGAAGCGGCGGGAACAGCGGCACCGGCAACGGCGGCAACGGCGGCGACGGCGGCGACGGCGGCAACGGCGGCAACGGCGGCAATGGCGGCACCAGCAACACCCGCATCGGGGGCAACGGCGGCAACGGCGGCGGTGGCAGCGCCTCTACCGGAGGCAACGGCGGCGACGGCGGCACCAGCAACACCGGCGACGGCGGCAATGGAGGCGGCGGCGGCATCGGCTACCTCTGGGGCGGCCGCGGTGGCAACGGCGGCGCCAGCAACACCGGCAACGCTGGCAGCGGCGGCGACGGCGGCGACGGTGGCGTCGCCGGCGGCCGGGGTGGAAACGGTGGGGACAGCGACGCCGGTCTCGGCGGTGACGGCGGCAACGGCGGCCACGGCGGCAACAGCGGCAGCGGCGGCCACGGCGGCCACGGCGGCAACAGCAACATCGGTAGCGGTGGTCGCGGCGGTGCCGGCGGCACCGGCGGCTGGGGCGGCTCGGGCGGTACCGGTGGCGACAGCAACAGTAGTAATGGTGGACACGGCGGCGACGGCGGCAACGCGAATCCCAGCGGCGGTGCCGGCGGAAACGGCGGAAACGGAGGCAACGGCGGCACCAGCGACACCGGCACCGGCGGCGACGGCGGTGCTGGCGGAAACGGCGGCGATGCCGTGGCTTCCTTCACCGGTGGCGACGGCGGCAATGGCGGCAACGGCGGTTCCAGCAACACCTCTACGGGCGGAAATGGGGGCGACGGCGGCAGCGGCGGCAACGGCGACACCGGCAGCGGCGGCAACGGAGGCAATGGGGGCGACGGCGGCGATTCCATTGCCGCAGGTAACCCGGGCGAACTCGGCACACTTGGCACTGGCCCCACCGGCTCCATTGGTGGCTCGGGCGGCCCCGGCGGGGCGGGCGGCACGCCGTAGCCGCCGGTTCTTCAGCGGACTCCGGTGACGGCGGCTAGAAGTCTTCGGTGTCGCTGGTATCCGGTTCGCCGCCGCCGCGGATGGCCATCAGGGTCGCGGCCAGCTCGTCGGGCTTGACCAGCACCTGGCGTGCCTTGGACCCCTCCGAGGGCCCCACGATGCTGCGGGTCTCCATCAGGTCCATCAGCCGGCCTGCTTTGGCGAAGCCCACCCGCAGCTTGCGCTGCAGCATCGAGGTGGACCCGAACTGGCTGGACACCACCAGTTCGACGGCCTGCAGGAACACCTCCATGTCGTCGCCGATATCGGGGTCGACGTCGGCGCGGTCACCGCCCGTCTTCACCGCGGTGACACCCTCGGTGTACTCCGGTTCGGCCTGTTCCTTGCAGGCGCTGACGACGGCCTGGATCTCTTCGTCGGAGATGAACGCGCCCTGCAGCCGGATCGGCTTGTTGGCGCCCATCGGCAGGAACAGTCCGTCGCCCATACCGATCAGCTTCTCCGCGCCCGGCTGATCCAGGATGACTCGCGAGTCGGTCAGCGACGAGGTCGCGAACGCCAGCCGGGACGGCACGTTGGTCTTGATCAGGCCGGTGACGACGTCCACCGAGGGCCGCTGGGTGGCCAGCACCAGATGGATGCCGGCGGCCCGGGCCTTCTGGGTGATCCGGACGATGGCCTCTTCGACGTCCCGCGGCGCGGTCATCATCAGGTCGGCGAGTTCGTCGACGACCGCGAGGATGTAGGGATAGGGCCGGTAGGCCCGTTCGCTGCCCAGTGGTGTGGTGATCTCCCCGGAGCGCACCTTGTCGTTGAAGTCGTTGATGTGACGCACCCGGGACGCCTTCATGTCCTGGTAGCGCTGCTCCATCTCCTCCACCAACCAGGCCAGCGCCGCGGCGGCCTTCTTCGGCTCGGTGATGATCGGGGTAATCAGGTGCGGAATGCCTTCATACGGCGTGAGTTCCACCATCTTCGGGTCGATCAGGATCATCCTGACCTCCTCCGGGGTGGCGCGCGCCAGCAGTGACACCAGCATCGAGTTGACGAAGCTGGACTTGCCCGAACCGGTGGAGCCGGCCACCAGAAGGTGCGGCATCTTGGCCAGGTTCGCGCAGATGAAGTCGCCCTCGATGTCCTTGCCCAGGCCGATCACCAGCGGGTGGTGGTCACCGCGGGTGGACGGCGCGGTCAGCACGTCGGCGAGCCGCACCAGCTCGCGGTCGGAGTTGGGCACCTCGATGCCGACGGCGGATTTGCCGGGGATGGGCGCGAGCATCCGGACGCTCTCGGTGGCCACCGCGTAGGCGATGTTGCGCTGCAGGGCGGTGATCTTCTCGACCTTGACCCCCGGGCCCAGCTCCACCTCGTAGCGGGTGACGGTGGGACCGCGGGTGCAGCCGGTGACGGCGGCGTCGACCTTGAACTGGTCGAGCACCGAGGTGATGGCATCGGACATCTGCTCGTTGGCGACGGTACGTTGCTTCGGCGGATCCCCGGCGACCAGCAGGCTCAGCGCCGGCAGGGTATAGGGGCCTTCCACCACCCGGTCGATGACGACGGTGGCGTCCTGACCGGCGGGCTTGGCCGGCTTGGGCTCCTTGGGCGCCTTGCGCCGGGCCGGCTTGGCGGGCGGCGGGTCCGCGGGGGCTTCGTCGAGCGGATAGTTGTCCAGCGGAGTGCGCGATTGCCAGTCCGGGACGTCGTCGGCGGCCTCGGGTTCGGGTTCGGCGGCGAACCGGCTGGCCCGGCCGGCGCCGCGGGCCCGGGTCGGGACCGGTTCGGGGGCGTCGTAGCCGTCGTCGTAGTCGACCCCGTCGTAGCCGAGGTCGTCGGCGTGCTCGTCGAAGTCGTCGTAATCGCCGTCGTAGTAGTCGTCCTCGTCATAGCCGCGGAACATGGCGCGTAGCGCCTCGGGTGCCTCGCGCAGCGTGGTGCCGGTCAACAGCAGCACCCCGAACAACACGCCGATGCACAGCAGCGGTGCGGCGATCCACGGCGTCAGCCCATCGGCGAGCGGTCCACCCATCACAAAGCCGACGAAACCGGCGCCGTGCAGACGGCCCTCGGGGCTCTGCGGCGAGCCGGACCACAGGTGCCACAGGCCCAGGATCGGCAGTGCGACCATCGCCGATCCCAGGATCAGCCGGGGCCGGTTCTCCGGATCCGGTTCGGTGCGCATCAGCAGCACTCCACCGACGGCGGCGAAGACCGGAAGCAGCACCACGGCCCCGCCGATCACGCTGCGCAGACCGGTATCGATCCAGGCGCCGACCGGCCGGGCAGCGTCCAGCCAGCAGCTGGCGACCGTCACCATCGCCAGGCCCAGCAGTGCCAGCGCGATGCCGTCGCGGCGATGCCCGGGGTCGATGTCGTGTGCACGGCCCACCGACCGGGCCGCGCCGCCGGCGCCTTTGGCCACCATCAGCCAGGTCGCGCGGGCAAGACGTCCGCATGCCATGCCGAGCGCCACCGGCCGCGAGTGTTGCCGCGTGGCGCGGCGGGGCTTCGCCGCCGGCCGGGACGCCGCCGACCGCGTTCCACCCCGGCTACTGGCCTTTGACCTGGTGTTTCGGGTTCCAGAACGCGCGGGAGTCTTACTAGCCGTCTTACTCGCCATGGTGGCCAGCCTAGTCGCAATTGCCTCATCCGTATCTTAAGCCACACTGGCCCCTACCGATCGGTTCGCCGTTCATCCGGCTCAGAGCTGGGTAGGGTGACCCGAGAACCGCGTTCTCACCCCCGTCTACCCAGGAGCCGCACATGCCCGTGGTCGTCATCGCCACCTTCACCGTCAAGCCGGAATCGGTCGACACGGTCCGCGACATCTGCACCAAGGCGGTGGCCCAGGTACACCAGGAACCGGGTTGCCAGCTGTACTCCCTGCACGAGTCCGACGGCGCGTTCGTGTTCATCGAGCAGTGGGCCGACACCGAGGCCCTGCAGGCGCACTCGACGGCACCCGCGGTCGGTGCGCTCTTCGCCGGCCTGTCCGAGCACCTCGACGGCGCCCCCGACATCAAGATGCTGCAGCCGCTTCCGGCCGGCGACGCCGCCAAGGGTGTGCTGCGGTCGTGACGGACCGGCCATCGAGCAAAGCCCTACGGGGGAAGGTCGCGCTGATCACCGGGGCGGCCCGCGGGCAGGGCCGCGCCCACGCCCTGCGGTTGGCCGCCGACGGCGCGGACATCATCGCCGTCGACTTCTGCGAGCAGATCGCCAGCGTGCCCTATCCGCTGGCGGACCCCGATGACCTGGCGGCCACCGTCAAGCTGGTCGAGGACACCGGGGCACGCATCGTGGCCCGGCAGGCCGACGTCCGTGACCAGGATGCCCTTGCGACCGCACTGCAGGCCGGACTCGACGAGCTGGGCCGCCTCGACATCGTGGTGGCCAATGCCGGAATCGCCCCGATGGCCGCGGCCGACGGCTGGCGCGACGTCATCGACGTCAACCTGACCGGCGCCTACCACACCATCGAGGCGGTCATCCCGACGATGATCGAGCAGGGCGACGGCGGGTCGATCGTGCTGATCAGTTCGGCCGCGGGCCTGGCCGGCATCGGCAGCCACGACTCGGGTGCCATCGGCTACACGGCGTCCAAGCACGGACTGGTCGGGCTGATGCGGGTCTACGCCAACCTGCTGGCCCAGCACAGCATTCGGGTGAACTCGGTGCACCCGGTCGGTGTCGACACACCGATGATCAACAACGACTACATCCGGGGGTGGCTCGCGCAACTGGTCGCCCAGACGGGTTCGGTCCCGGACATGAGCAATGCGCTGCCGGTCGCGGTGCTGGAGCCCGAGGACGTCGCCAACGCGGTGGCCTGGCTGGTATCGGACGCAGCCCGCTACCTCACCGGCATCACCCTGCCCATCGACGCGGGCTTCCTCAACAAGGTGTAGCTAGACCTCGATCACCGTCGGCACGATCATCGGCTGGCGCCGGTAGACCTCGCCGACCCATTTACCGACGGTCCGCCGCACCGCCTGCGCGATCCGGACCGGATCGGTGATCTGGTCGACGGCAAGGGATTCCAGTTCGGCTTCGACCTTGCGGGCGACGGGCTGCAGCGCCTTGGGGTCTTCGGAGAAGCCCCGCGAGTGCAGGTGCGGCGGGGCCACCGGTTTGCCGGTCCCGCGGCGCAGCACCACCGTCACCGCGACGAATCCGTTGGACAGGATCAGCCGCTCCCCCAGCGTCGCATCCCCGACGTCACCGTCGACCAGTCCGTCGACGAACATCTTGCCGACCGGCACCGCCCCGGCGATACGGGCCTGCCCGGCGACCAGATCGACGCTGACACCGTTCTCGGCCAGCACGATGTTCTCCTCGGCCACGCCGGTGCGCATCGCCAGCGCCGCGTTGGCCCGCAGCATCCGCCAGGTGCCGTGCACCGGCATCACGTTGCGGGGCCGGATCCCGTTGTAGAGGAACAGCAGTTCGCCGGCGTAGGCGTGCCCGGAGACGTGCACGCGGGCCGCGGCGTTGGTGACCACCCGGGCACCGATCTTGGCCAGGGCATCCATCACGCCGAACACGGCCTCTTCGTTGCCGGGGATCAACGACGACGACAGCACCACCAGGTCACCGGCGGTCAGGGTGATCGATCGGTGCTCGCCGCGGGACATCCGCGACAGCGCCGCCATCGGCTCGCCCTGCGTCCCGGTGGTGATCAGCACCACCTTCTCGGGCGGCATCTCTTCGGCCGCGCCGATATCGACCACGTCACGGTCGGTGACCCGCAGGAACCCCAGGTCCTTGGCGATCCCCATGTTGCGGACCATGGATCGACCGACGAAGGCCACCCGCCGCCCCTGCGATACCGCGGCATCGATGATCTGCTGCACCCGGTCGACGTTGGAGGCGAAACAGGCCACGATGACCCGCCCCTCGGCGCCGCGGATCAACCGGTGCAGGGTGGGCCCCACCTCGCTCTCACTGGGGCCGACGCCGGGGATCTCGGAGTTGGTCGAGTCGCACAGCAACAGGTCCACGCCGCGGTCGCCGAGTCGGGACATGCCGGGCAGGTCGGTGGGCCTGCCGTCCGGCGGCAACTGGTCGAGTTTGATGTCGCCGGTGTGCAGCACGGTGCCCGCGCCGGTGTGCACCGCGATCGCGAGCGCATCCGGGATCGAGTGGTTCACCGCGAAGTATTCGCATTCGAAGACCCCGTGCGTGCTGCGCTGGCCTTCGGCCACCTGGACGAAGACCGGCTTGATCCGGTGCTCGCGGCATTTGGCGGCCACCAGGGCCAGGGTGAACTTCGAACCGACCACCGGAATGTCGCCCCGCAGTTTGAGCAGGAACGGGATGGCCCCGATGTGGTCCTCGTGGGCGTGGGTGAGCACCAGCGCCTCGACGTCGTCGAGCCGGTCGGCGATGTGCCGGATGTCCGGCAGGATCAGGTCCACGCCGGGCTCGTCGTGTCCCGGGAACAACACACCACAGTCGATGATCAGCAATCGGCCGAGATGCTCGAAAACGGTCATGTTGCGGCCGATTTCGCTGATCCCGCCGAGTGCCGTCACCCGCAGCCCGCCTTCGGTCAGCGGGCCCGGCGGAGTCAGATCGTCAGTCACCCGTGCCCTCACCCGAGAACGGACGCGGCGCGCATGTCGATGGCCAGTTCGTCGACCTCGGCGGCCGACGCCGGGACCATCGGCAACCGCGGGTCGCCCACGTCGAAGCCCTGCAGCCGCAGACCGGCCTTGACGAACGACACCCCGCCGACCCGGCCCATCGCGTTGGACAGCGGCGCGATCGAGACGTTGATCTTGCGGGCGGTCTCGACGTCACCGGATTCGAAAGCGGCCAGCATGTCGCGCAATTGGCCGGCGGCGAAGTGCCCGATGACGCTGACGAATCCGGTGGCGCCCATCGCCAGCCAGGGCAGGTTGAGTGCGTCGTCGCCGGAGTAGTAGGCCAGGTCGGTCTCGGCCATGATCTGCGCGCCGGCGTGCAGGTCGCCCTTGGCGTCCTTGATCGCGACGATGTTGGGGTGTTCGGCCAGTTCGAAGATGGTGTCCGGAGCGATCGGCACCACCGAGCGGGCCGGAATGTCGTAGAGCATCACCGGCAGCGCACTGGCGTCGGCGACGGCGGTGAAGTGCGCCCGCAATCCGGCCTGCGACGGCCGCGAGTAGTACGGGGTGACCACCAGCAGTCCGTGTGCGCCGACCCCGGCGCAGGCCTCGGCCAGGCGGACGCTGTGTTCGGTGTCGTTGCTGCCGGCTCCGGCGATGACCCGAGCCCGGTCACCGACCGCTTCCACCACCGCCCGCAGCAGGGTCAGCTTCTCGTAGTCCGCGGTGGTCGGTGACTCACCGGTGGTCCCGGAGACCACCAAACCGTCACAACCGGCGTCGACGAGGCGGTTCGCCAGGCGTACCGCGGCGTCGGTGTCCACCGAACCGTCGGCGCCGAACGGGGTCACCATCGCGGTAATGACGGTGCCCAGCTGCGCCTTGGCGTCGAATCCGCTGCTGCTCACGGCCCCAAGATTACCTGGCCCACCGAGTTGCTCAGACCTCGGTGGCGAGCGGACTGGTCGCGACCTCGGTGCCGTCGGCCAGCATGCTGATCTGAAAGTCGCCGAACGCGGCCGGCGCCACCTCGGTGAGCCGGCGCAGACACTCGATGGCCAGCCCGCGGATCTCGACATCGGCATGTTCGCTGGCACGCATCGCGATGAAATGCCGCCACGCCCGATAGTTGCCGGTCACCACGATGCGGGTCTCGGTGGCGTTGGGCAGCACGGCACGGGCGGCCTGGCGGGCCTGCTTCCGCCGCAGCAGCGCCATCTTCTCGCCGGGCTGATCGGCGATGAACTTCGCCTCCAGGCGAGCCAGCAACTCGGTGTAGGCGGCCCGGCTGGCGTCGGCGGCGTCGATCAGGATCTGCTGCAGTTCCGGATCGTCGGCCATCCCGGGCGGTACCACGATCCGCGAGTCCGATTCCGGAACGTAGCGCTGCGAGAGCTGGGAGAACGACAGGTGCCGGTGCCGGATCAGCTCATGGGTGGCCGACCGGGAGATTCCGGTGATGTAGAAGGTCACGCTGGCGTGCTCGAGCACCGAGAAGTGCCCGACGTCGATGATGTGCTGCAGGTATCCGGCGTTGGTGGCGGTCTTGGGGTTGGGTTTGGACCAGCTCTGGTAGCAGGCCCGGCCGGCGAACTCCACCAGCGCCTGCCCGCCGTCCGCGTCGGTGCTCCACGCCACGTCCGGCGGCGGAGTGAACTCGGTCTTGGCAATCAGTTGTACGCACAGCGGCGTCGTCTCAGCCACGGCATTCACCTTAAGGTGTGTCCGACCGCGACGGACACGGCGCGCTCGCTGCGCTGGGATAAAATCGGCGCATGACAACGCAGCAGGTCGAAGCGCTTATCGTCGGCGCCGGGTTCGCGGGCATCGGTGCCGCGATCCAGCTCAAACGCCTCGGTATGGACGACTTCGTCATCCTCGAACGCGAGGACGACCTGGGCGGCACCTGGTATGTCAACCACTACCCGGGGCTGGCGGTCGACGTTCCGACCACCACCTATTCCTACTTCTTCGAGCCCAACCCGAACTGGTCACGGATGTTCAGCCCCGGCCCGGAGATCAAGAAGTACGCCGACGACGTGGCCGCCAAGTACGACGTATTGCGGCACATCCGCTACAACACGGTGGTCGAGGGCGCCCGCTGGGACGAGGAAGCCGCACTGTGGCGGGTCAACCTGGCCGGCGGCGAGATCATCAGCACGCGGTATCTGATCACCGCCACCGGTTTCCTGTCGCAACCGCGCGTCCCCGACATCGCCGGTATCGACTCCTTCGGCGGCAAGGTCATCCACACCACCGCGTGGGACGACGACTACAACCCGGCCGGTGAGCGCATCGCGGTGATCGGCACCGGGGCCACCGCGGTCCAGTTGATCCCCGAACTGGCCAAGACCGCCGCGGACCTGACCGTCTACCAGCGCACCCCGATCTGGGTGGTGCCCAAGATCGACCTGCGGTTCGCGCCGTGGGCCAAGCGGATGTTCGCCCGGTTCCCGGTGACGCAGCGGGTCTTCCGCTGGCTGACCGACTCGGTCTACGAGGTGATGGTCTCCATCGGGGTCCGCCACTACTCGATGTTTCGTGGCCGGTTCAACATCGCGGCCGGAGACCTGGCCAAGATCAACCGGTTCCTGGTCATCCGGGACAAGGACCTGCGCCGCCGGCTGACCCCGGACTACGACTTCGGTTGCAAGCGGCCGACGTTCTCCAACGGCTACTACCAGGCGTTCACCCGGCCCAATGTGCATCTGCAGGATGCCGGTATCGACCACATCGAGGCCGACGGGATCGTCGGCAGGGACGGCGGCAAGGTCGAGATCGACACGCTGGTGCTGGCGACCGGGTTCGACCTGTGGGAGGCCAACTTCCCCGCGATCGAGGTGATCGGCCGCGATGGCCGCGACCTCGGGAAGTGGTGGCGCGAAACCCGGTTCCAGTCCTACCAGGGTGTGTCGATGCCCTACTTCCCGAACTACCTGAGCCTGGCCGGTCCGTATGCGTTCCTGGGGTTGAACTTCTTCAACACCATGGAGTACCAGATGCGATTGATGGATCGACTCTTCTCCGAGGTCAAGCGGCGTGGGGCAACGACGTTCGAGGTCACCGAAGAGGCCAACACCGCGTTTTTGGACCGGATGACCGAACTGCTCGGCGAGTCGGTGTTCACCCAGGGCAACTGCGCCAGCGCGCACTCCTACTACTTCAGCCCCAACGGGGATCCCGCGCTGCTGCGGCCGACGTCGACCGAGACGGCGATCAAAGAGGCCAGCGAATTCCCGTTGAGCGACTACCGGATCGGTTGATCCCGGCAGGCCGCTCGTAGCCTGCCCGCCAGGTCACCGCGCTCCCCCACCGTGACCCGGCTCAACTGCAGCCAGGACGCCATCGCGGTCAACTCGGCGGCCAGCGCCGGCGCGACCCGATCCGGTGACCGGCCGGGCTCGATGAACGCCCCGACGACGTGCAGTGCGTCGTGCGGTCGGTCGGCTTTGAGGTCCACCCGGGCCACAAGTTCCCCGTCCAGCAGGAACGGCCAGACGTAGTAGCCGTACTGCCGTTTGGGCGCCGGGGTGTAGATCTCGATGCGGTAGTGGAAGTCGAACAGTCGCTGCACCCGCGGCCGGAAGAAGATCAACGGGTCGAACGGGCACAGCAGCGCGGTACCCCGATCCATCCGCGGAATCGCTTGTCCGGCAAGCAGATATGCGTCGGCATCCCAGCCGGCGACGGTCACCTTCTCCAGTTCGCCGGATGCCACCAGGTGCGCGATCGCCGGTTTCGTCTGGGCGGGCGACAGCCGGAAATAGTCGCGTAGATCGGCTTCGGTGCCCACGCCCAGCGCTGTCGCGGCGCGGCGTAGCAGTTCCCGGATCGCCTCGTCGTCATCGATGTCGGTGGCCAGTACCCGCGCCGGCAGCACGTTCTCCACCAGGTCGTAGTGCCGGGCGAATCCGACCCGGGTCGCGGTGGTCAGTACCCCGGACGCGAACAGTGCCTCGGCCACCCATTTGGTGTCGCTGCGATTCCACCAGGGCCCCTTGCCCGCCCGCCCGGATGCGGCGGCCAGGTGTGCTTCGATCTGGCCGGCGGTCGCCGGGCCGAGTTCGGCAACCGCGGCGGTGACGTCGTCGACCAATCGCGGGTTGGCCCGCACGATGTGCGATCCCCATCGGCCGTGCGGCCACTGCCGCATCCGCCAGCGCATCAGCGGCCAGTCGTCTACGGCCATCAGCGCCGCCTCGTGCGCCCAGTACTCGACCAGCAGTCGCGGTGAGCGGGCGCTGTGGCTCCATGCGGCGGCATCCAGCACAGCGCGGTCGTAGGGACCGAGACGGCTGAACACCGGCGCGTAGTGGGCGCGCACGGCCACCGAGACCGAATCCAGTTGCAGCACCTGGATTCGCGACAGCAGTCGCTTCAGGTGCGCGCGGGTGACGGCGGAACGCGGTTTGGGAGTGCCGAATCCCTGTGCGGCCACGGCGATTCGGCGGGCCTGCGCCGCACTCAGCGACGGCATTACCGGTGGTAGCTGCAGAACCGGTAGCGCAGACCGCCGGCGCCGGTGAGCCACTCGCCTTTCACCACCGACCAGTGGTGGTCCAGCGCGGGGGCAAGCGCGTCGCCGTCCCGGGGCACCAGGTCCACGTCGATCTCGGTGACTTCGCAGCGGTTGGCTCGGGGCAGGGCCAGCGCGTAGATCTCGGCGCCGCCGATCACCCAGGTCTCGGCGTCGGTCAGTGCGGCATCCAGGGACGCCACCACCCGGGCGCCGTCTGCGCGGTAATCCGCCTGCCGGGTCACCACCACGTTGGGGCGCCCCGGCAGTGGGCGTACCGCGGCCGGCAGCGACTCCCAGGTGAGCCGTCCCATCACCACCGGATGGCCCACGGTGAGCGCTTTGAACCGCGCCTGGTCCTCGGGCAGCCGCCACGGGATTCCGCCGTCCCGGCCGATCACCCCGGAGACCGATTGCGCCCAGATCAGTCCGACCCTGCCGGCTACGCTCATACCGCCACGGGCGCCTTGATCGCCGGATGCGGATCATAGTCGCAGATCTCGATGTCTTCATAGGTGTAATCGAAGATCGAATTACGTTGTGCTAGCCGAAGTTTCGGGTATTCCCGAGGGTCTCGGGACAACTGTTCGCGCACCTGCTCGACATGGTTGTCGTAGATGTGGCAGTCACCGCCGGTCCAGACGAACTCGCCGACCTCGAGTCCGGCCTGATCGGCCATCATGTGGGTCAGCAGCGCGTAGCTGGCGATGTTGAAGGGCACACCGAGGAACAGGTCGGCGCTGCGCTGATAGAGCTGGCAGGACAGTTTCCCGTCGGCCACATAAAACTGGAACAGGGCGTGGCACGGCGCAAGGGCCATCTTGGGCAGTTCGCCGACGTTCCAGGCCGAGACGATGATGCGGCGCGAGTCCGGGTCGGTGCGCAATAGGTCCACCGCCGCGGTGATCTGGTCGACGTGCTCGCCCGACGGGGTCGGCCAGGACCGCCACTGCACGCCGTAGACCGGGCCGAGATCGCCGTCCGCGGCAGCCCATTCGTCCCAGATGGTGACACCGTGCTCGTGCAGCCACGCGATGTTGGAGTCGCCGCGCAAAAACCACAGCAGTTCGTAGATCACCGATTTGACGTGCACTTTCTTGGTGGTGATCAGCGGGAACCCGGCGGCTAAGTCGTAGCGCAGTTGGTGACCGAACACGCTGCGGGTACCGGTTCCGGTGCGGTCGGCCTTCGGGGTGCCCTTCTCCAGCACGAACCGAAGCAGATCCTCATAGGGAGTGGCGATCGGCACGTCTGCAGCTTACGTCCACGCGCGCGGGGTACAACGGAGACCATGCCGATGATCACCGACACCGTCTCCACACCCGACGGCGACTGCCCCGTTCGCCTGTTCACCCCGGAGGGAGCCGGGCCGTGGCCCGCCGTGGTGATGTATCCCGACGCCGGCGGGGTGCGCGCGACCTTCGACGAGATGGCCAGCCACCTGGCCGGCTTCGGCTACACCGTGCTGTTGCCCGACATGTATTACCGGCACGGCGACTGGGCGCCGTTCGACATGGGGACGGTGTTCGGCGACGCCAAGGAGCGCGGCCGGCTGTTCTCGATGCTGCACAGCGTGACGTTCGACCGGATGACGACCGACGCGACCGCATTCTTCGACTACCTCGCGGGCCGGCCCGAAGTGCGCGGGGACTCCTTCGGGGTGTGCGGCTACTGCATGGGTGGACGTACCTCGGTGGTGTTGGCCGGACGTCTGCCCGACCGGGTGGCCGCGGCGGCGTCGTTCCACGGTGGCGGGCTAGTCACCGATGACGCCGACAGCCCGCATCTGCTGGCCGACCGGATGACCGGCACCGTCTATGTCGCCGGCGCGACCGATGACGCATCGTTCACGGCCGCGCACGCCGAGACCCTCGACGCGGCGCTGAGCGCCGCCGGCGTGACACACACCGTCGAGTTCTATCCGGCCGCGCATGGCTTCGCCGTTCCCGACAACGTGCCCTATGACGCCGACGCCGCTGCTCGGCATTGGACGGCCTTGCGCGACGTGTTCGCCGGTGCGCTCGGCGGGTCGATATCGGGCTAGAGATCCACCAGTTCGGTGTCGCGGGTCTCGCGCATCACCAGCAGCGCCACGAACGAGCACGCCGCGACGATCGATAGATAACCGCCCACCCACGTCACCCCGTGGCTGGCGACCAGCCACGTGGTGATGAACGGTGCCACCGCCGCACCCAGGATGCTGGCCGCGTTGTAGGCGACCCCCGAGCCGGTGTAGCGAACATTGGTCGGGAACAGCTCCGGGAGTACCGCGCTCATCGGGCCGAACACCAAGCCCATCAACGTCATTCCGATGATCAGGAAGGCGAGCATCGTCCCGGTCGAGGCGGTCGGGTTCAGGAACACACCGAAAGTGGTTCCGTACACCATGATCGCGGCCGTGAAGGACAGCAGCAGCGGGCGCCGGCCCAACCGGTCGGCCAGGGTTCCCACGATCGGCAGCATGGCGATGAAGAACAGCACCGCGATCAGTTGCAGTCCGAGGAACTCGGCATAGCCGTAGCCCAGGCCGGTGCCGTCGGGTGATCGTTCGGCGGTGCAGTAGCTCAGGCTCCAGGTCGTCACGATGTAGAAGATCGTGTAGGCCACCACCATCACCAGTGTGCCGATGATCAGCTGGCGCCAGCTGCCCCGCAGCAGCTCCGCGATCGGCGCGTTGACCCGCTTACCTCCGGCGACCGCCTGGGCGAAAACCGGGGTTTCGGCCAGCCGCAGCCGCACATACAGGCCGACGACCACCATCACCGCACTGAGCAGGAAAGGGATCCGCCACCCCCAGGTGAGGAACGTGCCGTAGCCGTCGTCGCCGGCGGTGACCGGTCCCTGCCCGCGGAGCAGGACCAGGAATATCAGGGTGGCGAACAGGTAGCCCGCGGGCGCACCCAACTGCGGCCAGATCCCCGCCGTGGCGCGCCGACCGGGCCGGGCGGTCTCGGTGGCCAGCAGCGCAGCACCGCTCCATTCACCGCCGAGCGCCAGTCCCTGGCAGAACCGCAGCACAGCCAGCAGTATCGGCGCGAGCAGGCCCACCTGCTGGTAGGTGGGCAGCACGCCGATCAGGAAGGTCGCCACCCCCATCAGCAGCAGGGAGGCGACCAGGGTGGACTTGCGGCCCAGCCGATCGCCGAAGTGGCCGAACAGGATCGACCCCAGGGGCCGGGCCGCGAACGCCAGGCCGAACGTGGCCAACGACGCCAGCAGCGCGGCCGCCGGGTTTCCCCGCGGAAAGAACAGGTGCGGGAAGACGGTGACCGCCGCGGCGGCGTAGATGTAGAAGTCGTAGAACTCGATCGTGGTGCCGATCATCGACGCCAGCGCGATCCGGTGTCTCGGCACCCCGCCGGCCGGGTCCGCAGGCGTCTCCGCAGCGGCGGCGACCACCTGACTCAAATTCCGGCCTCGTCGGCGACTTCGCGGGCCTTGTCCACCAGTGCGTCGATCCACGCGGTGATCGGGGTGCCCGCGGCGGCCTTGTTCGCAGGGTTGTCCAGCACGCGCCGGACAATACCCTCGGCGATGATCGCCACCTTCCACAGCCCGAGCGCGTGCCAGTACTGCAGTGTCGCCGCGTCGCGACCGGTCTCCTCCAGATATGCCCGGGCCAGTTCGGCGCGGTTCGGGAATCCGTCCAGGGTGCTGATGACGAACTCGCCGGCGATGTTCTCCTCGCCGACCTCGGGCCAGTAGGCGAGCAGGCTGCCCATGTCGGCCAGCGGATCGCCGAGGGTGGACAGTTCCCAGTCCAGCACCGCGATAACCTCGCCGTTGTCCGGTGCGGTGATCACGTTGCGCAGGTGGAAGTCGCCGTGCACCAGGGTCAGCTCCTGCTGCGGTGGGATGGCGGCGGTCAGGCGACCGGTCAGGTCGTCGAGTGCGGGGAGTTCACGGGTCTTGGATTTCTCCCACTGGCCGGACCAGCGCTTGAGCTGACGTTGGGCATAGGGATTGTGGCTGGCCAGATCGTCGAGACCGACCGCGGTGATGTCGACGGCGTGAATCTTGGCCAGCGTCTTGGGCATGGACAGCCCGATCTGCCGGCGCCGTTGCGGTGTCAGTTCCTGCGCCACCGACATCCGGTCGGCCACCACCCCGTCGACGAACTCCATCAGCAGCAGCGGGGTTCCTTCGTGGTCCCGGGTCAGTCCGTACACCTGCGGCGTGGGGACGTCGGTGTCGCCCAACGCCGACAGGATCCGCGCCTCCCGGGCGACATCGTGGGCCGAGGCCAGCAGGGTGCCCAACGGTGGCCGACGCAGCACCCAGCTGTTGCCCCGCTCGTCGGAGACCCGGTAGGTCAGGTTGGACTGTCCGATCCCGATCCGCTCGAAACTCAACGGAGCACCGTCGGACAGCCCCAATCCGGCGATCCACGTCGTCACCGCCTCCGGGTCGATCCCCAGCGGTTGGTCAGCCACCGAAGACCGCCCGGTATCCGGTTGCGTCACCGAGGATCTGGCCGCCGTCCATCACCAGGGTCTGACCGGTGATCCAGCTCGCCGCATCCGAGGCCAGGAACAGCACCGCGTCGGCCACGTCGACGGGTTCACCGATGCGACCCAACGGGATGGCACTCGACAGTCCCTGTTCGTGTTCCTTCCACAGCACCTCGGCCAGTTTGGTGCGCACCACCCCGGGGCAGATGGCGTTGACCCGGATCCCGGGTGACAGTTCCAGCGCGAGTTGCTTGGTGACGTGGATGAGTGCGGCCTTGGTGGCGTTGTACATGCCCATCAGCGGTGCGTGGCTGAGCCCGCCGATCGATGCGGTGTTCACCACCACCCCGCCGTGCGCACCCATCCAGGCCTTGACCGCACACGACGTCCACATCAACGGGCCCCACAGGTTGACGTCGAAGATCTTGGCGAACCGGGCGTGGTCCTGATCGATCAGCGGCCCGAACGCCGGATTGGTGCCGGCGTTGTTGACCAGGATGTCGACGCTGCCGAATTTCTCCAGGGTGAGGTCGATACAGCGTTGCGCGGCAGCGTCTTCGGCGACGTGCGCGGCGACGCCGATCGCATTGCCGTCGATCTGGGCCGCCGCCGCGTCGGCACTGTCCTGGTCGCGGGAGGTCAGCACCACGTTGGCGCCCGCCGCGGCCAGCCGCTGTCCGATCGCCAGCCCGATTCCGCGCGATCCGCCGGTGATAACGGCGGTGCGGCCCTGCATGTCCGGTGCGCTCATCGGGCGTCCTCGCGATACTTGCGCAGCTCGGTGCGGGCGATGGCCCGCTTGTGCACCTCGTCGGGGCCGTCGGCGAGCCGCAGCGTACGCAGGTGTGCCCAGAAACCGGCCAGCGGGAAGTCTTCGGTGACACCGCCACCGCCGTGCACCTGAATGGCCCGGTCGACGATCTTGAGCGCGATGTTGGGGGCGGCGACCTTGATGGCCGCGATCTCGACCTGGGCTTCCTTGTTGCCGACGGTGTCCATCAGGTAGGCGGTCTTGAGCGTCAGCAGCCGGATCATCTCGATGTCGATGCGTGCCTCGGCGATCCAGTCGCGGATGTTGGCGTTGTCGGCGACCGGCCTGCCGAAGGCGACCCGTGACTGCGCACGCCGACACAGCAACTCCAGGGCCCGCTCGGCCATGCCGATGGCCCGCATGCAGTGGTGGATCCGGCCCGGGCCGAGCCGGGCCTGGGCGATCGCGAACCCCTCCCCCTCGCCCTTGAGCACGTCTTTGGCCGGTACCCGGACGTCTTTGAAATCGATCTCGGCGTGGCCTTCCCGGTCCTGGTAGCCGAAGACCGGCAGCCCGCGCATGATGGTCACCCCCGGCGCGTCGATGGGGACGACCATCATCGACTGCTGGCGGTGGGTGGCGGTGTTCGGATCGGTCTTGCCCATCACGATCATCACCTTGCAGTTCTGGTGCAAGGCGTTGGAGGCGAACCACTTCCGGCCGTTGAGTACGTACTCGTCGCCGTCACGCACCATCGCCAGTTGCACGTTGGTGGCGTCGGAGCTGGCCACCTGCGGCTCGGTCATCGCGAAGGCCGACCGGATGGTGCCCTCCAGCAGCGGCTTGAGGTAGCGCTCCTTGTGCTCGTCGCTGCCGAACAGCGTGAGCACCTCCATGTTGCCGGTGTCGGGGGCGTTGCAGTTGCAGGCTTCCGGCGCCAGGTGTGGGCTGCGGCCCATGATCTCGGCCAGCGGCGCATATTCGGAGTTGGTCAGGCCCGGCCCCCACTCCGGGTGGGGGTGAAAAAGGTTCCACAGTCCGCGTTTGCGCGCCTCGGCCTTCAGCTCCTCCAGAATCGGCGGCTGGAAGTGCGGGTCGCCGGATTCGGCCATCTGCGTCTCATAGACGGCCTCCGCCGGGTAGACGCGCTCGTCCATGAACTCCAGCAGATCGGACCGGTATTTCTGTGCGCGCTCGGATATTTCGAACAAGGACATCGGGGCTCCTCACCTAGGACACTTCGGGGGTCTGCAGGGCTTGCTGGTAGCGGCGCATTCCGCGCAGCCAGCGGTCGTAGTCGGCGGCCTTGTTGCGGAACATCTCCAGGACCACCGGGTGCGGCAGGATCAGGAAACGCTCGTCGTCGATGGCCGCGAGTACTTCGGCGGCGACCGCGGCGGGTTCGAGCACCTCGCCGGCGGTGGTAACCGCGCGGGTGGCCAGATCGCCGAGTGAGTCACCGGATTCCTCGCCGGCGAACAGCAGCTTGGTGTTGACTCCCATCGGGCACAGGCAGCTGACCCGAACGCCCTGGTCGCCGTAGGCGATGTTGAGCCATTCGGCGAACCCGACGGCCGCATGTTTGGTCACCGCGTAGCCGGCCGCGCCGAGTTGGGTGAGCAGGCCCGCCGCGGAGGCGGTGGAGACGAAGTACCCTTCGCCGCGGCGCACCCAGTCCGGGATCAACAGCTGTGCGGCACGGATGTGCGAGCGCAGGTTGATGTCGATGACCCGGTCCCAATCAGCGTCGTCGGCCAGCCCGGGGACGCCGGTGATGCCGGCGTTGGCGAAGTAGAGATCGACCGGGCCGTGCCGGTCCTCGGTCAGTGCGATCAGGTTCCGGATGGTTTCGGTGTTGCTGACGTCCCCCCCGAAGGCGACCGCGGCGCCGGGATGCTCGGTGTTGATCCGGTCGGTGACCGCCTCGGCGGCGTCGGTGTCGAGATCGGCGACCACCACTTTTGCTCGGGCACCGGCCAGCGCTACGGCGAGCGCCTCACCGATGCCGTTACCTCCTCCGGTGACGATCGCGACTCGTTCGGCGACCTTCATGGGCAACGTCCCCGTTCCTCAGCTGGCGACCCAGCCGACCTTAGTTGAATCCGATTTCATGTTCAATTATGGACCGGACGGAATTGCAGGGCGTTGGCCCACAACCGGGTGACGGTGGTGACCAGGGTGTCGAAGTCGGTCCCGGCGCCGAGTCCGGCCTCCTCGCCGACGAACGTGACGTAGGCGAGCCGACTGACCATCCCCGACAGCGCTCGCGACGCCAGCAGCGGATCGACGTCGGCCGCGGCGATGCCGCGCTGCTGCAGGTCGGCGATGCCTGCGGCGTTGCGTTGAATGAATGCGTCGGCGCGACGCGCCCGAAAAGCCCGGAAGCCGGGATCGATCTGGGCTACCTGTTCCAGCAGTCCCATCAGCTGGGCGTTACGCCGATACGCTTCCAGATACGCACGATTGCTCGCCTCGAGCACGGCATAGGGATCATCGGAATCGCTCACCCGGCCCATCCCCGGATGCATCATGTCCTGCTGCGCCTGTTCGAGGACGGCGGCGAAGATCTCTTCCTTGTTGGCGAAGTACGTGTAGAACGAACCGGTCGCACACCCGGCAGCCGTGGTGATCTCGGTCAGCTTGGCGTCGAGATAACCGTCCCGCTCGAAGACCTTGCGGGCCGCCGCTATCAGCCCCGCCCGGGTCTTGGCCCCACGTACCGTCGCCGGCAACTGGCGGGCCGGGGTGACCGGTACGGCATCCACCCCGGCAGATTAACTGAATTCGATGTCAACTTCACTGACTTCTTCGAAGCCGGCACCGAGTTCGCCCAGCATGACTTCGGCCTCGGGTTCGGGCAGCGACTCCACTCCGCGCAGCTTGCGCTCGATGGCGCGGGTCCGCACGCCGGCCGAGTCGATGGTGTTGCGCGCGGTGTCGAGTTGCTTGCGGGTCTTCTCCAGCACCGCGGCGAACTTGCCGAACTCGGTCTTGACCGCGCCGAGGATCTGCCAGACCTCGCTGCTGCGCTGTTCGATCGCGAGGGTGCGAAACCCCATGCGCAGGCTGTTGAGCAGGGCGGCCAACGTCGTAGGCCCGGCCAGAGTGACGTTGTATTTGGCCTGGATCCGCTCGAACAGACCCGGCTGGCGCAGCACCTCCGCGTACAGGCTCTCGGTGGCCAGGAACAGAATCGCGAAATCGGTGGTGTGCGGCGGCGCGAGGTACTTGTCGCTGATGTCGCCGGCTTCGGCCTCGATCCGCCGGATCAACGCCTGACGCGCCGCGGCTTCACCCGGGGCGTCGGCGTGCTCCTGCGCGTCGAGCAGGCGCTCGAAGTCCTCACGCGGGAACTTGGCGTCGACGGGCAGCAGTACCTCAGCGGTACCGGCGGCCCCCGGCAGCCGGATCGCGAACTCCACCCGGGCGGCCGAGCCCGGCACGGTGACGACGTTGGTCGCGTACTGATCGGGCGTCAGCGTCTCGGCCAGTAACGCGGCCAATTGCGTCTCCCCGAAGATGCCGCGGGTCTTGACGTTGGTCAACACTCGCTTCAGATCGCCCACGCCGGTGGCCAGCGTCTGCATCTCCCCCAGGCCCCGTTGCACGGCTTCGAGGCGCTCCGAGATCTGCGTGAACGATTGCGCCAGCCGGGTTTCCAGTGTCGCCTGCAGCTTCTCATCGACGGTGGCGCGCATCTTCTCCAGTTGTGCGGTGTTCTCCACCTGCAGATTCTTGAGCTGCCGGTCGAGGGTGTCGCCCAGCTTGTCCTGCGTGCCCTGCAGCATGGAACCGAAACGATGCAGCGTCTGCTGCCATTGGTGGAATGCCTGCGCGAGTTCGGCACGCCCGGCGTGTTGTTCTTCACGCAGGGTGCGTTCCACCCGTTCGCTGTCGCCGCGCAGCGCGGCGAGCTGCTCGGGCGCGAGCGCGCCGCCGGCGGGGCGCACCAGCAACATCACCTGAAGGATGACCGCCAGCAGCACCAGCGAGGTGAGGAGGATCAGCAGGGCCGTGTCCATGTCCGCAAGGTAGCGCGAGGCACCGACATTTCCGCGTCAGCGCAGCGGCGGGCCCCAGCGCACCTGCTCGCGCAGCGTCGTTTTGAGCAGTTTGCCGCTGGCGGTTCGCGGCAACGCCTCGGTGACCACGGTGACGTACTGGGGCACCTTGAAGTCCGCGAGTTGACCGCGGCAGTGATCGATCACCGCGGCCACATCGATCCCGCCCTGATCGGCGAGCAGTACCGCGCCGACCTTCTCGCCCATCACCTCGTCGGGCACCGCCAGCACGCAGGCGTCCGCAACGCCGGGTCCCGACAGCAGCGCCGCCTCCACCTCGATGCTGGAGACGTTCTCGCCGCCGCGGTTGATGATGTCCTTGAGCCGGTCGATGATGTGCACGCGGCCGGCCTCGTCGACTCGCACCACGTCCCCGGTGTGCAACCAGCCGTCGACGATCGTGGCCGCGGTGGCGTCGGGCCGGTTCCAATAGCCGGTCATCACGTTTGCGCCGCGCACCACCAGCTCTCCGGTGGCCGGGTCATCGGCGAGCGGGACGACGCCGATGTCACCCGAGGGCACCGCGTAGCCGACCGAATCCGCGTGCTGCACCGCATCGGCATCCGGCAGCACCGTCATCAGCGACGCGGTCTCGGTCATCCCGTACCCGTTGAACACCGTCGCTGCGCCGAACGCCTCCTGCAGCGAACGCACCAACGCCGGCGCGGTGGGGGCGCCGCCGTAGCCGACCCAACGCACCCCGCTCACGTCGATCGCCCCGAACTCGGGGCGCCGGAGCATCAGCGAATAGATCGCGGGCACCGTCACCATCGACGAAATCCGTTGCGCGGGAAGCGTTGCGATTAGCTCGGGGAGATCCAGCGTCGGCATGATGACCGCGGTACCGCCGGTATACGCGGCGACCAGCAACTGGGAATTGCAGCCGGTCACATGGAACAGCGGAACCGAGATGAGAGTGCGCAGTTCCTCGCCGAGTTCGCGGGTCTGCCCCATGGTGCGCATCATGTTCTCCGCGTTGGTCAGGAACGCGGTGTGGGTGGTGGGCACCCCCTTGGGGCTGCCGGTGGTACCCGAGGTGTAGAACAGTGCCGCGGTGTCGGCCGCGTCGAGCCCGTCCACCACGTACGGTTGGCCGTCGGGCAGCGCGGCGCCGGGCGCGAGGTCGACGCGCACTCCGGCATCGGCGAGCACGAAGTCGACTTCCGGTGCGGCAGAACGGGTATTGACGGCTACCGCGATACCGCCGGCCATCAGCGTGCCCCAGAACCCCAGCACCCAGTCCAGGCCCGCGGGGTAGCGCAGCGCGACGCGATCACCGCGTGTCAGTCCGTCGGCGCGCAGTCCGCCCGCGACCCTGGCCGCGCGCTGCCACAACTGGCGATAGGTCAGCCTGCCGCCGCCGAGTTCGACCACGGCTTCCCCGTCGGGCCGCCGGTCGACCTGCTCGGCCAGCATGTCCAGCAGGGTGGCGGGTAGGTGCTCGTAGCCGGGAACACCGTTGCGGTCCCTGACCACGCCGGCCGCCGGAAAAGGATTGCCCCGACGTGGGATCTCGACGACGTCCGCCATGTGCAGCCTCCTACCTTCGCCCCCGCCAGGAATGCGACACGGCCCGTGCGGCGCCACGCAGTGCGTAGGCCGCCGACACCACACAGGCCAGGATCAGCACCACGAACATCGGCAACCAGTTGCCGCGATCATGGTTGACGTGCCACCACACATAAGTGAACAGCACCGACGACACACATAAGACGATGTCGCGCCAATTTCCGCGATAGGACAGCGCCGCCGCCCGCAACGCCCTGGTGCGATCGAAACCGGCGACGAGTTCGTCGATGCGTTCATCGATGGTGCGTTGCAGCTCGGCCCGGCGTTCGGTCTGCTCCGGCGGAATCCGATCGAGCAGATCGAGGTCCTGTTTGATCAGGCCGCGTACATCCGGACCTTTGAGCTGCCCGGCGGCCGCGGTCAACAGGGCTCCGCCGAAGATCGGCGCCGCGCCCAGCGCCGCGCTCAGCAGTGAGGGCATCGTCGCGCCGTTCCTTTCCGATTACTTCCCGGCCACCCTACGACGTCAGTCCAGCATCACCGTGCCGTCCGGGCCGATCCGCCAGCCGGGATTGTGCGCGATCTCCCAGATCAGCCCATTGGGGTCCCGGACGTGGGCGTGGAACACCCCGCCGAACCGCCCGGGTTGCGGCTCATCGATGACGGTTCCGCCCGCGGCGGCCATCGCCTCGGCGAGCGCGATCACCGCGTCGGGACTCGCCACGTTGTGCGCCACGGTGATCCCGGAGACTCTGGAGTGATCGCCGGGCAACGCCAGGTCCTCGTTGAACTTCGCGGCGTCGAAAAAGCCCAGCACCTGACCCGGTGCCGTCTGGTAGAAGACGATCTCGCCATCGACATCCAGCAGTGGCCGCCAGCCGAGCGCACCGTAGAACCCCCTGGTCGCCTCCAGGTCGGTGGCCGCGACGGTGACGAAGTGCACCTGCTGCTCCATGCGCCCGAGCCTAAGCGAACCGCACCCTGTCGGTCGGTCTCACTATACTCGAATACATGTTCGATACATCGTTGGCGGGACCGACCGAACTGGCCGGTCTCGACGACGCCGCCCTCATCGAGACCATCACCCGCTGGTCCCGAATGGAAGCCACCGCCGCCGCCCACCGCCTGGCCGCCATCGGCGAACTCGTCGCCCGACGCACCACCGGCAACGCCTTCGACCGCTCCCGCTGGTCGTGTGACAACTGGGATAGTGCCGCCGCCGAAATCGCCGCCGCCGAACACACCAGCCACGCCCTGGCCTCCTCCCAGATGTATTTAGCCAGCGCCCTGCGCGACCGCATCCCCACCATCGGCGCCCTGTTCCTGACCGGCCGCATCACCGCCCGCCTGGCCTCCACCATCGCCTGGCACACCACCTTGATCACCGACCCGACCATCCTGGCCCACATCGACACCGAACTCGCCGACATCGCCACCAGCCTCGGACCCCTCTCCGGCCCCAAAACCGCCACCGCCATCGACGCCCTCATCGAACGCCACGACCCCGCCGCCGTCCGCCGCTACCGCGACCGCGCCCGCAGCCGCGACCTCATCATCGACACCCACAACAGCCACGACGGCATCACCGACATCTGGGGCCACCTGTTCGCCGTCGACGCCACCGCCCTCGACCAACGCCTGACCCAACTCGCCCACAGCGTCTGCGACAACGACCCCCGCACCCTGGCCCAACGCCGCGCCGACGCCCTCGGCGCCCTAGCCACCGGCGCCACCACCCTGGCCTGCACCTGCGGCAACACCGACTGCCCCGCCACCACCGCACCCGACACCCGCGCCACCAGCGTCGTCGTGCACGTCCTCACCGACACCACCACCACCAACAACGCCACCCCCGACCCGCACCTGTCCGGCGACCACACCCCCGCACCCGCACCCGAGCCCGAGTCAGAACCCGCGCCCGAACCCGCGGCCAAGCCCGCGCGCCCCGCATCGCGGCCGGCCCCGGCCTACGCCCGTCCCGGACACCTCATCGGCGGCGGCACCATCCCGAGCGGACTCCTGGCCCAGTTCCTCGCCAACGGCGCCCACCTCACACCCCTGGCACACCCCGGCGACTTCACCACCGAAAACAACTACCGGCCCTCAACAGCACTGGCCGCCTTCATCCGCGCCCGCGACCTGACCTGCCGCTTCCCCGGCTGCGACCGCCCCGCCACCCACTGCGACATCGACCACGCCATACCCCACCCCCACGGGCCCACCCACCCCGCCAACCTGCGCTGCCTCTGCAGAAAACACCACCTACTGAAAACCTTCTGGACCGGCCCCGACGGCTGGCACGACCACCAACACCCCGACGGCACCATCGACTGGACCTCCCCCACCGGCCACACCTACACCACCCGACCCGGCAGCCAACTGCTCTACCCCACCCTCACACTGCCCACCCAACCCCCACCAACCACACCCACACCACCACCAACAACCACACCCGGACGCGGCCTCATGATGCCCACCCGCACCACCACCCGCGCCCAAAACCGCCAACACCACATCAACACCGAACGCACCCACAACCTCACCCACCACAACAAACCACCCCCATGACCAGGGCAGCGGCGGAAGAAGCTAGCTCTTGAAGGGCAGCACCTTGTTGAGTCGGTCGAGTTCCTTGCGCAAATCGTGGATCAGCGCGGTACCCCTGGCGGTCTGGGCAACGGCGTAGATACCGTTCTGCTGCTCCGCCAGCGCCGAGATGTTCTCCGAGGCCGCACGGACGGAGTCCAGCGTGCGCGCGAGCAGGTCTGCAGTGGACTCGGCCACCGTCACGGTGTCATTGACTTGGGTCACGGCACGGGATCATATCGGCCCACGATGGAATATGTCAGGCCTGAACCTGGCAATGTGCCGTGAGATTCGGCGTAGTCTCAGCTCAGCACGACGGCATCTAAAAGGGGCGGCAGTGAAGCGGTACCTCATGACAGTCCTGTCCAGCGCACTGACGGCCGGCGGATTGGCGGTCGGGGGGCTGATCGCCACGGCACCGGCGGCGCATGCCGGGTGCCAGGACAATCCGCTGCTGTTCTTCTCCACCGCGCAGAAGTGCGACGGCCCGGTTCAGCCGGACGGAACCTGGCAGCGTTGCGTCATCTACTACTACGAACCGCCGAAATCACCGCCGTCGCAGCAGGACTGCCATTCGATGGGACCGGGCCGCGACTACCCGCTGCACTCGTTCTACATGCCCGAAACCCACATCGACCCGTAGGCCGCGTCAGTCCATCAGCGACGCCGCGACCGTCGCACCGAGTTCCCAACACGCCTCGAGCTCAGTCTTTCCGGGCCTGCCCGAAACCACCACGTAGCCGGCCGCTTTGACCCATCCCAGCCCGGTCGTTATGCCGTCGACGGCACGCTCGGCGCCCTCGGTTCCCTCGTTGCCGTGCAGGTAAAGACCGAACGGCCTGCCCCGGGTCGCGTCCAGAATCGGGTAGTAGCAGACGTCGAAGGCATGTTTGAGCGCGCCGCTGATATAGCCGAGATTGGCCGGGCTGCCCAGCAGGTAGCCGTCGGCGGCCAGCATGTCGGCCGGCGACACCGACAGCGCCGGACGGCGCACCACGTCGACGCCCTCGATCTGGGGGTCGGTGGCCCCGGCCAGCACGGCTTCGAACATCGCCTGACAGTGCGGTGACGGCGTGTGGTGCACCACCAGCAGCGTCTTGGTCACGGGTTCTCCTGCAACCGAACCGCGGTCTTCATCGCCTCACGCGCACGGCGCCGGTCCCCGGCGAACTCGTAGGCCCGGGCCAGCCGGTACCAGCGCCGCCAGTTGTGCGGGTCGTCGTCGAGTTCGGCCTGGACGGTATGGAAAAGAGCGTCGGCGGCGTCGCGTTCGATACGCCCCGATGGCCGCCGCGGCAGGGTTGCGGGGTCCAGTTCCATCCCGTCCTGCGCGATCAGTCGCGACAACCGCTGGTGGGCGAAACCATCACGCAGGGTGGCGATCATCGCCCACAGTCCGATCACCGGCATGATCAGCAGCGCCAGCCCCAGCCCGATCGCCGCCGCCGAACCGGAGGCGATCAGCAGCACCGCGGTCCGGCCCAGGAATGCCAGATACATCAACAGTGCCGCGCACATGAAGGCGGTGAGCGCTTTCACCCGGGTGGCAGGCGACATCATGGCCACCGCTATTTCAGGTCGAGCAGCGGCTCGATGCCGATCGTGAGCCCGGGGAACTCGGCGACCCGACGTACGGCCAGCAGCACGCCGGGGACGAACGAGGTCCGGTCGATGCTGTCGTGCCGGATGGTCAGCGTCTCCCCCATGGTGCCGAACAGCACCTCCTGGTGGGCGACCAGACCGGCGACCCGCACCGAATGCACCGGCACACCGTCGACGTCGGCGCCGCGCGCGCCCGGCAACCCGGTGCTGGTGGCATCGGGGTTGGGTGGCATGCCTTTTCGAGCCTCGGCGATCAGTTGTGCGGTACGTGTCGCGGTTCCCGACGGCGCATCGGCCTTCTGGGGGTGGTGCAGTTCGATGACCTCGACCGATTCGAAGAACTTCGCGGCCTGGGTGGCGAAGTGCATCGACAGCACCGCTCCGATCGCGAAATTGGGCGCGATCAGCACCGCCACGCCCGGTTTGGCCGCCAGCCAGGACCGCACCTGGGCGATCCGTTCCTCGGTGAATCCGGTGGTGCCGACCACCGCGTGGATCCCGTTGTCGATCAAGAACTTCAAGTTGTCCATGACGACGTCGGGATGGGTGAAGTCGATCACCGCCTCGGTGCCGCCGTCGGTCAGCAGGCTCAGCGCATCACCGGCGTCGACCTCGGCGGACAGGGTCAGATCTTCGGCGGCCTGTACCGCCGCCACCATCGTTGCGCCGACTTTGCCCTTGGCGCCCAGTACTGCAACTCGCATGGCTGCCACCCTACTGGTAGGCGGCCTCAGGACACGTTTCGGCGGGAGTCGTCGAGCGGTTCGGCATCGGCCAGGCGTTCGGCCACGAATCCGGCGATCTCGGCTACCGCGGCTCGGCTCTCCGGCAGGAACGACAGCACCGCCGGGAAGGCATGGATCTGGTTCTGCCAGATCTCCAGCCGGCACGGCCGGCCGTGCTGCTGCAGTGCGGTGCACAGCCGTTCGGCGTCGCAGCGCAGGATCTCGGAATCGGCGGCGATCAACAGGGCCGGCGGCATCAGGTCCAGCGCGCCGTTGATGGGGTCGAGTTCGTGTCGCAGCTGGGGTAACGGGCAGACCTGATCCATCAGATCGACGATCGCCTCATCGATCCCGAAGGCGTCCCGCCCCAGGATTTCGTAGCCGCCTCGGCCGGTGCCGTCCAGTTCCAGTACTGCGGAGATCCCGACCACGCCGGCCGGCGCGGGCAGCCCATGCCGCTGGGCGGCCAGGGCGGTGGCGAAAGTCAGGTAGCCGCCCGCCGAGTCTCCCGCGATCACGGTTCTGCCCGGATCGGCGCCCTGGGCCAGCAGCCATCGGTAGGCCTCGACGCAGTCGTGCACCGACCCGTCGACGGTCACCTCCGGGAATTGCCGGTAGTCGACGTGAACCACCGGCAGCCCGGTACGCCGGGCCAGCGTTACGACGAAGTGCAGGTGGGTGTCCAGCCCGCCGGTGAAGAAGCCGCCGCCGTGGAAGTAGAGAATGACGCCGTCCCGGATCGCCTGGTCGAACGGCAGGTCACTGCCGTTCCGGCGCACCACTTCCAGCGGCACCGGCGTACCGGTCGGACGGCTGAACCGAATCCCGAAGAACGGCCGTAGGCGTTGCAGCCGGGCGATCCTGTTGGTATTGCGGCCGATCCGGATGAGCTTGCCTGCGGCGGCTTCGGGTCCACCACGCGCGTTGGTCCACCGCACCAGGCGGGGCATGATCATCGCGAACATCGCGTAGATGAGCCTGGCGAGCAGGCCGGCACGGTGTGTCCTCGACTCGGTGGGCATTTGCGCAGTGTATGCCGCCTATGCGTCGATGACGATCCGTCCCCCGCCGGCCCGTGAGACGCAGACCAGCATCTCGTCGTCGCCCTCCGCGGTGCGTCCACGCCGGTCGACGTCGCCGGCGAGCACCGTGACCTTGCAGGTGCCACAGAATCCCTGCCGGCAGGAGAACGCGGTGGTCGGATCGGCGTCGAGCATCACGTCGAGGGCGGTGCGATCCGCCGGGATCGCCAACACCCGCCGGGATCGGGACAGTTCCAGTTCGAACGGCACGCCGTCGACCACCGGCGGTGGGCTGAACCGTTCGTAATGCAGCGGAGCGTCGGCGTGCCTGTCGCGGGTGATGCGTACGGCTTCGAGCATCGCGCTGGGGCCGCAGACGTATACCGCGGTCTGGGGTCCGGCGCCGGCCAGCAGTTCGTCGGTGGCGGCGAAGCGTCCGTGCTCGTCGTCGGCCCATACCGTGACGCGCTCGGGATCCACGGCCAGCACCTCGTCGAGCAAGGGCATGTCGGCTCGGCTGCGTCCGGCGTACACCGCACGCCAGTTCATTTCACGGGCAGCGGCTTCGCGGATCATCGGCAGCATCGGGGTCACGCCGATACCGCCGATGACGAACAACGCGTCGTCTTCACCGGTCCCCAGATAGAAGGCGTTGCGCGGCCCCTCGAACAACAGGGTGTCGCCTTCGGCATAGGCCTGGTGCATCTCGACGGAGCCGCCGCCACCGGCGTCGAGGCGGCGCACCGCGATGCGGTACTCGGTGCGTCGTCCGGGCACCCCGCACAGCGAATACTGCCGCCGGCGTCCCGACGGCAGTTGCACGTCGATGTGGCTGCCGGGTGTCCAGGACGGCAGCAGTCCGCCGTCCGGGTCGGCGAGGGTCAACGCCACCACGTCGTCGGTCAACATCTCCCGCTTGGTGACCACCGCGGCGATGGTCCGCGACACCGGGACCACCTGCGACGGCTTCCAGCGCGACAGCGCGACGAACCCGCCGAATACCGTGAACGCCCCCAGCAGTGCGTTGAAGAACCGGTCATGCTTCCGCCGGCCGTAGAGGTCTGCCGGGCGAGATTTCCAGATCCCCTCGGTCATCTCAGGCGGGCCGAACGTCGTTTCCGTCCACCGCGGCGGCGACGCTGAGCTGGACCCATTCGTCGGTGTGCCGGGCGATGACGTCGGGGCGATCGGCGACCACCCAGTGCCCGCCGGCGATGTCGAGCACTCGGTGGTTGGCCGGGATGGCGCCGGTGTATCGCTGCAATGCGGGACTGACGAAGAGGTCCAGTCGTGGCGCGAGCACCTGTACCGCGACGTCGGTCACCGGTAGCGGCGTGGCCGGCCGCAGCAGCGGTCCGGGCATGTTGGCCCGGTACAGGTTCAGCCCGTTGACGTAGTCGTTCTCGCCGCGGGGCACGGCCGGCTGCGGCTTGCCGGAGCGGCCGATACGGTCAAGCCAGCCAAGGACTTTGACGCCCACTCCCGACCGGAAAAGCGCCTCGGGAAGTCGGGGGGTCAGGAACAGCCAGATGTAGCTCGACTCGAGGAACTGGCGCACCACGTCGCCCAGGGTCCGCAGGTCTCGGGGCGACCGCAGGAACCGGCCGGCGTAGTCCAGGTGCGGACCTGAAATCGACGTGTAGGAGGCGATTTTGGCTGCGACACCCGCATCGGTGATGGCCGCCCAGCCCTGGATCGATCCCCAGTCGTGCCCCAGCAGGTGAACCTGGTCGACCCCCAGATGCTCGATCACCGCGGCGACGTCGGCGACCAACCGGGGGAACCGGTAGCCCGAACGGTCCGCCGGCGCCGTGGATTCCCCAGCGCCGCGCACGTCGTAGGCGACGATGTTGTAGCGGTCCGGTTGTTGCTCGATCAGTGCGCGGGCCACCCCGTCCCAGACGTGATGGTTGTCCGGGTAGCCGTGGATCGCCAGAATGGTGGGCCGCTGCGGATCCACCTCGGTGTAGGCGTATACCGCCAGGTTCACACCGTCGGCCGACGTCACAGTGGTGGGGGTCGTCATCGACTGAGCTCCTTTGAGTTTCGACGCGATGGCGGTCAGTGCGTGGCGCGGGCGGCGGGCGACACGGCCAGGTAGTTGACCGCCTTCTCCACCCCGCCCAGTTGCGACGGGTGGAAGCCGGGACGGTAGTAGGAGGCGATCGCGGGAAGGAATTCGAAGGGCGAGGGCACCAGGCCGCGTCGTGCCGCGATGAACCAGTCCCGCCATCGCGGCTTGACGCTCGCGGGCAGTTCGGGGTCCACCTTGTACATGAACCGGAGGCCGCGGATCCACAGCAGCAGCATCAGCGGCGTGACGATCAACTGGGTGCGAACCTGTCGTAGGTAGCCGGCCCGCAGGTGTTTCATCACGTCGAAGGCCACCGCTTTGTGTTCGACCTCCTCGGCACCGTGCCAGCGGAGCATGTCCAGCAGAGCCGGATGCACCCCGGCCCGGTCGAGTGCGGGGCTGTCCAGGATCCACTCGCCGAGGATCGCCGTGTAGTGCTCGACGGCGGACACCAGTGCCAGGCGTTCGAGTAGCCAGCGCTGCTGCCGGCGTTTGCTCCAGTTCGGTCGGTCACCGAGCATGGTGCCGAACAGCCATTTCATCTGGTCGGTGAACGGCGCCATGTCGACGCCACGGGTGGCCAGGTGGTCGACGATCCCGGCGTGAGCCTGCGAGTGGGTGGCCTCCTGGCCGATGAAGCCCTGGACGTCGAGCCGCAGTTGGTCGTCCTTGATCAGCGGTAGTGCCTGTTTGAAGATGTCGACGAAGAATTCCTCGCCCGCCGGCAGCAATAGGTGCAGCACGTTGCAGAAGTGCGTCACGAACGGCTCGCCGGGCACGTAGTGCACCGGCAGATCCGACCAGTCGAACCCGACGTCGCGGGCCTGCAGGACGATGCGCTCGTGATCCAGCGAGGCGTCGTGGGGACCGGCTGCGGTGTCGTCAACGCTGAGCATACGACCTCCTTTTCGACAAATATACGTCAAATGTCAAGAACCGCCGGTACCGGGTACATCGCCGGGATGGTCCGCTCACGGTGCGCGTGGCGCCGTCGTCGTGTTACGGCGTCGTTACGTTGTGATCGCTCTGTTACGGAGCAGTTACATTGTGCGGCCGCTGTTTAAGAGCCTGTTAACCAGCTTGAATCCCAAGCTGGCTATCAGGAAACGTCAAGGGCAACGCTTGAGCCGACTCCCCCAGCCGGCCTTTTTTATGAGGAGAAGCCTTTGTCTTTCGTAACCGCGTACCCGGAAGAACTGACGACCGCGGCCGACAGTCTCGGAGGTACCGGCTCCGCACTCGCCTCCCTGAACGCTGCCGCGCAGGGGCCGATCACCGGTGTGGTTCCGCCGTCCAGCGACGACGTATCGGCCCTGACCGCGGCGAAGTTCGCCGCGCACGGACTGCTCTACGAGCAGATCAGTGCACAGGCCACCGCCATCCACGAGATGTTCGTCGCCGCTCTCGCCGGCAGCGCGACCTCGTACGCCGCAGCGGAAGCCGCCAACGCGGCGGCCGCGGGCTGAGCCGAGAGGAACGCGACATGGATTACGCAGCCTTGCCGCCGGAGATCAACTCCGGACGGATGTACGCCGGCCCGGGCACCGGGTCGTTGCTGGCCGCCGGGGCGGCTTGGGATCAGTTGGCCGCCGAGTTGCATACCGCGGCATCCAATTACCAGTCGGTGATCTCCGGGCTCACCAGCGGAGCCTGGACCGGGGTGGCCTCGACACGCATGGCCGCCGCAGCCGGGCCATACATCACCTGGCTCAGCGCCACCGGCACGCAGGCCGAACAGGCCGGCGCGCAGGCCAAGGCCGCCGCGGCCGCGCACGCGAGCGCCTACGCGATGACGGTGCCCCCACCGGCCATCGCGGCCAACCGCGCCCAGTTGGCGACCCTGGTGGCCACCAATTTCTTCGGCCAGAACACACCGGCCATCGCGGCCACCGAGGCGCTCTACGCCGAGATGTGGGCCCAGGACGCCACCGCGATGTACGCCTACGCGGCCGCAGCCGAGACGGCGTCGCAGATGACGCCCTTCGCGCCGCCGCCGCAGACGGCCAACCCCGCCGGCGCGGTCGCGCAGAGCGCTGCCGCGACCCAAGGAGCCGGGCAGGCCGCTACCTCCCAGGTCCTGCAGGGGTTGTCGAACGCCCTCGTCGGCTCGGCGGCGGCGGGTGACTCGGCGCTGCCCGCCATCTTCAGCGAACTGTCGACGTTGGGCGCCGCTCCGGTGTCCACCTTCATGAGCACCGCCATCATCGCCGCCTTCATCCCCGAATACCTCATCGCCGCCGCGGACCTCCCGTCGCCGTTCGGTCTGTCGGAAGCCGCACCGGCCTCCATTGCCGCCGGTGTCGGGTTGGGCCTGGCTCCGGTCATGGCAGCGCCCGCATCGGCTGGGCTGGCATCGGCGACGACGGCCGGCGTCGGCACCGCACAATCGGTCAGCGGCCTGTCGGTGCCGAAGGCCTGGGCCACCGCGGCCCCGGAGATGCGTCTGGCCGCGGCAGAATTCGCGGCTGCCAACGTCGTCGCCAGCGAAAGCGCTGCCGGCGGAATGCTTTCCGGTATGCCGCTGTTCGGCGGTGCGCCACTGATGGCGATGGGTGGCCGCGGAGCCAACGGCCAGTACCGGGAGAACAAGTCGGTCGAGGACGCCAAACGGAAAGCCGTCCGGGGGCGACGCTCCACCATGTGGTGACACGACGACATAGACCAACACCGATTTTTAATGTGAGGAGAGCAGTTTCATGGCACGTTTTATGACGGATCCGGATGCGATGCGCGCGATGGCGGGTCGTTTCGATGTGCATGCGCAGACGGTGGAGGATGAGGCGCGTCGGATGTGGGCGTCGTCGACGAACATCTCCGGTGCGGGCTGGGGTGGTCTGGCCGAGCGGACCTCGATGGACACCATGGGGACGATGCAGACGGCGTTTCGCAACATTGTGACGATGTTGCACAGCGTGCGTGATGGGTTGATTCGGGATGCGAATCACTACGAGCAGCAGGAAGCTGCGTCGCAGCAGATCCTGTCGGGCAGCTAGAGGCGAGAGGGAGTCCAGAGATGTCGATCAATTACCAGTTCGGTGATGTCAATGCCCATGGTGCGTTGATTCGTGCGCAGGCGGCGTCGTTGGAGGCCGAGCATCAGGCGATCGTGCACGATGTGATGGCTGCCGGTGATTTCTGGGGTGGTTCGGGTTCGGTGGCGTGCCAGGAGTTCGTGACGCAGTTGGGTCGCAACTTCGCGCTGATCTACGAGCAGGCCAACGCTCACGGTCAGAAGGTGCAGACCGCCGGCAACAACATGGCCAACACCGACGCCTCCGTCGGTTCCAGCTGGGCCTGAGCGCCGCGGGTCAGCCGGCCGCCAGATCGGCGACGATCTCGGCGGCCGGCCCCGAACGCGCACTGCGGTAGGCGGTTCCGGCCCACAGGCTGGTCCCGTGCGGGTCGTCCACGGCCACCGCGGCCGCCCGAATCGGTGCCGTCATGTGGTTGATCTCGGGGTATCCGATCGGCGCCACGTCGCTGAAGGCGCGGGTGAAATCGTTCTCCAGGCTGCGGGCATAGCGGCCGGAGAATGCACACGTCACCGTGGTGTTGGTGAACTCCGGGTTGGTCAGCGCCGCCCGGTGCGTGGGGTTGGTGCCCGCTTCGTCGGCCAGCAGCAGTGCGGTGCCCACCTGCGCGGCCTGCGCGCCGCGGGCAAGCACCGCGGCGACATCGGCGGCCGTGCCCAGGCCACCCGCCGCGATCAGGGGGACGTGCCCGTGCGCGTGACGGATCTGTGCCAGCAGATCCTCCAGGGAATCGGTTCCCGGCTCCACGTCGGGGGCGAACGTGCCGCGGTGACCTCCGGCCGCCGGTCCCTGCACCACCAGCGCCTCGGCGCCGTGCCCCAGCGCGACACCGGCCTCATAGGCCGACGTCACCGTGACCACGGTCAGGATTCGCAGGCTACGCAGCAACTCCAGCTCATCCGGTGTCGGCGTTCCGAACGTGAACGACACCACGTGGGGCCGCAGATCGGCCACCACCTGGAGCTTCTCCGGCCAGCAATCGTCATCGCCGAAGCGGGGCCGGCCCAGCTCCACCCCGTAGTACTCGGCCAGCGGATCCAACAGCTCGACGTAGTCGTCGAGCAACACCACATCGGCGCCACTGGGCTGCGGGACAAAGAGATTGACCCCGATCGGAGCGCTGGTGGCCGACCGCGTCGCGGTGATCTCGTCAGCCAATTGCTGCGGCGTACGGTAACCGCCGGCGAGAAACCCCAGCCCGCCCGCCTGCGACACCGCGGCCGCCAACGCCGGTGTAGTGGGACCGCCGGCCATCGGCGCGCCGATCAACGGGATCGAAAGCTCGGAGAGACTGAACGCCATCTCTCTAGCCTGCCATCGACCGCAAGCGCCGCGGAAGCGCCCCTTTCGACCGGTACGGACCCAGAACCGCCACCCCGTAGGGCTGACGCAACAGTTCGCGGGCTACCGCATTGACCTCGTCGAGGGTGACCGCGGACAGTTCCCGCAGGGTTCGTGCGATGGGCCGGTGCCGGCCGTAGTTCAACTCGGTACGGCCCAACCGGTTCATCCGCGAGCCGGAATCCTCGAGCCCCAGCACCAATCCGCCGCGCAGCGAGCCCTTGGCGATCCGGCACTCCTCGGCGGTGATCCCGTCGCGGGCCACTTCCTCGAGCACCTCGGTGGTCACCGCCGCCACCTCGGCGAAGCGGTCCGGTTGGCAGGCGGTGTAGACCGACAGGGCACCGGCGTCGGCGAAGGTGTCCACCGACGAGTAGATCGAGTACGCCAGGCCGCGGGTCTCCCGAATCTCTTGGAACAGGCGGGAACTCAATCCTCCCCCCAGTGCGGTGTTGAGTACCGCCAGGGCCTGCCGGTGTTGCCAGTTGCGTCCCGGGGCGCGCACCCCCAGCGACATGTGGGTCTGGTCGGCATCCCGGTTGACGACGGTCAGTCCCGGGGTTCCCGGGATGCGGGCGGCGCCGCGCCGCGGTGCGACGGGCTCCCGGCCGCGGACCAGTCGGTGCCCGAAGTGTTCTCGCACCAACGCCACCACCGTGGCGTGGTCGATATTGCCGGCGACGGCCACCACCATGCGTTCGGGCGTGTAGCGGCGCTGGTGGAACGACCGCAGCTGGGCCCGGGTCATCGATGACACCGATTCGACGTTTCCGATCACCGGCCGCCCGATCGGATGATCGCCGAACAGCGTCGACAAGAACACGTCGCCGAGGGCGTCCTCGGGATCGTCGTCGCGCATGGCGATTTCCTCGAGGACCACGTCGCGTTCGAGGTCGACGTCGGCGGCCGCGCACGATCCGTTGAGCACCACGTCGCTGACCAGTGCTACGGCCAGCTCCAGGTCGGTGTCGAGTACGTGGGCGTAGTAGCAGGTGTGCTCTTTGCCGGTGAAGGCGTTGAGTTCACCGCCGACGGCGTCCATCGCCTGGGCGATACCGGTCGCGGTGCGGGTCGGAGTCGCCTTGAACAGCAGGTGTTCGAGGAAGTGCGCGGCCCCGGCGACCGTGGTGCCCTCGTCACGGGATCCGACGCCGACCCAGACGCCCACCGACGCCGAGCGGACCGCGGGGAGGTACTCGGTGACCACCCGCAGTCCACCCGGCAGGGTGGTGCGTCGCAGTGTGGCGCGCGGTCGCGCCGCGATGTCAGCTTTCGGCAGGCGCGGCATCGGCAGACTCGGCGGCCCCATCGCTGGTCGCTTCTGCTGCGTCGTCGACCGGCACCAGTGAGATCTTGCCGCGGTTGTCGATGTCGGCGATCTCCACCCGGATCTTGTCGCCGACCTTGACCACGTCTTCGACCTTGGCGACCCGCTTGCCCTTGCCGAGCTTGGAGATGTGGACCAGGCCGTCGCGTCCCGGCAGCAGCGACACGAACGCGCCGAAGTCGGTGGTCTTGACCACGGTGCCCAGGAACCGCTCGCCGATCTTGGGCAGCTGCGGGTTGGCGATGGCGTTGATCTTGTCGATCGCGGCCTGCGCGGACGGGCCGTCGGCGGCACCGACGAACACGGTGCCGTCGTCCTCGATGGAGATCTGGGCGCCGGTCTCCTCGGTGATCGAGTTGATCATCTTGCCCTTGGGCCCGATCACCTCGCCGATCTTGTCCACCGGAACCTTGATGGTGGTGACCCGCGGCGCGTAGGGGCTCATCTCGTCGGGCTCGTCGATGGCCTCGGCCATCACGTCGAGGATGGTCATCCGGGCGTCCTTGGCCTGGGCCAGGGCGCCGGCCAGCACCTGCGACGGGATCCCGTCGAGCTTGGTGTCCAGCTGCAGGGCGGTGACGAAGTCCTTGGTGCCGGCGACCTTGAAGTCCATGTCGCCGAAGGCGTCCTCGGCACCCAGGATGTCGGTCAGCGCGACGAAGCGACGCTCGGTCTTGCCGTCAACCTCGACGTCGTCGGAGACCAGGCCCATGGCGATGCCGGCGACCGGAGCCTTCAGCGGCACACCGGCGTTGAGCAGCGCCAGGGTGGAGGCACACACCGAACCCATCGAGGTGGATCCGTTGGAGCTCAGGGCTTCCGACACCTGACGGATGGCGTACGGGAACTCTTCGACGCTGGGCAGCACCGGGACCAGCGCGCGCTCGGCGAGCGCACCGTGGCCGATCTCGCGACGCTTGGGCGAACCGACGCGGCCGGTCTCACCGGTCGAGTACGGCGGGAAGTTGTAGTGGTGCATGTAGCGCTTGGACTTCTCCGGCCCCAGCGAGTCGATCTGCTGGGCCATCTTCATCATGTCCAGCGTGGTGACGCCCATGATCTGGGTCTCGCCGCGCTCGAACAGCGCGCTGCCGTGCGCCCGCGGGATCACCGCGACCTCGGCCGAGAGCGCCCGGATGTCGGTGATGCCACGGCCGTCGATGCGGAAGTGGTCGGTCAGGATGCGCTGGCGCACCAGCTTCTTGGTCAGGCTGCGGTATGCCGCGCCGATCTCCTTCTCGCGACCCTCGTAGGTCTCGGCCAGGCGGGCGACGACCTCGGTCTTGATCTCCTCGGTGCGCTCGTCGCGCTCGGCCTTGCCGGCGATGGTCAGCGCCTTGGCCAGCTCGTCGGTCGCGACCGAGGCGACCGAGTAGTAGACGTCCTCGCCGTAGGGCGGGAACAGCGGGTAGTCGGCGGTCGGGCGAGCGGCGGCGTCGGACAGTTCCTGCTGGGCCTTGCACAGTGCGGCGATGAACGGCTTGGCGGCCTCCAGGCCTTCGGCCACCACGGTCTCGGTCGGCGCCTGCGCACCGGCCTCGATCAGCTCGATGACGTTCTCGGTGGCCTCGGCTTCGACCATCATGATCGCGACGTCGCCGTCGTCGAGGAGGCGGCCGGCCAGCACCATGTCGAAGGCCGCACCTTCCAGCTGCTCGACGGTGGGGAACGCCACCCAGGTGCCGTTGATCAGCGCGACCCGCGCCGCACCGACCGGACCGGAGAACGGCAGACCGGCGAGCTGGGTGGATGCCGAGGCGGCGTTGATCGCGACCACGTCGTAGAGGTCGTTGGGGTTCAGGCTCAGCACCGTCACCACGACCTGGACCTCGTTGCGCAGGCCGTCGACGAACGACGGGCGCAGCGGGCGGTCGGTGAGGCGGCAGGTCAGGATCGCGTCGGTCGACGGACGGCCCTCACGGCGGAAGAACGAGCCGGGGATCCGGCCCGCCGCGTACATCCGCTCCTCGACGTCGACGGTGAGCGGGAAGAAGTCGAAGTGGTCCTTGGGTGCCTTGCTGGCGGTGGTCGCCGACAGCAGCATGGTCTCGTCGTCGAGGTAGGCGACGACACTGCCGGCGGCCTGCTGTGCCAGCCGACCGGTCTCGAAGCGGATGGTGCGCTTGCCGAAGGTGCCGTTGTCGATGACAGCGGTGGACTCGAATACGCCTTCTTCAATTTCAATTGCAGACATGGAAGCCCGTACGGCCTTTCCTGGTTCGTTCAACTGTTTCGCTACGTCAGACGTGCGTCAGCGAAGAACCTGGATGCGGCTACGGTCGTCGATCGAAGCGGCCGGGATACTGGCGACGTACTCCCCAGACCCGGCTGCCACTACCGAAGACCGCCCGACTCAGGTCTGGCTGATCGCACCGAACGAATCCCGTCGTGACGTGCCGGAGTGACCACGCGGATGCGGGGGTCACACCGATGCCCGGGCCCACTGGGCCCGGGACGGTCTCACTCTACACGGCGGCGATACCGCCGAACCGGTTCGTCGTCAGCGACGCAGGCCGAGGCGCTCGATCAGCGAACGGTAGCGCGCCACATCGGTCTGGGTCAGGTACTTGAGCAGCCGGCGGCGACGGCCGACCAGCAGCAGCAGACCGCGCCGCGAGTGGTGGTCGTGCTTGTGCGTCTTGAGGTGCTCGGTGAGGTCGACGATCCGCTTCGTCAGCAGCGCGACCTGAGCCTCCGGCGAACCGGTGTCGGTCTCGTGCAGCCCGTAGCTGCTCAGGATCTCTTTTTTCTGCTCAGCGGTCAGCGCCACGAAAACTCTCCATCAATCGGTCCCGCGAATTTCATGTCGGTGGCCACCGCGGACTGCAGCACACCGAGCGGGAAGCTTAGCAGTGCGCGGGCGCTTCGACCCAATCGGCGGCGGTCAGCCCTCGGCGAGCATGCCGCGCGTCTCTTCGACATCGGCGTTGATCGCCACCACCAGCTCTTCCACGGAGTCGAACTTGCGTTGGCCGCGGATCCGGCTGACGAAGTCGACGGCGACCCGCTGGCCGTACAGGTCGGCGTTCTCGTCGAGGACGAAGGCCTCGACGGTACGGGCCCGGCCGGAGAACGTCGGGTTGGTGCCCACCGACACCGCGGCCTGACAACGCTGGCCGGCGACGACGGTGCCCGGCACCGGGCCGTGCCCCAGCACGGTGAACCAGGCCGCGTACACCCCGTCGGCGGGGATCGCGGCGAAGGCCGAGGGCGCCACGTTGGCGGTCGGAAAACCGAGGTTGCGGCCGCGACCGTCGCCGCGCACCACCAGTCCCTCGACCCGGTGCGGCCGGCCCAGCGCCTCGGCGGCCGCAGTCACATCACCGGCGTCCACGCAGGACCGGATGTAGGTCGAGGAGAACGTGACCGATTGGGCGGCGGCGTCGTCGCGTTCGGCCACCAGCGACACCGCTTCCACCCCGAAACCGAACTGTTCCCCGGCCCGGCGCAGGGTCTCCACGTTGCCGGCGGCCTTGCGGCCGAAGGTGAAGTTCTCCCCCACCACGACGTCCACCACGTGCAGGTGCTCGACGAGCAACTGATGGATGTAGCGGTCCGGGGTCAGCTTCATGAACTCCGGGGTGAACGGGATGACCAGGAACACGTCGATGCCGGACTGCTCGACCAGTTCGGCACGGCGCGCCAGCGTGGTGAGCTGCGCCGGATGGTTGCCGGGATAGACGACTTCCATGGGATGCGGATCGAAGGTCATCAGCACCGTCGGCACACCACGGGCTTTGCCCGCCCGCACCGCATGCGCGATCAGCTCCGCATGACCGCGGTGCACACCATCGAAGACGCCGATAGTGAGCACACATCTGCCCCAGTCTGTGGGGATCTCGTCCTGCCCCCGCCACCGCTGCACGAGCACCAGCCTAAACTGTCCGTCGTGAGCCCTTGGGAGCAGTCGGACGGGCTGAGCAGCGTCGCCCAGGACTACCTGAAAGTCATCTGGACCGCCCAGGAATGGTCACCGGAGAAGGTCAGCACGAAAATGCTGGCGGAGAAGATCGGTGTGTCGGCCAGCACCGCCTCGGAATCGATCCGCAAACTGGCCGACGCGGGCCTGGTCGACCATGAGAAGTACGGTGCGGTGGCGCTGACCGATGCGGGCCGTCGGGCCGCACTGGCCATGGTGCGTCGCCACCGCCTGATCGAGACGTTCCTGGTGCGCGAACTCGGTTACCGCTGGGACGAGGTGCACGACGAGGCCGAGATCCTCGAGCACGCGGTGTCCGACCAGATGATCGCGCGTATCGACGCCAAACTCGGGTACCCGCAGCGCGACCCGCACGGTGACCCCATCCCGGCATCCGACGGGCAGGTGCCCACGCCCCCGGCGCGCCAGTTGTGGGCCTGCACCGACGGGGAGGCCGGCACGGTGGCCCGGATCTCCGACCACGATCCGGAGATGCTGCGTTACTTCGCCCAGGTGGGGATCTGCCTCGACGCCCGGGTTCGCGTACTCGCCCGGCGCGACTTCGCCGGGATCATCTCGGTGGCGCTGGACTCCCCGGATTCCGCCGATGGCAGCCAAGCGACCATCGATCTGGGGAGCCCAGCGGCCCAAGCGATCTGGGTGGTGTGATCAGCGCTCGGCGCGCTGGTACGCGGTCACCACGGCCGCACCGCCCAATCCGATGTTGTGCTGCAGTGCGGCGTTGACGCCGTCGACCTGACGCTTGTCGGCGGTGCCGCGTAGCTGCCAGGTGAGTTCGGCGCACTGCGCCAGACCGGTCGCGCCGAGCGGGTGCCCCTTGGAGATCAGTCCACCGGAGGGGTTGACCACCCAGCGCCCACCGTAGGTGGTGTCGCCGTTGTCGATCAGGGTTCCCGCTTCGCCTTCGGCGCACAGTCCGAGGGCTTCGTAGAGCAGCAGTTCGTTGGCCGAGAAGCAGTCGTGCAGTTCGATGACCTGGAAGTCCTGCGGGCCGAGGCCCGATTGGTCATAGACACGTTGTGCCGCCTGCACGTTCATGTCGTAGCCGATCAGGTTCTTGGCGGTGCCGTCGAAGCTGGAGGCGAAGTCGGTGGTCATCGCCTGCCCGACGATCTCCACCGCTCGCCCGGCCAGACCGTGCTTGTCGACGAAGGCCTCACTGGCCAGGATCGCCGCACCGGAGCCGTCGGAGGTCGGCGAACACTGCAGCTTGGTCAGCGGGTCGTAGATCATCCGCGAGCCGAGGATGTCGTCGAGGGTGTACTCGTCTTGGAACTGGGCATACGGGTTGTTCACCGAATGCTTGTGGTTCTTGTAGCCGATCTTGGCGAAATGCTCTGCGGTGGAACCGTATTCCTTCATGTGTTCGCGTCCGGCGGCACCGAACATCCACGGCGCGACCGGGAACGCCGCCTCGGAGATGGCGGCCAGCGCCATCACGTGCTTCTCCATCGGCTGAGCACGGTCGTCGTAGGTGGTCCCCAGCGAACCGGGCTTCATCTTCTCGAATCCGAGCGCGATGGTGCAGTCGGCCAGTCCGCCCCGGATGGCCTGAGCGGCGAGGTAGAGCGCGGTGGAACCGGTCGAGCAGTTGTTGTTGACGTTGACGATCGGGATGCCGGTCATGCCCAGCTCGTAGAGCGCGCGCTGGCCGGCGGTGGATTCCCCGTAGACGTAACCGACATAGCCCTGTTCGACGGCGGTGTAGTCGATGCCGGCGTCTTGCAGCGCGTTGGTGCCCGACTCGCGCGCCATGTCGGGGTAGTCCCAGCCTTCACGGCGTCCGGGCTTCTCGAACTTCGTCATTCCGACGCCGATCACGTACACCTTGTTAGCCATTTTCACTCCCTAGCTGTGCTGTTGCGGGTGAGCATAGTTGTCGTCACAGGGTCGCCGGCCGGATCACGACCACCGACTTGGTTCGGTTCCCGGAATCTTCGAGCAGTGCCATCACCCTCCCGTCGGGGGCCGTCGCCGCATAGGTGCCGGCGATACCCGCCGGTGTCAGCGGGCGACCGTGACCGACATCGACCGCCTCCTCGGCGGTCAGGTCGCGGCGCGGGAAACCCTGCAGGCAGGCGTCATCGAGGCTGTAGCTCAACCGCGGTGTCTCGGCCAGTTCGTCGAGGGTTCGGGCCTGGTCCAGCCCGAAGCGGCCGGCGCGGGTTCGCCGCAGCGCGGTCAGATGCCCGCCGACGCCGAGTTCGTTGCCCAGATCCCGGGCCAGCGCGCGGATATAGGTCCCCGCCGAGCAGTCCACCTCGACCTCGAGGTCGATGAAGGGTTCGACGGCGCGTCCGACGTTGAGCACCTCGAAACGGCCGATGTGCACCGGCCGGGCGGGCAGTTCGACGGCGTGGCCTTCCCGGGCCAGCTGGTAGGACCGCTTGCCGGCGACCTTGATGGCGCTGACGGCCGAGGGCACCTGCGCGATGTCACCGCGCAGTCCGGCGATCGCCGCGGCGATCTGCTCGTCGGTGACGTGTGTCGCCGACGTCGTCTGCAACACATCGCCTTCGGCGTCCTCGGTCGAGGTGGTCTGGCCCAGCCGGATGGTGGCGGCATAGGACTTCTCCGAGGTGGTCAGCAGTCCCAGGATCTTGGTGGCCCGCTCGATGCCGATCACCAGCACCCCGGTGGCCATCGGGTCCAGCGTGCCGGCGTGGCCGACCTTGCGGGTGTGAAAGAACCGGCGACACCGGGAGACGACGTCGTGACTGGTGATCCCGGCGGGCTTGTCGACGATCACCAAACCGGGCGGCGGCGGAGTGCTCACAGCACGATCGCCGTCAGCACCAGACCGCCGGCCGTCGACCAGCGCCCGCGCAGTTCGGTCAGCGGCGGTCCGGACAGCGCCGCGGGGTCGATCAGGATTCGGGATACGAACGCCCCGGAGTCCCCGTCGTTCGCCGTCAGCGTGATGTGGGCGTCTTCGAATCCGAGCCACCGCTTGGTCAGCGGAAACCACGCCTTGTAGGTGGCTTCCTTGGCGCAGAACAGGATTCGGTCCCAATGCCGGTCGGCGGGCAGGGTGGCCAGTTCATCGCGTTCTTGCGGCAGGCTGATCGCCCTGAGTACGCCGTCGGGCAGCACATCGTGCGGCTCGGCGTCGATGCCCACCGATCGCACGTCGGTGCGACGGCCCACCACGGCGCCGCGAAAGCCGGCGCAGTGCGTCAGGCTGCCGACGATACCGTCGGGCCAGGTCGGTTCGCCCTTCTCCCCCTTGAGGATCGGGACCGGGGGCCGGCCGAGTTCTTCGAGTGCCAGCCGGGCGCAGTAGCGGGCGGTGACGAACTCGTTGCGGCGCTTGTCGACCGCACGGGCGATCAGTTCTTCTTCCTCGGGCAGCGGAGCCAGTCCGGGCGGATCCTCGTAGCGTTCGGCCCAGGCCAGCGAACCCGCAGGCGCACCGTGGAGAACGGTTCCCAGCAGCTTGCTCATCGCGCCCGCCGTTCCCGTAGCCGTTCGGCGAACTTCGCGCTGGCCTCCCGCATCTCGTCGGTGATGGTGAAGTGACCGCCGAATTCGTTGAGGTAGCCGGGCGGGTACTGCGGGTCGGGCAGGATCTGGCGCAGCCAGCGGTGCGGCTGGCGTCGCCGCCACTCCCGCGGGTAGCCCACCGAGACCTCCTCGAAGCGCACCTCGTCGTAGTAGGTGGTGCGCGGGATGTGCAGGTGCCCGTAGACCGAGCAGATCGCGTTGTAGCGGGTGTGCCAGTCGGCGGTTTCGGTGGTGCCGCACCACAGCGAGAACTCCGGGTAGAACAGCGCATCGCAGGGCTGGCGCACCATCGGGAAATGGTTGACCAGCACGGTCGGCGTCATCCAGTCCAGGTCTTCGAGGCGCTTGCGGGTGACGGCCACCCGATCGCGGCACCAGGCGTCGCGGGTGCCGTAGGGCTCCGGTGACAGCAGGAACTCGTCGGTGGCCACCACGTTGTTCTCCCGGGCGATGGCCAGCCCCTCGGCCTTGGTGGATGCTCCGGCCGGCAGGAACGTGTAGTCGTAGAGTAGGAACATCGGCACGATCGTGGCCGGGCCGCCTTCTTCGGTCCAGACCGGGAAGGGGTGTTCGGGGGTGATGACGCCCATCTGGTCGCACATGTCGACCAGGTAGTCGTAACGCGAGCGCCCGAAGATCTGCATCGGGTCTTTGTTGGTGGTCCACAGCTCGTGGTTGCCGGGCACCCAGATGACCTTCGCGAACCGTTTGCGCAGCAGGTCCAGCGCCCAGCGGATCTCGTCGGTGCGCTCGGCGACGTCGCCGGCGACGATCAGCCAGTCGTCACCGGTGGCCGGATGCAGCGACTCGGTGACCGGCTTGTTGCCCATGTGACCGGTGTGCAGGTCCGAGACCGCCCACAGAGTCGGGCCCTGCGCGGCCCTCAGCTTGTGCGTAGTCACGAGGATTGAGCCTAATCGGTAGGCCAAAATTAGAACGTGTTCTCGCCTTCGGGGCAGTGGCCGAGGCCACAACTTGTACACTCCCGGCAGAACACCGGGCGGAAGCGAGGAGTGTCATGCTCACCAAACTGCGTCTCATCACCGCGCTCGGCGCGCTGGTGATGGCCGTCGTGATGGTCTGGCAGCAGGCACCCCTGCGCAGCGACGTCGCCACCGGTAGTTCCGCGGTGCAGTTGCGCTCCACCGCCATCCCGCTGGCACCGCCGACCACATCGAGCAAAGCGGTCAACATCACCAACCCGCGCCCGTTCGACGCCTGCGAGGACATCCCCTTCAACGTCATCGAAGAACTGGGTCTGGCGTTCACCCCGCCCAAGCCGGTCGAAGGTGTGCGCTGCGAGTTCGACGCCGGCAACTACCAGATGGCCGTCGAGACCTTCGTGTGGCGCAGCTACGACGAATCCATTCCGGCCGATGCGATCGAGATGGACATCAACGGGCACCGCGCGGCGCAGTTCTGGGTGATGAAGCCCACCGAATGGAACAACCGGTGGTGGGTCTCCTGCATGGTGGCGTTCAAGACCAGCTACGGGTTGATCCAGCAGGCGCTGTACTACTCGCCGGTGTATTCGAACCCGGACATGGACTGCCAGGCCGAGAACCTGATGCGCGCCCACCAGCTGGCCCCGCACTACAAGTACTGAGCTGTGACGAGCACGTCCGCCCGCACCACCGGCCCCCGTCTGGCCGACGTCGTCGCCAACCGCGTGCTGCGGCGACTGCCGCCGCCCACCACCGGCTATACGGTGCGCCGCGAACAGATCCCGATGCGCGACGGGGTGTTGCTGCGAGCAGACCACTATCAGCCGACCGGCGAGGTGGCCGGCACACTGCTGGTGCGCTGCCCCTACGGCCGCGGTTTCCCGTTCGCGCTGGTGTTCGCCCGGATGTACGCGGCCCGCGGCTACCGGGTGATCCTGCAGAGTGTGCGCGGCACCTTCGGCTCCGGCGGCGTTTTCGAACCGATGGCCAACGAGGCCGCCGACGGTGCCGACACCGTGGCGTGGCTGCGGACCCAGCCCTGGTTCACCGGGGCCTTCGGCACCATAGGTTTGTCGTATCTGGGTTTCACCCAGTGGTCATTGCTGGCCGACCCGCCGCCGGAACTCAAGGCCGCGGTCATCACCGTCGGCCCGCACGATCTGCACCAGTCGACCTGGGGTGTGGGATCGTTCTCGCTCAACGATTTCCTGGGCTGGAGCCACATGATGGCCCACCAGGAGGACCGCCCCAGAATCCGCGCCGGCCTGCGGCAGTTGACCGCGCAACGCCGGGTCCGACGTGCCGCCGCGGAACTGCCGCTGGGGTCCGCCGGACGCAAGCTGTTGGGCGACGGTGCAGGCTGGTACGAATCCTGGGTCGAGCACCCCGAGGCGGACGCGTTCTGGGACCGGTTGCGCTACCCGGTGGCGCTGGAGCAGACGTCGGTTCCGGTGTTGTTGCTCGGCGGCTGGCAGGACCTGTTCTTGGATCAGAGCCTGGCGCAGTTCCGGGCACTGCGCGATCGGGGCGCCGAGGTGGCACTGACCGTGGGCCCGTGGACGCATACCGAGATGCTGACCAAGGGCTTGCAGACCGTGACCGGCGAATCCCTGGCCTGGCTCGGCACCCATCTGGCCGGCTCGGGCGGGCCGCCGCGGACAAGTCGGGTTCGGACGTACGTCACCGGCGGGCCGGGCTGGCGGGAGATGCCGGATTGGCCACCGCAGACAGCCGACCGGTCGTGGTGGCTGCAGCCCGGCGAGGGGCTGTCCGAGACTCCCCTGCCCGGCGATGCGGCCGACTCCGTCTGTTTCACCTACGACCCGGCCGACCCCACCCCGACCGTGGGCGGACGACTGTTGGCTCCGGGTGGTGGCTATCAGCGCGACGACAAACTGGCGCGGCGTGCCGATGTCCTGGCGTTCACCGGTGCCGCACTGACCGACGACGTCACGGTGTTCGGCAGTCCGGTGGTGGAACTGGCGCATTCCAGCGACACCCCGTATGTCGATGTGTTCGTCCGGGTCAGCGAGGTCGACGCGCGGGGACGGTCCCGTAACGTCAGTGACGGCTACCGGCGGTTGGAGAACGCCTGCGGCACAGTGCGTATCGAGCTCGATGAGATCGCGCACCGCTTCGCCGCCGGATCTCGCATTCGGCTGTTGATCGCCGGAGGCAACCATCCCCGGTACGCACGCAACCTCGGCACGGGTGAGCCGGCCATCAGCGGTGCCGCGATGCGGACCGCCACCCACACGGTGCGGCTGGCCGGTTCACGGTTGTTGCTGCCCGCGGACCGCTGAGACGGCCGAGGCCAACAGGTCCGACTCGGTCGTCGAGCTCCTTCGTTATACCGGTAGTCGGGATTCTCGCCGGCCCCCGCGACGGCCGGCTTCACCGCCCGACCTCCCGGTGCAGACATTCGGACTCCACGGTCCCGGCGCTGAGGTACGCCGGGACCGTAGACCCCGATCGGGAGTAGGGCTGGGCGGTCAGCCCTCCGCCTGGATCACGGCGCAGTTCGAGTTGGTCGGCACGCCGTTGAAGCGATCACTGACCCAGCTCATGCTTCGCTCACCGTCGACGAACTGCGGCAACAGGATATTGATGTCCATCTTGTTCAGAAACGGGGGCTGCTCGTTGGTCCACAGTTCAACGTCCGCGCCCAATCTGCACCAGTCACGCGCGGTGTCGTGCGCCGACGTGTAAGGCGCCAGCGGATCCCACCTATTGTGTGAGATATACACCGGCCCTTTGGGTTTGATGTTTCCCACTCGCTGAGAGGCGAAGATCGTCTTCAGGGGTTCAGCCGAGGCCACCTCGTTAAGGTCGTCTTTGAACCAGAACTGCAGATGGCGGAACGCGTAGTCCACACCACCCTGCACCAGGCAGGTGTGCCCACTCCAGTCCAGCATCTGCACGCCACGCGGAGTCAACGCATCCCAAATCGCTTGTTCGGTCTCGGGATACGACGCTTGGATACCACGCAACAGGTAACCGGCGAGCACCGCCAAGAAGTTGCCGTCAACGCCTGGGATGGCCTCGACCACGTGGGTCAGCGGCGCATTGGCGTAGGTACCCACGATATTGAGTTCGGGAGCATACGACGGCGCCAACTCGGCCGCCGACAGCGACGCCTGCCCACCGGACGCCCAGCCCCAGAACGCCACCGGACCATGCGGATCCAGAGACGTTCCCGGCAACTTCTGGGCTGCCCTCGCCGCGTCGATCAACGCGGTACCGGCCGCAACCCGATTCAAGAACTGTGGCGACTGCGGTCCATGCGTACCCAAGCCGACCCCGTCGGTCACCACGATTGCGAAGCCACGGGCCAACAGCGTCGCGATAAAACCCTCTTCGTAGTTGAACATCAGGTCGAATCCCTGAGAGAAGTGAATGCCCTGGTCGAACAGGCGTGACGGGGCGCACTGCTCACCGACTCCGTACGGCCCGGTCGCATAGGCGATCAGGGGTCGCGGCCCGCTGCCGGGCCAGGGCACGTCGGGCTCGATGTAAGCACCGGTGACCGCAACCGGATGCGATTGAGCATCGGTTCCTCGGTACATGATTCGCGTCCCGGTCCCGACGAAGGAACCGAGCTGACCCGACGGCTCCAACACCAGTCGCAACGGCTCGGTCCGGATCAGATCACCGGGCTTCCCGGCCGGTAGCGGCTGCGGCGGGGTGTAGAACGCTTCGTACTTGATGTCATCGGCATTCGCCACCGGATCGGCACGCAGTGCGACAACCCCGCTCACCACCACAACGACGGCGATCACCACAGTCATGCCGCGCCCGGGACGCCGGCACTCGATACGCGTCCGCCACCGTTGCATCACCCCGGACCGGTCTCGTGGTCTCATCGAAATCCTCATTGGTTCTTCCTTTTTGGACGCTTGGATTTGGTGGGCTTACCAGAACGCGCTACACCACCGTGCGCCGGACGGTGATTCAGGACGGAATGAAAATCGAGTCGACGCCGAAGCGCAACGGACCTCCGAGCAACCGGGACAGGTCACGGAGTCGTGAACAGCGGCTTAGCGTTTCATAACAATTAGCTCCAAGCCGAGCGGAACTGCGCAGGCTCAACACTCGGCAGTGCTTCGGGAAAGTACCGGCCCGATCCAGGTCTGACGGTTCCGCGACGGTTGGAATCAGCTTGCTTCTAGCCGAACCGGCCGACGAATGCGCTGGTCAGTCCTGGTGTGTGCCGCAAAGCCGGAAGTCGGGCGTCTTGCCCAGTCCGCCGGCTACGCGTTCTATCTCGTCATCGCCCGACATCACCGGCACAGAGATTCTTTGCGCCACTTAAGTCCCCGAGGAGCACACCATGACCATCACCACCGAACGCCGGACGGCCGACAAGCAGACCTTCCCCGATCTGCTGGCTGTCGCAGACCGCGTCGCCGAGCGGTTGCGTCAGACTGCCGCCGAACGCGACCGCGCCAATGCGACGCCGCGCGCCGAGATCGAACTGCTGCGGGACAACGACCTGCTACAGGTTCAGGAGCCCGTCGAGTACGGCGGCTCCGGGCTCGATTTCGCGCAAGCATCACAGATAACCCGGCGGATCGCCCGTGGTGACACCTCGATCGCTCATCTCCTCGGCTACCACTACGCACAGACCCGGGTCGCCACGCTGTTCGGCACGCCCGCACAGGCGGAAGCCCAGTCACGACGCAATGCCGCCGAGAAACTGTTTTGGGGCGGAATCCAGAATCCGCGCGGCAGTTCGGGCCTGGTCCTGACGCGCGACGGCGACGGCTTCCTGCTCAACGGAAGCCGGACTTTCGCCAGTGGCGCCAGCACCGGTGACCAACTCTCGGTCACCGCGCTGCTGGACGGTTCGCAGGTTTTCCTGTCCCTCGATACCCGAGGCGGCCGACAGGGTTTCACCTTCCTCGATGACTGGGACAACATCGGTCAGCGCCTGACGGACTCCGGCGGCGTCCGTGTCGTCGATGCGCGCATCGCGCATCACGAGGTGCTCGGTGCAGAGCCGTTCACCGGCGGTACCTTGAGCCCTTATCAGACCCTGATCACCCCGCACTGGCAGTTGGCGTTCGTCAACTTCTATATCGGCACCGCCGAAGGGGCACTCACCGAAGCACTGAATTGGACTCGGGACCGCGCCACCCCGTGGGAGTCCTCCGGTGTCGACCGGGCCACCGACGATCCCTACATCCTGCAGACGGTAGGCGAGCTGGTGAGTCAGGTACGCGCAGCGGCACTGTTGGCCGACCGTGCCGGCGATGCCCTCCAGGCCGCGGTCGACATCGGCCCTGACCTGACCGGAGACCAACGGGCCGACGCCGCCATCGCGGTGTATGAAGCCAAATACCTTGCCACCGAAGTCGGTTTGCAGACCGCCAGCCGCCTATTCGAGATCCAGGGTGCCCGCGCCACTACCACCGCATACGGTTTCGACCGGCATTGGCGCAACCTACGGACCCACACACTGCACGACCCGGTGTCCTACAAGGCGCGCGAAGTCGGCGACTGGGTGCTCAACCGCCGTCGCCCCGAGTTCTCGCTGTACCGCTGATGGGTATCACGCTGCACTGGTTCCTGCCCACCAACGGAGATTCCCGCAGTGATCTGAGTCTGGGGAACGCCGTCGGCTCTGCGGGAAGCCGGGTGAACGACTTCGGCGCCGACCGCGCCCCCGATTTGGATTACCTGCGCCTGGTCGCGGGCGCCGCGGAGAAGCTCGGCTTCACCGGAGCGCTCACCCCTACCAGCAGCTGGTGTGAAGACGCCTGGGTGTTCACCGCCGCGCTCAGCCAATTCACCACCCGGTTCAAGTATCTGGTGGCGTTTCGCCCCGGCCTCCAAGCGCCCACCCTGGTCGCCCAGGCCGCGGCCACCTACCAACGGATATCCGGCGGTCGGCTGTTGCTCAACGTCGTGACCGGCGGTGACGACTCCGAGCAGCGCCGGTTCGGTGATGGCTTGGCCAAGGACGCCCGCTACCGGAGAGCGGGTGAGTTCCTCACCGTGTTCCGACAGCTGTGGTCCGGACAGCCCGTGACCTTCCACGGCGATCACCTGTTCGTCGAGGACGCGACGATCGTACCCGCGTCGACCTGGCCCGAGATCTATCTCGGTGGGTCCTCGCCGGCCGCGATCGATGTCGCGGCCGAGCACGCCGATGTCTATCTCACCTGGGGCGAACCACCCACGCAGGTCGCCGAGAAGATCGACACGGTGCGCCGGCGAGTCAAGGATCTGGAGAGGGTTCGCGCGGCCGCCGGTGAACTGCGGTTCGGGATCAGGCTGCACGTCATCAGCCGGCCCACCTCGGCGGAGGCCTGGGCTCAAGCCGACCGGTTGTTGGCCGGATTGAGCCCCGAACAGATCGCTCGCTCCCAACAGATCCAACGCAGCTCCGGATCGGAGGGCCAACGCCGGATGACCGCCTTGCACGGTGGCCGCACCGACCGGCTCGAGGTGTCGCCGAATCTGTGGGCAGGCGTCGGTCTGGTCCGAGGCGGCGCCGGTACCGCTTTGGTGGGAAGCCACGAGGAGGTCGCCGACCGGATTGAGGAGTACCACCGCCTCGGGCTGGACGAGTTCGTGCTGTCCGGCTATCCGCACCTGGAAGAGGCGTTCTCGTTCGGCGAGGGCGTGGTGCCGATTCTGACCGAGCGAGGTCTGCTCCCCCGCTCCTCTCACACCCTGACCACCTAAGGGAGACAAGGCAATGCCGAACTACCCCACCGAGCCGCTGCGTTTCGCCTACTGGGTGCCCAATGTCAGTGGCGGCCTGGTCACCTCCACGATCGAGCAACGCACCGACTGGAGCTACGACTACAACGTCGCCCTGGCGCGCATCGCCGAGGATGCCGGCTTCGAGTACGCGCTGACCCAGGTTCGCTACACGGCCAGCTATAGCGCCGCATACCAGCACGAGTCGACGAGCTTCAGCCTGGCACTACTGCTGGCCACGCAACGGCTGAAGGTCATCGCCGCGGTGCATCCGGGCATGTGGCAGCCGGGAGTGCTGGCGAAGTGGCTGGCGACCGCCGATCACCTGTCGAATGGACGGGTTGCGGTCAACATCGTCAGTGGCTGGCTCAAAGAAGAATTCACCAAACTCGGCGAACCCTGGTTGGAACACGACGAACGGTACCGGCGCAGTGCCGAATTCATCGAAGCACTGCGGGCGGTCTGGACCCAGGACTCCGCCAACCTGGCCGGCGACTTCTACCGGCTCCGCGATTTCCGCCTCCAGCCCAAACCGCTGTCCTGGGAAGGGCGGCCGCATCCGGAGATCTTCCAGGGCGGCAATTCCACTGCGGCCCGGATCAACGGTGGTCGGCTGTCGGACTGGTATTTCTCCAACGGCAACGACTTCGACGGAGTCAGTGCGCAACTGGCCGATCTGCGTCGGGTTGCGGCCGATGCGGGCCGCATCGCGCCACCGCGCTTCGGCCTGAATGGTTTCGTGATCGTCCGCGATACCGAAGCCGAGGCCCGGGAGGTACTGCGGGAGATCATCGCCAAGGCAGATGTACCCGCCGTGCAGGGATTCGAGTCGGCGGTACGGCAGGCCGGCGCATCGACTGTAGACCGCCGCGGCATGTGGGCCGACTCCACATTCGAGGATCTGGTGCAGTACAACGACGGGTTCCGTACCCAACTGATCGGAACCGCCGAGCAGGTCGCCGAGCGCATCGTCGCCTATCGAAAGCTGGGTGTGAACCTGATCCTGGCCGGCTTTCTGCACTTCCAAGAGGAGGTCGAGGCCTTCGGCCGCAACGTTGTGCCGTTGGTCCGGGAGCTGGAATCCCATGCCGGGTTGGCGCCCGTACCGGAGCCGGCGCTGCCATGACCGCCGGTACCGCAGTGCGGTTGGCGACCCACGCCGAGGCGGTCTCGGCAGCAGAGAGCTTCGCCGACACCGTGCGTTCCGGGGCGGCCGATCGAGATCGAAGCGGCGGCGTGCCGCGTGCCGAGCTCAACGATTTCGACCGGTCCGGGCTCGCGGGGATCACGGTGCCCGTCGCCGACGGCGGCGCGGGTCTGGGGTCCCGCACGCTGGCCGAAGTCATCAGAACGATCGCCACCGCTGATCCGGCCCTGGCGCAGATCCCTCAAGGGCATTTTCTGGCGATCGACATTCTGCGCCAACTGGGCACACCCGAGCAGCGTATCCGGCTCCTGCCCACAGTGACCGAGGGCGGCCGCATCGCGCCGGTTCTGGCGGAGCGCGGCGGTACTCATGCACAAGACCTCAAGACCCGCCTGGTGCCCGACGGCCGAGGCTGGCGACTGGACGGAGTGAAGTACTACTGCACCGGCGCCATCACCTCCCGTTGGCTGGCCGCCAGCGCCGTGGATCCCGACGGCCGAACGGTGCTGGCGCTCGTCGAACGCGATAGCCCCGGGGTATCGATCGATGAGGATTGGCCCGCGATGGGCCAGCGCGCGACGGTCAGTGGCACAACGACTTTCGAAGGTGTATCGGTTGATCCGGGCTTGGTCGTGCCGTATTGGAAGGCGTTCGAAACCCCGCAATTGCTCGGTGCCCGAGCTCAGTTGGTGCACGCGGCCATCGAAGTCGGCATCGCGGAAGGAGCACTGGCCGACGCTGCGGAGTTCGTCCGCACCCGCAGTAGGCCGTTCTTCGAGGCGTACCGCAGCAGCCAGGTGTCAGTCGCGGCCGACGATCCACACACCCGGCTGCGGTTCGGCCAGCTGTCCACTCGCGCCCGAGCGGCAGTGCAGTTGCTTCGTTGGGCAGCCGATGTCCTCGATGAGCTGGGACCGATTCCCGCCGGCCCCGACACCGCCGCCCGCGGTTCTATCGCGGTGGCACAGGCCAAGGCTTTCGCCAGCGACGTGGCGGTCGAAGTCGCGAGCCAACTGTTCGCGCTGACCGGGGCCAGCGGCACGGACCGGAAATACGGGCTCGATCGACATTGGCGCAATGCCCGTACCCACAGCGTGCATGATCCGGTGGACTGGAAGTATCACCACATCGGGGCGTGGGAACTCAGCGCGGTTCGGCCGCCGAACCACGGCCAGATCTGAGACGTCGGTTTGTTCAGCCCACCGTCTCCTGCACCCGGGCGGTCACCTCGGCTAGGTCGTCGGCGGTGAAGACCGGGGCGCCGAGTTCCGGATCGGTGATCGGTAGCTGCACCCAGCTGGAACAGCCGGCGTAGTCCGGGGTGCGGGCCAGCCGGACCGGCGCCACCAGTGGATACACCTGCACCACCAAAGCGGTCAGCCGGTGTTTGGGCCGGAAGTCCACCCGGTCGGCGCGCACCGATTCAGCGGTCCAGATGTGCAGGTCGGCGATGTCTTCGAGCGCATCGGGTCGCTCGATCGGCAGCGTGGCGACCACCTTTGCGGCGGCGCGGACGATCACCAGGTCTTGCGTGGAGTCGGCGGCCGCCGGTGCCAGCAGGTCACGGTGTTCGGGGCGTACCCGCTCGGCGTGACTGTGCGCCGTAGTCGGAAACAGCAGGAACTGCTCGGCCGCCACCTCGAAGCGCTTCTCGTGAATGCCACCTTTGCGCAGCAGGATTCGTTGCCGCCCGGCCAGCAGCGCGGCGACGGCGGCGCTCCATTCCTTCAAGGCCTGCATCCCCGCCAGCGTAGCCGGGGCTACGGTGAACCGGTGAGCGACGACATCCTGCTGATCGAGACCCAAGACCGCGTCCGCACCCTGACCCTCAACCGCCCGCAGGCCCGCAATGCGCTGTCGACGGCTCTACGCGATGCGATCTTCACCGCACTGGCCGACGCCGACGCCGACGACGCGGTGGACGTCATCATCCTGACCGGCGCCGACCCGGTGTTCTGCGCCGGCGTGGACCTCAAGGAACTCAGCGATTCCACCGCACCACTGGATTTCGCACCGCCCTTTCCGGAGCTGACCAAACCGGTGATCGGCGCGATCAACGGTGCGACGGTGACGGGCGGCCTGGAATTGGCGTTGTACTGCGACATTCTGATCGCCTCCGATCAGGCCCGATTCGCCGACACGCACGCCCGGGTCGGCATTCTGCCCGGCTGGGGACTGAGCGTGCGGTTGCCGCAACGCGTCGGGGTGGGCCTGGCGCGCCGGATGAGCCTCACCGGCGACTATCTGTCGGCGGCCGATGCGCTGCGGGCCGGCCTGGTCACCGAGGTGGTGCCGCACGCCGAACTGCTGCCCACCGCGCAGCGGGTGGCCGCCTCGATCGTCGGCAACAACCAGGACGCGGTGCGTGCCCTGCTGGATTCCTATCACCGCATCGACGAGTCGCAGACCGCTACCGGACTGTGGATGGAGACGGCGACTGCCCGGCAGTGGCTGCGCCGCACCGGTGGCGGCGACGTCGCGGCCAACCGGGATGCCGTGATGGAACGCGGGCGCGCCCAGGTGCACTAGCGTCGCCGAAGTCCAGGGATTTCCCTGTATCCCGCCTGGACGTGAACCCCTAGCATCTACCGGTAGACACACGGCGGGTCCCCAGCGCTTTTACAGGCAACGAATACCTGTTCATCACCTGGTGGCGGGCGCGAATCCTGGGAGGTCGATGGCCATGGCGGAGTCGGGTGTGGGGAGCACGCATCGGCGGATGGTGGGTGCAGCCGCCGCGGTGGGGGTGGCCGTGGCGTTAGGGATGTCTGCGGTATCGCTGCCGCCCGTGGCGCGGGCTGACGTGCTCGACGACCTAGTTGAGCCGTTGATGGAGATGCTGAGCGGCGATGGGTTCGGCCTCGACGCGGAAACTAACCCGGTCGACCCGGCAGATCTGGGCTTCGGTGACAGTGATCTGTCGGCGTGGTGGACGCAGCTCGTCGGCCTGAACGACCCAATTCCCGGATTGTCGGCCTCGAGTAGTCCGCTGCTGGACTTGCTCAATTGGCCATCGGTGCTGTTGTTCGGCCGGACACTGATCGGTGACGGAGTCGACGAGTTCACCGATTCGAACACCTCGCTGTTCGGCTGGTTGCCGGATATCGGCAACCTGGGTGATGGCGGCTTCCTGTTCGGCAACGGCGGTGCAGGTGCGGCCGGCACGGCCGAGCATGTTGACGGCTACGCCGGCGGGATGGCCGGGATGTGGGGTTCGGGCGGCACCGGTGGTATGGGCTTCGAGGGTGGCGCCGGTGGCGCCGGTGGCGCTGGTGGTTGGCTATACGGCGACGGTGGCGACGGCGGTACGGGAGGTGCCGGCGCTGACGGAGGTGACGGCGGAGCCGCGATCGCGATGTTCGGTACCGGCGGTGCCGGCGGTACCGGCGGTGCGGGGCTCACCGGAACCTACGGGGCTGATGAGCTCGGCGCAGGTGGTGGTGGTGTGGCAGGCAGCACCGGTGGCACCGGCGGCAATGGGGGCGCCGGCGGTGCGGGTGGCTGGTTGTTCGGCACCGGTGGGGCCGGCGGGGATGGCGGTATCGGCGGCACCGGCGGTGCCGGGGGTGACGGCGCGGCTGGGGCGGCCGGCGTGGCCGGCGCCGACAATGGTGCCGGCGGCCAGGGCGGTAACGGTGGCGATGGCGGCAAAGGTGGAGGCGGCGGTGCCGGCGGCGCCGGCGGCCGGAGCTCCCTGTTCGGTACCGCCGGGGCCAAGGGGGTCGGCGGCCAAGGCGGTGGTGGCGGCGACGCCGGCGCTGGCGGCGCGGGAGGGAACGGCGCTCAGGGAACCATCCTCGACCCCGATGGCGGTGATGGCGGCAACGGCGGCAACGCGGGTAATGCCGGACTGGCCGGAACGCCCGGCGCCGGCGGTCAGGCTGGCCACGACGGCGTCGGTGCCGCGGCGGGCTACGGCGGCAACGGGGGTAACGGTTTAGCCGGTAGTGGTACCGCAGGCGGCAACGGCGGCAACGGCGGCAACGGCGGCAACGCGGGCACCGGCGCACTCCCCGGCACCAACGCCCAAGGGGCCGGTGGCAAAGCGGGCATCGGCGGGGACGGCGGCGCCAGTGACACCTTGGCCGGGACCGGGGGGCGCGGCGGAGACGGGGGTATGGGAGCTGCCGCGACCACCCTCCTGTCCGCTGGGGCCAGCAGCGCAGGCGGCAACGGGGGCAACGGGGGTGCGGGCGACGGTGTCGACGGAGGCGCCGGCGGAGCCGGCGGCAGCGGCGGAGCAGGAATCGGTGCCGGCACCGGTGGAGCGGGCGGTGTCGGTGGGAACGGCGGAGACTCCACCGCCGCCGAAGGTGTCACCGGACTCGTGACACTTCACGGTGGCGACGGGGGCGCCGGCGGTACTGGCGGGGACAGCGTCAGCGGCAACGGTGGTACCGGGGGTGGGGGTGGCAACGGCGGGCTCACCGTTTACACCCCGCCCGGCGTAGGTCAGCCCGTCACGGGGATCGTGTTGCCTGTTGGTGGTACCGGCGGCGGCGGCGGGGCCGGCGGCAACAGTGTCAGCGGAAACGGCGGCACCGGTGGAGCCGGTGGTGCGGGTGGCACCGGCAATGTTGTCGGTCCCGACGGCAACTTCGTGTTCGGTGGCAACGGCGGTGGCGGCGGTGCCGGCGGGAACAGTGTCAGCGGAAACGGCGGTGCCGGGGGGACCGCCGCCGACGGCACCTTGGGCAACCTTGGCGGCAACGGCGGCAACGGCGGCGCCGGCGGCAACAGTGTCAGCGGAAACGGTGGAGTTGCGGGCCGAGCGGGCAACGGCGCCGACGGTGGCAGCGACGGCAGCGGCGGCAACGGCGGCGCGGGAGGCGCCGGAGGCGGTAGCCAGAGTGGGATCACGGCTGCCGGCGCCGCCGGCGGCCGGGGCGGTGACGGCTACTCCGGTGGGAACGGTGGTGCTGGCGGCGCAGGCGGGCACAGCGGGGGCGCCGCTGACGGTGGTGCCGGTGGCGCCGGCGGGGAGGGTGGCGCTGTCGCCGACCCCGATGGGCGCGGGACCGGCGGTAGCGGCGGTGCGGGTGGCGCCGGCGGGGACAGTGTCAGCGGAAACGGCGGGGCTGGCGGGGCTGGCGCCGACGGTGCGCCAGGCGGCACCAGCACTCAACGATTCGGTGGTGTCGGCGGCGCCGGCGGAGCGGGAGGTGCGGGCGGAAACAGCGTCAGCGGAAACGGCGGCGCTGCGGGGGTGGCCGGTCATGGTGCTTACGGCGGCTACGGAGGCGGCGATGGTGGCGCCGGCGGAGCCGGCGGCAGCAGCCAGAGTGGCACCGCCGCCAACGGTGCTGACGGCGGCGCCGGCGGCGGCCACGGCGGCGGCGATTCCGGCTCCCGCGGTGGGAGTGGCGGCGCAGGCGGTGCCGGCGGGAACAGCGCAGGTTCCGCCGATGGTGGCGCCGGTGGCAGCGGTGGGTCTGGTGGCGGCAGCAGCGCCCCCCCGGAGAGTTGCCTCCTCCAACGCTGCGGGGAAAGCGGCACCGGTGGGGCGGGCGGCTCCGGGGGCAGTTCGGTCAGCGGAAACGGCGGCGCGGGGGGTAACGGCGGGGAGGGCGGCACCGGCGGCGAGGGCGGCGCGGGCGGCGCGGGCGGTAACGGCGGCAACACTGTCAGCGGAAACGGCGGCGCCGGCGGCGACGGCGGCAACGGCGGCAACGAAGGCGACACCCTCACCAACGGCCGCACGGGCGGCGACGGCGGCAACGGCGGCAACAGCGCCAGCGGCAACGGCGGCAACGGCGGCAACGGCGGCAACGGCGGCAACGGCAACGCCGGCGGCGCGGGCGGCGCGGGCGGTGACGGCGGCAACAGCGCCAGCGGCAATGGCGGCGACGGCGGCGACGGCGGCGACGGCGGCAACGCCTCGCATGGTCTTAGGCAGGGCGGCCTGGGCGGCAACGGCGGTGACGCCGGTGACAGTTCCAGCGGAACCGGCGGCACCGGGGGGATCGGCGGCGCCGGTGGCGACGGCGTAAGCGAGGGGGCAAGCGGTGGGACCTCCGGTGCCGGCGGGGCATCCCTTGACGCCGGACACCCGGGCGGCCCAGGGGTTCCCGGCGGTCCCCCGAACGGCGGCCAGGGAGGTGCCGGAGGCAGCCCGGGCGGGGCAGGCGGTATCCCGTAGCCGCACTGCCCTGCCGATCCATGACGCCGCGGCGATGAGGCCGCGTTTACGGTGACACGGTGATCTACCCGCCCTATCCCCCGTATCCCTACGGCAACCATGCGGCGCCGCACCGTCGGCCGACCTGGGATGTGATCGCCTCGATCCTGCTCGCGACGTCTCTGATCGTGGTGTGTGGGCTGGCCTTGATCCTGTCGATGTACGCCGGGATGATCACCGACGAGTGCTCCGTAGCCCGGCGCTGCAGCGAAAGCCTGATCAACGCGTCCTACCTGGCGACCTGGGGCGGTATCGGGGCGGCGGTGCTCATCACCCTGGCGGGTATGGGCGTCAGCGCGCACAACCGGAGCATCATGCTCATCTGGCCGGCGCTGGGCTGGGCGATCTTCGTCATTACCTTCGCCACGGGTGGTCTGCTGTTGAACGCCGGGGGCGACGGCTGATCTACGGCCGCCCGGTGCGCACCCAACGCCCGGAAAGCGTCCGCCACCCGACGAACAGCAGACGCAACGCGATGAACGTGCTCAGCCCCGACCAGACGCCTGCCAATCCCCAATCCAGCACCAGAGATAGCCAGGTCAGCGGCAGGAATCCAGCCAGGGCGCTGACCACGGTGGCGGTACGCATGAAGGCGGCGTCACCGGCACCCAGCAAGACCCCGTCGAGGGCGAAAACGATTCCGGCGATGGGCAATTGGGCCACCAAGAACCACCACGGCACCGGGATCGCAGCCAGCACCGCCTCGTCACCGGTGAAAAGTCCCGGCAAGATGTTCGAGGCAGCGGCCAATAACGCTGCCAACACCGCCGCAGCGACCGCCGAAAAGACAACTACCCGGATTGCCACCGTCTTCGCCTGACCGGTGTCGCCGCGGCCAAGCGCGGCACCGACCAGCGCCTGAGCAGCAATCGCCAGCGAATCCAGCACCAGCGCCAGAAACACCCACAGCTGCAGCACTATCTGATGAGCACCCAACGCGGCAGGCCCGAATCGCGCTGCGACCGCGGCCGCCGAGACGAAACATACTTGAAAGGCCAGCGACCGCACCACGAGGTCGCGCCCCATCGTCAGCTGCCGTCGCAGCATCCCGGCATCGAACCGCAACGACACCCGCTCGGAGCCGAGCGCACGCAGGAACAACAGCGCCGAAAGCCATTGTCCGGCACAGTTGGCCACCGCCGACCCGGCCAGTCCCCACTGCGGCATGCCCCACGCGCCGAAGACCAACAGCGGACACGACACTGCCGAAAGTGCGAAGCCCGCGACGACATAGCGTGGCGGGCGGGCTGTGTCTTGCACGCCCCGCAGCCACCCGTTACCGGCCAGCGAAACCAGGATCGCCGGTGCACCCAGCACCGCGATCCGCAGCCACGGGATCGCAGCCTGTGCAATGGCGTCTTCCCCGGCCACAGCCGAGACCAGTGGCACCGCGGCAACCTGTACCAGGGTCACAACCAGCAAACCCAGCAACAGCGCCAGCCAGGTCGCCTGCACTCCCTCGGCGATCGCCGACCGACGGTCGCCGGCACCGAAGTGCCGCGCGGAGCGGGCCGTAGTGCCGTAAGACAGGAAGGTGGCCTGGGACCCCACCAGGCCCAGGATCAACCCGCCGATCGCCAGACCCGCCAAGCCCAGGGCACCGAGTCGGCCGACAACGGCGGTGTCGAACAATAGATACAGCGGTTCGGCGGCGAGCACCACCAGCGCCGGTAGCGCCAGCGCCACGATCCGGCGACTGTCGGCAGAAGGCTTGTCAGTCATCGATTCTCAACTCGCGAGAGTGCGCAGAATGCCGATTTTCGGCGGTGTTTCGCGCACAAACACGCACGCTCGCGCCCGAGGGGGAACTCGTGCGGCGGAAAACCGGCATCAGCTGAGAGCGGTGACCAGGGCGGCAATCGCCTCGGAGGCCGTACCGGTGAAGGAATATCCCGCGGCCAGCCGGTGTCCCCCACCGCCGAATCGGCACGCCACCGCCGACAGGTCCACCGCGGACTTGGCGCGCATCGACACCGACCAGGAGCCCGGGTCGGTCTCCTTGAACACCGCGGCCACCTCCGCCTCCCCGGTGGTTCGGACGATGTCGACGATGCTCTCCACCTCGTCGGGCCGCGCCGCGGTCCACTCGGCGTGGTCGACCACCGCATAGACCAGGCCGCGTCCGCCTGCCGCCTCGGGCACCAGCCGGGCCTGCGCCAACACCCGCGACAGCATCGTCAGCCAGTCGTACGGGTGGGTGTCCATCACCGTTCTCGAGACCGCGGCGTTGTCCACACCGGCATCCACCAACCGGGCCGCCAGCCGATGGGCCCGGGCAGTGGCCCACCGGAAGGAGCCGGTATCGGTGGCCAGCCCGGCGTACAGGCAGTGCGCCACGTCTCGATCGATCGGTTCACCCCAGGCGTCGATCAGCTCGGCGACCAGCATCGTCGTCGAATCCGCGGTCGGGTCGACGAAATTGGCGGTGCCGAACATCCGGCTCGACGCATGGTGGTCGATCACCAGTAGCTGAGCGGCGGCCGACGCGAAGTCCTGCAACTCCCCCAACCGATCCGCACTGGAGGCGTCGACGCTGACCACCAGGTCGACGTCGCGGCGCAGCACGTCGGGGGCGACCAGCAACTCGGTGCCCGGTAGTGACTGCAACGACTCCGGCAGCGTGGCGGGACGGGCGAAACAGACCTCGACCGCCTTGCCGCGCCGTCGCGCCACCGCAGCCAACGCCAGGCCCGCTCCGATGGTGTCGGCGTCGGGGTGCACGTGACAGATCACCGCCAGCGTGCTCGCGCCCGCCAGCAGATCCACGGCGCCGGCGGCGTCCACCCGCCGGCCCTCGGGCAGCGGGTCAGTCGCCCGTGTGCGCACCGTCACCGCTGTCATCGGCAGGCTCCGCTCCCGGCGCCTCCCGATACGGATTGGGATCACCGACGGGCTGCTTGCCCTCCCGGATTCGGGCCAGGTCGGCGTCGGCCGCCTGCGCGGCGGCCAGCAACTCTTCCATCCGGTGCGCGGCGTCGGGCACGGTGTCGCGGACGAAGGTCAGGGTCGGGGTGAACCGCACCCCGGTACCCGCGCCCACCTTCGATCGCAGCACCCCCTTGGCCCCCTCCAGGGCCGCGGCGGCACCGCCGTAGTCGGGATCGTCGTCCAGCGAGCGACCCAGCACCGTGTAGTACAGGGTGGCGTCGTGCAGGTCTGCGGTCACCTTCGCATCGGTGATCGTCACGCCGGCCAACCGCGGATCCTTGATCTCATACTCGATCGCCGAGGCGACGATCGTGGAGATCCGCTTGGCCAGCCGGCGTGCCCGTGCCGGATCAGCCATCGCTACGTCCGCGCCTTCTCGACGAGTTCGTAGGCCTGGATGACGTCGCCTTCCTTGATGTCGTTGTAGGTCAGCGTCAGACCACACTCGTAGCCTTCGCGGACCTCGGTGACATCGTCCTTCTCCCGGCGCAGCGAGGCGATCGAGACCGTCTCGGCGACCACCACGTTGTCACGCAGCAGCCGTGCCTTGGCGTTGCGGCGCATGATGCCGGACGTGACGAGGCAACCCGCGATGTTGCCGACCTTCGAGGACCGGAACATGGCCCGGATCTCGGCGCGGCCGAGCTCCTTCTCCTCGTAGATGGGCTTGAGCATGCCCTTGAGCGCGCTCTCGATCTCCTCGATGGCCTGGTAGATCACCGAGTAGTAGCGGATCTCCACGCCTTCGCGGTTGGCCAGTTCGGTGGCCTTGCCCTCGGCGCGCACGTTGAAGCCGATGATGATCGCGTCCGACGCCGACGCCAGGTTGACGTTGGTCTCGGTGATGCCACCGACACCGCGGTCGATCACCCGCAACGCCACCTCGTCGTCGATCTGGATGCCCATCAGGGCCTCTTCCAGCGCCTCGACGGTACCGGCGTTGTCGCCCTTGAGGATCAGGTTCAGCTGGCTGGTTTCCTTCAGCGCCGAGTCCAGGTCCTCCAGCGAGATCCGCTTGCGCGAGCGCGCCGCCAGGGCGTTGCGCTTGCGGGCGTTGCGCTTGTCGGCGATCTGGCGGGCGATCCGGTCCTCGTCGACCACCAGCAGGTTGTCGCCGGCGCCGGGCACCGAGGTGAAGCCGATGACCTGCACGGGCCGCGACGGCAACGCCTCTTCGACGTCCTCGCCGTGCTCGTCGACCATGCGGCGCACCCGGCCGTAGGCGTCGCCGGCCACGATCGAGTCGCCGACCCGCAGCGTGCCGCGCTGGATCAGCACGGTGGCCACCGGGCCGCGACCGCGGTCCAGGTGCGCTTCGATCGCCACACCCTGGGCCTCCATGTCGGGGTTGGCCCGCAGGTCCAGTGCCGCGTCGGCGGTCAGCAGCACCGCCTCCTCGAGGGCCGCGATGTTGGTGCCCTGCTTGGCGGAGATGTCGACGAACATGGTGTCGCCACCGAAGTCCTCGGCCACCAGACCGTATTCGGTGAGCTGGCCGCGGATCTTGGCCGGGTCGGCACCTTCCTTGTCGATCTTGTTGACCGCCACCACGATCGGGACGTCGGCGGCCTGGGCGTGGTTGATCGCCTCGACCGTCTGCGGCATCACGCCGTCGTCGGCGGCCACCACCAGGATCGCGATGTCGGTGGCCTTGGCACCACGGGCACGCATGGCGGTGAACGCCTCGTGACCCGGGGTGTCGATGAAGGTGATCAGCCGCTCGGAGCCCTCGAAGTCCACACCCACCTGGTAGGCACCGATGTGCTGGGTGATGCCGCCGGCTTCGCCCTCGCGGACGTTGGCCTTGCGGATCGAGTCCAGCAACCGGGTCTTGCCGTGGTCGACGTGACCCATCACGGTCACCACCGGCGGGCGACTCTGCAGGTCTTCTTCGCCGCCCTCGTCCTCGCCGTAGGTCAGGTCGAAGGACTCCAGCAGCTCGCGGTCCTCGTCCTCCGGCGAGACGACCTGCACCACGAAGTTCATCTCGCTGCCCAGCAGCTCCAGCGTCTCGTCGCCGACGGACTGGGTGGCGGTGACCATCTCACCGAGGTTGAACAGTGCCTGCACCAGCGAGGCCGGGTTGGCGTTGATCTTGTCGGCGAAGTCGCTCAGCGATGCGCCGCGCGCCAGCCGGATGGTCTCACCGTTGCCGTGCGGCAACCGCACACCGCCGACGACCGGCGCCTGCATGTTCTCGTACTCGGCGCGTTTCGCCCGCTTCGACTTGCGCCCCCGCTTGGGTGCACCGCCGGGACGGCCGAACGCACCGGCCGCACCGCCGCGCTGGCCGGGACGACCACCACCGCCACCGCCGGGGCGGCCGCGGAAACCGCCGGCACCGGCGCCTGCACCGGCGGGACCACCGGCGCCACCGGGGCCGCCCGCACCGCCACCACGGTAGTTACCGCCGGGACCACCCGGGCGCCCGGCGGGTGCACCGGGACGGCCGGGACCGCCGGGCCGCGGCGCGCCGGGGCGCGGCGGGCGACCCTGGGCGCCGAAGTTGCTGCTGCGTCCGGGCATGTTGCCCGGTGTGGCGCCACCGCCGGGGCGGGGCGGCATGCCGGGCCGGGGCGCGCCCGGCCGGGGCGCCTGCGGGTGCGGGCGCGGAATGGCGCGCTCTGCGGGCTGCGCCGAGGAGAACGGGTTGTTGCCCACCCGCGGGGTGCGCGCACCGGGCTTGGGGCCCGGTGTGGCCGGCCGCGGGCCGGGTGCCGGCGGAGCGGCCGGGGACGGTGCTGCCGGGGCGGGTGCGGCCGGGGCCGCCGGAGCGGGCGTCTGGGCCGCCGGGGCGGCCGGCTTCGCCGCGGGAGGCGGTCCGGGCTTGACGGCGTCGCCCGCCGCCGGGGCCGGTGCGGGCTTGGCCGGAGCTGCCGGCGCGGGCGCGGCCGGCGCCGCCGGAGTCGGGGCCGGTCCCGGGGTGGGGGCGGTCTTAGCGGGAGCCGGGGCCGCGGGGGCTTCGGCCTTGGCGGCGGGCTTGCCGCCGCCGAAGGACTCACGCAGCCGTCGCGCGACGGGCGCTTCCACGGTCGAGGACGCCGATTTGACGAATTCGCCCTGCTCGCTCAGGCGGGCGAGGACTTCCTTACTGGTGACACCGAGTTCCTTAGCCAACTCGTGTACGCGGGCCTTTGCCACTACTTCTCCTGTCTAAGAGGCGACAGCGGTGGTGGGCCGCGCCTCGGGTTTAGCTATGACGCATGGTCATCGGGACTTCACGGTGTGCTCATGTTCTTCGCTACCTGTTCTGTTTCCCGGGGCGGCGAGCCGATCTTCGAGGGCTTCGAAGTGCTCGTCGACCCCGGATACATCCGGGGAACCGCTGATCCGCAACGCACGTGCGATTGCTCGCCGTCGCGTCGCCGCGTGCAGGCACTCCGCTACGGGATGCAACCACGCACCCCGCCCCGGTAGATTGCCCGCCCGGTCAACGATCACGGCTCCGTTGCCGTTCTCTGTTGACACCGCGACCACCCGAAGCAATTCGACGGTCAACGCACGTTTCCGGCATCCGACACACGTGCGCACCGGTCCCTGTGGGGAGCGGTGCGTCCGCGAGGCGGCGGTCGAAGTCTCGCGCTGGATCACGGCTCAGTCTACCCATACGACGGCGCCGACCCGAACCACCCGAAGCCCGGTTCGGTCACACACCGCTCAGGACTCGTGCGCCACACCCGTACCAGCCGGATGTTCGGCTCCGTCGGTGCCGGGCTCCGGGGTGTCGCTGCGGATGTCGATACGCCAACCGGTCAACCGGGCCGCCAGCCGGGCGTTCTGGCCTTCCTTGCCGATGGCCAGCGACAGCTGGAAATCCGGGACGACCACCCGGGCGGCCCGGGCGACCGGATCGATCACGGTCACCGACATCACCTTGGCCGGCGACAGCGCGTTGCCGACAAAACGTGCCGGATCCTCGTCGAAGTCGATGATGTCGATCTTCTCGCCGGCCAGTTCACTCATCACGTTGCGCACCCGCTGCCCCATCGGGCCGATACAGGCACCCTTGGCGTTGAGCCCGGGGACCTGCGAGGCCACCGCGATCTTGGACCGGTGACCGGCCTCGCGGGCGACGGCGACGATCTCCACCGACCCGTCGGCGATCTCGGGCACCTCCAGCGCGAACAGCTTGCGCACCAGGTTCGGGTGGGTTCGGGACAACTCGATCCGCGGCTCACGCGGGCCCCGGGTCACGCCGATCACGTAACAGCGCAGCCGGTCGCCGTGTTCGTAGGCCTCACCGGGCGCCTGCTCGGCCGGCCGGATGACGCCGTCGAAACCCTTCGCTTCCGTGCCCAGCCGCACCACCACGACACCGCGGGCGTTCTCCCGGGCGTCGCGTTGCACGACACCGGCGACGATGTCGCCCTCGCGCGCGGAGAATTCTCCGTAGGCCTTCTCGTTCTCCGCGTCACGCAGGCGTTGCAGGATCACCTGCCGAGCGGTGGTCGCCGCGATGCGCCCGAACCCTTCCGGTGTGTCGTCCCATTCGCTGATGACAGCCCCGTCGGCGTCGGTCTCGCGGGCCAACACCCGCACCATGCCGGACTTGCGGTCGACGTCGATGACCGCGTCGGCGTGGTGGCCCTCGGTGTGCCGGTAGGCGGTGAGCAACGCCGATTTGATGGTCTCCACCACCACGTCCACCGAAATGCCCTTATCGGCCTCGATCGCGTGCAGCGCGGCCATGTCGATGTTCATTGGCGCCACTCCTTATCTTCGCTGTGCTCCGCATCCCGGGCGGGTACGCCCGCCAACTCCAACTCACGTTCGCTCGGCGACGAGAACTCCACCTGGACCACCGCGCTGCTGATCTCGCTCAGCGCGAGCTGCCGGCGATTCCAGTCCCGTCCGGCACGTATCACCAGGGTCAGGACGTCGTCGGCGACGGGACCGACCCGGCCGGTCAGACCGGAACCGTCGGCCAATGTCAGATCGACTTTGCGACCGTGGGCGCGCCGGAAATGCTTCGCGGTGGTCAGTGGTCGCCCCACCCCGGGCGAGCTGACCTCGAGCACGTACTGGCCGTCGAAATCCAGACCGTCGAGCAGATCCGATGCCGCGCGCGACAAGGCGGCAGCGGTGTCCAGATCCAGTGGGATGTCTCCGTCGGCGACGACGGTGATTCGCGACAGCGGTTCCTGATCGTCGACGACCACGTCTTCGATGTCGTAACCGGCGCGGGCGAACTCAGCATCGAGCAGCTCGATCACCTGTGTCTGGGAAGGTAGCCCGGGGGCCACGGCGAGCTCCTCGTCTTGAGTTGTCCAGTCGGTGCGTTCCCGTGCGCCAGGCGCGACGGGAACCAGTCACCAACGATACGCCGTGGAAAACACCACCACAGCAAACCGGCAAAAGCGCCCGTCAGCGTACCTCGGCCAGCGCCGGGGCCGCGCCGCGTCCCCGGCACGCCCCGGGGGTCACGGGAAGTCACGTCGCAGATGGCAGGATGTCAGAGTGCCCGGCCCCCTGTCCACGATCGACCGACGGCGCGTGCTGACCGGCGTCGGGATGCTCGCGCTGCTCGCCGTCGCCGCGCCGGCCTGTGGTTCGGCTCCCACGAAGCCCCGCGTGGACGATCTGGAGGCGCAACTGCAGCTGGCCCGAAACGACAGCGAACTGGCCGCGGCGGCCGGTGCGGCGCTGCGCGACCCCGGTTCGGCGGACCTGGCCGCGGCACTGGAGCAGGTGTCGAAGGAGCGGGCCGATCATGCTCGAGCACTGGTCGAGGAGATCAGCCGCGCCACCGGGAAAGCCCGGGCCGACGACGCCGACAGCCCGGCCGCTGCGCCCGCACCGGATGCACCGGATGCACCGACCGTCGCGCAGGTGATCAACGAACTGCGTGCGGCGGCGGACAGCGCCGGGAGACTGGCGGTCGAATCGACGGGATATCGGGCCGGGCTGCTGGCCTCGATCGCCGCGGCCTGCACGGCCTCCTACGCCGTCGCCCTGGTGGCGCAGTCATGACGTCGCCCGAACCCGGGCCCGTCTCGGGTCCCGATGCCGCCCTGCTCGACGCTCTGGCTACCGAACACGGGGCCGTCTACGGCTACGGACTGGTGTCGGCGTACTCGCGGCCGGAGTTCAACGGCCTGGTGGTCACCACCATCCGCCAGCACCGTGAACGCCGGGACCGGACCATCGCTACGTTGACCGGCCGCGGTGTCCCGGTGCCGCCGGCGGCCGCCGGTTATGAACTTCCGATGCCGGTGCGCACCAACGACGACGCGCTGCGACTGGCGGTCCAGATGGAGAACGACACCGCGGTCGCCTGGCGCGCGGTGGTCGAACAGGCCGCCGACGCCGACGACCGTGAGTTCGCCGCCACCGCGCTCGGGCAGAGCGCGGTGCTGGCCGCGCACTGGAACCGCGCGCTGGGCAATTGGCCCATCACCCGGGCTTTCCCGGGCGGCCAGGACTGAGCCCGGGGCGCCTCAGCGTCCCAGCGCCGCCCGGATCTGTTCGGCCAGTTCGGGACCGACCGATAGTTCGCGGGTCTGTCCGGTGAAGCGGTCGCGCAGTTCGACGATGCCGTCGGCCCAGCCGCGACCCAGCACGACGATCCACGGCACCCCGAGCAGTTCCGCGTCCTTGAACTTCACCCCCGGCGAGGCCCGCCGGTCGTCGAAGAGCACCTCCAGGCCCAGCCGGTCCAACTCTGCGACCAGTTCGGTCGCCCCGGTGCGAGCGGCATCGTCTTTGTTGGCGACCACCACGTGCACGTCGAACGGGGCGATCTGCGACGGCCAGCGCAGCCCGAGTTCGTCGTGCTGCTGTTCGGCGATGACCGCGACCAGCCGGGACACCCCGACACCGTAGGAGCCCATGGTCAGGCGAACCGGGCGGCCGTCCTCGCCGAGGACGTCGGCGGCGAACGCGTCGGTGTATTTGCGGCCGAGTTGGAAGATGTGGGCGATCTCGATACCGCGGGCGCTGACCAGCTGCCCGGCCCCGTCCGGGGACGGGTCGCCGTCGCGGACCTCGGCGGCCTCGATGGTGCCGTCGGGGGTGAAGTCGCGTCCGGCGACCAGCCCGACGACGTGCTTGCCGGGCGCGTCGGCGCCGGTGATCCAGCTGGTTCCGTCCACCACGCGCGGGTCGACCAGGTAACGGACCCCGTTGTCCTGCAGTGCTTTAGGTCCGATGTAGCCCTTCACCAGGAAGGGGTTGGCGGCGAAGTCGGCGTCGTCGAGCAGGGTGTACTCGGCGGGGTCCAGTGCCGCACCGAGGCGCTTCTCGTCGATCTCGCGGTCACCGGGCACCCCGATGCCCAGCAGTTCCCACTCACCGTCGGGCCGGCGCACCTTGAGTAGCACGTTCTTGAGGGTGTCGGCGGCGGTCACGGTGCGGCCCAGGCCGGCGCCGTTGGCCCAGTCCACCAGGGTGGCGATGGTCGGGGTGTCGCCGGTGTCGTGCACCTGGGGCTGCGGCAGGCCCGCGATCTCCTCCGCCGGCCGGGGCTCCGGGCGGGCGGTGGTGACCGCTTCGACGTTGGCGGCGTAACCGGACTCCAGGCAGCGCACGAAGGTGTCCTCGCCGATCTCGCTCTCGGCGAGGAACTCCTCGGAGGCCGATCCGCCCATGGCCCCGGAGACCGCCGAGACGATCACGTAGCGCACCCCGAGCCGGTCGAAGATCTTCTGGTAGGCCACCCGGTGGGCGTCGTAGGCGGCGGACAGGCCGGTGTCATCGACGTCGAAGGAGTAGGAGTCCTTCATCACGAACTCCCGGCCGCGCAGGATGCCGGCCCGCGGCCGCGCTTCGTCGCGGTACTTCGTCTGGATCTGGTAGAGCACCACCGGGAAGTCCTTGTAGGAGCTGTACTCCCCCTTGACCGTCAGGGTGAACAGTTCCTCGTGGGTGGGGCCGAGCAGGTAGTCGTTGTCGCGGCGGTCCTTGAGCCGGAACAGGCCCTCGCCGTATTCGGTCCAGCGGTTGGTGGTCTCATAGGGCGCGCGCGGCAGCAGTGCCGGGAACAGGATCTCCTGGCCGCCCATGGCGTTCATCTCTTCGCGCACCACCTGCTCGATGTTGCGCAGCACCCGCAGCCCGAGCGGCAGCCAACTGTACAGGCCCGGAGCGATCGGCCGGATGTAGCCGGCCCGGATCAGCAGCTTGTGGCTGGCGACTTCGGCATCGGCGGGGTCGTCGCGCAGCGTGCGCAGGAACAGTTGAGACATCCGGGTGATCACAGCGGGAGAGCTTATCTTTAGCCGTGACCCCGCCGGCGGGGCGTCCGGGCGAAATTACAGGGCGCCGAGCGCGTCCTGGGCCTCCTGGGCGTGCGCGACCTGCTTGGCGGTGTAGCCGATCAGCAGCGAGATCGCCCCGACCAGCACCGCGACCCCGGCCACCCACAGCAGGCCGTAGGTATAGCCGGCGTCCAGCGCCGCGATCTGGCCCTCGTCCATGGTTTTGACCGGCATGTTGGTACCGCCGAGATACAGGGTGCGTGAGGTGATGACGGCCTGGATGACGGCCAGCACGATCGGGCCGCCCAGGTTCTGCAGCATCAGCGCGATCGCCGAGGTCGGGCCGATCTGGTCGAAGCCCACACCGGCGATGGCCGACAGCGTCAGCGGCACCACGATCACGCCGATCCCGAGCCCACCGAGCACGATCAGCGTGACGAAGTTCGGGAAGTAGGCCAGATGCCGGTCGATCGTGGAGCCGTAGATCATCGCGCCGAGCAACACGACACCGCCGGCGATCACCAGCACTCGCGGCGGCAGCAGCCGCACCAGTTGGGAGGACAGCCCCAGCCCGATACCCAGCCCGATCACGAACGGGATGAAGCCGACGCCCGCCCGCAGCGCCGAGTAGCCCATCAGGTCCTGCACGTACAGGCCGATGGTGACGGTGAGGGTGAACAGCACCCCGCCGGCCAGGAAGATCGCCGCGAAGGTCGCCAACCGGTTGCGGTCGCGGAACAGGCTGAACGGCACCACCGGGTTCTCGGCGCTGCGCTCCACCACGGCGAACGCCAGCAGCGCCAATACCGCGACGATGCCCGAGCCGACGGTGACCACCGAGACCCAGCCCTTCTCGGGGCCGATGGTGAACGCGAACACCGCGGCGGTGCAGCCCAGCGTCGCCAGCAGCGCGCCGGCCGCGTCGAGTTTCATCCGCTCCCGGTAGGTCTCGGTCAGCGCGGTGCGCGCCAGGTAGATCATCAGCAGGCCGATCGGCACGTTGATCGCGAACGCCAGCCGCCACGACACCTCGGTCAGGGCGCCACCGATGACCAGGCCCATCACCGATCCGACGGCGGTCATCGCGCCGAAGACCGCGGTCGCGGCGTTGCGGGCCGGTCCCTTCGGGAAGGTGGTGGCGATCAATGCCAGGGCGGTCGGCGAGGCGATCGCCGACCCGACACCCTGCAGCAGTCGGGCGATCACCAGCGTCGGCGCATCCCAGGCCACCGCACACAGCACGGATGCGATGGTGAACAGCGCGACGCCGCTGATGAAGGTGCGCTTGCGCCCGATGGTGTCCCCGAGTCGACCGCCGAGCAGCATCAAGCCGCCGAACGTCAGCACGTAGGCGCTGATCACCCAGCCGCGGCCCGCATCGGACAGGCCCAGGTCGTCCTGGATCTTGGGCAGAGCGACGATGGCGATGGTGCTGTCCATGGTGGCCAGCAACTGCATGCCACCGATGGCGATCACGGCGTAGATGAAGCGACGAGACGGAAGCCAGGCCGGCAGGTACTTGCCGATCCGGCTCATCGGATTCGCGCCGGGCCGTCTCGGGGGAACCGCCCCAGCAGCGCCTTCGGACCACTGTGCGGTCGCTCGGCCTGCATCATCGAGTGCAGTCATAACCGGCTACCCTACAGTAATATTAAGAGCTGTTTAAACTCCGAAACCCGCGACGGCCCCGATAATGACGATCGCCGGTGGTCGGATCCCTTCCGCCCGGATTTTCTCGGGCGCGTCGGCCAGGGTCGCCCGCAGCGTGTGTTGCGCGGGCGTGGTGCCGTGCTGAACCACCAGAACCGGCGTATCGCCTGGTCGGCCGCCTTTTTGCAGTACCGCACTGAACTGTTCGATGCGTTCGATCGCCATCAGCAACACGATCGTTCCGCGCATGGCGGCCAGCGCGTCCCAATTCACTAACGATTCGGGGTCATCGGGTGCGACATGCCCGCTGACCACCACGAACTCGTGGTTCACCGCCCGGTGGGTGACCGGAACACCGGCCAGCGCCGGGACCGCGATGGCACTGGTCACACCGGGGACGACCGTCACCGGGACACCGGCTTCGGCGCACGCCGCAACCTCTTCGTAGCCGCGGGCGAACACGAACGGGTCGCCGCCCTTGAGCCGGACGACGAACTTGCCGGCCTTGGCGCGATCGATCATCAGCGCGTTGATCGCGTCCTGCGCCATCGCGCGGCCGTAGGGGATCTTCGCGGCGTCGATCACTTCGACGTTCGGGGGCAGTTCGGCGAGCAGTTCCGGTGGTGCGAGCCGATCCGCCACCACCACATCCGCATGCGAGAGCATCCGCCGACCGCGCACGGTGATCAGTTCGGGGTCGCCGGGCCCGCCGCCGACCAGGGCCACCCCGCCGCGCACCACATCGGAGGTCGCCTCGACGTCCAAGGCGATGGTGCCGGATTGCAGCGCTTCCCGGATGGCCGAGCGGATCGCCGCCGAGCGATTGTGTTCGCCGCCGGCGAGCACTCCCACCGACAACCCGGAATAGCCGAAACTGGCGGGGGTGACCGCCGATCCCTCGACCGCCAGGTCTGCGCGCACGCAGAAGATCTGCCGCCGGTCAGCTTCGGCGACGACGGCGGCGTTGACCTCCGGATCGTCGGTGGCCGCGATCGCATACCAGCAGTCGGCGAGGTCGCCGTCCCGATAGGCGCGCGAGATCAGGGTGATGCCGGGCTTGCGCTCCCCCAGTGCTTCGACCGCCGGCGTCGCGCTGGGGGCGATCACCACCACCTGCGCGCCACTGTCCACCAACAGTGGGAGTCGGCGCTGCGCGACGCTTCCCGCGCCCACGACGACGACCTTGCGGCCGGCCAGCCGCAGTCCGACCAGGTATGGATTCTCAGTCACCGTCCCAATCTAGTGCGGATCGCAAGCGCGGCGAAGCCGGGCGCGGCGGGCACCATCAATCGGGCTCCAGTTGGAGCTGCCGGGTCCCCCACGCCCACACCTGTTCGAACAAAGCGGGTTCTTCGGCCAGCCGTGTCCCCAGCGACGGCACCATGTCTTCGAGGGTCGGCGACCAATCGTCGAATCGGTCGGCGAAGCAGCGCGCCAGCACCTCCAGCATCGCCGGGACGGCCGTCGACGCTCCCGGTGAGGCACCGAGCAGTCCCGCGATGCTGCCGTCGGCGGAGCTGACGATCGTGGTGTCGAAGTCCAGACGTCCGCCGCGGATCACCTGGACTCGCTGGCCCGCCCGGATCTCCCGCCACTGCTGGTCGCGGGCGTCGGGCAGGAATTCGCGCAACGCCTGGACCCGGGCCGAATGGGTACGCCGGAGTTGGCCCACCAGGTATGCGACCAGGTCGCGCTCGCCGATCCCGGCCCGCACCAGCGATGCCACGTTGTCGGCGCGGACCGACCTCGGCAGATCCGTGTTGCGTCCGTCTTTGAGGAACTTCGGCGACCAGCCGGCGAACGGCCCGAACAGCAGCGCGGCGCGGCCGTCGACGGTGCGGGTATCCAGATGCGGCGCGGTGGTGGACGGTGCACCGGGGGCGGGCGCCCCGTACACCTTGGCGCGGTGCCCGGCGACGAGGTCGGGCATATCGCAACGCAGGAAACGCCCCCCGATCGGGAAGCCGGCGAAACCGCGCACCTCGGGAACACCGGCGCGTTGCAGCAGTCCCAGCGTCGCTCCCCCGGCGCCGACGAAGACGAATTTGGCGTTGAGCCGACGGTTTTCGCCGGTTCCCCGGTCCACCAGGCGCAGCGCCCAGCTGCCGTCGGACTCGCGCGCCAGTGCTCGCACCTCGTGGCCGAACAGCACCGAGGCGCCCTGCCGCTCACAGAATCCGATCAGTCCCGTGGTCAGCGCCCCGAAATCGACGTCGGTCCCATGCGGTGCCCACTCCAGGGCGACCGGCACGTCGGGGTTGCGGCCGGCGGCCATCAACGGAAGGCGGGCGGCGAATTCGTCGAAGCCGGTGACGAACTCGGTGCCGGCGAACAGCGGATTGTCGGCCAGCGCCCGGTGGCGCCGGCGCAGGTAGTCCACGCCACGGGCGCCGTGCACGAAGCTGACGTGCGGGATCGGGTTGACGAACTCGCGGGGTCGCTCCAGCAGCCCGTGCTGTACCGCGTAGGCCCAGAACTGGCGGGTGACCTGGAACTGTTCGTTGACGCGCACCGCCTTGGCGGTATCGATCGAGCCGTCGGGACGCTCGGGTGTGTAGAACAGTTCGCACAATCCGGCGTGGCCGGTGCCGGCGTTGTTCCACGGTGCGCTGCTCTCACCGGCGGCCGCATCCAACCGCTCGACGACGGTGATCGTGGCGTCGGGTTCGAGCCGCCGCAGGATCGCACCCAGGGTGGCGCTCATGATGCCCGCACCGATCAGTGCGACATCCACCCGTTCGGACACGCTGCTCAGCGTAATGCCGCGCACCGTTTAGGCTGACACGATGGAGAGCTACGACCTGGCGATCATCGGAACGGGTTCGGGCAACAGCATTCTCGACGACCGCTACGCCGGCAAGCGGGTGGCGATCTGTGAACAGGGGACGTTCGGCGGCACCTGCCTCAACGTGGGGTGTATCCCGACCAAGATGTTCGTCTACGCCGCAGAAGTGGCCAAGACGGTGTCGCAGGCGTCCCGCTACGGAGTCGACGCCCGTATCGAGCAGGTGCGCTGGGCCGACATCGTCTCTCGGGTGTTCGGGCGGATCGATCCGATCGCCGAGGGCGGCGAACAGTACCGCCGCGGCTTGCCGGGCGTCGACGTCTACGCCGAGCACACCCGGTTCAGCGCGGTCGGCTCCGACGGCCGCTACGTGCTGCGTACCGCCGGCGGTGAGCAGTTCAGCGCCGAGCAGGTGGTGATCGCTGCGGGGTCGCGCTCCGCGGTCCCGCCGGCCATCGCCGACAGCCGGGCGCGCTACTACACCAGTGACGACATCATGCGGATCCCCGAGTTGCCGGAGCACCTGGTGATCATCGGCGGCGGTTTCATCGCCGCGGAGTTCGCGCATGTCTTCTCCGCCCTGGGCGTCCGGGTCACGGTGATCATCCGGGGCTCGGCGATGCTGCGGCACTGCGACGAGACCGTGATGGAGCGGTTCACCCGGATCGCCGCCACCACGTGGCACGTTCATTCGCACCGCAACGTGGTCGCCGCCCGCCCGGAAGGATCTGCCGGGCACGGCGTCGTCCTCGAGCTCGACGACGGCTCGACCGTGCGGGCGGATGCGATGCTGGTGGCCACCGGCCGGATACCCAACGGCGACCTGCTGGACGCCGAGGCGGTCGGGGTCGACGTCACCGCCGGGCGGGTGCGTGTCGATGAGTACCAACGGACCTCGGCACGTGGTGTTTTCGCGCTCGGCGACGTTTCGTCGTCCTACGAGCTCAAGCACGTCGCCAACCACGAGGCGCGGGTCGTGCAGCACAACCTGCTCTGCGATTGGGATGACGTCGATTCGATGCGGGCCAGCGACCATCGCTTCGTGCCGGCGGCGGTGTTCACCGACCCACCGGTGGCGTATGTGGGCTTGACCGAAACGCAGGCGCGTGCAAAGGGTCTCGACATTTCGGTGAAGATCCAGGAGTACGGCGACGTGGCCTACGGCTGGGCGATGGAGGACACCACCGGATTCGTCAAGCTGATCGCTGAGCGTGGCACCGGCCGCCTGCTCGGTGCGCACATCATGGGCCATCAGGCATCGTCGATCATCCAGCCGTTGATCCAGGCGATGAGTTTCGGTCTGAGTGCACCGGAGATGGCCCGCGGCCAGTACTGGATCCATCCGGCACTGCCCGAAGTCGTCGAGAACGCACTTCTCGGTCTGGAGTGAGAGGCATCCGATGAAGTCCACGCTGCTGTCCCGCAAAGACCTGGATTTCCTGCTGTTCGACTGGTTGCGCGTCGACGAACTGACCGGGCGTGCCCGGTTCGCCGAGCACTCCCGGGAGACGTTCGGCGGGGCACTGGACCTGTGTGAGCAACTCGCGACCCGCTACTTCGCCCCGCACAACAAGAAGAGCGACGCCAACGAGCCGACCTTCGACGGGCAGAAGGTCACCATCATCCCCGAGGTCAAGGCGGCGTTGACGGCCTGCGCGGAGGCCGAATTCATCGGCATGGGAATGGATTACGAACTCGGCGGCGCGCAGCTGCCGGCCACCGTCGCGCAGGCCGGCTTCGCCTGGCTGATGGCCGCCAACGTCGCGACCGCGGGGTACCCGATGTTGACGATGGCCAACGCCAACCTGCTGGCGAAGTTCGGCACCGACGAACAGATCGATACCTTCGTCAAACCCATGATCGCCGGGCGTTATCTCGGGACGATGTGCCTGTCGGAGACCCAGGCCGGATCATCGCTGGCCGACATCACCACCCGCGCCGAACCGCGCGACGACGGCACCTACCGGCTGTTCGGGTCCAAGATGTGGATCTCCGGTGGGGATCACGAACTCAGCGACAACATCGTTCATCTGGTGCTGGCCAAGATCCCCGGCGGGCCGGCGGGCACCAAAGGCATCTCACTGTTCATCGTGCCGAAGTATCTGGTGAATCCCGATGGCACCCCGGGCGAACGCAACGACGTGGTGCTGGCCGGGCTCAATCACAAGATGGGCTACCGCGGCATCACCAACACGGTGCTGAACTTCGGGGAGGGCGGCCACCGTCCCGGCGGCGCACCGGGCGCGATCGGGTATCTGGTCGGCACCGAGCACCGCGGCCTGAACTACATGTTCCACATGATGAACGAAGCGCGGCTGGGTGTGGGCATGGGTGCGATCGCGCTCGGCTACACCGGGTACCTCAAATCGCTGGACTATGCGCGCAGCCGCCCGCAGGGCCGGCCGGCCACCACCAAAGACCCGGCGGCACCGCAGATTCCGATCATCGAGCACGCGGACGTCAAGCGGATGCTGCTGGCGCAGAAGTCCTACGTCGAGGGTGCGCTGGCACTGGCCCTGTACTGCGCGCGGTTGGTCGATGTTCAGCACACCGCAGAATCCGACGAGGAACTCGAGCAGGCCACCGCGCTGCTGGACATCCTGACCCCGATCGCCAAGAGCTGGCCGTCGCAGTGGTGCCTGGCCGCCAACGACCTGGCGATCCAGGTGCACGGCGGCTACGGCTACACCCGCGAGTACGACGTCGAGCAGCACTACCGGGACAACCGGCTCAACCCGATCCACGAGGGCACCCACGGCATCCAGAGCCTGGATCTGTTGGGCCGCAAGGTGGTGCAGCGCGACGGAGCCAGCCTGGCGGCGCTGCACCGGGTGATGTCCGAGAGCATCGCCGCGGCGCAGCGGGCCGGCGGCGAGGCGGCGGACGCGGCCAGCCGACTCGAGGCGGTGCTCGAGCGACTGGTCGCGGTCACCGCGGGCATGTTCGCCTCCGGCGACATCGAGGCCGCGTTGGCCAACAGTGCGGTCTACCTGGAGGCGTTCGGGCATGTGGTGATCGCCTGGGTCTGGCTGGAACAACTGCTGGCCGTCGATGGGCGGGCCGGCGATTTCTTCGACGGCAAACGCGCAGCGGCCCGCTATTTCTTCCGGTACGAACTGCCCAAGACCGGCCCGCAGCTCGATCTGCTGGAGAGCTTGGACCGCACCACGATCGAGATGCGGCCGGACTGGTTCTGAAGCGCTACAGCGGCGTCACGTAGGCGGAGCTGATCCCGCCGTCCACCAGGAACGTCGAGCCGGTGATGAAGGAGGCGTCGTCGCTAGCCAAAAACGCCACCGCGGCGGCGATCTCCTCGGGCTCGGCGAACCGGCCGACCGGGACGTGCACCAGTCGACGCGCGGCACGCTCGGGGTCGGCGGCGAACAACTCCTGCAGCAGCGGGGTGTTCACCGGCCCGGGGCACAGCGCGTTGACCCGGATGCCCTGGCGGGCGTACTGGACGCCGAGCTCCCGCGACATGGCCAGCACACCGCCCTTGGAAGCGGTGTAGGAGATCTGCGAGGTCGCCGAGCCCATCACCGCCACGAACGAGGCGGTGTTGATGATCGAACCGCGTCCGGCCGGCGCCATGTGCCGCAGCGCCGCCCGGCAGCACAGGTAGACCGATTTGAGGTTGACGTCTTGAACCCGTTGCCAGGCGGGCAGTTCGGTGGTCTCGATGAGGTCGTCGTCGGGCGGCGAGATGCCGGCGTTGTTGAAGGCGATGTCCACCGAGCCGAAGGTCTGCGCGGCGGTGTCGAACAGCGCGTCGACCTGCTCCTGGTCGGAGACGTCGACAGCCACGAACAGGCCGTCGAGTTCGTCGGCTACCGCGCTGCCCGCGGCCTGGTCGAGGTCACCGACCACGATCCGGGCGCCTTCGGCGCGCATCCGCCGCGCCGACGCCAGGCCGATGCCGCCACCGGCACCGGTCACCACGGCCACTCGTCCGGCCAGGCGTTGGGTCAGATCGGTCACTGCGTCTCCTTCACTGCGATGAATACGTTCTTGGTCTCGGTGAACGACAGTGGGGCATCCGGCCCCAGCTCCCTGCCCAGTCCCGATTGTTTGAAGCCGCCGAACGGGGTGTTGAACCGCACCGAGGAGTGCGAATTCACCGACAGGTTCCCGGCTTCCACCGCCCGCGACACCCGCAGGGCCCGGGACAGGTCGTTGGTCCAGATCGAGCCCGACAGCCCGTAAGCCGTGTCGTTGGCCAGCGCGATCGCGTCGGACTCGTCGTCGAAGCGCAGCACGGTCACCACCGGGCCGAAGATCTCTTCGGTGACACAGCGGGCGTCGCGTTCGGGGGTCAGCACCGTCGGGGGGAACCAGAAACCCGGGCCGGTCGGGGCCTGGCCGCGGAAGGCGACCGGCGCGTCGTCGGGCACGTAGGAGGCCACCTTCTCCCAGTGCGGTGCAGACACCAGCGGTCCCATCTCGGTGTCGCGGGCGGCCGGGTCGCCGACGACCACACCGGCCACCGCGGGCTCCAGCAACTCCATGAAGCGGTCGTAGACGCGCTCCTGCACCAGGATCCGGCTACGCGCGCAGCAGTCCTGGCCGGCGTTGTCGAATACTCCGTAGGGCGCGGTGGCCGCCGCCTGCTCGAGATCGGAGTCGGCGAACACGATGTTGGCGCTCTTGCCGCCCAGTTCCAGCGTGACCCGTTTGACCCCGGCCGCGGCGGCCGTGAGCACCCGGGTGCCGGTGGTGGTGGAACCGGTGAACACGATCTTGGCCACGCCGGGATGGGTGACCAGACGCTCCCCCACTTCTGCACCGCGGCCGGGCAATACCTGCAAAAGGTCTGGGTCCAAGCCGGATTCGACGGCCAGTTCGGCCAACCGCAGCGTGGTCAGCGGCGTCCATTCGGCGGGTTTGATCAATACCGCGTTGCCGGCGGCCAATGCCGGGGCGAAGCCCCACGCCGCGATCGGCATCGGGAAGTTCCACGGGGTGATGATCCCGACCACGCCCACCGGCTCGTGGAAGGTGACGTCGAGTCCACCTGCGACCGGGATCTGTTTGCCGGACAATCGTTCCGGGCTGCCGGCGTAGAACTGCAGGACGTCGCGGACGTGACCGGCCTCCCATTCGGCGGCCGAGACCGGATGCCCGGAGTTGGTGACCTCCAGCGCGGCCAGCTCGTCGACGTGGGCGCCGACGACCGCGGCGAAGTCCCGCAGTGCGGCGGCCCGCTCGGCCGGGGCGCGGTTGGCCCAGCGTTTCTGGGCGTCGCGGGCGCGGCGCACCGCGTCGTCGACGGCGTCGGCCGGCAGGTGCTCCACACTGGCGAAGACCGCCCCGGTGGCCGGGTTGATCAGTTCGTGGATCATCGGCTCACCCGCGCCGACGCATAGCCCGCCGCGGCGGCCACGATCGCGGTGAACAGCCGCAGGTCGTCGTCGAGGGATTCCTCGGGATGCCATTGAACCGCAAGCACGAAGTCCTCTCCGGGAAGCTCGATCGCCTCGATGACCCCGTCGTCATCGCGCGCACTGACCACAAGTTTCGCACCCACCTCGGCGATGGCCTGGTGGTGGTAGCACTGGACGCGGGATCCCGGACCGAGCAGTCCGGCCAGCCGGGTGCCGGCCACGGTCTGCACCTGCTTCGGGGTGAACACGCCGTCGCCGGCCCGATGCCCGGAATGGCCGATCACATCGGGCAGGTGCTGATGCAGGGTTCCACCGAGTGCGACGTTGAGCACCTGCGCGCCGCGACAGATCCCCAGCACCGGCATCCGTCGCCGCAGCGCCTCGGCCAGCAGCGCCGATTCCCAGGTGTCCCGGGCGGTGTCGGGCCGATCGGTTTCGGTGTGCGGCGCCTGGCCGTAGCCGGCGGGGTCCAGATCGCGGCCCCCGGTGATCACCAGTGCGTCGACACCGTCCAGCACCCGTGCGGCGACCGCAGCGTCGACCGGTTGCGGCGGCAACAGCACCGCGATGCCGCCGGCGGTGGTGATGCCGTCGAGGTATCGGGCGGGCAGCAGTCCGGCCCGCGTATCCCAGACCCCGAACTTCGCGCGATCCAGGTAGGTGGTCAGACCGATCACCGGGCGGGGCTCTTGGGAGGGCTCAGAACCGCTCAAAGCCGCGCACCCTCTCCCAGTCGGTCACCGCGGCGTTGAACGCGTCCAGTTCGACCCTGGCGCCGTGCAGGTAGTGCGCGACGACCTCGTCGCCGAACGCCTTGCGGGCGACCGCCGATTCGGCGAACAACTCCACGGCGGCGCCGAGGGTGGTCGGCAGGTGGGGCAGCCCGGCCCGGTAGGCGTCGCCGTCGACCGGCCCGGGTAGTTCGAGACGGTTGTCGATGCCGTGCAGGCCGGCCGCGATCAATGCCGCCACCGCCAGGTAGGGGTTGACGTCACCGCCGGGCACCCGGCACTCCACGCGCATCGAGTGGCCGCTGCCCAGGACCCGCAGCGCGCAGGTGCGGTTGTCCAGGCCCCAGGCGATCGCGGTGGGCGCGAAGCTGCCGCCGACGAATCGTTTGTAGGAGTTGATGTTCGGCGCGTAGCACAGCGTCAGTTCCGGAAGCGTGGCCAGCACACCGGCCAGGAAGCCGCGGAACAGTGCGGACATGCCGTGTGGTGCGTCCGGATCGGCGAACACCGGTGCACCCTCGGTGTCGCGCAGGGACAGGTGCACGTGGCAGCTGTTGCCTTCACGCTGGTCGAACTTCGCCATGAAGGTCAGGCTCTTGCCGTGCCGGTCGGCGATCTCCTTGGCGCCGCTCTTGTAGACGCTGTGGTTGTCGCAGGCCCGCAGCGCCTCTTCGTAGCGGAAGGTGATCTCCTGCTGGCCGTTGTTGCACTCCCCCTTGACGCCTTCGCAGCGCAGGCCGGCACCGGTCATCCCCAGCCGGATGTCGCGCAGCAGCGGCTCCAAGCGGGTGCCGGCGACCAAGCCGTAGTCGGCGTTGTAGTCCGTTCCCGCGGTGAGGCCGCGATAACCGTCCGCCCAGGCCTGCCGGTAGCTCTCTTCGAAGACCAAGAATTCCAGTTCCGTTGCGGCGTAGGCGACCAGGCCCCGTTCGGCCAACCGTTGGAGTTGGGCGGCGAGGATCTGCCGCGGCGCCACCGTGACCGGACCGCCGTCGGGCCAGTACGCGTCGGCGAGCACGTGCGCGGTTCCGGGTAGCCAGGGGATGCGCCGCAGGGTGGCGAAGTCCGGTTTGAGCACCAGGTCGCCGTACCCGGTGCCCCAGTCGGCGATCGAATAGCCCGGAACGGTGTTCATCTCGACGTCGACGGCCAGCAGGTAACTGCAGCACTCCACGCCGTGTTCGGCGACCTCGGCGACGAAGTGTTCGGCGGCGACCCGTTTGCCGACCAACCGGCCCTGCATGTCGGTGAACGCCACCACGACGGTGTCGATATCGCCGGATTCGACCAGTTGTCGCAGCTCTATCGGGGACAGCATCGCTGGCCGGGTCATTGTGCTCCTTCGCCGACTTCAGTCCCCCTGACATTCGAGTGCTGTCAGGCTACCCGGCCACGGTCAATCGACGGGCTCCAGCCGACGGAATTGCGCCGTCCGGTAGCAGTCGGCGCAGGTCGACCGGCGGATCTTGCCGCTGGTGGTGATCGGCAGCGAGCCCGGAGCCACCAACACCAGGTCGGCGACTCGGACCCCGTGGGATCGTGAAACCGCCGCTGCCACATCCTTTTTCAAGGACGCTATCCGTTGGAGTTGCTCCGCGACGGTGGTGCCGCGGTTCTTGACCTCGGCGATCACCACCAGTTTCTCCGCCCCCTCGGTGCGCACCGGTACCGCGGCGACGCGACCTCCGGTGAGCTCTTGAACCGTCGCCTCGATGTCGTCGGGGTAGTGGTTTCGGCCGTCGACGATCAACAGGTCTTTGATCCGTCCGACCACCAGCAGCTCACCCCGGTAGACGACGCCGAGGTCCCCGGTGCGCAACCAGGGCGCATTCGGAGTCTCGGGGGTGGGGCTCTGCAGCTGCCCGCCGAAGGTGCGCTCGGTGGCTTCGGGGTTGTGCCAGTAGCCTGCGGCCACGTTGGGCCCGTGGACCCAGATCTCCCCGACCCGGCCGTCGGGCTTCTCGGTGTGCGATTCGGGGTCGACGATCCGCACCGTGCAGGCGCGGGGTGCCCCGATGCTGACCAGCTCCGCTCCGGCCGGACCGCTGCGTGCCGTGCCCGCCACCAGGTCGTCGTAGTCGAGACGGACGGTCACCGGGCGGTTGGCCCGCGGCGCCGATGCCACATAGACCATCGCCTCGGCCAGCCCGTAGGAGGGCGCCACGGCGTTGGGCGGCAGGCCGAACCGGGCGAATCGTTCGCCGAAACGTCGGATCGTCGCCGCGTGGATCCGCTCGCTGCCGGACAGGATGGTGTGCACGCCGCCCAGGTCCAGCCCCGCCATATCCGCATCGGAGGTCCGGCGTGCGGCCAGTTCGAATGCGAAATTCGGCCCGGCGGTGAATGCGCAGGAGTTGACGGCCAGTTGCTGCATCCATCGGGCCGGCTTCTGCAGGAACGCCATCGGGGACATCACCACCGAGTGGCGTCCCAGCAGGACGGCTCCCATCACGCCGAGCAGCAGGCCCATGTCGTGGTAGAAGGGCAGCCAGGACACCAGGGTGGCTTCCGGCGGCGGCGCTCCCCCGTCGTCGCCGAAATAGTCCGCCAGCACCTGTTCGATGTTGGCGAAGACGTTGCGGTGCGTGACGACGACGCCGCGCGGTGATCCGGTGGATCCCGAAGTGTATTGCAGCAGCGCCGTTTTGGTCGGCGTCGTACCGGTCCCGGCCCATTCGACCGGCGAATCCAGGTCGAGCAGATCCACCTCGACGATCACCGGGGCGTTGCCCCCGATCCCGCTGAGGCAGGGGTGGACGTCGGCGGTGACGGCCGAGGTGGTCAATACCGCGGCCGGCGCGCAGTCCTTCAGCGCGGCACCGACCCGTTCGTCCCGGCTACCGAACGCCGGTACCGGCAGCGGCACCACGATACAGCCGGCCTCCATCGCACCGAAGAAACCGGCGATGTACTCCAGGCCCTGCGGCGCCAGCAGCGCGACGCGATCCCCCGGCGCGGCGACCGCGGCCACCTCGGCGGCGACGGCCTCGGTGCGCCGCAGGATCTGCGACCAGGTCAGCGTATCGGCATAGCCGTCCGGATCGACGTCGTAGTCGATGTAGGTGAACGCCGGCCGGTCGGGCCACTGCTGAGCCCGCTCGCGCAGCAGAGCCGGAATCGATTGCCCCCACGACAACATCTCATTCCCCCGTGATTATTCGATTTTCTCCCCTATCGGGTTGCTACCAGGTACTGGCTCGCAACACGATCTCCATCGCGAGTTGCGCGGTGAACTCTTGGGCACTGCGCCGCCCGGGCAGTGTCACCAGTCGGTGCTCGCCGTAGACGAACCGCTGGCTGGCATCGGCAACCGACGCGGTGGCCCGGGAACTGACCAGCACCGTGGTGTTGATCTCGACCGGCGGACAGCGTTCGTCGCGAATCACCCCGGCCAGGTCCGGCGCCCGCGGATGGCCGCGGTCGAGCACCACCAACCCGGTGAACCGGTCCGGGCGGGTCGCCGCCAGTTCCCAGGCGATGTCGGCACCGGTCCGGTCGCCCATCAGCACGCCGCACTGCACGCCGAGTGAATCGAGGATGCCGATCACCGACTTCGGCGTCAGCCGCGGGTCGGCACCGATCACGATGGTCCGCAGCGAGGCGGTGTGCAGGCGCTGGCAGACCGCGTCATAGGCGGAGAGCGGGTGCTGGGCGGCGGCGAGCACGACGACGACGGGCCCGGTCTCCGGCCCAGCTACATCGACCGGGATCGGGAACCCGTCGATGGTCATCATCGTGCCCGGCATCTGCGCAACGCTACCGCCCGTCCGGCGGTGCGGGGCGGTTTTCGCGTACCCCTCAGTGGCTCGACAGGTGCTGCCGCGACCTCACGGCAGGGTGAGGATCTCGGCGCCGTCGTCGGTCACCACCAGGGTGTGTTCGAACTGGGCGGTCCACTTGCCGTCACTGGTGACCACCGTCCAGTCGTCGTCCCAGATGTCGTAGTCCAGGCTGCCCAGGTTGATCATGGGTTCGATGGTGAACGTCATGCCCGGCTCGATGACGGTGTCGACCTCGGGCTGGTCGTAGTGCAACACCACCAGGCCGTTGTGGAACGTGGTCCCGATGCCGTGCCCGGTGAAGTCGCGGACGACGTTGTAGCCGAACCGGTTTGCGTAGGCTTCGATGACTCGGCCGATCACGGAGAGCGCGCGGCCGGGTTTGACCGCTTTGATGGCCCGCATGGTCGCCTCCCGGGTGCGCTCGACCAGCAGTCGATGCTCCTCGGATACGTCACCGGCCAGGAACGTGGCGTTGGTGTCGCCGTGGACGCCGTCGATGTAGGCCGTGACGTCGATGTTGACGATGTCACCGTCCGCGATCACCGTGGAGTCCGGGATGCCGTGACAGATCACCTCGTTCAGCGACGTGCAGCACGATTTCGGAAAGCCCTTGTAGCCCAACGTGGACGGGTAGGCGCCGTGATCGACCATGTAGTCGTGGGCGATGCGGTCCAGTTCGTCGGTGGTCACCCCGGGCGCGACCGCCCGGCCCGCCTCGGCCAGCGCGCCGGCGGCGATCCGACCCGCCACCCGCATCTTCTCGATCACCTCGGGGGTCTGCACCCACGGCTCACTGCCCTCGGCGGCGGTGTCGCGCCCGACGTATTCCGGGCGCGGGATCGACCGCGGCACCTGCAACGTCGGAGAGAGCACACCAGGGGAAAGCGGAGCACGAACGGGCATCACGCCAGCTTAACGCCAGCTGTCAACGACGCCAGCGCAGCGTGCGCCGGGGGCCGCGGATATCCACCGACCCGCAGAACACCCGCCCGGTGAGCACCAGGTGCGGGGTTCCTTCGGCCGGCGGATCGGTGCGGCGGTCGCGGGCACTTCCGCCGTAGACCTCGACGTCGTCGATCGAGGCACTGGCACCGTCGGGCAGTCGGATGTCCACCGACCCGAATCGCATGTCGAGTTCGATGACGACGACCGGGCCGGCGAAGCGCGCCCTGGTCAAGTCCAGGTCGATCGAACCGAGCCGCCGCACCAGTGACAGCCGGGTCGGGACGATCCACTCCCCGTGCCGTTTCAGCGAGCCGGCCCAGCCCCGCAGTTCGACCCGGTCGGCGGCCGATGTGACGATGGCGCGCGGCCCGGGCAGGTCACCGATGAGCGTGTCGAGATCCGAGCGCATCCGGGCCTGCGAGACCTGTGCGGCGCGCTCCTCGAACTCGCCGATGTCGATCAATCCGAGCGATACGGCGTTGTGCAGCCGACGCAGGGTGCCGTTGCGGTCCGCATCGGAGACCCGCAACACCATGTCGTCGTCAGGACCCGTCATGGGTTCTCAATTTACCGGTGCCGAGCCGGGGCGCTCTACAGCAGGAAGTTGTCCGGCAACGAGTCGAACATCACCTTGGTCATGCGCACCGCGTACTGGGAGCTGCCGCCGCCGACGATGAGCGCGGCGAAGGCCATGTCACCCCGGTAGCCGGCAAACCAGGAGTGCGACCCACCGGCGAATTCGGCCTCTCCCGTCTTGCCGAACACCGGCCCGCACCCGGCGATGTCGCGTGCCGTGCCGTCGGTGACCACCAGCCGCATCATCTGGCGCAGGCCGTCGAGGATCTCCGGGCTGACCGGCGGCCCGACGGGGCCGTTGACCGCGGTGGGCCTGCCCTCGATCAGCCGCGGTACCGGGGTGTGGCCGGCGGCGACCGTCGCGGCGGCCAGCGCGACCCCGAACGGGCTGGCCAGCACCTTGCCCTGGCCGAAGCCGTCTTCGGTGCGTTCGGCGAGGTCGACCGTCGGCGGCACCGAGCCGGTGACGGTGGTGATGCCGTCCACCAGGTAGTCCACCCCGATTCCGTAACGACTGGCGGCCTGCGACAGCGCCCGCGGCGGCATCCGGCTGGCCAGCTCGGCGAAGGTGGTGTTGCAGGAATCGGCGAACGCCCGCGACATGGACACCAGGCCGAGGTCGAATCCGCCGTAGTTGGGGATGGTGCGCTGGCCGATGTCGAGCTGGCCGGGACAACCGACCATGGAGTTCGGTGTCGCCATGTCGCGCTCGATCGCCGCACCGGCGGTGACCATCTTGAACGTCGAGCCGGGCGGATACAGGCCGCTGGTCGCGACCAGTCCGTCGGCGTCGGCGGCACCGTTCTGCGCCACGGCGAGCAGCTCACCGGTGGACGGCTTGATCACCACCATCATCGCCTTGTCGCCGCGGGTGTTGACGGCGTTCTGGGCGGCGCGCTGCACCGCACGGTCGAGGCTGATCGTCAGCGACGGCGCCGGCGCGGGCTCGACCTCGTGCAGCACCGCGACATCGACTCCGTTCTGGTTGACGCTGACCACCCGCCAGCCCGCTTCACCGTCGAGTTGGGTGGCGACGGCCTTCTTGACCTCGCGGACCAGCATCGGCGCGAACTGATCGTCGGTGGGCAGGAGGTCGGGGCGCGGAGTGACCAGCACACCCGGCAACCGCCCGATCGCGGGCTGGATGCGGTCGTGATCGGTTTTGCGCAGGGTGATCAGATCCAGTGGGGTCGCCGAGGAACTGGCCTGTTCGGCCAGCCGCTGGGCGTCGCCGAGCTCGTCGTCGAACGGGCGCAGGGTGTCGATCACGGCGCGCGCGGTGTGGATCAGGTTGGCGCCGGCCCGGGTCGCATCCAGCTGGTAGTGGTACACGTAGCCGGGCACCAGCACATCGGTGCCGCCCACCTCGTTGACCGCGGCGCGGCGCGGCGGATCGGCCCGCAGCGCGAAGGTCTGATGCTCGCCCAGTTTCGGGTGCAGGCCGGTCGCCGTCCAGCGGACCGCCCAGCGGCCTTCGTTGCGGACCATCTTCAGTTGTCCGTCGTAGGCCCAGGTCCGGTTCTTGGGCAGCCGCCAGGTGTAGCGGTAGGACACGTTGCCGGTGTCGTCGGTGTAGCGCGAGCCGAGGACCTGAGCGTCCAGGTGTTCGGCCTGCAGGCCCGCCCAGGCGGCGTTGAGCGCGCTGCGGGCGGTCGACGGATCGTCGCTGAGTTCGGCGGCCGTCTCGGTGTCGCCGGTGGCCAGAGCGGCGAAGAACCGTTCGGCCACCGGGGCGGGACCGTCGGGGCGCGGAGTACAGGCCGTCATGCCCGCCGCGGTGATCAGCACCGCGAACAGACCCGTTACGCGTGTGACGAATGTGCTTGCAGTTGTCATTGAGGCTGATGTTAAAGACTGGAGAGGTCACGGGCGTGGAGGCGCACCGAGATCACTTCGTGTCCCGGTCGAGATATGACGAGATTCCGGCGGCCCGGACCCGGATCAGTCGAGCAGAACCGTCGCGAAGGTGCCGGTCTGGGTGAAACCCACCCGCTCGTAGGTGGCCCGCGCCACCGCGTTGAAATCGTTGACGTAGAGGCTGGCTATCCGTCCGGTACCGACCAGCACCGCGGACAGCATCGCGGTACCGCGGGCCCCGAGCCCGTGCCCACGCCGGTCCGGGTGCACCCAGACACCTTGGATCTGCCCCACACTCGGCGACTGTGAGCCGACCTCGGCTTTGAAGACGACTTCGCCGCGTTCGAACCGCGCCCAGGCGCGGCCCGCTGTTATCAGATTGGCCACCCGGCGGCGGTAGGCCCGACCGCCGTCACCGGCCCGCGGATCCACCCCGACCTCGCCGATGAACATGTCGACCGCCGCCACCAGGTACGCGTCGAGTTCGTCGGGTCGCACCTGACGCACGTCCGGATCCATCGCGCACGAGGGCATGGTGCGCAGTTCCATCAGCGGCTGATTCTCCCGCACGTCGCGAGCCGGGCCCCAGGCGTCGGCGAGGCGCTGCCACATCGGCAACACCAACTCGGCCCGGCCGACCAATGACGAGCAACGCCGGATCGCGCCCACCGCCTTGTCCGCGAAGGCCGCCAGATCGGCCGGCGCGCCACGCAGTGGAATCAGGTTGGCCCCTGCGTAACACAGGGATTCGGTCACCGCGCCCCGCGTCCAGAGCTCCCCGCCGATCAACCGGGGATCGACGCCGTGGTCGGCGACCCGCGCCGCGACCATGCAGGAACCGACCGGATCCTCCTCGAGCACCCGCCAGACCGCAGCCGCATCACGCGCAACGGTTACCCGTTGCTGATCGAGCCGAAAATCCGGCAGCGCCGACATGGTGATTCAGCTTACGGCGACGGTGGGCGAACCGCCGGGAGTTCCGTCCCCCATCTGCTCGGCCAACCGCATGGCCTCCTCGATCAGAGTCTCGACGATCTGCGACTCGGGGACGGTCTTGATCACCTCACCCTTGACGAAGATCTGCCCCTTGCCGTTACCGGAAGCCACCCCCAGATCCGCCTCGCGGGCTTCACCGGGTCCGTTGACCACACAACCCATCACCGCGACCCGCAACGGGACGTCGAGACCCTCCAGTCCGGCGGTGACCTCGTTGGCCAACCGGTAGACGTCGACCTGCGCCCGCCCGCAGGACGGACACGAGACGATCTCCAATCCCCGCGGCCGCAGATTGAGCGACTCCAGGATCTGGTTGCCGACCTTGACCTCTTCGACCGGCGGCGCCGACAGCGACACCCGGATGGTGTCGCCGATGCCGCGCGACAGCAGCGCCCCGAACGCCACCGCGGATTTGATGGTGCCCTGGAACGCCGGCCCGGCCTCGGTGACGCCGAGATGCAGCGGATAGTCGCACTGCTCCGCCAGCTGCTCGTAGGCGGCCACCATCACGACCGGGTCGTTGTGCTTCACGCTGATCTTGATGTCGCCGAAGCCGTGCTCCTCGAACAGCGACGCCTCCCAGAGTGCGGACTCCACCAGGGCTTCCGGGGTGGCCTTGCCGTACTTGGCCAGGAACCGCTGGTCCAGCGAGCCGGCGTTGACGCCGATCCGGATCGGGATCCCCGCGGCGCCGGCCGCTTTGGCGACCTCGCCGACCCGGCCGTCGAACTCCTTGATGTTGCCCGGGTTCACCCGCACCGCGGCACACCCGGCATCGATCGCGGCGAAGATGTACTTGGGCTGGAAATGGATGTCGGCGATCACCGGGATCTGGCTGTGCCGGGCGATCTCGGCCAGCGCGTCGGCGTCCTCCTGCCGCGGGCAGGCCACCCGCACGATGTCGCAACCCGAAGCCGTCAGCTCCGCGATCTGCTGCAACGTCGTGTTCACGTCGTGGGTCTTGGTGGTACACATCGACTGCACCGCGATCGGATGCTCGCTGCCCACTCCGACGCCGCCGACGTCGAGCTGGCGGGTCTTGCGCCGCGGCGCCAGCGTCGGCGGAGGTGCAGCCGGCATTCCCAGCCCGACGCTCATGAGGCGACTCCTATCAAAACAGTCTGATCGGATTGACCAGGTCGGCGGTGACGGTCAATAGCATGTAGCCGACCACGACCACCAAGACTACGTAGGTGGCCGGCATCAGCTTGAGATAGTTCACCGGCGCCGCGGCGACCTTGCCCCGCGCCGACCGGACCAGGTTGCGCAGTTTCTCGTACAGTGCGATCGCGATGTGGCCGCCGTCGAACGGCAGCAGCGGCACCAGGTTGAGCACACCGAGGATGAAGTTCAGCTGGGCCAGGAAGAACCAGAACGCCACCCACAGACCGTGATCGACGGTGTCGCCGCCGATGATCGATGCACCGACCACGCTGATCGGGGTCTCGGGGTCGCGGGGACCGCTCGGATTGCCGATCGCGTGCACCAGCGCCCCGACCTTGGTGGGGATGTTGGCCAGCGATTTGCCCAGCAGCACGCCGAGGTCGCCGCTGAAGGCGACGGTGGCCGGGACCGCGTCGATCGGGCCGTAGCGGGTCGGCCCGAATTGCGCGGCACCGACACCGATCGCACCGACCGTGGTGGCGACGGCCTCGCGGTCGGCGCCGTCGGCGATCCAGCGCTGGGTGGGGGCCACGTCGACGTAGCGCGTCAACGTGGTGCCGTCGCGTTCGATGACGATCGGGGTACGGCCGTGCTGCTTGCGCACCGCCGCGGCCATCTCGTCGAAGGTCGACACCGAGGTGTCGCCGACCTTGACCACCACGTCGCCGGCCTCGATACCGGCCAGTGCAGCCGGCCCGGGCCCCGTGCAGGTGCCCAGTTCGCCCTTGGCGATTTCCGGTGCCACACATGCCGTTTCACCGATGACGGCGGTGGTGGGTGCGTGCAGGTTGGGCAGGCCCCAGATGACGGCGATGGCGTAGACCATGACCAGACCGATGACGAAGTTCATCCCGGGCCCGGCCGCGAGCACCGCCACCCGCTTCCAGGTGCTCTGCTTGTACATCGCGCGCTCTTGCTCGTCGGGCTCCAACTCTTCGACGGACGTCATGCCGGCGATGTCGCAGAATCCGCCGGCGGGGATCGCCTTGAGGCCGTATTCGGTCTCGCCGCGTCGTGTCGACCACAGCGTGGGCCCGAAACCGACGAAGTAGCGTCGCACCTTCATTCCGGTGGCCCGGGCCACCCACATGTGGCCGCATTCGTGCAGTGCCACCGAAACCAGGATGGCCAGCGCGAACAACGCAATGCCGACCGCGAACATCATCGGGTGCTTCCGACCTTTCTCGTAGCCATCGCCTCGACACTGCGAGCCGCGCGCCGTCTGGCCCAGCGTTGCGCGTCGAGTACCTCATCCACGGTAGCCGGTTGCGCGGACCACTGGTCGGCGGCGCCCAGCACCTCGGCGATGGTGTCCACGATCGCGGGGAAACCGATCCGGCCCGCCAGGAAGGCTTCGGCGGCTTCTTCGTTGGCGGCGTTGTAGACCGCGGTCAGGCAGCCGCCGGTCCGACCTGCCTGGCGCGCCAACTGCACCGCCGGGAAGACGGTGTCATCGAGCGGCTCGAACTCCCAGGTGGAGGCGGCGGAGAAGTCACAGGCCGCCGCGGCCCCGGGCACCCGCGCGGGCCAGCCCAGGGCCAGTGCGATCGGCAGCCGCATATCGGGCGGGCTGGCCTGGGCGATCGTCGAGCCGTCGGTGAAGGTGACCATGGAATGCACGATCGACTGCGGGTGGACGACGACGTCGATGTGCTCATAGGGCACACCGAACAGCAGATGGGTTTCGATGAGTTCGAGCCCCTTGTTCACCAGCGACGCCGAGTTCAGCGTGTTCATCGGGCCCATCGACCAGGTCGGATGCGCACCGGCCTGTTCCGGGGTGACGTGTTCGAGCTGGGCCGCCGAGAGGCCGCGGAAGGGGCCGCCGGAGGCGGTGAGCACGATCTTGGCCACCTCGTCGGCGGTGCCGCCGCGCAGGCACTGCGCGATCGCGGAGTGTTCGGAGTCCACCGGCACGATCTGGCCGGGTGCGGCGGCCTGCAGCACCAGCGGGCCCCCGGCGATCAGCGATTCCTTGTTGGCCAGCGCCAGCCGGGCGCCGGTCTCGAGCGCGGCCAGCGTGGGTCGCAGCCCCAGCGCGCCGACCAGCGCGTTGAGCACCACGTCGGCCTCGGTGTCTTCGACCAGCCGGTTGACGGCGTCGGGTCCCCGGTAGGGGGCGTCGAGCGCGGCACCGACCTGCTCGTTCGCGACGGCGATCCGGCTCACCCCGGTCTCGGCGCGCTGGGCGGCCAGCAGCTCGGGGCTACCGCCGCCGGCGGCCAGGCCGACGATCTCGAACCGGTCGGGGTTCGCCGCGATCACCTGCAATGCCTGGGTCCCGATCGAGCCGGTGGAGCCCAACAGCAGAACTTTGATCCGGCCCGCCGCAGACAAACTCACCTGCTCATTGTGCCCGAGATCAGCCGAGCGGCTCCCCGGCGTAGTCACCGAAGCTCCACAGGTTGCCCTCCGGGTCGCGGACGGTGAACTCGCGGGCACCGTAGTCGGTGTCGGCCAACGGCCGCACCACGTCGGCTTCGCACCGCGTCACCCGCTGATACAGGGCGTCGGGGTCGCCGGTGACGACATAGCCGCCGGCGGTGCCCGGCTCCCGTGACCACACGTTGCCGGGTTTGTGGCTGCCGAGCATGATGCCGCCGCTGCCTTCGGGCCAGATCAGCTCGGCGTGCTCGATGGTGTCGCCGGTGTCGCCGCAGCGGGCGGTGACGACGAAGCCGAATGTGTCGACGTAGTAGTCGATGAGCTTGGGCGCGTCATGTGCCGTCAGGGTCAGCCAGACAGTCGGATTCGAATTGGTCATGACACCACTGTGATCGCGGTGCGTGGCCGCCGTCTTGAATGTTTTGGAACTCCTCGGCCAGCCAGGCCCCGGGCGGGACTCCGGCGAACCTGACGAACTCTCGGGTCAGATGGGCCTGGTCGGAGTATCCGGCCTGGGCGGCGATGCCGGCCAGATCGACTCGACGGTGCCGACGTGCGTCGCCGGCGATCCGGGCGGTCGCGTACTCGAAGCGCATCAGCATCGCCACGGTCTTGGGGGTACGGCCGACTTCCCGCCGAAACAGCGTGCTCAGCTGCCGCCGGCTCAGACCGACCCGCTCGGCGAGAGCACTGACCGGCGCCCGGCCCCGGCTGCGCTGCAGCAACTGCCAGGCATGGGCCACCTCGGGACGCACCGCAGTGCCGGGGGCCTGCAGATGACGCTGCCGCGCCTCGATCAGATACTCCGCCACCACCGCGAAGGCGTCGGGCCAGCGACGCGCCTCGGTTGCCCGCTCGTGCAGTCGCGCCGACGCCCGCCCGAGCACCGGGGCCGCATCGAAATCGGTCACGCTCAATTCGGCGGCAGGCGCCCCGAACAGCACGCGCGACGCCAACGGATGCACCGCCACCTGCACCCCCGCCTGGCCCCGACACTGCCGCACATGGCTGGCCTGCACGTGCAGCCCACCCAGGATGACCGGATTCGGCCGGGCAAGCGGCAAGGTGTCGGCGCTGGCGGCGACCTCGACCCCGTCGTCGAGGCTGATGATGAACACCAACGTCGACGACGGCATCCCCCGATGCGCGGCGTCGGGGACCTCCCGCGTGCGGTAACCCACCATCGACGTCACGCCCGGTGCGCTGTGCGTCGGCGCCACGGCGAAATCACAGACCGGCGGCACATCTGCGGCTTCGCAGCCCATGGCGTCCACGGTAGATCGGGAAAGTTCGGGTATGCCAGAATGTTGCGCAGCAGTTGCCAGCCGAACTTAAGGAGTCGAAGTGGCCAGTACCGAGGTGGAGCGCCACAACGGCGTCGACCCTGTCGAGGTGCCGTCGGCAGCATGGGGCTGGAGCGCGATCAACTACCGCACCTGGCACATCGTGGGACTCGTCCTCGCCGGTTTTCTGCTGCTGATGCTGCGCGGTAACCACGTCGGCCACGTCGAGGATTGCTTCGTGGTGGGCTTCGCCGGGCTGACACTGTTCGTCGTCGTGCGCGACATCATCGGCCGCAATCGCGGCTGGCTGCGCTGACCGCAGTCCCCGTTCCGCGAGATCGGACTGACGCAGAGGCCTAGTCGGCCTTTTCCTGCGTGGTTCCGATCTCGCGGCGTCTTTACCGGGTTTCGGCGGCCAACTGCCCGCAGGCGGCCGCGATCTCGCGGCCTCGGGTGTCGCGGACCGTGCATTCCACGCCTTGGGCGCGCACCCGCTTCACGAACTCCCGCTCCACCGGCTTGGGACTGGCGTCCCACTCGCTGCCGGGAGTCGGGTTCAACGGAATCAGATTGACGTGCACCAACGGCCCGAGCGCCCGGTGCAGCTTCTTGCCGAGCAGGTCCGCCCGCCAGGGCTGGTCGTTGACGTCCCGGATCAACGCGTACTCCACCGACACCCGCCGGCCGGTCACGTCCGCGTAGTAGCGGGCCGCGTCGAGCACTTCGGCGACCTTCCACCGGTTGTTGACCGGGACCAGGGTGTCGCGTAACTCGTCGTCGGGGGTGTGCAGCGACAACGCCAGGGTGACCCCGAGACGCTCGTCGGCCAGTTTGCGAATCGCCGGGGCCAGTCCCACCGTCGACACCGTCACCGCTCGCGCCGAGATGCCGAACCCGTTCGGCGGCGCCGCGGTGATCCGCCGGACGGCGGCCACCACCCGGGCGTAGTTGGCCAGCGGCTCGCCCATCCCCATGAACACGATGTTGGACAACCGGCCCTGATCCCGGTCGCGCAGGTCGACGGCGGCCGCCCGCACCTGTTCGAGGATCTCCGCGGTGGACAGGTTGCGGGTCAACCCGGCCTGGCCGGTGGCGCAGAACGGGCAGGCCATGCCGCAACCGGCCTGCGAAGAGATGCACACCGTGTTGCGGCGCGGGTAGCGCATCACCACCGATTCGAATTTGGACCGGTCATGTGCTCGCCACAACGTCTTACGGGTCTCCCCCGCATCGCATTCGACCTGATTGGCGGCGGTCAGCAGGCCGGGGAACAACGCGTCGGCCACCGAGGAGCGCACCGCGGCCGGCAGGTCGGTCATCTGCTGGGGGTCGGCGATCAGCCGGCCGTAGTACTGGTTCGCCAGCTGTTTGGCCCGAAAGGCCGGCAACCCCAATTCCACGACCGCGGCCACCACACCGTCGGCGTCGAGATCGGCCAGGTGCCGTGGGGGCAGTGCGCGTCGGGGCGCGTTGAACACCAGCTGTTGCGTCATGATCGGTTCCAGTATGCCCGGTGATCAGGGCAGCACGGCGAGCACGATCCAGGTCACCACGGCCGACGGCAGCAGTCCGTCCAGCCGGTCCATCATGCCGCCGTGGCCGGGCAGCAGCCGACCCATGTCTTTGATGCCGAGATCCCGCTTGACCTGGGACTCGATCAGGTCGCCGAAGACCGCGGTCAGCACCAGCAGCACTCCCAGCGGCAGCCCCACCCACCACGGCCGGTGCAGGAACACCACCACCGCGAACACCGCCGCGGCAACGCCGAACACCAGCGATCCGGCGAAGCCCTCCCAGGACTTCTTCGGGCTGATCGCCGGTGCCATCGGGTGCTTGCCGAACAGCACACCGACGGCGTAACCGCCGGTGTCGGAGAACACCACCGGAAACAGCAGGCACAGCACCCGGCCGGGTCCGTCGTCGCGGAAGACCAACAGGGCCGCGAAACTCATGCACAGCGGCACCCAGACGGCGATCAGGATGGTCACCGATGTGTCCCGCAGGTAGTTGACCGGGGCGTGGTCGAGACCCCTCCCGACCAGCCGCCACATCATGGCGAGCACCACGGTGGCGCCGAAAGCACCCAGCACGCCCCGGGCCCCGAACGGCAGCGACAGCCACAGCATGGCCTGCCCGCCGAGCGCCAGCGGAATGAACGGCACGTCGTAGCCGACTTCGCGCAGTCGGCGGGTGATCTCGTGGGTGGCGATCGGAGTCGCGACCGCCAGCAGCAGCACCCAGTACTTCGAGGCGAACAGCAGCGTGTAGACCAGGATCCCGCTCAGCACGACACCCACGACGATTGCCGCCGGGAGGTTACGTCCGGCTCGCGACTGTTTCGGTTGCGACTCCGCGGCGTCTACGCCGGTATCGTTGTCTGCCACGGTTTTTCGCTGCTGTACGGCCGCTAGACCTCCAGCAGCTCGCCTTCTTTGTGTTTGACCAACTCGTCGATCTGGGTCACGTACTGCTGGGTGGACTTGTCCAAGTCCTTCTCCGCGCGGCCCACCTCGTCCTCGCCGGCGTCACCGTCTTTGCGAATGCGGCCCAGTTCTTCCATCGCCTTGCGGCGGATGTTGCGCACCGAGACCTTGGCGTCTTCACCCTTGGCCTTGGCCTGCTTGACCAGCTCCTTGCGCCGTTCCTCGGTGAGCTGGGGCACCGAGACCCGGATCAGCGAACCGTCGTTGGTGGGGTTCAGGCCCAGGTCCGAGTTGCGGATCGCGTTCTCGATGGGGCCCAGCTGCGACGCTTCGTAGGGCTTGATCACCACCATCCGCGCCTCGGGCACATTGATGCTGGCCAGCTGGGTGATCGGGGTGAGCGACCCGTAGTAGTCGATGACGACCCGCGAAAACATGCCCGGGTTGGCCCGACCGGTTCGGATGGTCGAGAGGTCGTCACGGGCCACCGACACGGCCTTCTCCATTTTCTCTTCGGCATCGAAGAGAGCCTCGTCGATCATCTGCCCCGCTCCTCAGTTATCGCTTCGCTGTGGCACCCGCGCCGGCGGCGCCGCCTCGCACCGCTGTTGGTCAGGTGGTGACCAGTGTTCCGATCCTCTCACCCGCAACCGCACGGGCGATATTTCCATCAGTCAACAGGTTGAACACCAGGATCGGCATGCCATTGTCCATGCAGAGGCTGAACGCGGTGGCATCGGCCACCTTCAGGCCCTGTTCGAGAGCCTGCCGGTGGGTGATCGAGGTCAACAGCCGGGCGTCGGGGTCGGTCCGCGGGTCGGCGGTGAACACTCCGTCGACGGCTTTGGCCATCAACACCACCTGTGCACCGATCTCCAATGCCCGCTGGGCCGCTGTGGTGTCGGTGGAGAAGTACGGCAGCCCCATGCCGGCGCCGAAGATCACCACCCGGCCCTTCTCCAAGTGCCGCTGCGCCCGCAGCGGAATGTAGGGCTCGGCCACCTGCCCCATGGTGATCGCCGTCTGGACCCGGGTGTCGATGCCTTCCTTCTCCAGGAAGTCCTGCAGCGCAAGGCTGTTCATCACGGTGCCGAGCATGCCCATGTAGTCCGAGCGCATGCGTTCCATACCGCGCTGTTGCAACTGCGCGCCGCGGAAGAAGTTGCCGCCGCCGATCACCACCGCGACCTGGACCCCGCTACGGACGACCTCGGCGATCTGACGTGCCACCTGCGCCACCACATCGGGATCGAGGCCGACCTGCCCGCCACCGAACATCTCCCCACCGAGCTTGAGCAATACCCGGGTGTAAGGGGGGCGGCCGTCAGGTCGCTCGCCGTCGGTACTCGTCGGCTCCGTCATCAGGCTCCTCGGGGCTCCGTGCATATAACAGCGCCATCGCGGGAACTGTCCGCGACGGCATTGTCATCCTGCCCTACCGGACCGGTCAAACGCAGCCCGGGGTGGCGAGGTGTCATCGGGTTGTACAACGTATGAATAAATTTTCAATTGATGTATTCACTGCTATGGTCGGCCCGTGCCGAACTCGCTACATCAGGTGAAAGCCGAGTTCTTCAAGACCCTGGGACACCCCGCCCGGATCCGAGTACTCGAACTGCTCGCCGAACGTGACCACACCGTCGGTGAGCTGCTTCCCGAGATCGGGCTGGAAGCGTCGAATCTCTCCCAGCAACTCGGCGTACTGCGCCGCGCCGGTGTGGTCACCACCACCAAGGACGGCACCACCGTGGTCTACTCCATCGCCTCCCCGGTGATCACCGAACTGCTCACCGTGGCGCGCAAGGCGATCACCGGCCTGCTCAACGACCAAGTGGCGATCCTCGACGACCTGATGGCGGAGAAATGAGCTGGCTCGGCCGCATCCGCAACCTGGGCCGCGTCACCGAACCCGCGGGCCCACGCCCACAGGCGGCTACCGAACCGCCGGCCGGCGTCACCGGATCCCTGCAGATCCGCCACGTCGACGCCGGGTCCTGCAACGGCTGCGAGATCGAGATCGGCGGCGCCTTCGGGCCGGTCTACGACGCCGAACGCTTCGGCGCCCGACTGGTCGCCTCACCGCGTCACGCCGATGCGCTGCTGGTCACCGGCGTGGTCACCCGCAACATGGCGGAACCGCTGCGCAACACCCTCGACGCCACACCCCATCCGCGGAAAGTGATCGCGTGCGGGGACTGCGCACTCAACCGCGGCGTGTTCGCGCAGGCGTACGCGGCCGTGGGCTCCGTAGGTGAGGTCGTCCCGGTGGATGTGGAGATCCCCGGCTGCCCGCCCACCCCGGATCAGATCATCGCCGCACTGCGATCGGTGACCGGTCGGTGAGCACCTCGACACCGTCCGTCACGGAACCGTTGCAACGCAACGCACTCGGCTCGACGCTCAGCGGGTTCGCGACGGCCGGTGTCGGTGCGGCCGGCGCGGGCCTGGGCCTGGCGGGCGTGTTCGGTACCGTCGCCGAGCTCCGCATCGACTGGCTGGTCCCCCTGCTGGGTGTGCAGCTGCGCATCGACGCGCTGAGCGGATTCTTCATGGTGCTGACCGGTGCGGTCGCCGTCGCCGCCGGCCTGTACTGGATCGGCTACGCCCGCCACGAGAACTATCGGGCCCTGCCACTGGTGACGCTGCCGCTGTTCGTGGTGACCTTGCTGGCGGTCCCGGCGGCCGGGTCGGTGACGACGTTCCTGCTCACCTGGGAGCTGATGGCGCTGACCTCGCTGGTACTGGTGCTCACCGATCAGCAACGCAGCGAAGTGCGTTCGGCCGCCCTGATCTACGCGGTGATGACCCAACTGGGCTTCGTGACGCTGCTGCTGGGCATGGTGGTGCTGGCGGCCCGCGGCGGCGACGACTTCGCCGGTATCGGTCCACTGTCCGAACCGGTGCGCAACACCGTGTTCGTGCTGACCCTGATCGGTTTCGGCTCGAAGGCCGGCCTGTTGCCGTTGCACGCGTGGCTGCCCCGCGCGCATCCGGAAGCGCCCAGCCCGGTCTCGGCCCTGCTCAGTGCGGCGATGGTCAACCTCGGCATCTACGGGATCATCCGCATCGACCTGCAGATTCTGGGGCACGGCCCCCGGTGGTGGGGGCTGACGCTGCTGATCGTCGGCGGTGCCTCGGCGATGTACGGGGTGCTGCAGGCTTCGGTGGCCACCGACCTCAAACGGTTGTTGGCGTATTCGACGACCGAGAACATCGGGCTGATCACCCTGGCGCTGGGCGCGGCGGCGCTGCTGTCCGGTTCCGGATGTCACACCGCCGCTGCGGTGGCCGCGGTCGCAGCACTGCTGCACCTGATCGCGCACGCCGCATTCAAGAGCCTGGGCTTCCTGGCCGCCGGGTCGGTGCTGGCGGCCACCGGCCTGCGCGACCTGGACCGACTCGGCGGCCTGGCCCGCCGGATGCCCGGCACCACAGCACTGTTCGGAGTGGCCGCGCTCGGCGCCGCCGGCCTGCCACTGGGGGCCGGTTTCGTCAGCGAGTGGCTGCTGATCCAGTCGCTGATGCACGCCCGCGCCGACAACGACATCACCATCGCGCTGGTGACGCCGCTGGCCGTGGGCGCGGTGGCCCTCACCGCCGGATTGGGGGTGGCCGCCATGGTCAAGGCATTCGGTATCGGGTTCCTGGCCCGCCCGCGCTCGGAGGCCGCCGAGGCCGCACGGGAAGCCCCGACCGCGATGCTCGCCGGGATGACGCTGCCCGCGCTCGCCTGTGCGGTGTTGGCGATCGCACCGGGCATTTTCGGCCCGCTGCTCGGCCGGGTGCTCGACATCCTGCCGCTGACCGGGGAAGCCCCCGCGCTCGGCACCTACCTGCGGATCCCCGGACTGGACGCGTCGATGTCTCCCGGTCTGCTGGCCGCGGCGCTGGCCACCGCCGTCGCGGTGGTGCTGATCGGGTCGCGCTGGCACGCGCGGCGGCGGCCCGCCCCCGCCACGGTACCGCTGTGGGCTTGCGGCGCAACGGAATTGAGTCCGCGCATGCAATACACCGCGACGTCGTTCGCCCAACCGCTGCAGCAGGTCTTCGACGATGTGCTGCACACCGACACCGCGGTCGAGGTAACCCGGCAAGCCCCGTCGAGCTACATCGTGGAACGGATCGCCTACCGGGCACGGGTGGCCGACGTCATCGAAGACCGTTGGTACGCGCCGGTGTTGCGGGCCGTCGCCGACACCGCCCAGTTGGTGCGTCGTGCCCACACCGGCAGCGTGCACCTCTATCTGGCCTACGGTGCCATCGGTGTGCTGATCGCGATGTTGGTGGCGCGATGAATCCGATGTCCTACCTTGCGGGCTTCGTGCAGGTCGTCGGTGTCGTCCTCGGTGCTCCGCTGGTGATCGGGCTGATGCGGCAGGTCCGGGCCCGCTGTGAGGGCCGCACCGGTGCCGGCGTCTTGCAGCCGTGGCGCGACCTGCGCAAACTGTTGCGCAAGCAGAACCTCAAGCCGCTGGGCACCACCTGGGCGTTCGCCGCCGCCCCGGCCGCGCTGGCCGCCACCACGCTGGTGATCGTCGCCACCGCACCGCTGGTGGCGACCGGATCGCCCCTGGACCCGGTCGCCGACCTGATCACCGTGGTGGGCCTGCTGTTCCTGGGCACCGTGGCGCTGACCCTGGCCGGCATCGACACCGCGACGGCGTTCGGCGGGATGGGCGCCAGCCGGGAGATCACCATCGCGGCCCTGGTGGAACCCACCATCCTGCTGGCCGTGTTCGCCCTGTCGATCCCCGCGAACTCGGCCAACCTGGGCGCCATCGTCGGCAACACCATCGAGCACCCCGGCGAAGTGATCTCGCTGGCCAGCGCGCTGGCGTTCGTGGCCCTGGTGATCGTGATCATCGCCGAGACCGGGCGGCTACCGGTGGACAACCCGTCCACCCACCTGGAGCTGACCATGGTGCACGAGGCCATGGTGCTCGAATACGCCGGTCCCAAGCTGGCGCTGGTGGAGTGGGCCGGCGGGATGCGGCTGACGGTGCTGCTGGCGTTGCTGGCGAACCTGTTCTTCCCCTGGGGCATCGCCGGCGCCGACCCGGGCGCGCTCGCGGTGGCGATCGGGGCGGGCGCGATCGCGGTCAAGGTGGCTGCGCTGGCCGCCGCCATGGCCTTCGTCGAGGTGTTCATCGCCAAGCTCCGACTGTTCCGGGTTCCCGAGCTGCTCGCCGGCTCCTTCCTGCTGGCGGTGCTGGCCGTGACGGCGGCGAACTTCTTCACGGGGGCGGTCGGATGAACTACATGAACATGGTGGACCTGGCCGCCGGCGGTGTGCTGCTGGCGGCGGTGCTGGCCGTCTGGCGACGGGACCTGTCGTCGGTCGTGCGCCGGCTGCTGGTCGCCCAGGGTGTCGCCCTGGCCGCCATCCCGATGATCCGTGGCGCACACGACCACGATCTGGCCCTGCTCGCGGTGGGCGTCGGGGTCCTGGCGGTGCGGGCGGCGCTGCTGCCGTGGCTGCTGGCCCGCGCGCTGGGCGCCGAACGCCAGGAGAGCCGCGAGTCCACTCCCCTGGTCAGCACCGCCACCTCGCTGCTGGCGGTCACCGCGCTGGTGGTCGCGGCATTGGTGATCGCCCAACCATTGGTCGCGCTGGCACCGAGCACCACCACCAACGCCGTTCCGGCGGCCATCGCGACGGTGTTGATCGCGCTGTTCATGATGGCCACCCGCCGCCACGCCGTCTCGCAGGTGGTCGGACTGTTGATGCTGGACAACGGGATCGCCGCTACCGCGTTCCTGCTGACCGCCGGCGTCCCGCTGATCGTCGAGCTCGGCGCGTCCCTGGATGTGCTGTTCGCGTTGATCGTGCTCGGGGTGCTGGCCGGGCACCTGCGCAGCGCCTTCGGCGGTGTGGACCTGGACCTGCTGCGGGAGCTGCGCGACTGATGACTTTGCTGATCCTGCTTCCGATTCTGGCCCCGGTCCTGGCATCGCTGTGCGCGTTGGCGCTCGGCTGGCGCCGGTCGAGCGCGGTCCTGACCTGCGCATCGGCGTTGACCATCCTCGGATGCGGTGTGGCGCTGGGCTTGCGAACCGGTGACGAAGCACAGCTGGCCCTCGACGGTGTGCTGCGCGCCGACGCCCTGTCGGCGACCATGTTGATCGTCATCGGTGTCGTCGGCAGCCTGGCCACCTGGGCGAGCATCGGTTACATCGACACCGAACTGGCCACCGGACACACCGATGCCGGCGGTGCCCGCCTCTACGGCACCCTCACTCCGGCCTTCCTGGCGGCGATGGCACTTGCGGTGTCGGCCAACAACATCGGCGTGGTGTGGATCGCGGTGGAGGCCACCACCGTGGTCACCGCGTTTCTGGTCGGCCACCACCGCACCCGGGCCGCGCTGGAGGCCACCTGGAAGTACGTCATGGTGTGCTCGGTGGGCATCACGATCGCGTTCCTGGGCACGGTGTTGCTGCACTTCGCCTCGCTACACGCCGGCGCCGGCGGTGAGGATGCGCTCGACCTCGACGTGTTGGCCGCCCATGCCGGCGGATTGGATCCGTCGGTCGCCCGGTTGGCGGGTGTGCTGTTGCTGATCGGCTACGGCGCCAAGATGGGTCTGGCGCCGTTTCACACCTGGCTCGCCGATGCGCACAGCCAGGCCCCGGCACCGGTGTCGGCGCTGATGAGCGGGGTGCTGCTGTCCGTCGCGTTCTCGGTGCTGATCCGGATCAAGCCGATCATCGATGTGGCGGTGGGCCCGGAATTCCTGCGCACCGCCCTGCTGGTCGCCGGTTTGACCACGCTGCTGATCGCGGCCCTGCTGCTCACCGTGACCGCGGATCTCAAGCGGATGCTCGCCTACTCGTCGATGGAGACCATGGGCCTGATCGCCGTAGCGGCCGCGGCGGGCACCCGGTTGGCCGTCACCGCACTGCTGCTGCATGTGCTGGCACACGGTGTCGGCAAGACGGTGCTGTTCTTGGCCGGCGGCCAATTGCAGGTCGCCCACCGCAGCACCGCGATCGGTGAGATCACCGCCGTACTGGGTCGCTCGCGGTTGGTCGGCGGCGCCTTCGCAGTCGGGATGCTGGTCCTGCTCGGACTGCCGCCGTTCGCGATGTTCGCCAGCGAGGTGGCGATCGCGATCTCGCTGGCCGACACCCGGTTGACGTGGGCGCTGGGGGTGGCCCTGCTCGGCCTGGTGGTGGCGTTCGCGGCGCTGGTCCGCAACACCGGCCGGATCCTGCTGGGCGCCCCCGCCGCCGGCAGCCCGGCGATCCGGGTGCCGGCGACCGTTGCGGCCGCACTGGTGACCGGGGTTGCACTGTCGATCGCCCTGGGCGTGACCGCAGGCCCGCTGTCCGATCTGTTCGCTAGCGCCGCAAGCCAACTCGGAGTCCGCTGATGGGGCCGACCACTCACGTGCAACCGGTGACCGACGACCAATTAGTCGGTGCCGCAACGAATTTGATCGGCGAGGGATTCCGACTCGCCCTGCTGGCCGCCCACGACGACGGCGACACCCTGCGGGTGGTGTATCTGTTCCTGGCGGGCCGCCCGGACCGCCGCACCGAGCTGGTCTTGACTGTTCCGGCGGACAATCCGACCGTCCCGTCCCTGGCTCAGCTGTCGTTTCAGGCGAGCCGGTTCGAGCGCGAGATGCTCGACCTGTACGGGATCACACCGGTCGGCCATCCGCAGCCGCGACGGCTGGTGCGGCACGCGCACTGGCCCGAGCAGTGGCATCCGATGCGCAACGATGCCGGGCCGGCCCCGGAATTCGCCGCGTCGGGCGCCTTCCCGTTCCTGACGGTGGACGGCGCCGGGGTTTATGAGATCCCGGTGGGCCCGGTGCACGCCGGCATGATCGAGCCGGGGCATTTCCGATTCTCGGTGGTCGGTGAGTCCATCCTGCGGCTCAAGGTACGACTGTGGTTCGTGCACCGCGGAATCGAGCGCCTGTTTCAGGGGCGGGCGATCGGCGCAGCCGTCGACCTGGCCGAGCGGATCAGCGGCGATACCTCGGCGGGTCACGCGCTGGCGCACAGCCTGGCCGTGGAGAACACCGTCGGCGCGGACCTGCCCGACGAGGCACACCGACTGCGTGCGTTGCTCGTCGAACTGGAGCGTCTCTACAACCACGTCACGGACCTGGGCGCCCTGGCCAACGACGTGGGTTTCGGACTGGCCAACGCGCACGCCCAGCGGGTCCGCGAACAGTTGCTGCGGATCAACGCCGAAGTCACCGGCCACCGACTGCTGCGCGGGGCGATCCGGCCCGGCGGGATCGTGCTGCAAGCCCTCCCCGACCCGGATCGATTGCAGGGTCTGGCCGACGACGTGGCCGAGATCGCCGAACTGACGCTGGGCAATTCGGTGATCTACGACCGGTTCGCCGGGACCTCGGTGCTGGGCCGCGCCGACGCCGAGGCATTGAGCGTTCTCGGTTATGTGGCTCGAGCCAGCGGAATCGTGACCGATGCCCGCCTGGACCACCCGACCACCGATCTTCCGGTCACCGAGGTAGCCGCGACCACCGGCGACGTGTTGGCCCGCTACACCGTGCGCCGCGACGAGTTCGCCGCCTCGGTAGCACTGTGCCGCAACCTGATCGACGGTCACCGTGGCGCGATCGATATCCGCGAAGAGCTTCCGGCCGTCGCGGGCGCCGGCAGCGGCGTCGGGATCGTCGAAGGTTGGCGCGGCACCATCGTGCACCGCGTGGAGGTCGGGGCCGACGGTGCCTTGAGCCGCGCCAAGATCGTCGACCCGTCCTGGTTCAACTGGCCCGCCCTTCCGATGTCGATGACCGACACGATCGTCCCGGATTTCCCGCTGACCAATAAGAGCTTCAACCTGTCCTATGCGGGAAACGATCTATAGCCGCTCGGCGTAGAGACGTTGTATGTCAAGATATTTGACATGGGTGACGTGGACGCTGCTCCGCTGGGATATCTGTTGTACCGGGTCAGTTCGGCACTGCGCCCACAGGTGACGGCGGTGCTGGGTCCGCTGGGGCTGACCCTGCCCGAATTCGTCTGCATGCGGGTGCTGTCCCAGCGGCCCGGGCTGTCCAGCGCGGAGTTGGCCCGGCACGCCGGCGTCACCCCGCAGGCGATGAACACCGTGCTGCACCGCTTGCAGAATCGCGGTGCGGTGAGCCGCCCCGATTCGGTGCCCTCCGGGCGTGCACTGCCGGCGACGCTGACCGACGCCGGCCTGGATCTGTTGTCGAGGGCCGAGGACGCGGTGCGCGTGGCCGACCGCCGGGTGTTGGCCGCACTCTCCGACGCCGAGCAGCACCGGCTCCGAGCGATGCTGGAGCGGATCGGAGCCGAGTAGGACGTCAGGCCCGGCCCTGGATCGTCGCCCAGGGCTGCGCCTCTTCCAGCTCGTAGGCCAACTCCAGCAGGCGGGCGTCCTGGCCGAGCGGTGCGGTGAACATCATGCCGACCGGCAGCCCGGCCGCGGACTGGGCCATCGGCAGCGAGATCGACGGCTCACCGGTGACGTTCTGTAACGGGGTGAACGCCACCCAGTCCATCAGCCGGTCGATGACCTGCTCGTAGGAGGCGGTCGGGTCCAGGTGACCGATCTGCGGTGTCTCGTGCGCCAGGGTCGGTGTCAGGGCCACGTCGTAGTCGCGGTACATCCGGGCGGTGTGACGGCGCGTGGCGGCCAGACGTGCCACCGACAGCGGCAGCCGGTACAGGTTGCGGGTGGCGTGCCGGTCCAGGCCGATCGTCAGGTTGTCCAGCTTGCTGCGGTCGAAGGACTCGCCGAACATCCGGCGGCCGCCACGCACCAACGCGGTCGCCAAGAACGCCCAGTACAGCAGGAAGTCGTCGGCGAAGTAAGACGGCACCGGTGGGCGGTCGAGGTAGTCGACGTGGTGTCCCAGCCCCTCGAGCAGCGCGGCGGTCTTCAACGTCAGCTCACGCATCTCCGCGGAGGTCTCCCGGGAGATCGACTGGGTGATCACCGCGATCCGCAGCCGCTGGGCGCCGGGCCGGCGGATATCACCGATCGGCGGCAGCTTGGGGTTGCGGGAGATCCGTTCCGCCTCCGCGTAAAAGGCGGCGGTGTCCCGGACCGAGCGGGTCACCACGCCGTTGAAGACGATCCGGATCGGCATGGCACGCCAGTCCTTGTCGAGCGGCAACCGCCCCCGCGACGGCTTGAGCCCGACGAGTCCGTTGCAGGCCGCCGGGATACGAATGGATCCACCACCGTCGTTGGCGTGCGCGATCGGCACCACTCCCGCGGCCACGAACGCCGCCGACCCCGACGACGACGCCCCGGCGGTGTGGTCGGTGTTCCACGGGTTGCGCACCGCACCGATACGCGGATGTTCGGCGGAGGCACTGAACCCGAACTCGCTCAACTGGGTCTTGCCCAGCGGGATCAGCCCGGTGCCCCGGTACAGCGCGGGGAATTCGCCGTCGGCCGCGGCCGGCTGCGGTTGCCAGGCGTCGGTGCCGCTCATGGTCGGCATGCCCGCGACGTCGACGTTGTCCTTGACGTAGGTCGGCACGCCCACGAAGTACCCCGAGCGGCCCGGTCGCGCCGTCTCGACGGCCGCCGCGCGAGCACGCTCGAAGTCCCGGTAGGCCAGGCCGTTGAGGTGCGGATCGACCGCCTCGCTGCGTGCGATCGCCGCGTCGACGAGGTCTACCGCCGACACCTCGCCGGACCGGAGTCGTTCCACCAGTCCGACCGCATCGGAGTCACGAAGCGCGTCGTCGCCGAAGGCGTGCACGTTTTGCATGCGGGTGACCTTATCGGTGCGTCCCGCCCAAACGAAAATCGCCGCCGGTACCCGAGGGACGGGCGCCGGCGGCGGTTTTCGTACGACGAGAACGAGGAGCTAGGCCTGACCGACCTCGAACCGCACGAAGCGGGTCACGGTCACGCCGGCCTCGTCCAGCAGGGCCTTGACGGTCTTCTTCGAGTCCGACACCGATGCCTGGTCCAGCAGCACGACGTCCTTGAAGAAGCCGGTGACGCGACCCTCGACGATCTTGGGCAGGGCGGCCTCCGGCTTGCCCTCCTCCTTGGCCGTCTCCTCGGCGATACGACGCTCGTTGGCCACCAGGTCGGCCGGAACGTCGTCGCGGGTCAGGTACTTGGCCTTGAGCGCCGCGATCTGCAGCGCGACCGCGTGAGCGGCCTCGGCGCCGTCGCCGCTGTACTCCACCAGCACACCCACCGCCGGCGGCAGGTCGGAGGCCCGCTTGTGCAGGTAGGTCTCCACGGTGCCGTCGAAGTAGGCGACCCGGCGCAGTTCGAGCTTCTCGCCGATCTTGGCCGACAGCGCCTCGATCGCCTCACCGACGGTGCGGTCGCCGAGCTTGGCGGCCTTCAGTTCGTCGACGTCAGAGGTCTTGGCCGCCGCGGCGGCGGCGACGACCTCTTCGGCGAGCGCCTTGAACTCGTCGTTCTTGGCGACGAAGTCGGTCTCGGAGTTGATCTCGATCAGGGCGCCGTCCTTGGCGGCGACCAGACCTTCGGCGGTGGCACGCTCGGCACGCTTGCCGACGTCCTTAGCGCCCTTGATGCGCAGCATCTCGACGGCCTTGTCGAAGTCGCCGTCGCTCTCGGCCAGGGCATTCTTGCAGTCCATCATGCCCGAGCCGGTGAGTTCCCGAAGCCGCTTGACGTCGGCAGCGGTGTAGTTCGCCACTGTGGTGTGCCTTTCCTACGATGCGTCGGTGGTGGTTTCGGCGCCGGCAGCGGCGTCGGGGGCAGACGTGGTGGCCTCGGCCAGCAACTCCTGCTCCCACTCGGCCAGCGGCTCGGCCGCCACGGCCTCGGCCTTGTCGCCGTTGCCCTGGCCCGCCCGGGCCTGCAGGCCCTCGGCCACCGCGGAGGCGATGACCTTGGTCAGCAGCGCTGCCGAACGGATGGCGTCGTCGTTACCCGGGATCGGGTAGTCGACCAGGTCGGGGTCGCAGTTGGTGTCCAGGATCGCGATGACCGGGATGCCCAGCTTGCGGGCCTCGCCCACGGCGATGTGCTCCTTGTTGGTGTCGACGACCCACACGGCCGACGGCACCTTGGCCATGTCGCGGATACCGCCGAGGCTGCGCTCCAGCTTGTTCTTCTCGCGGGTCAGCATCAAGATTTCCTTCTTGGTGCGTCCCTCGAAGCCACCGGTCTGCTCCATGGCCTCGAGTTCCTTGAGGCGCTGCAGGCGCTTGTGCACGGTGGAGAAGTTGGTGAGCATGCCGCCCAGCCAGCGCTGGTTGACATAGGGCATCCCGACCCGGGTGGCCTCTTCGGCGACCGATTCCTGCGCCTGCTTCTTGGTGCCGACGAACATGATGGAACCGCCGTGCGCGACGGTCTCCTTCACGAATTCGTAGGCCTTGTCGATGAAGGTCAGCGTCTGCTGCAGGTCGATGATGTAGATGCCGTTGCGGTCGGTGAAGATGAACCGCTTCATCTTGGGATTCCAGCGACGGGTCTGATGCCCGAAGTGAGCGCCGCTGTCAAGCAGCTGCTTCATGGTTACAACAGCCATGATTCCATGGTTCCTTTTGTCGGTTGTCGCTCGGCGTCGGGTGAGGCCGGGCCCTGGTGTCTGCTGAGATGCCGCACCCCTGTCGGGGACCAACCGGCATCGCGCTGTGGTGCAGACACGCGAAGTCAGCCCGCATATGCGAACTGCGCCGATGAGTTTACACGCTCCGAACAGATGCTTTGTCCACAGCGGTGACTGGCCGGTCCGGCCGCGCTGCGATCCACTGATCGGATGCGACCCGCAGCGCTGCTGACGACGTTGACGCTGTTCACCGCCGGTGTCGCACACGCCGACGTCCCGCGACTGGAGTGGCCGCTGCGGCCGCGACCCGCGGTGCTGCGGGTGTTCGACGCACCGCGGCCGGATTGGCAACGCGGGCATCGCGGGGTCGACCTGGCCGGTGAACCGGACCAAGCGGTGTACGCCCCCGGTGCGGCGACGGTGGTGTTCGTCGGGCCGGCCGGCGGTGTTCCGGTGGTGTCGTTGGTCCATCCGGGCGGGCTGCACACCAGCTACCAACCGGTGGCCGCGACGGTCGGTGCCGGGCAGTCGGTGGCTCCGGGCACGGTGATCGGCACCCTGCTCCCCGGGCATCCGGGCTGTGCCGCGGCCGCCTGCCTGCACTGGGGCGCGATGTGGGGTGCCGCGTCGCGCGCCGACTACGTCGATCCGCTGGGATTGTTGGCGTCGACGCCGATCCGGCTCAAGCCGTTGCACTCTTAGGCCAGGCTGCGCACGAAATCCTTGATGGCCGCGACGACGGCATCGGGCCGATCGCGCTGGACCCAATGAGCTGCTCCGGCAATGATTTCCAGGCGGGCGTCAGGGATCAGCGCGGCCGCCGCCCGCGCGCGGGCAACGGGCACGCCGGTATCCCGGTCGCCGTGGATGATCAACACCGGGCACCGCAGCGACGGCAATCGCGCGGTGTAGTCGGTCTTGAGTCGGCTCCACCCGATCTCGTCACGCTGCCATTGTTCGAAGACGCCGGAGTCCTGCTGTACCGCGGCGGTGATCTCGGCCATCAGCTCAGGAGTGCGCCGGGCGGGGTCGCGGATCAACCCGGTCTTGACGCTCCACGCCAGCACGGCCGGACTGTGGGCCGTCACCCGGCCCACGACGCCGAGCGCTCCACTGCGCAGCATCGCCCACGTCAACGCCTGCAGCGCGCCGGCCAGCGGACCGTCCGAGGCACGCGACATCAGCCCGTAGCTGCCCAGCAGCATCAACCCCGACACCCGTTCGGGGCGCTGCAGTACGTGGCCGAGAGCCATCCCCCCGCCCAGCGAAAGCCCGCCGACGCTGTAGCGATCCAGCCCCAGCGCATCGACGAACTCGCCGACGTAGTCGACCAGCCGCTGCTGGGTCAGCCGCCACGGCGGCGCGGGGCTGTGGCCGAATCCGGGGTGGTCGGGTGCGATCACCCGGTAACCCTCCGCCGCCAGCCGGGGTGCGGTCTCGCCCCAGGACAGCGAGGCGTTGTCCACCCCGCCGCCGTGCAGCAGCAGCACGGTGCCGACCGCGTCCCGGGGATGAAGGTCGAGGTAGGAGACCGGTCCCGACCGCAGTTCGAGCACTGAGCGCGCCATCACGCCCTCGGATGGGCCTGATCGTGCACGGCGCGCAGCCGGGCGACCGTGACATGGGTGTAGAGCTGGGTGGTGGCCAGGCTGGAGTGGCCGAGCAGTTCCTGGACGATCCGCAGATCCGCCCCGCCTTCGAGCAGGTGGGTGGCCGCGGTGTGCCGCAGGCCGTGCGGCCCCATGTCGGGTGCGCCGGATACCGCGGCGACCGTCTGGTGCACCACGGTGCGGGCCTGGCGCGGGTCGAGGCGCCCGCCGCGCGCACCGAGCAGCAACGCCGCACCGGACTCCCCCGTCGCCAACGGCGGCCGACCGCGCGCCAGCCACGCCTGCAACGCGTCGGCGGCCGGCTCCCCGAACGGCACCGTCCGCTGCTTGTTGCCCTTTCCCAGCACTCTGAGCACGCGGCGCGAGCTGTCCACGTCGTCGACGTCCAAGCCGCACAGTTCGCTGACCCGCACCGCGGTGGCATAGAGCAGCTCCGCGATCAACCGGTCTCGTAACGCGATCGGATCCTCTTGCCGGGCACCGGATTCAGCGGCCACCAGCGCATCGTGCGCCTGGTCCCGACGCAGCACCGCCGGCAGTGTCCGACGCGCTTTGGGAAGTTGCAGGCGCGCGCCCGGATCCGAGTCCAGCAGTCCCCGCCGCGCCGCCCAGGCGGTGAAGGTCTTCACCGTCGACGTGCGGCGCGCCAGGGTGCTGCGGGCGGCGCCCGCGGCGGCCTGGGCCGCCAACCAACTGCGCAGCAGCGGAAGGCTCAGGCCATCCAGGTCGGTGTGGCCCTGCGTGGCCAGGAATCCGAACAGCGAGCGCAGATCACCGAGGTAGGCGCGCCGGGTGTGTTCGGAACGGCCCCGCTCCAACGCCAGGTGCTCGTCGAACTCCCCGAGAATCTCCTCCACGGGCTCACGGTCGCAGATGCCGGGCGAAGACTCAGGTGACGCGCCGCAACGTATCCGGGGTGAGATCAACCCGTGACGGATAGCCGTCGACGGCCATGATCAGGTCGGCTTCGGCCAGCAGTGCGCGCAGTACGTGCACGATCCCGGCGGTCCCGCCCAACGCCAGCCCGTAGGCGTAGGGTCGGCCGATCCCCACCGCGGTCGCTCCCAACGCCAGCGCCTTGACGATGTCGGCGCCGGTGCGGACACCGGAATCGAACAGCACCGGAACCCCGTCGGCAGCCGCCACCACATCGGGGAGGCAGTCCAGGGCCGGCAGCCCGCCGTTGGCCTGGCGCCCGCCGTGGGTGGAGCAGTAGATGCCGTCCACGCCGCCGTCGATGGCCCGCCGCGCATCGTCGGGATGACAGATCCCCTTGACGATGAGCGGCAGGTCCGTCAACGACCGCAGCCACGGCAGGTCATCCCAGGTCAACGGGGCGCCGAAGGTCTGCACCCAGGACAGGATGGCCGCCTGCGGGTTCTCTTCGGGAGGCTGGGCCAACCCCGCGCGGAACACCGGGTCGTGGAAGTAGTTCGCCAGGCAGTGGCCGCGCAACTGCGGGAAGTTCGACGCCGCCAGGTCGCGGGGACGCCAACCGGGAACCCAGGTGTCGAGGGTGACGACGATCGCCCGATAGCCGGCCGCCTCGGCCCGGTTGACCAGGCTGGCGGCCAGTTCCCGGTCTTTGGGCGTGTACAACTGGAAAATGCCTGGGGTGTCACCGAATTGGGCTGCCACGTCCTCGAGAGGATCGGCGGTGAGGGTGGACACCATCATCGGGACTCCGGTCGCCGCCGCCGCCCGGGCACCCGCCAGGTCGCCGTGACCGTCTTGAGCACAGATGCCGAGGACACCGATCGGCGCCATGAAGACCGGCGAGGGCAGTCGCATGCCGAACATCTCGACCGACAGGTCACGCTCGGCGGCTCCGACGAACATCCGCGGCACCAGGCCCCAGCCGTCGAAGGCGGTGACATTGGCCCGCTGCGTGCGCTCGTCACCGGCACCGCCGGCGACATAGGACCACACCGACGGCGATAGCGCCGCGGCCGCTTTGGCTTCCAGTTCGGCATAGGTCATCGGCAGCGCGGGCTGCACCCCGGCCAGGCCCTGCAGGTAGATCTCGAACTGGTAGTCGCCGAATGCCATGCCGTCAGCCCGCCTGTTCTTCGGCCGCCGCTGCGCTCTCCAGCGCGGCGAGTTCCCTCTTCCACTGCCGGAAGGTCTCTTCGGTGCGGCCGCGGCGCCAGTATCCCGAGATCGACGCCCATTTGGCGTCGACGCCGCGTTCCTTGCGCACGTAGGGGCGCAGGTTGTGCATGACGGCCTGCGCCTCACCGTGGATGAACACCTGCACCTGACCCGGCAGCCACAGCGTCTCTTTGACCTCCGCGATCAGCGGTGCATGGTCGCCGGCGCGGTCATCACCGACCAGGTCCGCCCGTCCGCCCCGGTGTATCCAGTTCAGTTCCACACCGGCCGGAGCTGCCAGGTCGATCTCCCCTTCCGGGCCCGCCACCTCGATGAACACCTTGCCGATCGCGTCGGGCGGCAACGCCTCCAGAGCAACGGAGATCGCCGGAATCGCGCTCTCGTCGCCGGCCATCAGATGCCAGTCCGCGCTCGGGTCGGGTGCATATGCGCCCGACGGCCCCATCAGATAGGCCGGGTCGCCGGGTCGGGCATCGGTCGCCCACGGCCCGACGGTGCCGTGGTCACCGTGCACCGAGACGTCGATGCTGATCTGGCGGGCCGATCGATCGACGCGACGCACGGTCAGGGTGCGGATCACCGGACGGTCGTGCTCCGGCAACCCGTTGAAGCTGTCGATGGTCAACGGCTGCGGTAGCGCGGCGACGTCCACACCGTGACGAACGAAGACGACCTTGACATAGGAGTCGGTGAATCCACTGGGGCTGAAGGTGTCGAATCCGTTGCCGCCCAAGACCACCCGCAGCATGTGCTCGGATACCTGTTCGGTGCGGACAACTTCGAAGGTGTGAATCGGTCGTCCCGCCACGCTGTCTCCCGTCGTCTGCCCTGCCCCGCCGACTATACGAGCTACCGCTTCGGCCGGACTATCCCCCAACGTCCGTCGTCGCGTCTGACCAGGCCGGCGACCTCCAGCAGGGCCAGCGGGCCGAGGACCTGCGTCGCAGCCAGCCCGGCGGCCACGGCGACCTGCTCGACGGTGACCACGCCGCGGCCGGGCAGGGCTTCGTAGACCTGCCGTTCGGCGGCGCCGAGATCGTCCAGGGGACTCACCGGGTGCGGTGGTTCATCCGCCAGCTCCCCCATCCGCCCCGCGAGTTCGACCACCTCGTCGGCGCGGGTCACCAGTTCGGCACCGCCGCGCAGCAGTACGTGACAGCCGGCCGAGGCCCCGCTGGTGACCGGGCCGGGCACCGCGGCGACCGGCCGGCCCAGCAGCCGGGCCCATGCGGCGGTATTGGCAGCACCGCTGCGAAGTCCGGCCTCCACCACCACGGTTGCTCCGGACAGCACCGCGACCAGCCGGTTTCGGGTCAGAAAGCGGAAGCGGGCCGGCCGGACCCCGGGCGGGTATTCGGTCACCACCAGGCCGTTGGCGCCGATACGGTGCAGCAACGCCGAATGCCCCGCCGGGTAGGCGACGTCGATTCCCCCGGCCAGCACGGCCATGGTCAACCCGTCTGCGGCGAGCGCGGCGCGATGTGCCGCGCCGTCGATTCCGTAGGCGCCGCCGGATACCACCGCCACATCGCGTTCGGCCAGCCCGTTGGCCAGGTCGGCGGCCACGTGTTCGCCGTATCCGGTGGATGCCCGGGTGCCGACGATCGCAGTGGCCCGTTCGGCGATTTCGTCGAGCGCCGCCGGCCCCTGCGCCCACAGCACCAGCGGGGCGTGGCAGTCCGGGCGGGCCACCGCACCGCCGAAGGCGGCGAACGCCAGCACCGGCCATTCGTCGTCGTCGCGGGTGATCAGCCGCCCGCCGCGACGGGCGAGGATCTCCAGGTCGCGCGCGGCGAAGTCGATCTCGCGCCGGGCCCGGGTGTGCTCGGCCAGTTCCGGGCCGACCTCCCCGAGTCGGATCCGTTCGGCCGCCTCGACCGGACCGGCCCGGTAGACCAGGTCGGTCAGGTCCGCGCGCGGCGGCTCGGCGACCCGGGACAGGTAGGCCCAGGCCCGCTGTGTCGCAGTGTCGGCGGCGGTCATCGGGCCGCCCCGCCCTGCCGGAAACTCAGGGCCGCAGACACCTCGTCCAGGCCCGGTGATGTCCGTCCGGCGAGGTCGCACAGCGTCCAGGCCACCCGCAGGGTGCGGTTGGCCCCGCGGATCGACAGCAGGCCCCGGTCCAGCGCGGTGCGCAACGGAGCCATCGCCGTCGCGCCGAGCCGAAACCTGCGGCGCAGCAGCGCCCCGCCGACTTCGGCGTTGGTGTGAAAGCCGTGCGGCTCCCAGCGTTGCGCGGCGGCGGCCCGTGCGTTGGCGACCCGCTCACGCACCGCGGCGGTCGATTCCCCGTCGGCCGCGGAAAAGGCGCCGGCCCGAACCGGATACATCTCGACGCGCAGATCCACCCGATCCAGCAGCGGCCCGGACAGCCGACCGAGGTAATGACGCTTCACCAACGGCTTGCAGGTGCAGTCGCGGGGGTCGGCCGGGGCGCACGGGCAGGGATTGGCCGCCATCACCAACTGGAACCGCGCGGGGTACCGGGCCACCCCGTCACGTCGGGCGAGCCGGATCTCGCCGTCTTCCAAGGGTGTCCGCAACGCCTCCAATGCGCTGACCCGAATCTCGGCGCACTCGTCGAGGAACAGCACGCCGCGGTGTGCGCGGCTCACCGCACCCGGTCGCGCCATCCCCGAACCGCCGCCCACCAGCGCGGCGACGCTGGAGCTGTGATGCGGCGCGATGAACGGGGGGCGGGTGATCAGCGGGGCGCTTCCCGACAGCAGGCCCGCGACCGAATGAATGGCGGTGACCTCCAGCGACTCGCTTTCGGTCAGCGGCGGCAACAATCCTGGAAGACGTTGAGCCAACATGGTTTTCCCGATGCCCGGCGGTCCGGTCAACATCAGATGGTGCGCGCCGGCGGCCGCCACCTCCACCGCGAACCGGGCCCGGTCCTGCCCGATCACGTCCGCCAGGTCCTCGGCGGGGACGATCTCCGGCGCCACCGTGGTGATCCGGCCCTGCAGCCGAACGGCGCCGACCAGCCAGCCGTGCAATTGCTCCAGCGTCGCCACGCCGTAGACGTCGATACCGTCGATCAGGCTGGCTTCGGCGAGGTTGTCTACCGGTACCACGGCCGCAGACCAGCCTTCGTTCTTGGCCGCCAGCACCGCCGGTAGCACCCCGTGTACCGGCCGCACCCGCCCGTCCAGCGCCAACTCCCCGAGCAGCACGGTCTTCTCCAGCCGCGACCACGGCGCCTTGCGGTCTGCGGACAGTACCGCGGCGGCCAGTGCGATGTCGTAGACCGAACCCATCTTCGGCAGCGTCGCCGGGGACAGCGCCAACGTCAGTCGGGACTGCGGCCAGTTCTGGCCGCTGTTGGTGATCGCCGCACGCACCCGGTCCCGCGATTCCTGCAGGGCGGCGTCGGGCAGTCCCACCAGGTGCACCCCGGGCAGGCCCGAGGTGATGTCGGCCTCGATCTCCACGATCAGGCCGTCGAGGCCACGTACCGCGACCGAGAACGCCCGCCCCAGCGTCATCAGCCCACTCCCCGCAGATGGATGATCTCCGGGGTGCGGCATCGGCCGATGCGGACACCGATCACGTCGAGCCGAACCTCGTCCCAACGCTGCTGCTGGCCGGCCAGCCACAGGCCGGCCAACCGGCGCAGCCTGCGGACCTTCTCCGGGGGCACCGCATACGCCAGGCCGCCGAAGCCGTCACCGGTTCGGGTCTTGACCTCGACGAACACCACGGCGCGCGTCTCCGGGTCGGTGGCGATCACGTCCAGTTCGCCGTAGCGGCAGCGCCAGTTGCGCGCCAGGAGCTCCCACCCGTGCGCGGCCAGGTGATCGACGGCCAGTTGTTCCCCGAGCGCCCCCAGCTCGGCACGAGTCATGGTTGTCATGACCGTCAGGGTCGGCCAACGCTGCGACGGCGTCGAGCCGATTCACACCCAAAACAGCTGGCGGGCGATCAGTTATCCCCAGTGGTCGAATTCGTCCACAGTCCAGCGGGTGGCCGTTGCGGGATCAGCCGGCGTGCGCGCCCGGTGCCCGAACGATCAGCGGGACACCGGGAAAGTAGGCCGCCATCTCACTGCGGGCGCGGCGCAGCGCGGCGGTGCCGTAGCCCTTCTTGCGGTGCTGGGGGTGAATCCAGATCCGGACGTTCACCTCGCCGTGGTTGAGATCCCCGAACACCATCCCGACCTTGTCCGCACCGTCGACGGCGACGAACAGCGCCGCGTCCTCGTCGTCGACGCGCGCCAGCGCCGCGCTGATCTCGACGCCGAGATCATCCGCCGGCCGCCCGGTGCCGTCGACGCTGGCGCCGACGTCTGCCGTCCGGTCGGCCAGGATGTCGCGATCCTGCTCCCCGGAGAACACCCGCAGCGCCAGCGACTCACCGGAGCTGGCGGGCCGCTCCCCGAGGGTGAAGGTCAGCTCGTTGTTGAGGTCTTCGAGTTCGTCGGCGATGGTGCGCCGGGAGTCCTTGGTGAGCTGGTCGAACGACATTCCGATCACCGCTTCACAGCCCAGCGGGGAGACGCCCAACAACTCGGCGATCGCACCTACCGCGGATTCCCGGTCCTCGGAATCGACGATCACATCGAGCACCTCGTGACGACGTTCCATGGCCTTGAGCAGGGCATCGGTGATCTCACGACGGGTGACGGCACGGTCAACAGGTGTCATGCGAGTCAGCCTAGACCGAAGTCGGCGGTGTCGCTGCGGTGTTTATTCGGGGAGCCGCAGTTCGGGCTTATCGACTTCTTCGATGTTGACGTCTTTGAAGGTCACCACCCGGACCTGCTTGACGAACCGCGCCGGGCGGTACATGTCCCACACCCACGCGTCGGCGAGCCGAAGTTCGAAGTACACCTCGCCGTCGGCGTTGCGCGGCACCATCTCGACGCTGTTGGCCAGATAGAACCGCCGCTCGGTTTCGACGACATAGCTGAACTGCCCGACGATGTCCTTGTATTCGCGGTACAGCGAGAGTTCCATCTCGGTTTCGTACTTCTCGAGATCTTCGGCACTCATCTACTCAGCCGTCCTTCTGTTCGGTTCGTCCCCATTGTCGCGGTACCCGTCGCCGCCAGTGCCGACTTGCGCACGTTGATGAACGAGTACCGGTGCTGGCTGCACGGCCCCAGCTCCGATAATGCCGCGGTGTGCGCCGCGGTCGAGTAACCCTTGTGCACCGCGAAACCGTAGCCCGGGTAATCGGTGTCCAATGCCGCCATGTAGCGGTCCCGGCTGACCTTGGCCAAGACGCTCGCCGCGGCGATACAGGCCGCTGCCCCGTCGCCGCCGATCACCGGCAACGACGGCATCGGTAACCCCGGCACCCGAAACCCGTCGGAGAGCACGTAACCCGGCCGCACCGGCAATCCGGCGACCGCCCGCCGCATGCCCTCGATGTTGGCCGCATGGACCCCGCGCAGATCCACGTCGGCCGGTTCGATGAACACCACGTGGTAGGCGAGCGCGTGCCGGCGGATCAGCGGGAACAGTTGCTCGCGGGACTTCTCGGTGAGCTTCTTGGAGTCGTCGAGCGCGGCCAGGGCGGCGGGTTTTCCGGGGCCGAGCACGCAGGACGCCACGACCAGCGGGCCCGCGCAGGCCCCGCGGCCGACTTCGTCGACCCCGGCGACCGGTCCCAGCCCGCTGCGGTACAGCGCGGACTCCAGCGTGCGCAGTCCGGTGGAGCGGCGGATCACCGGGCGCGGTGGCCAGGCGGGGGCCATCGCTACGGGCCCTGCTGCGGGTTGATCGCCGACACCGAACCCCACCTCGACGGCGGCCAGGCGATGAACCGGGTCTTGCCGATCACGTTGGCCACCGGCACGGTCCCGGCTTCCGCGTCCTCGCCGGTACAGGCGATACGGTCCTGCATGTACGTCGGACCGTTGATGCAGTGCGCCCGGGAATCCGCGGAGTGGGTGCGGTTGTCGCCCATCACCCACAACCGGTTGTCGGGCACGGTCACCGGACCGAACTCGTTGCCCAGGCAGGGATAGACGATCGGGTCGACCATCAGCGTCGCCGGGGTGAGGTAGGGCTCGTGCAGCACCTTGCCGTCGACGGTCAGACCGGTGTCGTTGCGGCACTGCACCGTCTGGCCGCCCACCGCGATGACCCGTTTGACCAAGTCGTTCTCGTCGGGGGGCACGAAGCCGATGACCGACAGGGCGTTCTGCACCCAGCGCAGGGCGGTGTTGTCCGACCGGATGGACTTGTACCCGACGTTCCACGAGGGCGGGCCACGGAAGACGACGACGTCGCCGGGCTGCGGCGTGCCGAACCGGTAGGTGACCTTGTCCACCATGATGCGGTCACCCACGCAGCCGTGGCAGCCGTGCAGTGTCGGCTCCATCGACTCCGAGGGAATCAGGTAGGGCCGCGCCACGAACGTCAGCACCACGTAGTACAGCACCAGGGCCAACGCGATCAGCTTGACGGACTCGAACCGCGATGCGTGCTTGGGCTCCTCGGCGGCCACTGCCTCGGTCTCGGTCTCGGCCTCGGGAGAGCTCTCGGGCGTCGAACCCGTGGTGTCGGTCACGAGATCAGGGTAGTTACCGCGTCGGCGACGACGCCGACCGACCGGCCGCGGAAGCCCCACCGGAGCGGGGCCGACGCAGGCAAGATCAGCGCTTTTCCTTGATCTTGGCCTTCTTGCCGCGCAGCTCACGCAGGTAGTACAGCTTGGCGCGACGGACGTCACCACGCACCAGCACGTCGATGTGGTCGACGTTGGGCGAGTGCACCGGGAAGGTCCGCTCCACGCCGACGCCGTAGCTCTCCTTGCGGACGGTGAACGTCTCGCGGACGCCGCCGCCCTGGCGCCGGATGACCACACCCTTGAACACCTGGATGCGCTCCTTGGAGCCCTCGATCACCTTCACGTGCACGTTGACCGTGTCGCCGGGGGCGAAGGCCGGGATGTCGTCGCGCAGCGACGCCTTGTCGACGATGTCCAGCGTGTTCATTGCGGAAACACTTCCTCGCGAGTCGCGGCTGCGGACCGGTCCGCACGCCTGATGAGCATGTAGACGGTAGCCGAGCCGATGGGTTCGGGCACGTTGCCGCGCGGTGCGAGGGCCGGTACGACAGGCCCCGCTGCAGAATCAACTGTCGGGCGACAACTGCTCAATTGTGCCAGACGCGACGCAACCAGCGAAATCGCGCAAATCGCCGCTGGTCGTTCCTCGAGAAGCCCCGCCGTCGTGATAGTTCTGGAGGCGACCGAACTGCACCACCGGAGCGCCCACGCGGTAACCTATCCGGCGGGCCGATGGCTGCAGTGTGGCGAGCCCGTGATCCCGATGTCGGTGCAAAATGCGTCAAGGAGGCTTACCAGCCGTGCGGCCATCGATGCTTCTCCTGACCATCGTCATGGTGATTTCGACGGTGGTATTCGGATGTGACGAGAAGGTCTACGGCGCCGACGCCGTACACCCGGCTCCCTACCAGGCACCCGAGGTGATGCCGGTCGCCACCTCCATCGAGGCTCCCCGCGCACCCGCCATCCAGCCGGTCGCCGTGGTCGACGGCCTGGCGGCACGTATGCAGGAAGCCACCGAGAACGCCGCCAAGGTGGGCGCCAATATCTCGGTGGCCGTGCTGGACCGTATCTCGCATCAACTGGTCACCAACGGAAACACCCGCCCGATCGCGACGGCGTCGGTCGTCAAGCTGTTCATCGCCGACGACCTGCTGATGCGGCAACCCGAAGCAGGGCTCTCCGCCGACGATCGGGCCCTGCTGGACTCCATGCTGCGGGCCTCCGACGACGGGGCGGCCGAGACGTTCTGGAACCAGAACGGCCGCAACGCGATCGTCACCCGGGTCGCCGGCCGTTACGGCCTCGTCGGCACGTCGCCGCCGTCCAACGGCGCGTGGTGGAACACCATCAGCACCGCACCCGATCTGGCGCGCTACTACGACATGCTGCTCAACGGCGCCGGCGGTCTTCCGCCCGCTGAGGCCGCGATCATCATGGGCGACCTGGCGCAGTCCACGCCCAACGGCCTGGACGGCTACCCGCAGCGGTTCGGGATTCCCGAGGGTCTCTACGAGGAATCCGTTGCGGTCAAGCAGGGCTGGATGTGCTGCATCGGCAACAACTGGATGCACCTGTCGACCGGTGTGGTCGGCGCCGACCGCCGCTACATCGTGGTGATCGAGTCACTGCAGCCCAGCGACGACGCCACCGCCCGCACCACCATCACCGAGGCCGTCAAGACGATCTTCCCCGGCGGCCGGATCTAGTCGGGTTCGGTCACCGACTCCCCCAGCAGGTCCGGGCGGCGCTGCCGGGTCCGTTCCAGCGCCGCCGCACGGCGCCAGGCGTCGATCCGGGCATGATCGCCGGAGAGCAGTACCTCGGGCACGTCCAGGCCACGCCAACTAGGCGGACGGGTGTAGCTGGGGCCCTCGAGCAGGCCGTCCCGGTCCGGGGAATGCGAATCGTCGCGTTGTGAGGCCGGATTGCCGAGGACGCCCGGCATCAGCCGTAACACGGCTTCCAGCATGACCAGCACCGCGGGCTCCCCGCCGGCCAGCACGTAGTCACCGATCGAGACCTCTTCGACCCGCATCCGGCGCGCGGCGTCCTCGGCGACCCGTTGGTCGATACCTTCGTAGCGTCCGCAGGCGAACACCAGATGTTCTTCGTGGCTCCACCGCTGCGCGGTGGCCTGATCGAACAGCGTTCCGGCCGGGGTCGGCACGACGAGCAGGGTCCGTTCCGAACAGATCTCGTCGAGCGCGGCACCCCAGATCGGCGCCTTCATCACCATTCCCGGGCCGCCCCCGTACGGGGAGTCGTCGACCGAACGGTGTACGTCGTGGGTCCAGTCACGCAGATCGTGCACGCCCAGTTCGACCCGGCCGGTCTCGATCGCCTTGCCCGGCAACGATTGCCGGATCGGATCCAGATAGGACGGGAAGATCGTCAGGACATCAACTCGCACGCGCCGCTACCCCTCGAGATCGAGCAGACCCTCGGGCGGGTCGATCACCAGGGTGCCGTCGGCCAACGACACCGACGGCACGAAGGCGGCGATGAACGGGACCAGCAACTCCCGGCCGTCGGTCCGCTTGATCGCCAGCAGTTCGCCCGCAGCGGTGTGCAGCACCTCGGTCACGGTACCCACCGGCTCCCCCGCGGTGCCCTGCACCGCAAGACCTTCGAGTTGGTGGTCGTAGTAGGTGTCGGGCTCGGTGATCGGCGGAAGTTCGTCGGAATCGACGACGAACAGGCTGCCTCGCAACGCGTCGGCACCGTTGCGGTCGCCGATGCCGGCTAATCGCACCAGCAACCGGACACCGTGCGGGCGTGCCGCCTCGACGACGTAGTCGCGTTGCGGCACACCCGTTTTGCGGGCGTGCAGGGTGACGCCCGGCGCGAACCGGAGTTCGGGGTCGTCGGTGCGGACTTCGACGACCACCTCACCGGAGATGCCGTGCGCCTTGACGACCCGCCCGACCGTCAGCTCCATGAACCGGCTGACTACCGGTCGGTGTCCACCACGTCCACGCGGATACCCCGGCCGCCGATACCGGCGACCAGGGTGCGCAACGCAGTGGCGGTGCGACCGCCGCGACCGATCACCTTGCCCAGGTCGTCGGGGTGCACGTGCACCTCGACGGTGCGGCCACGGCGGTTGGTCACCATGTCGACCCGTACGTCGTCGGGATTGTCGACGATGCCGCGAACCAGGTGTTCGACGGCATCCGCCACTACAGCACTCATCGCTGCGGTCAGCTCTCGCTGGCCGGCTCGGCGGCCTCGGCGGCCGGAGCCTCAGCGGCGGCCTCCGCGGGAGCCTCGGTCTTCTCCTCGGCCTTGTCGGCCTTCTTCGCCGGCGCCTTCTTCTTCTTGGCGGTGGTGGCCTCGGTGGTCGGGCCACCCTCCGCCTCGGCCAGCGCGGCGTTGAACAGCTCCAGCTTGCTCGGCTTGGCCGGCTTGACCTTCAGGCGGCCCTCGGCACCGGGCAGGCCCTTGTACTTCTGCCAGTCACCGGTGATCTTCAGCAGCTTGAGCACCGGCTCGGTGGGCTGAGCACCGACCGACAGCCAGTACTGGGCACGCTCTGAGTCGATCTCGATCAGGCTCGGCTCTTCCTTCGGGTGGTAGCGGCCGATGACCTCGATGGCGCGACCGTCCCGGCGGGTGCGCGCGTCGGCGACCTGGATGCGGTACTGCGGGTTGCGGATCTTCCCGAGACGGGTGAGCTTGATCTTGACAGCCATGAATCACTCCTGCGGTATCACGCTGCAATTCAGCGATGCGGGCGGGTTTGCCCACATCCGGTTTTGCCTCGCGTGTTTGCGCCACGCCGCGCGGAGCCCCGAGCCGGGGCGCATCACACGACGGACAGCGGCCCATTGTGCCAGAACCGGGCCACTCAACAGAAATCGGCTCAGGGCATCTTCTGGAAGCACTTGATTTCGGAACGGCGGACCATCCGCCAGCCGTCGTCGGTGCGCCGGAACTCGTCGTCGTACCACAGACCCACCAGCATCATGGGGTCGTTCTCGCCGGAGAAGATCATCGGGTTGAAGCAGAAGGTGCGGGCGGTGGCGGTGTCACCGTCGATGCGGATCGCGGGCAGACCCAGCATGTGCGAGTAGTTGGCGAAGTTGGGCAGCACTTCGGCCAGCCAAGCCTTGACTTCGGGAAAGCGCCCGTCGATGCCGCCCAGCGCGCGGTAGTCGATGTAGGCGTCGGGGGTGAACACCGCATCGAGCCCGTCGAAGTTGCGCGTGTCGATCGCGGTGGAGTAGTCGACCAGCAACTGCTGGATCTCCAAGCGGTCCGAAATTTCTTGTTGGCTCAGCATTACTCGATTCAACACTGCAGCGGTCAGGGGCGGTAAGGTAACCCGCCATGCGGAAATTTCTGGCCGCAATCGCGGCTCTGGCAGCCGTGTTCGCCACTCCCGCCGTGACCACTCACGCAGATATCGCACAGCCGTTCGGCTCGGCGCCGATCCCCGCCGGCCCGGCCCCGAACTGGCTGATCGCCGATCTGGATTCCGGACAGGTGCTCGCCGAGCAGAACGGCTACGCGGTCACCCCGCCGGCCAGCACCATCAAGGTGCTGCTGGCGTTGACGGCGCTCGACGAGGTCGGCCTCGACGACACCGTGGTCGCCTCCCCGGCCGACACCGCGGTGGAGTGCAACTGTGCGGGGATCAAGCCGGGCCAGACCTACACGGCACGGCAACTGCTCGATGCACTGCTGCTGGTGTCGGGCAACGACGCCGCCAACGCCTTGGCGGACATGCTCGGCGGGCCCGAGGCCGCGGTGGCCAAGATGAACGCCAAGGCCGCCGAGGTCGGCGCGACCGCCACGCACGCCAGCACCCCGTCCGGATTGGACGGCCCCGACGGCCCGGGGGCGACCACTCCGCATGACCTGGCGGTTATCTTCCGCGCGGCGATGGCCAACCCGGTGTTCGCCGAGATCACCGCGGCCCCGACGGCGATGTTCCCCACCGATGCCGGTGAGCGCCCGCTGGTGAACATGAACGAGCTGTTGCACCGCTATCCGGGCGCGTTCGGCGGTAAGACCGGATTCACCGACGCCGCCCGTAAGACCTATGTCGGCGGCGCGAGCCGCGACGGCCGGCGACTGGTGGTCGCGATGATGTACGGGCTGATCCGTGAGGGCGGCCCGAACTACTGGGATCAGGCCGGCGCCCTGCTGGATTGGGGATTCGCGCAGGGCCCGATGTCCGGCGTCGGCAGTCTCTGACAGCTCTGACAACGACGGCGGCCGCCTAGAACGGTGGTGGGTCTTTGTCGTTGCAGTCGGCGGGTATCGGGTCGGGCCCGGGCCAGGGCCCCCAGAGCGCTTGACGAGCGGCTTCGCAGGCGCTGTAACGGGCTTGGCGGGCCTGGTTGTTGCGGTTGCGTTCGACGTAGATGCGGGTGGCACGGTCTTGGGCGCGGGTGCGTTTGCGGCGGGGCATCATCGCGGTGCGTTGCCCGCAGCGGTCCTCGGGGCGTCGGGTCGGCGGCGCGAGGTGGCCGGTGGGTGCACACAGGTGCGGGAAGAGCAGGGAACTGCCCGGGGTGCTGACATAGGTCTGCCCCGACGGGGCGGTGAGGATGACGGTGCCGTCGGGCAGTTGCCGATCACGCCAACCCCAGAACGTCTTCACCAGATGGTGTGTGCGGCAATAACATTTCAAGTTCGAGGCATGGGTGCGGCCGCCCTCGCCGTAGGGAATCGTGTGGTCGATGTCGCAGTCGAATGCCGGCCGGTCACAGCCCGGCCAGCGACACGTCAGATCCCGGCAGCGGACGAATTCGGCGAGGGCTTTGGAGGGCACGTAGCCGGGTTCGGGCGGGGTGTCGGCGGGATGGACCAGCGGCACCAGCTTGGCGGTCTTGGCCAGGTCGGCGATCAACTCCGGCGGAACCAGCCCATCGACACCGACCAACGAACCGGGGATGTCGCCGGTGCCGTCGACGGTGGCCTGCTCGGCGATCACATGAATAACCACCGACGATACCCCCGGGGCCCCGGCGGCCGTGCAGTCCTCCCGGCCGCACTGGCAGCCCAACCGGTCCGCGCGCACGGCCAGCGCTCCCATCGCGTCGGCGCGACGTTGCTCGCGGGTGCGGGGGTCGTGCTCGCAGACGGTGGCGGACAGGGCGTCGAGCGCTTTGGCGACCGCGCGGGCGTCGGTGAGAAACAGGTGGCCCGAAATGTCGGTGACCCCGCCCTCGACGTAGTCGGTGAAGGTGATCTGGCGGTCGGCCTGGTGGTCTTTGCGACGCCGCAGGGCATCGATGTCGGCTTTGGCCACGATCGCATCGATTTTGGCCGCCAACCGGCGCGTGGTCAGTGAGGGCCACCGTGTCACTCCCACCGCCAACTGCGCGTCCACGGCAGCCAACACCTCACGGTCGGTGATCAACGCGGTCCGGTACACGATGGTCTGGAACACCCGAACGCCGATGTCACCGGCGGCGAACACCGCGCCGATTTGCGGTAGGTCCTCACGCATCGCCCGGGCGTACCCCAGCCGACTAGCCGCCAGCCCCTGACTGATCCGCAACGCCGCCGCCACCTCGGCGGCGACCGCGGCCTCGGTGTCCACCGCCCACTCCTCGGTCTCGCCGCAGCGACTCAACCGCAGAGCAAACAGTTCCCCGATCGCCACCAACTGCGCTGCGGCGGCCCGGTTCTCCGCCCGTGTCGCCGCACCGATGCGATCCAACAACGCCGCCGACTCCGGCGAAGGAGCCTTCAACGATCGCGACTGATCGAACATGTGTTCGATTGTAATGGAAACGGGCGACACGTGTGCGCGGCGCGGAGCCGAGAGTCAGTCGTACACCCGGCCGCGCAGCATCACCAGATCGGGGTGACCGAGCACCTCGGGACCGCTGCGCGGGTCGTCGGCGAAACACACCAGATCGGCCGGCGCACCGTGCTCCAGCACCGGCGCCTCCAGCCAGCGCCGGGCGTCCCAGCAGGCCGCCCCCAGCGCCTCGGTGCGACTGAGGCCGACCCCGGACAGCGCGTCGACCTCGTCGGCGATCCGGCCGTGGGCCACCATTCCCCCGGCATCGGTGCCCGCGTAGATCGGGATCCCGGCTTCGCGCGCTGCGCCGATCCGCGTCCGACAGCTGGCGTGCAGCGCACGCATGTGCGCGGCATAGGTCGGGTATTTGGCCGCCGAGTCGGCGATGCCCGGGAAGTTGTCGATATTGATCAGTGTGGGCACCAGCGCGGTGCCGTGCTGCAGCATCAGCGCGATGATGTCGTCGGTGATGCCGGTGCCGTGCTCGATGCAGTCGATGCCGGCGTTGATCAGCCCCGGTAGCGCGTCCTCCCCGAAGACGTGCGCGGTGACCCGGGCGCCGTGGGCGTGCGCAGCGTCGATGGCGGCTTTGGCGGCCTCGTCGGACCACAGCGGGGCCAGGTCACCGATGCCTCGATCGATCCAGTCACCCACCAGCTTCACCCAGCCATCACCCCGCATCGCTTGGGCGGCAACGACTTCGGCTAGATCGGCTTCGTCATCGACATTGATCGGCAGTCCGGGGATGTAGCGCTTGGTCTTGGCCAGGTGCTGTCCGGCCCGCACGATCCGCGGCAGGTCGGGCCGGTCGTCGAAGGCGCGGGTATCGATCGGTGAGCCGGCGTCCCGCAGCAGCAGCACGCCGGCGCGGCGTTCGGTCTCGGCCTGCCGTACCGCCTCGTCGGCGGCCACCGGACCGCCCGGGCCGATCCCGACATGGCAGTGCGCGTCGACCAGGCCCGGGACGATCCAGCCGTCGGAGAAGACCGTTTCGGCCCCGTCCACCGGTTCGAGACTGATGGTGCCGTCGACGACCCAGTACTGCACCGGTTGTTCATCGGGCAGGCCGCGGCCGCGAAGGTGCAACGCCAAGTTACTTCTGCCCCGGGAAGTTCAGTTTGGACAGGTCGAAGTCGGCCAGCCCCGGCGGCAGTTCGTCCAGCCCGGCGGGCAGCTGCGACAGGTCGGGGAACCCGGCCGGCATCCCCGGCCCGAACATGCCCCGAGCCTTCGGCGGCGTCGGTCCCCGACCCTTGCCCTTCTTGCCGGATTTATTCTTGCCGCCCTTGGCTTTACGGGTGTTCTTGCGTCCCATGCCGGGCAGTCCCAGACCGCCCATCATCGACGACATCATCTTCCGTGCCTCGAAGAACCGGTCGACCAGCTGATTGACCTCGGAGACGGTGACACCCGAACCGTTGGCGATGCGCAACCGGCGGGAGGCGTTGATGATCTTGGGATCGGCCCGCTCGGCCGGAGTCATGCCGCGGATGATGGCCTGCAGCCGGTCCAGCTGGCTGTCGTCGACGGCGGCCAGTGCGTCCTTCATCTGCCCGGCCCCGGGCAGCATGCCCAGCAGGTTGCCGATCGGACCCATCTTGCGGATCGCCAGCATCTGCTCGAGGAAGTCCTCCAGGGTCAGCTCGCCGGAGCCGATCTTGGCGGCGGCCTCCTCCGCCTTGCGGGCGTCGAAGACCTGCTCGGCCTGCTCGATCAGGCTGAGCACATCGCCCATCCCGAGGATCCGACTGGCCATCCGGTCGGGGTGGAAGACGTCGAAGTCCTCCAGCTTCTCGCCGGTGGAGGCGAACAGGATCGGCGCACCGGTGACTTCGCGCACCGACAGTGCCGCACCACCGCGGGCGTCGCCGTCGAGTTTGGTCAGCACCACGCCGGTGAAACCGACGCCCTCGCGGAACGCGTCGGCGGTGGTCACCGCGTCCTGGCCGATCATGGCGTCGAGGACGAACAGCACCTCGTCGGGGTTGACCGCGGCCCGGATCGCGGCAGCCTGCGCCATCATCTCCTCGTCGATACCGAGACGTCCGGCGGTGTCGACGACGACGACGTCGAAGTGTTTGGCCTTGGCTTCGGCCAGACCGGCGGCGGCCACGGCGACCGGGTCGCCCGGGGTCCCGGTGTCACCGGCTACCGAAGTGCCCGGATGCGGCGCGAACACCGCGACCCCGGCCCGCTCCCCGACGACCTGCAACTGGTTGACCGCGCCCGGGCGCTGCAGGTCACAGGCCACCAGCAGCGGGGTGTGGCCCTGTCCGCGCAGCCAGGTGGCCAGTTTGCCGGCCAAGGTGGTCTTACCGGCACCCTGCAGACCGGCGAGCATGATGACCGTCGGCGGCGTCTTGGCGAACGTCAACTGGCGGGTCTGACCACCGAGGATCCCGACGAGTTCGTCGTTGACGATCTTGACGACCTGTTGGGCCGGGTTGAGCGCGCCGGAGACCTCCGCACCCTTGGCGCGGTCCTTGATCCGGCCGATGAACGCCCGCACGACCGGCAGCGACACGTCGGCTTCCAGCAGCGCCAGCCGGATCTCCCGGGCGGTGGCATCGATGTCGGCGTCGGTGAGACGGCCCTTGCTGCGCAGCCCCTGCAGGGCCCCGGTCAACCGGTCGGAGAGCGATTCAAACACGGGAGTCAGCCTAGTGGGTCACCGCGGTGCGGTCGGGGCCGCTAGGCGGACCCACCCGGTGCGCCGCCGTCGCCACCGTCGCCACCGTCGCCGCCGGTCCCGCCGACGTTGGGGTCGCCGGGCTGTCCCGCGCCGCCGGGGGTGCTTCCGGTGGTTCCACCGTGCCCGCCGTGCCCGCCGTCGCCGCCGGTACCGAGCGAACCGTTGCCGCCCGCCCCACCGTTGCCACCGCGGCCGCCGGAACCGGCCCCCGGACCCACCGCGGCACCGCCGTTGCCGCCGTTGCCGCCGTCCGCGCCGATCCGGCCGCTACCCCCGGCCCCGCCGACTCCCCCGACGCCGCCGTTGCCGCCGGGCGTACCGGTGCCCGCCGCACCGCCGGCACCGCCGTTACCGCCGTGCCCGCCGATACCGGCGGGGTTGTTCAGCCCGGCGCCGCCGGCGCCACCGGCGCCGCCGTCACCGGCATTGCCGACCTGGCCGATACCGCCGAGCCATCCGGCACCACTGCCGGCCTGTCCGCCTCGCCCGCCGTCACCGCCGTCACCGCCGTTGCCGCCCAGGGGCTGAGAGGCGGTGCCGACGCCGCCGGCCGCCCCGACTCCGCCGATCCCACCGGCACCGCCGTTGCCGCTGAACCCCAGCAACCAGCCGGCGTTACCGCCCGTGCCGCCGTTGCCCGCGTCGCCGCCGTTCAAGGCGGTCACCTCCGGGCCGTTGATGCCGGCCCAACCGGAGCCGCCTTGACCGCCGGTGCCGCCGAAGCCCCAACCGGCCAACGCGTTACCGCCGGTGCCGCCGACCCCACCGTCGTGCGTGACCAGCGTCGACCCGTCGAAGGTGTCGTAGAAGCCGGTGCCGCCCTGGCCACCGGTGCCACCGTCGCCGAACCACATGCCGCCGGCACCGCCCTGGCCCCCCTGGCCGGCCTCGATCACGACGCCGTCCGCCCCGAGATAGGCGGCAGCACCTTGGCCACCCGCGCCGCCGTTGCCGAACAATCCGGCGTCGCCGCCCGCTCCGCCCATGCCGTCGTTGACTCCGGCCACCCCGGCCGCGCCCTGGCCGCCGTCACCGAAGAGGAAGCCTCCGTCGCCGAGGTCGCCCAGACCGAGCCACCCGAACAACGAGTTGTTGGGGCCGGTGAAGCCATCGATGCCGTCGCCGATCAGATCCCGGCCGAACATCAACACCGTCGGCGTGTTGATCAGGTCGATCAGCAGCTGATTGCCCGCGTCGTGCAGGAAGTCCGCCAACGCGTCGTGGATCGGGAGGTAGAAGTTTTCCTGGTAGAGCTGCGCCCAGTCCCCGCCGTCGAAGATGTCGAAGGCGGCGGGCCCGACGTCACCGGGATCGAAGCCGGCCACGCCGATGTCGTCCGGGTCGACGATCGGGCCGACGTCGATGGTGTCGAACCAACTGCCGGGGTCGAAGAAGTCGAAATCCGCGTGGGCCGCCGGTGCGGCGGCCATGGGGGCCACCGCGAGCGCCAGGGCCGTCGCCGCGCCGCCCAGGGAGAGACACAACCGACCGATAGCGCTGCGACGAACTCGACGATTCATTTCCAAAGACCTTTCTCAGACAAATCAGATCTGGTTGGCCGAAGTCGACCTAGGCCGGGTTGCTCAGGTCAAGACCGAGCAAATCGGTGATCGACGACAGATCGGGCTGGCCGTCGACGACGGAATCCGCCGATACCCCGGGGTCGGTGGCCTCCGCGGAGCCACCGAAGAGACCGCCGAACAGCGGCGTCGGATCTTGGATATCGAAAAAGACGCGCTGCGCCGCGTTCCACAGCGTGGAGAACGGTTCCTGCTCCATAAACGACCCGAATATGTAGTTCGCCGGGTCCTGGAAGGCGCGAATGGCGGCCTGCACACCTTGCGACCAGGCATCGCTGAGCGCGGCGTTGACCTCGTCCCAGCTGATGTTGCTCGGCAGCAACTCGAAACTGAACGTGGTGGGGACGTTCGCCGGTCCCTGGTTCCAGCCTTCGGTGAGGCTGCCGTACCCGAGATTGACCAGGATGCGCATGCTCGGTTCCAGCAGCTCCGCCAGCGGGTTGCCCCAGACCGGGTTCAGCCGCAAGAGGTCCAGCAACGGCAGCGTCTCGGAGGGAATCATGTAGTAATTGGTCAGACTGTCGCCGCTCGTTTCCAATTGAATGGCATTGGCGATATCGTCTTCACTCAATCCGAAATATCCGTCGTGCAGCAGGAACATGCCCGCTATCGCATTGAGATCGGCCAAAAGGTTGAGCGGATAGCGCGGAAAATCGGCGTACCCGTCGTATTCCATTGTGTAGACGTCGGTGGTGAAGTAGTCCGGAGTGGGATGCCCGAGGGTCATTCCGTTCCAGAACGTCAGGTCTCCGCCCCAGAAGTTCAGCAACTCGATCAACCCGCCGTTGGGGTTCGCCGAATTTCCGACCATGACGAAATGGACGTCTTCCGGTGCGACACCCTGGTGCTGGAGTTGCTCCATCGTCATCGACGACATCGCCGAACTCTGCGAGTAGCCGAACACGTACACCGGATTGTCCGCACTGACCCCGCCGGCCGCGATCTGGTTGTTGATCGCCTCGGCGAGTAGCCGTGCTCCTTCGACTTCCGAGAGGTTGCCCGGGAAGTACAACTGGGGCGTGAACAGGGACTCGGCGGTTCCGGTAAAGCCGTGCGGCCGCAGGTACAACTCGTCGGCGGCGTTGACGTAGCCGTCCGACGGCAATGGAATCCCGCTACCGCCCATGACGAAGGCGACCTCGCCGGCGGACAGTTCGACGGCCCGCGAAACCGCCGGGGACGACTGCCCCGACAGCGCCGGCACGACCACCGGTCCGGCCATCCCAGCCAGGACGACCAGAGCGCTTACCACCGCGATAACGACACGAGCCCCGCGCGGACCGAACATCGCACCGACACCAGCCATGGACACCCCTTGAAATACCTTCGAACGCACCGCGGAACGCGGAACCCCACCCGAAATTAGATCACCCACAACAGTTTTAGTCACCCATTCGCCGGAAAGCCAGCCAGATTGACATAACTGTCGTTATTGGGGCGTGATAAAGATTCGGAGTTATACCCGCCCCATCCCGATGCGGAAGTCCGTCCGCGTAAAGTGTCGTTCGTGGATATTAACGGAGCAAGCGCGATCGTAACCGGTGGCGCATCAGGAATCGGCGCGGCCACGGCCCGCCAGTTGGCCGACAGGGGCGCCCGCGTGGTCGTCGCCGACCTGCAGGCGGACAAGGGTGAGGCACTGGCCCACGAGATCGGCGGCGTGTTCGTGTCCGTCGACGTGACCGACACCGACCAGATCATCGATGCGGTCAACACCGCCACGGACCTGGGCCCGCTGCGGGCGTTGGTGAACTCGGCCGGCGTCGGCTGGGCCCAGCGCACCATCGGCAAGGACGGCCAATTCGACTCGGCGCACAGCCTGGACGCCTACCGGAAGGTGCTGGCGATCAACCTGATCGGCACCTTCGACTGCATCCGACTGGCCGCCACCGCGATGAGCCGCAACGAGTTCACCGACACCGGCGAGCGCGGTGCGATCGTCAACATGACAAGTGTTGCCGCGTTCGACGGGCAGATCGGCCAGGCCGCCTACTCGTCGTCCAAGGGTGGCGTCGTCGGCCTGACCCTGCCGGTGGCACGCGACCTGTCGGCCGCGGGTATCCGGGTCAACACCGTGGCCCCGGGCCTGATCGACACCCCGATCTACGGCGAGGGCGAGGCGTCGGAGGCGTTCAAGGCCAAGCTCGGCGAGTCCGTGCTGTTCCCGCACCGGCTCGGCAAGCCCGAAGAGCTCGCCTCGATGGTGGTCGAACTGCTCACCAACTCCTACATGAACGCCGAGGTCGTCCGCGTGGACGGCGGCATTCGGATGCCTCCGAAGTAGTTCGGGACCGCTGACCGCGAAGGCCCCCGCTCACGCGGGGGCCTTCTGCGTCGGCGAACCACGGGTCAGCCGGCGGCCCATTGCTTGGCGCGTTCGAGATCGTCGAGGCCGAACACCGCCAGCTCACCGGGAATCATCCATTCCAGGGCATGCAGCACATGGCCGACCCATTCTTTGTCGGAGACCACCGCGATGCGTTTGAACGCCGAGTGATGCGGTAGCACTGCGCCCAGCCCGAGTTTGATGTCCTCGACCAGCCCACCGCGCCCGAAGCCGTCGTAGTCCGGGGCGATGACTTCGACGATCCGGACGTCACCGTCGCGCAGGCGTTCGTGCAACAAGGGCCTGATCTTGCGGAGTTCGTCACCGCGCAGCCGCCCGGAGACCCGGACGCCGGTGACTCCCGGCGGCATGTCCGGCAGTAGCTCGATCATGGGACGCTCCCCTTCCCGTCGATACCGCCACGGTAGTCCGGGGATCGGCCTGCCGTTTTCAGTCGTCGGAGCGGCGCCGCGTCGCGCCCCACAGCCCGACGCCGATCCCGACGATCGCGCCGCCGAGCCCGATCAGCTGCTGACCACGCTTGAGGTCGGCGTGCACACTCATCCCGCCCAGCAGGTCGGCCGCATCGGCACCGCCGGAGGCCAGAAACCAGCCGCGGGTATCGCGCCCCCGCGCCGCCGCATACAGCAGCAGTCCCCCGATCAGGGCGTCGCGGTAGCCCATCGACCGAAGCAGCAGTCGCGCGGACGGCCCCGGATCGTCCCGCTCACCCCACCAGCGGTTCGCCCGGAGCGGATCGATCAGAAACGAGATCCCCGACGCCATCCGGATGCTGCCGACCACAAACGCGGCACGGTCCTTCACCATGCACCGGAGCCTACGGCCGCGCCGCGACACCGGGAGCTATTTCCAGGCGAACACCGGTTGTTCGAGCTCGTCGACCGGGTCGTGCCGCCCCTCCAGGCACAACCACCGCAGTTGCAGCAGCACCGCACCCGTCGGTGCATGGATGAGATCGTTGCCCAACGGGATCTGCACCACCGGCCGCGGACTCTCCGGGATGGACACGAACCGCGGGGAATCTTCGCGCTGCAACTGGTGTAGTCCCACCCGGTAGGCCGCCACCACCTCGTCGGGTGCGGGCCGCAGGTCGAGTCGCCCACCGCCCCAGATCACCACCGGGCTGATGACGTATCCCGAGCGGGTCGGGTAATCGTCGAGCAGGCCCAGCACCGCGCTGTCGGGCAGCCGGATGCCGACCTCCTCGTCGAGCTCTCGCAGTGCGGCCTGCACCGCGGTCTCACCGGGATCCAGCCGACCGCCCGGCAACGCCCACTGTGCAGCATGTGATCTCAGCCGAGATGCCCTGCGGCACAGCAGGAAAGCGGCGCCTCCGGAGACGTCCACCATCCGGCCGTCCAGGCCGGCCTCCGGCATGGGCCGGCCGCCGATCCAGTCGTCCACCGGCGCGGGATCGACGCGGTCTTCGCCGATCTCGGAGTCCACGATCACCACCGCGACGGCGGCGTGACGCTTCGACGGGTCGTGCACGGCGCGGCGGTCGTGCGCGTCCAGGCGCGCCCGGATCCGCTCCCGCAGCGCTTCGTCGTATCCGATCGTCACGGCGTGTCCCCGGGCGGCGCGGGGCCTACCCGGCGTTGCGCGCCAGGTTGATGGCGTAGTCGCTGACGAAGTGGCCGGCGGCGGGCTCACCGGAGCCGCAGCTACCGTCGGACTCCCCCACCCGCTTGACCCACAGGTAGGCGTCGGCGCGGGGACTGGCGGTGTCGGTGGTCGGTGCCACGCCCAAGGCCCGGCCGGCCGGGTTGCACCAGCCGTACGGGTCGCCTTCGGCCGGGCCGTTGCCGTTGCGGGAGGTGTCGATCACGTAGTGCGCGCCACCGGTCATGCCCGAAACCTCGTCGCCGTAACCGATTTCCTCTTCGGTGGTGAAGTAGTTCGTGGAGTTCAGGGCGAAGCCCCGCGCCCGGCCCACCCCGGCCTGGTTGAGCCGGTTGGCCATCTCGCCGGCGCTGACCCAGCGCGAGTGCCCGGCGTCCACGTAGACCGAGGTGCCCGGGTTGCGGCCGAGGGTGTCGACGGCGTAGTTGATCAGGTCGAAGCGTTCCTGGCGCTGGTCCCCGGAGAGGCAGTCGGCCATGGCCAGCGCGTCGGGCTCGAGGATGATCGCGGCCGGGTTGCCGCCGATCCCGTCGGCGACGCTGTCGATCCAGGTGCGGTAGGCCGCACCGGAGGAGAATCCGCCGGCGGCGTAGCTGCCGCAGTCGCGGTGCGGAATGGCGTAGATGACCAGTACCGGCATGGCTCCGGCCGCGGCGGCGGCACCGGTGTGCCGGGCCACCGTGGAGCCGACGGTGCCGGCCGGGAACGCCTGGTCGAGCCAGTACGCCTGCGGGGTGTTGGCGACCCGGGCCAGTTCAGCGCTGTCGGGCTGCGCGGCCGAGGCGCGCATGGCCGCCGAGATGGGGTCGACGTAGAAAGGCATCCCGGCCAGCGGGTTGTCGTCTGCCTGGGCCGGGGCCGCGCCGGCCAGTGCCGCGGCAGCAAGAACAGGAGCGAGGCAGCGCGCAACCGCACTAAAAACTGAGGAAGTCACAGGGAAAAATTACCCTAAGGCTCAAACCCGGATAACAGGACGGTCACGGTCGGCCCCGACCCGGTCAGCCCAGCAGCGCATCCACGAACGCTCCGGGCTCGAACGGAGCCAGGTCGTCGGGGCCCTCACCGAGGCCGACCAGTTTGACCGGCACACCGAGCTCCTGCTGCACCCGGAACACGATCCCGCCCTTGGCGGTGCCGTCGAGCTTGGTCAGCACCACCCCGGTGATGTCGACGACGTCGGCGAACACCCGGGCTTGAGCCAGACCGTTCTGTCCGATGGTGGCATCGAGCACCAGCAGGACCTCGTCGACGGCCGCGCGACGTTCCACCACCCGCTTGACCTTGCCCAGCTCGTCCATCAGGCCGGTCTTGGTGTGCAGTCGGCCCGCGGTGTCGACGAGCACGACGTCGACGCCGTCGGAGATGCCCTTGTCGACGGCGTCGAACGCCACCGACGCGGGGTCCGCGCCCTCGGCGCCACGAACCACTTCGGCACCCACCCGTGCCGCCCAGGTCTGCAACTGGTCGGCCGCCGCCGCCCGGAACGTATCGGCCGCACCCAGCACCACCCGGCGTCCGTCGGCCACCAGGACGCGGGCCAGCTTGCCGACCGTGGTGGTCTTGCCCGTGCCGTTGACCCCGACCACCAGCAGCACCGACGGGTGGTCGTCGTGCGGCAGCGCCCGGATGGAGCGCTCCAGGCCGGGTTGCAGCTCGGCGATGAGCACATCCCGCAGTACGGCGCGGGCGTCGTCTTCGGTGCGCACCTGGCCGCCGGCCAGTTTCTCCCGCAGTTGCGTCACCACCGATTCGGTGACGACGGGGCCCAGGTCGGCCACCAGCAGGGTGTCCTCGACGTCCTGCCAGGAATCGTCGTCGAGGTCTCCGCCGCCGAGCAGCCCGAGCATGCTGCGGCCCAACGCGTTCTGGGATTTGGCCAGCCGGCCGCGCAGCCGCTGCATCCGGCCGTCGACCGGCTCGATCTCCGGCTCGGGCTCGGGGGCAGCCACCTCTTCGGGCGGCGCTTGGGGCAGGTCGACATCGGTGATGGTGCGTCGCGGGGCCTCGTGGACGACGGCCGCGTCGTCGCCGACATTGGGAGCCGGCGGTTCGGACGTCTCGGTCCGGCTGAACGTGATGCCCGATTCGGCGGTGTAACCGCCCGAGCGGTCCAGGCTTTCGCGCTGCGGCGCCGACAGGCTGATGCGGCCTCGGCGGTGACGCACCAGGCCGAAGACCACGGCGGCGATGACGGCGAGTGCGGCGGCGACCGCCAGGGCAATCCAGAGACCTTCAGACACGCCGCCATTGTTTCAGGGCCCCGTTGGGCGGGGTCTGTCGGTGGTGCTCGGCAGACTGCGGGCAAGACGCCGTCGGGCGTAACCTGCAACTATTCGAGTTGCCATCGAGAGGGGGCACCGTGTCCGAGCTGCTGGATGGGCCGTTTGACTTGATGACCCTGGAGCAGTGGGACGCACTTGAGGTCGCCCACACGCGACGGTGGGAACTCAGTGAGGGTTCGATCATCATGTCGCCGCGCCCACAGATCACCCATCAGCGGATTTCACGACAGCTCATCCGACTCCTGCAAGATCACCTACCGGACGGTCTGGAGGCGCTGGCCGAAATCGAGGTGACCACCATCGCCTCGTTCCCGCCCAGTGTCCGCGACCCGGACATCGTGGTGATCCGCAGCGGCATGGTCGAAGGACGTGCAGCCCGCATCCCGGCGGCCGATGTGGTACTCCTCATCGAGATCGTCTCGCCCGGCTCGCGACGGATGGACACCGTCATGAAGTTGCACGAGTACGCCAAGGCGGGCATCGAGCACTACTGGATCGTCGACGCCGAGGTTCCAGACGGCGCGTGGTTTCTGCAGTATCGCCTCGACGGCGACCTGTATCGGCCGGTTGCCACACCCGACGGGGACCATGTCGAGGTGCACGAGCCGGTCGCCATGGCATTCAGCCTCGGCGAGCTGACCGGCTAACCCGGGCTGGACACCAGCTCTTCGCCGCGAATGCGCTGGGAGATCACCGCGGTGATCCCGTCGCCCTGCATGGTCACGCCGTACAGCGCGTCGGCGACCTCCATGGTCGGCTTCTGGTGGGTGATGACGATCAGCTGCGAACGGGCGCGCAGCATCTCGAACAGTGCCAGCAGCCGACGCAGGTTGGTGTCGTCGAGTGCGGCCTCGACCTCGTCCATGATGTAGAACGGTGACGGCCGGGCCCGGAAGATCGCGACCAGCATGGCGATCGCGGTCAGTGACTTCTCGCCACCGGACAGCAGCGACAGCCGCTTGACCTTCTTGCCGGGGGGACGCGCTTCGACGTCGACGCCGGTGGTCAGCATGTCGTTGGGATCGGTCAGAAGCAGCCGTCCTTCGCCGCCGGGGAACAGTGCGGCGAACACCTCGGTGAATTCGCGCTCCACGTCGGCGTAGGCGTCGGTGAACACCTGCAGGATGCGGGCATCGACTTCCGAGACCACGTCGAGCAGGTCCTTGCGGGCCGCTTTGACGTCCTCGAGCTGGGTGGACAAGAAGTTGTACCGCTCTTCGAGGGCGGCGAACTCTTCGAGGGCCAGTGGGTTGACCCGGCCCAGTTCGGCCAGTTCGCGCTCGGCGCGTTTGGCGCGACGTTCCTGGGTGGGGCGGTCGAACGGCATCGGGGCCGGCGCCATCACCAGTTCACCGCGGTCGCGGGCCTGCTCGTATTCGGCGATCTCCAGTTCGGTCGGCGGCAATGGCACGTCGGGGCCGTACTCGGCGATCAGGTCGGCCGAGCTCATCCCGAACTGCTCGAGCACGGTCTGCTCGAGTTGCTCGATGCGCAGTGCGGCCTGAGCCTTGGCGACTTCGTCGCGGTGCAGCGACTCGGTGAGCGCGGTGAGCCGGGTGCTCAGGGAGTTCACCTCGTCACGCACGGCCACCATCGCCTCGGCCCGCTGCTGGCGTTCCCCGGCCAGTCCGTCGCGGATCCGCGACGCGGCGGCCACCACGTGTTGCAGGCGCTGGGCCAGCGCGCCGGCGGCTTCGGCGACCACGGCCGCAGTGGTCGCGGCACGTACCCGGGCGGCGCGGGCCTGTTCGGCACGCACCCGCGCCTCGCGTTCGGCCGCAGCGGCCCGGCGCAGGGAGTCCGCCTTGCCGCGCACCGCGTTGGCGCGTTCCTCGGCGGTGCGCACCGCCAGCCGGGCCTCGACCTCGACGCTGCGGGCTGCCTCCGCGGCGGCGGCGATCTGCTGGCGGTCCACCGGCTCCGCGGCTTCGGTCGGCTGGTCCTCTTCGGCGTTGCGCAGCCGGGCCTCCAGCTCACCCAGTTCGGCGACGGTCTGGGCCCGGCCCTTCTCCAGGTCGTCGCGCTCGCGCAGCCGACGGTGCCACTCCGCCTCGGCCGCCCGTGCCTCGTGACCGAGCCGTCCCAGCTGTTCGTGGGTGGCGGCGATGGCGGCGTCGGACTCGTTGAGCGCGGCCAACGCCTGCTCGGCGGCGTCTTGGCGGGCGCTCTGTTCGGCCAGCGCGCCGGCGAGGGCAGCGCCGAGTTCGGCGGCCTGGGTCTCGGCGGCCGCCGCTTCGGCACGTGCCTTGTCGATTTCGCTGTTGATCTCCAGGGTGGACGGCTTGCGGTCCGAGCCGCCGCTGACCCACCCGGCACCCACCAGGTCGCCATCCAGCGTCACCGCGCGCACACCGGGACGTGCCGCGACCAGGTCGAGTGCTTCGGAGAGGTCGCCGACCACCACGACCGACGCCAGCATGGCCGCCATCGCGCCGCGCAACTTCGCCGGTGCCTCGATCAGGTCCACGGCCCACCGGGCGCCGTCGGGCAACGCTGCCCGCTGCTCGGTCGCCGGCAGCGGCCAATCCCCGAGCACGATCGCCGCCCGGCCGCCGTCGGCGGATTTCAAAGCGTGCAGCGCCGACCGGGCGGCGCCCGCGTCGTCGGCGGCCAGCGCGTCGGCCGCCGAACCGAGCACCGCGGCCAGCGCGGCCTCATAGCCGGACTGCACTTTCACCAGCGTGGCGATGGAACCGAACAGTCCGGGGTCGGCGTGGTTCTGGGCGAGCCAGGCCGCACCGTCGCGGCGCTCCAGCCCCATCGACAGGGCCTCGATGCGGGCGTGCAAGGACGCCACCTGCCGCTCGGCGGCCCGCTCGGCCGCCTGCAGTTCGGCGACGCGCTGGTCGGCCAACCGCAAGGTCGCCACGGTCCGTTCGTGGTGTTCGTCCAGGCCGACTTCACCCTGATCGAGTTCGGCGACCCGGCCCTGCACCGTTTCGAACTCGGCCTGGGCGGCCTGGGCGCGGGCTGCGGCTTCCTCGATACGGGTCGACAACTGTCCGACGTGGGTGTCGATCGACTCCACGCGTGCCCGGATGGTCTCGACCTGACCGGTCAGCCGCGCCAGCCCCTCCCGTCGGTCGGCTTCGGCGCGGACCGCGGCCAGGTGGGCCTTCTCGGCTTCGGTGCTACGGCGTTCACGCTCGGCCAGTTCGGCGCGGGCGGCCTCCAGCCGGATACCGGCGTCGGTCAGTTCGGCCAGCAGTTGCTGCTCGGTGACGGCCACCTGCTCGGCCTCGGCTTCGAGAGCATCCGGGTCGACGCCGCCGGTGGTGATCGGCTCCTCGTCGAGGTGCTGGGCCCGTTCGCTGGCGATCCGGACCGTCGCACTGACCCGCTCGGCCAGCGCCGAGAGCGCGAACCAGGTCTGTTGGGCGGCCTCGGCGCGCTGGGTCAAGGTGGCGACCGCGGACTCGTGGGCGGTCAGCTCGTCGGCGGCCACCGTCAGTCGCTCGGTGATCTGGTCGTGTTCGCGGCGCAGCGTGGCCTCCGCATCGGTGGTTCCGGCGAATTCGGCCTGCCGGCTGACCAGGTCGTCGGCGGTCAGGCGCAGCCGGGCATCACGCAGGTCGGCCTGAATGGTCGCGGCGCGGCGGGCCACCTCGGCCTGTCGGCCCAGCGGCTTGAGCTGGCGGCGCAGCTCGGTGGTCAGGTCGGTCAGGCGGGCCAGGTTGGCCGCCATCGCGTCCAGCTTGCGGACCGCCTTCTCTTTGCGTTTGCGGTGCTTGAGCACCCCGGCGGCCTCTTCGATGAAGGCGCGGCGGTCTTCGGGGCGTGATTCCAGGATCTGCGCCAGCCGGCCCTGCCCGACGATGACGTGCATCTCGCGGCCGATACCGGAGTCGCTCAGCAACTCCTGAACGTCCATCAATCGGCAGCTGGCGCCGTTGATCTCGTATTCGCTGGCGCCGTCGCGGAACATCCGCCGCGTGATCGAGACCTCGGCGTATTCGATGGGCAGCGCGTTGTCGGAGTTGTCGATGGTGACGGTGACCTCGGCGCGGCCGAGCGGGGCACGCGACGACGTGCCGGCGAAGATGACGTCTTCCATCTTTCCGCCGCGCAGCGTCTTGGCGCTGTGCTCGCCCATCACCCACGCCAGGGCGTCGACCACGTTGGACTTACCGGAGCCGTTGGGGCCGACCACCGCGGTGATGCCCGGTTCGAATCGCAGAGTCGTCGGCGCGGCGAAGGACTTGAAGCCCTTCAGCGTCAGACTCTTGAGATGCACGGGAGGTGAGACTACCGGTCTAGCGTTCGGCGAATCCGTCGATCCGCTCTCCGGCGTCGGCCCAATCGGCGACGACGGTGTCCACCCGGCCCGGTGTGGCACCGCTCCGCAGCAGGTCCAACAAGCGTTGGCAGTCCGCACGCGGCCCCTGCGCGACGACGTGAACCCGGCCGTCCGGGCGGTTGGCGGCGTAGCCGGTGAGCCCGAGTTCCAGTGCCCGCGACCGGGTCCACCAGCGAAAACCCACTCCCTGGACGTGTCCGTGCACCCAGGCGTTCAGACGGACGTCAGGCCCGGTCACCGGCGTCGACCTCGAATCGCACCTCGGTGCCGGATTTCAACGTCCGGCCCACCGTGCAGACCTGGTCGATGGCACGGTGCACGACCGTCAGCAGACGCTGCCGGTCTGCGTCGTCGAGACCGGACAGGTCCAGTTCCAAGACCTCCTCGAGCAGCGGGTAGCGCTCCCGGTCGCGATCCGCGGCCCCGGACACCCGGATCGTCGCGGCGTAGTCGTCGCCCAGGCGGCGCGCCAGCGGGGCGTCGCTGGACAGGCCGCTGCATGCGGCCAGCGCGATCTTGAGCAGCTCGCCGGGTGTGAAGACGCCGTCGACGTCTTCACTCCCGATCAACACCTGCGCACCCCGGGAGCTTCGCCCGGTATAGCGGCGTGTCCCGGTGCGTTCCACCCACAATTCGGTCATGGGGACATCTTGGCAGTCCCCGCGCCCGACGTGCTTTCTCAGCCGACCGGCGCACCGGCGGGTTTGCGACCGTACTGCCGTTCCATCATCGCGGTGTCGCCGTATACTTGTACCCGGACGGTCTTGCCGTTGCGGACGGTGAAAACCTCGGCGCTGTGGCCATGTTCGTCGCCGATCGACGCCTCACTCAAGACGATCACGGTGTCACCGTCGGCGAGGAAGCGGTGCGGGGTGATGACCGGCGACTTCTCCCCCAACCGCATCAGGAATCCCATGAGTTCCGTTTTGCCGCGGTAGGTTCCACTCAGCGCACTGTCACCCGGTTGCAGCCATTCGATGTCGTCGTCGAAGAGGTCCATCAGGGTTTCGGTGTCGCCGGTGCCGAATGCTTGATAGCCGGCCCGCACCAGGGCGATATTCTGCTCGGACATCTTTGGTTCCTTTCGTCAATTTTTCTTGCGCCCAACTCGATTCAACGAATCAGAGCCGGTACATCTCGCGGGCCATCCGGGCGTTTTCGGACCAGGCGGATTCGAGCCGGGGTCGACACCGCGCCGGGTCGATTCGAAAGCTGCCGATGCGTTCGACCAGCGCCATGGTGTCCAAGACCAGCCGGCGGCTCCGCTGCCCCGCGTGCCGGATCGCCTCACCGACGAGGTCGCGGTATTCACCGGCGGGCAACGGCAGGGGCATCCAGGGCTTGATGACCAGTTGCGACATGATGATCGCCTCCTCTGTGCGGCGGCGGCTTAGCAAAAAGCCGCTTACAAGGCATCCATAAGGCAAACACCGCGGCCACAAAATTTCCTCATCCCAATGGACGAGATCCGAGTAAACTTTTGCGTCGAGAAGGCACGGATCCCCTCAACCCGTTGACCACGGCCCAATCTTCAAATATGCAGGCCTGTAAAAGAATTCAGGGCCGACCATGAATACGATCGACGAATTCTCACAACTGATCTCTTGTATTTACTCCGCAGTTCTGGTTCCGGAGCAATGGGATGCTGTCATGACCGCGATCGCCCGATGCTTCCAGGCGCATACCGCGTCATTGGTATTGTCCGACAGCGGGTCTCGAACGCTTCTTCACGCACAGATGCAGCCGGCGGCGGCGCAGGCCTACTCCGCACATTACGAACGGCTCGATCACGTTCTGCATGCGGTAGAGACCGGGCCGGTGGGCGTGATCCGTAGCGGCGCGGAATTGATGTGGCCCTACCAGAACTGCGAGTTCCAGATCGACTGGGCCCGGCCGAATGGACTGCAAGACGGACTATTCGTCCGCCTCACATCCGGAACGCCGATGACCAGTCTCGCCATCGCGAGCGTGCGGCAGTCGGACCGATTCGACCGCCCCGACTACGTCGCGTTGATCACCCGCCTGACACCCCACCTCCAGCAGGCGCTGCGCACGCGCGACAGCCTCAGCCAACTCGACCGACGCGCCCACGACCTCACCGAAGCCTGCGGGTCGGTGAGCCACGGGATCGTGATCGTCGACGGCCGCCGACCGGTGTTCGCCAATACCACCGCTGAGCGGGTGCTGTGCGATAACGACGGCTTACGGGTGGAACACGGCCATCTGACGGCGCAGTCGTCGCGCGCCGACGCCGAGTTGGGCCGCAGCATCGCCAGACTTGCCGATCCCGTTGGCGCGACCGTCTGGGGTGGCTCCTTCCTGTGCCCGCGCCCATCGGGCCGGCGCCCGTACATCGTGCACGTCTTGCCGGTCGATCCGAGTGCGGTCGTCGCCCCGCGGGGCGGCCGCGCGATGCTGGTGATCGTCGATCCCGAACAGCGCCCGGAGCCCGCCGCCGCACTGCTGAAGCGTCTGTACGGGCTGACGAAAAGCGAAGCGCAGGTGGCGGTCATGGTGCTCCGCGGCGAGGGCCTGACCCCGATCGCCGAGGAGTTGACGGTGTCGCTGACCACGGTGAAGACCCACTTGCAGCACATCTACGCCAAGACCGGCACCCACCGTCAGGCCGAACTCGTACGGTTGCTGTTCATGCTGGACCCCTTGCACAGACCCGACGGACCGGCATACTGAACTTTCATGGCCACCGTCGTCGCCTTCCACGCCCATCCCGACGACGAGGTGATCTTGACCGGGGGAACCCTGGCCCGCGCGGCCGCCGCGGGCCATCGGGTGGTCGTGGTGGTCGCCACCGACGGGCGGGTCACCGACCGCGATGGTGATCGCCTCACCGAACTACGTTCGAGCGCAGACATTCTCGGCGTGCACCGGGTGGAATTCCTAGGTTACGCCGACAGCGGGTACGGCGAGGTTTTCCCGCCCGATCCGCCGGGGCGGGTCAGGTTCGCCCGCGCCGATATCGAGGAGGCGGCGCAGCGTCTGGCGGCGATCTTGCGCGACGAGGACGCGGATCTGCTGTTGAGCTATCAGCCCAACGGCGGCTACGGGCATCGCGATCACGTCCGGGTCCACCGGGTCGGCAAGCGCGCTGCGCAGCTTGCGCAAACCCCGCGGATACTCGAGGCGACGATGCCCCGCGAGATGCTGGTCCGGGTCGCCGGGATCGCGGAATTCCTGCGGCTTCCCGCCCCCTACGGACGCGACGTGGTGGGTACCGCGTATGCGCCGCGGTCGCACATCACCCACCGCATCAACGTGTTTCGGTATGCGCGACAGAAACGCGATGCCATCGCCGCCCATCGCTCCCAGGTCGGTGCCGGCGCCGCCGCACGGCTGTTCACGGTGTTGATGCGGCTTCCCCCGCAGGTCGCCGGCTTGGTCTTCGGCCGGGAATGGTTCGTCGATCCCACCCTGACACCGGGCCGGGTGTATCGCGACATCTTCGAGTGAGCCCCCGCGACCACTCCGACGAGCGTGCGCAGATTGCCACTTCTTTCGGCGTGTCGCGGTACAGACGCGCACGCTCGCGAGAAATGGCGGGAAAGACGGGTCAGCGCTGGCAGGTCGGACAGTAGTACGACGAGCGGTTCATGAACTTCGCCCTTCGAATGGCCGTCCCGCAGCGCCGGCACGGCTCGTCCTCGCGGCCGTAGGCGTCCAGGGACCGGCTGAAGTAACCGGATTCGCCGTTGACGTTGACATACAGCGAATCGAACGAGGTACCCCCGACCGCCAGCGCGTCGCGCATCACCTCGGCGGCGGCGTCCAGTAGTGCCCGTAATCGCGGCCGGGACAGCCGATCCGCCGACCGCGTGCCCCGAATCCCGGCCCGCCACAGGGCTTCGTCGGCGTAAATATTGCCGATTCCCGACACCACGGTCTGATCGAGAAGCTGGCGTTTGATCTCGGAATGCTTGCCCCGCAACACCTCGACCACCGCGTCGGCGTCGAAGCGCGGGTCCAGCGGATCGCGGGCCAGGTGTGCCACCGGCACCGGCAGCACGCTGCCGTCCACGGTGACCAGATCCGTGAGCTGCCAGCCACCGAAGGTCCGCTGATCGACGAAGCTCACTTTCATGCCGTCGTCGAGCACGGCCGCGATCCGCAGATGCCTGCTGTCGGGCAACTCCCCCAGCAGCATCTGGCCGCTCATACCCAGATGCACCACCAGCGCCTCGTCGGCCGCTGAACCGCTGAGCAACAACCACAGATACTTACCGCGCCGGTCGGTTCCGGTGATCTTCGCGCCCAGCAGCCGTCCGGTCAGATCACCGGCACCGGCTTCGTGCCGGCGCACCGCCCGCGGATGATGAACCCGCACAGCGGCGATGGTGCGGCCCACCAGGTGATCGTTCAGGCCACGCCGGACCACCTCGACTTCGGGGAGTTCGGGCATCGTCAGGCCTGCTGAGCTTCGTCCGCCGTCTCCATGGCGTCCAGGGCCTGCCAGGCGGCGGCCGCGGCCTTCTGTTCGGCTTCCTTCTTGGTCCGGCCGACACCCGTGCCGTAGCCGACCTCCGATACCACTGCGGTGGCGGTGAATTCCCGATCGTGATCGGGTCCGGTGGAGGTGATCCGGTAGGTCGGCACCCCCAGGCCGCGCGCCGCGGTCAACTCCTGCAGGCTGGTCTTCCAGTCCAGCCCCGCCCCCAGGGTGGCCACCGTGTCGAGCAGCGGACCGAACAGCCGCAGGATCACCTCCCGGGCGGTGTCGATCCCGTGTTGCAGGTACACCGCACCCAGCAGCGATTCCATCCCGTCGGCCAGGATGCTGGATTTGTCTGCGCCGCCGGTGTGCTCCTCACCGCGGCCGAGCAACAGGTGCGCGCCCAGGCCGTCGGCGGTCAGGCCGCGCGCCACGTCTGCCAGGGCGTTGGTGTTGACCACGCTGGAGCGCAGTTTGGCGAGGTCGCCCTCCGGCCGATCCGGGTGCCGATGAAACAACTCGTCGGTGATGGTCAGCCCCAGCACGGCGTCACCGAGGAATTCCAGCCGCTCGTTGGTGGGCAGGCCACCGTGCTCGTAGGCGTAGCTGCGGTGCGTGACGGCCAGCGTCAGCAGATCATCGGCCAGGTCCACGCCGAGCGCATCGAGCACGGCCTGTCGGGGGCGGCTCACCGCTCACCGTCGTCGCTCGGCCGGGCCGGTTCGCCGGGCTCGAGCAGGCCGGCCAGCTTCGCCCAGCGCGGGTCGATCTTGTCGTGGTGATGGCCGGGTTCGGCGGTAGCCAGCGGCACTCCGCAGTCCGGGCAGAGCCCCGGGCAGTCGGCGTCGCACAGCGGCGACAGCGGAAGGGCCAGGCCGATGGCGTCGACGATGGCCTGCTCGAGATCCACCGCGTCGTCGACGACGCGGCCCATCTCGTCGTCATCGGTGGTGGCGTCGGTGGTGCTGTCGGGGTAGGCGAACAGTTCGGTCAGCTCGACCTCGACGGCACCGGTCAGCGGTTGCAGGCACCGCGCGCATTCACCGGCGGTGGGCGCCGAGACCACTCCGCTGACCAGGACGCCCTCGGAGACCGACTCCACCCGCAGGTCCAGATCGACGGCCGCCTGGGCGGGAATGGCGACCAGGTCCAGGCCGATGCGGGCCGGACTGATCCGCTGCTCGTGCAGGGGCAGCAGCGCACCGGGACGCCGGCCCAGCCGAGCGACGTTGACCACGAACGGCGCGGACGACTGTCGCGGGGCTGACTTCATTCCTGCGCCGGGGTGCCTTGCCATGCCGCGATTCTACGCAGCACGGCACCCGGTGTTGCCGGGTCAGCGAGTCGCGTAGTCGTGCGTTCCCGCGGCGGTGCGCAATTGGTGACGCCCCCGGTTGATCGAGCGCAGGGTGCCGTTGAGGAAGTCCTCGAATTCGGCCAGCTTGGCGTCGACGTAGATGTCGCATTCGCCGCGCATCCGGTCGGCCTCGGCGTGCGCCGAATCGATCAGCCGGGTGGACTCCGCCCGCGCCGACGTCACGACCTCGTTCTGCGAGACCAGTCGCTGCTGTTCCTTGATGCCCTCCTGCACGGCCTTCTCGTAGGCGGCGTTGCCGTTCTCCACGAGCCGGTCGCATTCGGCCTGGGCGCGACTGGTGGCGGTCTCGAACTCCCGCTTGGCGGTGGCGCTGAGCCGGGCGGCCTCCTCGCGGGCCTCGCCGACCATCCGCTCGCTGTGGGCGCGCGCCTCGGCCACCATCCGGTCGGCCTGGCCCTTGGCATCGGACAACAGTCGGTCGGCCTCGGCCCGGGCGTGGCTGACCAGCGATTCGGCCTCGGCCGTGGCGGAGGTGACCATCGAGTCCGCGTGTTCCTTGGCCTCGTTGATGACCGTGTCGCGCGCGTCGAGCACATCCTGGGCGTCGTCCAGTTCGCCGGGGATGGCGTCGCGGATGTCGTCGATCAATTCCAGGACGTCGCCGCGGGGCACCACGCAACCTGCCGTCATCGGCACACCACGTGCTTCTTCGACAATGGAGCCCAGCTCGTCAAGGGCTTCGAACACTCGGTACACGGCAGCACCCTCCAGGCGTCGTTGGTGTTACTAGTGTGCCCTGTGTTACGGGTGTGATTGCGTTAGCTGCCCGGTGTGTCGGATTTCCGTCCACTTCACCGGTAGCCTGACCGGTTGATATCCACATCGGCGAAGGGCGGCCATGACGCACGGCGCTACAGGTTCCGCAGGCCCCGGCCCCACCGGGCAGGCACCACACGGCTATCCGGGACGGTCCGGAGACCAGCGAGAAGCCGACATCGGCCGACTGCTGCTGAGCTGCCGGGACAGTCACGGCATCATCGCCGCGGTGAGCGCGTTCCTGGCCGACGCCGGGGCCAACATCATCTCGCTGGATCAGCATTCGACCGCCCCCGAAGACGGCACCTTCGTGCAACGGGCCATCTTCCACCTTCCGGGCCTGCCGGCGGCCATCGACGAGTTGCGCGAGCGATTCGGCGCCACCGTGGCCCAGCGGTTCGCGATGGACTACCGGTTCACCGAGGCGACCAAGCCCAAGCGGGTGGCGATCATGGCCTCCAAGACCGACCACTGCCTGCTGGACCTGTTGTGGCGCAACCGGCGCGGTGAGCTGGAGATGACGGTGGCCATGGTGATCTCCAATCACCCGGAACTGGCCGAGCAGGTGCGCCCGTTCGGGGTGCCGTTCTTCCACATCCCCGCCACCCGCGACATCCGCGCCGAGGCCGAACAACGCCAGCTGCAGTTGCTGTGCGGCAACGTGGATCTGGTGGTCCTGGCACGTTACATGCAGATCATCACCAGCGATTTCATCGAGGCCGTGGGCTGTCCGCTGATCAACATCCACCATTCGTTCCTGCCGGCCTTCATCGGGGCCGCGCCCTACCAGCGGGCCAGGGAACGCGGCGTGAAACTGATCGGCGCAACCGCGCACTACGTCACCGAGGTCCTCGACGAGGGGCCGATCATCGAGCAGGACGTGGTCCGGGTCGACCACACCCACAGCGTGACCGACCTGGTACGGCTCGGCGCCGACGTGGAACGCGCGGTGCTGTCGCGGGCCGTGCAGTGGCACTGCCAGGACCGTGTGGTCCGGGTCGGCGGCGAAACGATCGTCTTCTAACCCGGGTCTTCTCCGCCGGGCGGGGATGCGGCGAATTCTCCGGATGCCTGCCAGGCCCGACGCTCCGCGGCGAACGCCGCCGACTGCTGGGCACGGAACTCGGCGATGGATCCGGCGTTGTCGGCGAGGAAACCCCGATAGGCCGGCAGCGAGAACTCGCCGTCGGCGATGTCGACCCGGCCGCGGCCGGCGGCGGTGTCGGCACGCAGGTCCAGCAGTTCTTCGGCACTGACCGGGTAGAAGCTGATGCGGTCGAAATACCGCAGCAGCCATGGTGTTTCGGGTTCGAAAAGACCCGCGGTGGCGTTGCGGTGATTCCACACCTGGGTGGTGCGGCCGACGAACTGGTAGCCCCCGGGCCCCTCGATGCCGTAGATGCACAGGTAGGCGCCGCCGATTCCGACGGCGTTCTCCGGCGTCCAGGTCCGCGCCGGGTTGTACTTGGTCGTCACCAGCCGGTGCCGGGGATCCAGCGGGGTGGCCACCGGTGCGCCCAGATAGATGTCGCCCAGCCCCAGGACCAGGTACTGCGCGCCGAAGACCGTGTCGTAGACGTCCGCGATGTCGTCGAGCCCGTTGATGCGCCGGATGAACTCGATGTTCGACGGGCACCACGGCGCATCGGGGCGCACGCCGTACATGTAGCGGCGGATGGCCTCGTGAGTTCCGGGGTCGTCCCAGGACAGCGGCAGCCGCACCGAACGGCTCGGTACGACGAGTTCGTCGCACGGCGGCAGCGCATCGTCGTGGGCGGCGATCCGCTCGACCACCTCGGTGCAGGACACCCGGTCGGTGTCGAACTGGACCTGCAGCGAGCGAACCCCGGGTGTCAGTTCGAGCAGACCGGGCAGCCCCTGCTCACGCAGCCGGTCGTAGAGCACCTGCACGCGCGCCCGCAGCGCGAGATCCAGGATCATCGGACCGTATTCGAGCAGGACGCCACCGTCACCGGAGCGCCGCAGCGTCACGGCGGTACCGTCGCGCCCGGTGTAGCGCTGCAACACCCCGTCGTCGCAGTCCCCGCCGCCGGAGACCACCACGGGCAGCGCGGCACGCCGGCGCGGCCCCAGCGACGCCGCCGGCGGGACGCGCTCGGCGCGCACCGGCACCAGTCGCACGGTGTCGTCGGGGGCCAGTTGGCCGAGTTTCCACCGGTCGCCGCGTGCCACCGTCACCGGGCAGACGAACCCGCCCAGGCTGGGACCGTCGGGACCCAACAGGATCGGGGTGTCGCCGGTGAAGTCCAGGGCCCCGACGCAGTACGCGTTGTCATGGATGTTGGACGGGTGCAGGCCGGCCTCCCCGCCGTCACGGCGTGCCCACGACGGCTTCGGCCCGACGAGCCGCACCCCGGTGCGATCGGAGTTGAAGTGCACCGTGTAGTCGGTGCCGGTCAGCGTCGCCATGTCCGCCCGGGTCAGGAATTCCGGGGCGGCGTGCGGTCCCACGGTCACCGCCAGTTCCCAGTGCCGGCCGATGCTGGGCTGGATTCCGGCGGGGACGCGGTCGAGGACCGGTGCGGCGCCGCCGCGGCCGGCGGCGCTGAGCCGATCCCCCGCCTGCAGCGCCCGGCCGCCGTGTCCCCCGAACACCCCCTGGGTGAACGTTGCTGCGCTGCCAAGGAAATCGGGTTCGTCGAGGCCGCCCTCGACCAGCAGGTAGCTGCGCATTCCGGGACCGGCCGCGGTGCCGATGTCGACGACGCCGCCGGCGGGCACCCGCACCGACTGCCACTGCGGCAGCCGGGCGTCGTCGAGGGTCGCCGGGACCGTCGCACCGGTGAGGCACACCCAGGCCGGTGCGGTGAAGCGCAGGGCCGGTCCGGATTTGGTGCACTCCAGCCCGGCGGCGCCTTCGGGATTGCCCAGTGCCCGGTTGCCGAGCCGAAACGACAGGTCGTCCATCGGCCCCGACGGCGGGACGCCGACGTGCCAGTACCCCACCCGGCCGGGCCAGTCCTGCACGGTGGTGAACATCCCCGGCCGGACCACCTCGATGCCGATCATCTGCTGGTGATCACCATGCGCACCGGTGTCGGGTCGAATCCGTTGCACGGGTTGTTGATCTGCGGGCAGTTCGACACCAGCACCAGGGTGTCGGTCTCGGCGCGCAGCGTCAGGCTCTTGCCGGGCGCAGAGATCCCGTCGACGATGCCCAGGGTGCCGTCGGCTTCGACCGGCACGTTCATGAACCAGTTGATGTTGGAGACCAGATCGCGTTTGCCGAGGCCGTGTTTGGCGCCCTCGGCGAGGAAGTTCTCCACGCAGGCGTGCTGGTGCACGGTGTGGTGTCCGTAGCGCAGCGTGTTGGACTCCTGCGAGCAGGCTCCGCCGATGGTGTCGTGGTTGCCGACGTCGTCGGCGACGACGGTCATCAGGGCGGTGCCGTCGGCGGCGCGCAGCACCGAACCGGTGGTCAGGAAGATGTTTCGCTGGGCGGTGATGGTGGCCTGGGCGCTGTAGCGGCGGGTGTGGTCGTCGGCGTCGTAGAGCAGGCAGTCCACCGCCTGGTTACCGTGCAGATCGATGATCTGCAGGCGCTGCCCGGCGCGCACCACCGCCGACCACGGCGAGCGGGCCGGCACCACCTCATCGGAGATCACCCGGCGCTGCTCGGTCATGCTCGTTCCCCCGCTCCGGCGGCCCATGCCGCCTCGGTGTTCTCCAGTGCCCGCAGGTATTCCGGGTCGTGGTTGATCGTGTTGCCCAGTTCGTCGCCCGCCCGCCAGCCGACGACGTCCAGGGGTCCGGGTGTCGGATCGGGGTCCAGCGGGTGCGCGGTGTTGGCCACCGACAGCACCACCGGCAGATGGATCAGCAGATCGATCGCCGCCCCCGCTCCCGCTGAGCCGGTGAATTCGAGTGCGCCACTGGCGGGTTCGACCCGGATTCCGCGGAACAGCGCGACCGAGGGTGCGACGTCGCGGATGTCCATGCCGTGCTTCATCGCACCCAGCAGCAGCAGTTGCCGGCCGGTGTCGTCGGGACCGCAGATCAGGTCGTGGCGGTTGGAGGTGTCGGAGACGACGGTGGCCAGCACGCGGCCCTGATCGGACAGCAGCGGATGCCCGGCCCCCAGGTAGGCCTGCCAGGGGATCTTCATGGTGTCGGCGACGTTGAGCCGTTCCCAGGGCGCCTCGGCACGGTGCAGCAGCAGGTGCGCACAGGCGCCGCCGTCGACGTCGATGAGCCGGACGCGGCTGCCGCGGGCGAGCACCTTGGTGGCGTAGCCGTTCGGCGGGACCGATTCCGCCCAGACCACGGCCGCGGCATCGACGTCGCGGGGGGTCGCCGGGATGCGCATCGATGCGTGCTCGGCCTGGGCTCTGGCGTGGGAGCGTGCCCCCGTTGTGGAGTCGGTGCGTGCTTCGTCCATGGTGGGGACGGTAGCATATTTCCTATCGACTGACAGATTAAGGAGCGCGGTATGCAGGTTGACCGGCGGGGACGTCCGCGACTGGTGGCATCTCGACGGCCCGGCCACAGCCCCCGCGACGAAATCCTCGATGCGGCAGCCGAGTTGTTCACCACCGTCGGCTACGCGGCCACCTCGACTCGGCGCATCGCCGAGAGCGTCGGGATGCGGCAGGCCTCGCTGTATCACCATTTCGCCGCCAAGGACGACATCCTCGAGGCCCTGCTGGCCGGGACCGTCGAGGCCTCTGCGCAACTGGCGGCGGACCTGGTCGCCGAAGCCGGTCCCGGCGCGCCGCGCCTGCACACCCTCGTCGTCGCCGATACCGCACAGCTGTGCGGCGGGTCCTGGAATCTGGGCACCCTGTATCTGCTGCCGGAGCTCAACGTGGACCGCTTCGCCGAATTCCGTGCGCAACGCGATCGGTTGCGGGACCACTACCGCGAACTCTCCCGGGCGGTGATCGCCGACCACGACGGCCCGCTCGCCGCCGAGGACCTGCCGTTCCGCCTGGTGGAGGCGGTGATCAACCGCCGCTTGGACGACGGAACCTGTCCCCCGGACTATCCGTTCACCACCGCCGAGGCCGCGTTGCGGGTGCTGGGCTGTGCAAGCGGGTTCGCCGCGATGCGGGCATCGACCGCGACCCGATTGGGGCTGCCGCCGCAGTGACCGGTGGGCAGGTCAGCGGGCGGCCAGTTTGGCGGCCAGCCGCCGGTTCACCGGGTCCGGCAACAGGTCCGAGACATCCCCGCCCATCGAGGCGACCTCCTTGGCCAGCGACGACGACACGAACGAATACCGCGGGCTGGTCGCCACGAAAAACGTGTCGACTCCGGCGATGTGCTTGTTCATCTGCGCCATCTGCAGCTCGTACTCGAAGTCGGTGCCGGTGCGCAGTCCCTTGACGATCGCGGTCAGGCCCCGCTCCCGGACGAAGTCGACCACCAGGCCGCGGCCGGACTCCGCGCGCACGTTCGGCAGATGCGCGGTGGCCTCGGTGATCATCTCGAGGCGCTCCTCCAGACTGAACATGCCCTGCTTGGAAGGATTGACCAGGACGGCGGCCACCACCTCGTCGAACTGGGCGGCCGCGCGCTCCAGGATGTCGATGTGTCCCAACGTCACCGGGTCGAAGGACCCCGGGCATAGCGCGCCACTCATAACTGACGACGCTAGCAGTCGGGCTACGCCAGCTCCGCCAGCTCCAACCGGGTGTCGCCGTAGCGCCGCGACGGCCAGACCTCCCAGCCCGTCGGCCAGCTCACCTGCGGGCTGGACGCGGCCCGTTCGATCATCACGACGGTGCCCTGCTGCGCCCAGCCACCGGCGGTCAACAGTCCCGGCAGCGCATCGATGTCGGCGGGGCCGACGTCGTATGGCGGGTCGGCCAGCACCAGATCTGCCGGCGCCGTGGCGCCGCCGGTCAGCACCGCGGCCACGGTGCCGCGGCGCAGCGTCGCGCCGGGCAGGCCCAGCGCGGCGATGTTGGCGGCCAGCACATCTGCGGCGCGGCGGTCGGATTCGACGAACACCGCCGTCGCCGCACCCCGCGACAGCGCCTCCAGGCCCAGTGCACCCGACCCGGCGTAGAGGTCCAGCACCGCCATCCCGTCCAGGTCCAGGCGGGCCTCCAGCACGTTGAACAGTGCCTCCCGTACCCGGTCGGTGGTCGGCCGGGTTCCGCGCGGCGGCACCGCGATCCGCCGGCCACCGGCCAGCCCCGAGACGATGCGAGTCAGTTCAACACCACCAGCAGGTCGCCGCCCTCGACCTGCGCGGTGGCGGCGACGGCCACCCGGGCCACCGTGCCGTCGGTCGGTGCGGTGATGGCGGCCTCCATCTTCATCGCCTCGATGGTGGCGACGGTCTGCCCGGCGGTCACCCGATCGCCCTCGGCCACCCCGACGGTGACCACGCCGGCGAACGGCGCGGCGACGTGACCGGGCTTGGTGCGGTCGGCCTTCTCGGCCACCGGTACGTCGCTGGCGATGCTGCGGTCGCGCACCTCCACCGGACGCAACTGACCGTTGATGATGCACATCACGGTGCGCACGCCGCGCTCGTCCGGCTCCGAGATGGCCTGCAGGCCGATGAGCAGTTCGACTCCGCGCTCGAGCCTGACGCGGTGTTCCTCGCCTTGGCGCAGACCGTAGAAGAACTGGTTGGCCGACAGTCGAGAGAGGTCACCGTAGAGCTCGCGATGGATTTCGAATTCCTTTGTCGGGCCGGGGAACAAGAGATGGTTCAAGCGGGCCCGACGTTCCGGTCCGGGCCGTGCCAGCACGGCCTCGTCGTCGGCCGACAGCTGCTGCATCTCGCGAGCCGACCCGCGGCCGGCCAACGCCTTGGTGCGCAGCGGCTCCGGCCAACCACCGGCCGGGTCACCCAGTTCGCCGCGCAGGAAACCGATCACCGAATCCGGGATGTCGACACGGGACGGGTCGGCGGCGAACTCCTGCGCGCTGACCCCCGCACCGACCAGCGCCAGTGCCAGATCCCCGACCACCTTCGAACTCGGTGTGACCTTGATCAGCCGGCCCAGGACGGCATCCGCGTCGGCATAGTTGGCCTCGACGTCCTCGAACCGGTCGGCCAGACCGAGCGCCTTGGCCTGCTGGTGCAGGTTGGACAGTTGCCCACCGGGAATCTCATGGTGATACACCCGCCCGGTCGGCGCGGCGAGCCCGGATTCGAACGGCGCGTACACCTTTCGCAACGCCTCCCAGTAGGGTTCCAGGTCGCCGACGGCATCCAGTGATATCCCGGTGTCGTAATCGGTCTGGGCGGCCGCCGCGATGATCGAGCTCAGGGCCGGCTGGCTGGTGGTGCCGGCCAGGGGTGCGGCGGCGCCGTCGACGGCATCCGCCCCGGCCTGCCAGGCCGCCGCGTAGCTGGCCAACTGTCCGCCGGCGGTGTCGTGGGTGTGCACGTGGATCGGCAGGTCGAAGCGGCTACGCAGCGCGCTCACCAACGTGGTGGCCGCCGCCGGCCGCAGCAGCCCGGCCATGTCCTTGATGGCCAGCACATGCGCGCCGGCGTCCACGATCTGCTCGGCGAGCCGCAGATAGTAGTCCAGGGTGTAGAGGTTCTCCGCCGGGCTGGTCAGATTCCCGGTGTAACACATGGCGACTTCGGCTACCGCGCCACCGGTTTCGCGGACCGCGTCGATGGCGGGCAGCATCGAGTCGACGTTGTTGAGCGCGTCGAAGATCCGGAAGATGTCGATGCCGGTTGCCGCGGCCTCTTCCACGAACGCCGAGGTGACCGACTCCGGATAGGGGGTGTAGCCGACGGTGTTGCGACCCCGCAGCAGCATCTGCAGGCAGATGTTCGGCAGCGCTTCGCGCAGCGCGGCCAGCCGCTCCCAGGGATCTTCCTTCAAAAACCGCAGTGCCACATCGTAAGTCGCCCCGCCCCAGCATTCCACCGACAGCAGTTCCGGCATGGTGTGGGCCACATACGGCGCCACCTTCACCAGGCCGCTGGTACGCACCCGGGTGGCCAGCAGGGACTGGTGGGCGTCACGGAAGGTGGTGTCGGTGATTCGCAGGCCCGGCGATTCCCGCAGCCAGCGGGCAAAACCCTCCGGACCGAGTTCGGTCAGGCGCTGCTTGGATCCGGCCGGTGGCGGGACCGAGAAGTCCACCTCGGGCAGCTTGTCCCGCGGGTACACCGTGGTCGGCCGGGTGCCGTGCGGGCTGTTGACGGTGATGTCGGCCAGGTAGTTCAAGATCTTGGTGCCCCGGTCGGCCGAGGAACGTGCGGTCAGCAGCTGCGGACGCTCGTCGATGAACGACGTGGTGATGCGGCCGGCGGAGAAATCCGGGTCGTCGAGCACGGCCTGCAGGAACGAGATGTTGGTGGCCACCCCGCGGATCCGGAACTCCGCGATGGCGCGGCGCGCGCGATTGACCGCGGTGGGGAAATCCCGGCCCCGGCAGGTCAGCTTGACCAGCATCGAGTCGAAATGGGCACTGATCTCCGCCCCCAGGTTGGTGCCGCCGTCGAGCCGGATCCCGGCCCCGCCGGGGCTGCGGTATGCGGTGATCTTGCCGGTGTCGGGCCGGAATCCGTTGGCCGGGTCCTCGGTGGTGATCCGGCACTGCAGCGCGGCACCGTGCACCTCGATCGAGTCCTGGGACAGGCCCAGATCCGCCAGCGATTCCCCGGCCGCGATCCGCAACTGCGACGACACCAGGTCGACGTCGGTGATCTCCTCGGTGACGGTGTGCTCCACCTGGATACGCGGGTTCATCTCGATGAATACGTGGTGGCCGCGTTCGTCGAGCAGGAACTCCACGGTGCCGGCGCAGGTGTAACCGATGTGCCGTGCGAACGCGACCGCGTCGGCGCAGATCTTCGCCCGCAACGCCGAGTCCAGGTTGGGCGCCGGTGCCAGTTCGACGACCTTCTGATGGCGACGCTGCACGCTGCAGTCACGCTCGTAGAGGTGGATCACGTTGCCGTGGGTGTCGGCCAGGATCTGCACCTCGATGTGGCGCGGATTGAGCACGGCCTGCTCGAGGTAGACCGTGGGGTCGCCGAACGCCGAATCCGCTTCACGACTGGCGGCCTCGATCGCTTCGGCCAGCGCGTCGATGTCGGCGACCCGGCGCATTCCCCGCCCGCCGCCGCCGGCGACGGCCTTGACGAACAGCGGGAAGGTCATCCGGTCCGCCGCGGCGAGCAGTTCGGGCACCGATGCCGACGGCTCCGACGACGACAGCACCGGCAGTCCGGCCTCGCGTGCGGCCGCCACGGCACGGGACTTGTTGCCGGTCAGGGCCAACACGGCCGCGCTGGGGCCTACGAAGGTGATTCCCGCGTCCGCGCACGCCTGCGCCAGTTGTGGATTCTCGGACAAGAAGCCGTAGCCCGGGTAGACCGCGTCGGCCCCGCATCGCACCGCTGTCCCGACGATCTCGTCCACCGACAGGTAGGCGCGCACCGGATGGCCTTCGTCACCGATCTGATAAGACTCGTCGGCCTTGAGCCGGTGCAGCGAATTTCGGTCCTCGTACGGGTAGACGGCGACGGTGCCCACCCCGAGTTCGCAGGCGGCCCGGAACGCACGGACAGCGATCTCCCCGCGGTTCGCCACCAACACTTTGGAGATCACATCCACCCCTACAACAGCGTTATCCAGTAATCCTGAAACCGAATGAATATCAACAGGAATAGCGCAATAAACCATAACGCAGCCAACGTCCACCGCCAGCGGTGCAAATGCTGCAAATTCTTGTGTATATCTGCGGGCTCGAATGCCAGTGCTGCGAAGATCACCAGCAGGCACAGCGTCACCGCCCAGACCACCATGCAGTACGGGCACAGTGCGCCGATCCGGTACAGACTCTGGAAGATCAGCCAGTGCACGAAGCCCGCCCCGGCCGCGGTGCCGATCGCCAGACCGCCCCAATACCACCGCGGCAGTGCGACATCGGCGACGGCCAGCACCCCGGTGACGACCACGACGGTGAACGCGACGATCCCCATCAGCGGGTTGGGGAAACCGAACACCGAAGCCTGAGGGGTCACCATCACCGACCCGCAGGACAGCACCGGGTTGAGGTTGCAGGAGGGCACGTACCCGGAGTCGAGCAGCAGCTGGATCTTCTCGACGGTCAGCGTGACCGACGCGCCCAGCCCGATCAGTCCGCCGACCAGGATCGCCCAGGACCGCGATGCCGATACCGGCACCGCCCGGGCCGGCGGTGCGACCGCCTCGTCGGCGACGGTCACGACCCCTGCGCCGGAGCGTCCATCCCCGGAACGTCGCCGACGATCTCACGGATCTTCGCCACCAGGGCCTCCGGAGTCGACGGGGTGTAGTCCTCACCGTTGATGCGCAGGGTGGGCGTGCCGTGGATGCCGCTGGCCGCGACCATGCCGCCGACCATCTTGAGGTACTTGCCGCTGTTGATGCAGGCCGGAACGGTGCCTCCGGCACCGGCCTGGCGGGCCAGCTCGATCAGGCGTGCGTTGTCGGGGAAGCTGAGGTCCATCTCGTCGGGCTGCAGTTCCTTGGTGTAGAGCGCGGTGTGGAACCGTCGGAAGGCGTCGTTGCTCTCGTCGGCGACGCAGTAGGCCGCCGCACCGGCCCGCTTCGAGTAGTCATCGCGGCCGGAGACGATCGCGACCATGTGGTAGTCGGCGGCGATCGCCCCGCTGTCGATCAGGCGCGACACCGTCGGCCCGAACGCGCGCTCCAGGTTGCCGCACGCCGGGCAGAGGAAGTCCTCGTAGAACGTGACGACGGCCTTGGGTTCGTCGGTGCCGTCCTTGGTGACCAGCTTGCTCGACGTCACCCGGATGCCCTCGCCGGCGTCGGCGGCCACCTTGCCGTGCTTGCCGTTCCAGACGATCCAGCCCAGCAATCCGACCGCGAAGACCACCACGATCGCCACGAGGCCGATCTGCGTGGCGAGGTTGCGTTTGTTGTCGCCGGCCCTCAAGCCGGAGGAACCGGGGCGTTTGGGTTTGCTGGCCACAGTCGCTTGATCCTCGTGTTCGATGGGTCGTTTGCGGTTCAGACTACCGGCGTGGGTCACCGGCCTCAGCTGCGGCTGAGATGGGCCCGAAGCGCCGAGATCAACTCGGTGGTCGCGGTGGCGCAACCACCGCCGAGCGGGAACAGGTTGATGAACCCGTGGGTCAGCGACCGCATGCGTCGCAGGTCGACGACGACGCCGGCCTGCCGCAACGCCACGGCGAACTGTTCGCCTTCGTCGCGCAGTGGGTCGAATCCCGCGATCGCGACCACCGCGGGGGGCAATTCGGACAGGTCGGCGGCCCGCAGCGGCGAGACCCGGGGATCGGTCGGCTCGAGCTCGGAGCGGCCCACGTACTGGTCGCTGAACCAGTCCATGTCGTGTTTGGTCAGCAGGAAGCCGTCCGCGAACAGGGTGCGGGAGCGGGTCTCGGCGGCCTGGTCGGTCACCGGGTAGATCAGCCATTGCAGAATCGGCGCCGGGCCGCCGTCGTCGCGCGCCCGCAGCGCCACCGCGGCCGCCAGATTGCCGCCCGCACTGTCGCCGCCGACCGCGACCCGGCCGGGAATGCCGCCCAGTTCGGCGGCGTGGTCGCAGGCCCAGCGAAACGCCGCGTAGGCGTCGTCCAGCGCGGCCGGGGCGGGATGCTCGGGCGCCAGCCGGTAGTCGATCGACAGCACCGCGATGTCGGCGTCGCGGCAGGTGAGCCGGCACACCGCGTCATGGGTCTCCAGGTCACCGACCACGAATCCCCCACCGTGATAGAAGACCAGCACCGGCCGGGCCGAATCGCCCGATCCGGCCGGTCGGTAGAGCCGGGCACCGAGGTCACCGGCCGGGCCGGGCAGCGTCAGGTCGCGGGTTTCGACGTGGATGTCGGGACCGCTGAGACCGGCCATCAGCCGCAGCAGTTGTGCCCGGGACGCGACGGCGTCGTCGCCGGTCACCAGGCCGTCGATGCCCATGGCCTGCTGCCCGGCCAGCGACAGGCGCAGCGTCGGATCCAAGGTGTTGCCCTCGATGCTTATCCCCCGGCCACCGGTCAGCAGTCGTTGCACGCCGATCGGCAGCATCGGCATGGCCTTCATCCCGACGGTCAGGGCGGTGTTCTGCAGTCGGCCGGCCCACTGCGCCCGTGCGCTGGAACCCGCGCCACCTGGCAGACTTCCGGACATGGCTGCTGAAGACGACTTACGCTCGGTCACGCTCAACGACGGTAATTCCATCCCTCGCCTCGGTTTCGGGGTTTACAAGATTTCGCCCGCCGACGCCGAACGGGCGGTGGGCACCGCACTCGAGGCCGGCTATCGGCACATCGACACCGCTGCGCTGTACGGCAACGAGCGCGAGGTGGGCCGGGCCGTCACGGCGTCGGGACTGCCGCGCCGGGAAGTCTATGTGGTCACCAAGGTGTGGAACGCCGACCAGGGCTACGACTCCACCCTGACGGCGTTCGAGGCGAGCATGGACCGCCTCGGCCTGGATTATCTGGACCTTTACCTGATCCATTGGCCGCTGCCGGCCCGGGGCAAGTTCGTCGAGACCTTCCGGGCGCTGGCCCACCTGCGTGACCAGGGCCGGATCCGGTCGATCGGGGTGAGCAACTTCGCGCCCGAGCACCTCGAGGTCCTCATCGACTCGACCGGGATCGTGCCGGTGGTCAACCAGGTCGAACTGCACCCCCGGTTCAGCCAGGCCGAACTGCGTGCGGTGCACGCCCGCCTGGGGATCGCCACCGAGGCGTGGGCCCCACTGGGACAGGGTTCGCTGCTGGCACATCCGAGTGTCGCCGAGGTCGCGCGGCGCTGCGGCAAGACGCCGGCGCAGGTGTTGATTAGGTGGCATATCCAATTGGGTAATATCGTGATACCGAAATCGGTGCACCCGGAGCGCATCGTCGGCAACTTCGAGGTCTTCGACTTCGAACTCGGTGCATCGGAGATGTCCGCGATATCCTCGCTCGACGACGGCGCCCGATTGGGTCCGGATCCACGAGTATTCGATTACACAGGTAGGTGAAATGACGTCGGGCACTGCGATCCCCACCATCACCCTCAACGACGAGCGGACGATGCCGACTCTGGGCATCGGGGTGGCTGAGCTGTCAGAGGCCGAGACCGAGCGGGCGGTCGCGACCGCCCTCGAGTTGGGCTGCCGGTTGATCGACACCGCCAAGGTGTACGGCAACGAGGCCGCGGTGGGACGGGCGATCGCCGCGTCGGGCATCCCGCGTGACGAGGTGTTCGTCACCACCAAGCTGGCCAACGCCGACCAGGGGCTCACCGCGGCCATCGAGGCCTGCCAGGCCAGCCTGGAGCGGCTCGGCATGGACTACGTGGACCTGTACCTGGTGCACTGGCCCGCCCCCTCGCTGGGCATGTACGTCGACAGCTTCGGCGGGCTGATCCAGCTGCGTGAGCAGGGCCTGGCCCGCTCGATCGGGGTGTGCAACTTCACCGCCGAGCACCTCGACGACGTGATCGACCTGGCGTTCGAGACGCCGTCGGTCAACCAGATCGAGCTGCATCCGCTGCTCAACCAGGCCGAACTGCGCGCGGCCAACGCCGAACGCGGCATCGTCACCCAGGCGTACAGTCCGCTGGCGGTGGGTCGGCTGCTCGACCACCCGACGGTGACCTCGATCGCCGGGGAGTACGGCAAGACCCCGGCCCAGGTGCTGATCCGGTGGAGCCTGCAGCTGGGCAACGTGGTGATCCCGCGCTCGGCCCAGCCGGAGCGCATCGCGGCCAACCTCGACGTGTTCGGGTTCGAGTTGGCCGACGAGCACATGGCCGGCCTCAACGGGCTCAACGACGGCACCCGGGTGCGCGAAGACCCGCTGACCTACGCCGGTATCTGAGTCGGCCTAGCCGGCCGGACAGGTCGCCGCGGCCCCGCGTAGCACGTCGGCCGACGCCTGATCGACGCGCAACGCGTAGCCGCGAAGCACCTCGATGTAGGCGATGGCGTACTGGCAGGCGAAGGCGGTGTTCGGCGGCATCCACTGTCCCGGGCCCGCATCGCCCTTGTCCTGGTTGCCCTGCCCGGCGACCGCCAGCAGATTGGCCGGATCGTTGGCGAAGCGCAGGCGCTGGCGATACGGCCAGGCCGAGGCGCCCATGTCCCATGCGTAGGCGAGCGGCACGATGTGGTCGATCTGCACCGCCTCGCCGATCTTGGCGCCGCGGGTGAAGGCGACGACGGCGTTGGTGTAGGGATCGTGCAGGGTGCCGGTGGCCACCGCGTCGGGACAGCGTTTGGTCGACACATGGGTGATGTCGACGAGATCGCGATTGAGGATGTCGTTGCGGGTGTCGCAGCCGTTGTGGCCGCCCGGCGCGTCGTTGTCGTCGTCCCAGGCGTCGCCGAACGCCTGCCGCCGGTAGTCGTAGCGGTGGGTGCGGGTCGGAACCACCGTGATGCCGGCCAGGACATCGGTGCCGGGGACCACGGTGGGCATCCCGGCCTGGGCGGCCAGCGCACGGCTGCGATGACCGACCGAGGAGACCGTCTGATAGGCGACGATCACGGCGAGCACCGCCGCCACCGCCAGCCAGAGCAGGGTCTTGCGGTTCACGCTCATGCTTTGTCCAGGTAGTCGATATCGGTGAACTGCGCGGCAAGCATCGCCAGCCCGGGATCGTCCGGGTTGGCCACCCAGGCCTTGTCGCACCAGTCTTTGGCTGCCTCGATCACCTCGCCGTGGTCGGCCAGCGACAGTAGTTTCAGGCCACCTCGCCATCCGGATTGATTGCGGCCCAACACATCCCCCTCACCGCGCTCACGCAGGTCCAAGTCCGCGAGCACGAATCCGTCCAGCGTCCCGGCCACCGCGTTGAGCCGCTTCGCGGCTTTGGACCGTTCTCCGGCGGCGGTCACCAGCAGGCACAGGCTGGGATGTCGACCGCGGCCGATCCGGCCGCGTAGCTGGTGCAACTGGCTGATACCGAAACGATCGGCGTCGGCCACCAACATCACCGTGGCGTTCGGGACGTCGACACCGACCTCGATCACCGTGGTGCACACCAGTACGTCCACCTCCCCCGACCGGAAGGCGCTCATCACCGCGTCCTTCTCGTCGGCGGACAGCCGGCCGTGCATCAGACCGAGCCGCAATCCGGCCAGTGCCCCCGAGCCCAGCCGCCGGTAGAGATCCACCGCCGTCGCCGACGGCTGGACGTTGTGCTGCTCTTGATCTTTCGGCGATGCCGGTTGGTCGTTCTCGTCGATGCGCGGCGCCACCACGTAGGCCTGCCGGCCGGCGGCGACCTCCTCTCGGATGCGCTGCAGACCCCGTCGCAGCCAGTCGGGTTTGCTCTTCTCGAAGATCACCGTGGAGCTGATCGGCTGGCGTCCCCGCGGGAGTTCGCGCAGCGTGGACGTCTCCAGATCACCGTAGAAGGTCAGCGCTACGGTCCGCGGGATGGGCGTGGCGGTCATCACCAGTAGGTGCGGGGTCAACCCCTCGGGGGCTTTGGCACGCAACTGATCCCGTTGTTCCACGCCGAACCGGTGCTGTTCGTCGACGACGACCATGCCGAGGTTGTGGAACGCCACGGCGTCCTGCAGCAGGGCGTGGGTACCGACCACGATTCCTGCTGTGCCGCTGGTGATCTCGGCTCGCACCTGCTTCTTGGCCGATGCCGACATCGAACCGGTGAGCAACGCCACCGCGGTGGCGTCGTCGGTTCCGCCGAGCCGGCCCCCCAGCGCCAGCGGACCGAGCATGTCGCGGATCGACCGAGCATGTTGGGCGGCAAGCACTTCGGTGGGGGCGAGCAGGGCGCACTGGTAGCCGGCGTCGACCATCTGCAGCATCGCCAGCAATGCCACAACGGTCTTTCCGGAGCCGACCTCGCCCTGCAACATCCGGTTCATCGGCCGGGTTGCGGCCAGTTCGGCGTGCAGCACGTCGAGCACCTCACGCTGCCCCCCGGTCAGCTCGAACGGCAACCGCGCGAGCATCTCCGCGAACAGTCCGTCGGAACGCACCGGCGCCGCAGGACCGGATTGGGACAGTTCACCGTTGCGGCGTTCGGCCAGCGCCCACTGCAGCCCGAGCGCCTCGTCGAAGGTCAGTCGTTCCCGGGCCCGCTGCCGCTGCGCGGGGCTCTCGGCCAGGTGGATGGCACGCAGTGCCTCGTCCTCGCCGATCAGGCCACGCTCGGCCAGCAGTTCCGCCGGCAACGGTTCGGGTACCGGATCCAGCAGCTCGAGAACCTGGCGGACACAGGCGAAGATGTCCCAACTCTGCATTTTGGTGCTGGCCGGGTAGATCGGATAGCAGGCCCGTTCGAACTCCGATTGCAGCACCTGCCCGCTGATCCGCTGGGAGGCGTCGGCGATGTTGCGCAGCGAGTCGCTGCCGAAGTTGTCCTTGTCCGGGGCATCCAGGATGAGGAAATCCGGGTGGGTCAGCTGGAGCTTGCGCCGGTAGTAGCCGACTTCCCCGGACAGCATCACCCGAGTCCCGGGGATGAGTTTGTACTGCAGGCCGCGGGCGTTGAAGAAGGTTGCACTGACCGCTTTCTGGCCGCTGCCGAGGGTGATCACCAGGTAGACGTTGGGTTTGCGGCCGGGCTGCGATTTCATCGGTTTGGCGACGGCCGTGGCGATGGTGTCGACCAGGGTGATGTGCTCGCCCTCGAGGGCTTGGGCGTCGTCGACGCCGCGTTTGGTCGCCCCCTCGACGTAGGTGCGTGGGTAGTGTCGCAGCAGGTCGTCGACGGTACGGATACCGAAGGACTCGTCGAGCTTGACCGCGGCGTCCGAGCCGAGGACGTAGTCCAGCCGGTCGCGCAACGTGGCCATCGCTATTCGACCCCGATCAGCAGGGCGTCCCCTCGGTGCCCGGTGAAGTAGGTGGCCAGTTCGGTGCCGGGGTGCTGGTCGTGGACATGCCGGATGAGCACATCGACGACCTGTCCGTCCACCCCCGCTCCGAACAGCACCGTCACCAGTTCACCGCCGGCCGCCAGCAACAGGTCGATCAGGCCGATGGCCGCCTTGGCGACATCCCGGGCCACGATCAGCACCTCGTCACCCGCGATCCCCAGGCCGTCACCGGGCCGGCAGGAACCGGCCCAGGTCAACGCGTGCTCGGTGGCCACCCGCACCGAACCGTGCCGGGTGCTACCCGCGGCCCTGGCCATGGTGTAGCCGTCGTCGACGGCCGGGCGTCCGGGATCGTGCACCGCCAGAGCGGACAGGCCCTGCACCATCGACCCGGTGGGCACCGGCACGACGTCGATGCCCCAGCCGATGGCGGCGGTGCAGCCGGCCACCAGTTCCTCGGCGGCGACATACCCGTTCGGCAGCAGCATCACCTGGGCGGCCCCGGTGTCCACCAGCGCCCGCAACAGTTGCTGGGCGGTGACCATGGTGACCGGCTCGGCACTGTGCGGGTCGGGCCGCAGCACGCAGGCGCCCTCGGAGCCGAACAGGGATCCGGCCCCGTCGCCGTCGACGACGGCCAGCACGGCGCGCTCGCGCGCCCAACTGCCCGGGGGCAGGCCGGTGGGACCGGCCAGCGCCGAGATCTGGATACGCCGCGGCCGCCCGACCTCCAGGCCGGCCTCGACGGCGGCACCGGCGTCATCGGTGTGCACATGCACCGAATATCCGCCGACCACGCCCGACGTGGCGATCGCCACCGATTCGCCGAGTTGGTTGAGCCGTTCCCGCAGCACTTCGGTGTCGTCGGGCTCGCATTCGCCCAGCAGGTACATCACCTCGAACTGCGGTGCGGGCGAATCGGTGCCCGCTTCCGGCAGCCGAGACCGCTGGGCCGGCGGGTAGGCCCGCCGCACCGGAGCCTGCCCGGTGACCGTCGAGCGCAGCGCGTCGAGCAGCACCAGCAGACCGCGGCCACCGGCGTCGACCACACCCGCCTCGGCTAGCACGTCGAGTTGCGCGGTGGTCGCATCCAGCGCGGCCGCGGCGGCATCGGTGGCGGCGATGAGCGCCGAACCCAACCCGTGCCCGTCGGCCGCGGAGCGTTCGACCGCCGCGGCGGCGGCCTGCAGGACCGACACGATGGTGCCGGGAACCTCGCGGCCGCCCATCGACGTGACCACCAGGTCGACACCGTGCCGTAGACCGGCCCCGAGCAGGGTGGGGTCGACGGCGTCGATGCGCTGCGGTCCGGTCATCACATCGGCCAATCCGCGCAGGATCTGCGACAGGATCACCCCCGAGTTGCCGCGCGCCCCGTGTAGCGCCCCGGACGACAGTGCGGCCGCGACCCGCCCCACCTCCCCGGAGGCGGCCTCGGTGTTGGCCTCGGCCAGTGCCGAACGCATGGTGAACAACATGTTGGTGCCGGTGTCGGAATCGGCGACCGGGAAGACGTTGAGCTGGTTGATCTCGTCGGTGTGGGTGATCAGGTCACCGACGGCGGTGTGCGCCCAGTCGCGCAAGGTGGCCGCATCCAGCCGACGATCGGAGTCGCCCACCTGCACCCGCCCTTCTGTCGCCACCTCCGGTGGCCGCCAGCCTAACCACTTCGGGCGACGGCACAGCTCACGTACGCCGGGCCGGGACGGGGCGTTTTGGCGGTTGCACCGCCTGCCGGGTATTCTGATCAGGTTGTCGGGCCACCCGCTGAGGTCGTTGGCCCTCAAGCAAACGTTTTGAGGAGTGTCACATATGGCTGCCGTGTGCGATATCTGCGGAAAGGGCCCCGGCTTTGGCAAGTCGGTCTCCCACTCGCACCGGCGGACCAACCGTCGGTGGGACCCGAACATCCAGGTCGTGCACGCCGCGCGTCCCGGTGGCAACAAGCAGCGCCTGAACGCCTGCACCTCGTGCATCAAGGCCGGCAAGGTCGCCCGCGGCTGACGCCGCTCACCCTTCGGGGTTCGTTCGACCCGTTCGGTCGGCGTGCTGGGTACCTCCCGCTTGCGGGGTCCGGGCCGACGCACGCCCGCTGAAGAGTCGAACCGCGCTATTCCAGTCGCCAGTCGATCGGGTCGGCACCCAACTGCGCCAGCAGATCGTTGGCGCGGCTGAACGGCCGTGACCCGAAGAACCCCCGCGACGCCGACAGCGGCGAGGGATGCGGCGACTCGACGGTCAGGCAGTGCTCGTTCAGCATCGGCTTGAGCGTCTGGGCATCGCGGCCCCACAGGATCGCCACCATCGGCTTGCGACGGGCCACCAATGCCCGAATCGCGCACTCGGTGACCGCCTCCCAACCCTTGCCGCGGTGTGACGCGGGGCTGCCCGGCGCCACGGTGAGCACCCTGTTGAGCAGCAGGACGCCGCGCTGCGCCCACACCGACAGGTCACCGTTGGACGGTTTGGGATACCCCAGGTCTGCGGTGTACTCGGTGAAGATGTTCTCCAGGCTGCGCGGCAGCGGCCGTACCTGCGGGGCGACCGAGAAACTCAGGCCCACCGCGTGCCCGGGCGTCGGATAGGGATCCTGACCGACGATCAGCACCCGCACCCGGTCGAACGGAAAGGTGAAGGCCCGCAGGATGTTGTCTCCCTCGGGCAGATACCCCCGTCCGGCCGACGTCTCGTCCCGTAGAAACCGCCCCAGCGTGGCCACCTGGTCGGTCACCGGCGCCAACGCGGTGGCCCAACCGCTTTCGACGAGTTCGGGAAGCGGACGCGCGGTCATGCGGGATCCTTCGTGATGGCGTGGACGGTCACCGCGTCACCCTAACCGTCGTACGACTGCCAGCCGGCCTCCCCGCGCCATGCCGCACCGTCCACCAACACCCGGGCCGGCCCGTCGAGCACCCGCCCGATGATCCGCCAGCCGTCGGGCACCGCGCCGGGAAAGGCCGCCACCAGCGCATGGTCTTCTCCCCCGCCCAGCACCCACGCCCAGGGGTCCGCGCCGACGGTGGCGGCCGCCGCCACCAACGCCCGGTGATCCGCCGCCAGGCCGGCCGTGGACACGTCGATGGTGACCTCGGATGCGGTGGCCAGATGCCCCAGGTCGGCGATCAGCCCGTCGGAGACATCGGTCATGGCCTGCGCGCCGGCGTCGGCGGCCACCGCGCCCTGCCCGTAGGGCGGCGCCGGGACCAGGTGCCGCTGCCGCAGCTCGGCGAAACCGTTGCCACCGGCACCGATGAGCCGCAGCCCGGCTGCCGAGCGGCCCAGCTCACCGGCCACCGCGAGCACCGCTCCGGGTCGCGCTCCGGAGCGCAGCACCGGTGCACGCCCGGCCAGGTCACCGAGCACCGTCACCGACACCACCCAGTGGTCGGCCTGAACCAGATCCCCGCCGACCACACCCGCACCCAGCCGTTCGGCCTCGGCCCACATTCCGTCGGCGACCGCGGCGGCGTCCGCGGCGGGCGTGTGTGCCGGGGCGCCGAAACCGACGACGAATGCGGTGGCGCCGGCCCCCATCGCCTCGACGTCGGCGGCGTTCTGCGCAATCGCCTTGCGCCCGATCTGTTCTGGAGTGGACCAGTCCAACCGGAAATGCCGTCCTTCGATCAGCATGTCGGTGGAGACGACGGTCCGGCCGTCGGCGCAGCGCACCACCGCGGCGTCGTCCCCGGGGCCCAGTTGGGTGGTGGCGGGTTGACGGCGCCCGGCGACCAGCCGGGCGATCATGGGAAACTCTCCAAGCTGACCCAGCGTGGGCTCGTTACCGCGCACAGCCTGGAGTGTAGGTGCGAACAGATTGGTAGGCCGAGCGTGATCGATCCCGACGATGAAGCCGATGGGCCGTCCCGCTCGGCGCTGATCGCCGCACTGGTGGTCGCCGTCGTCGCGGTGGGCGTCGCGCTGGGCGTCGCGGCGGTGCGCCAGCCGGGCCGTACGCCGGCCGAACCCGTCCGCCTCGCAGCGGTGCCCGCACCCGATGCCGAGGGCCCCGAATGCCGGTCGGTGCTGGACGCACTTCCCGAGCATCTGGGTGATTTTCGCCGCGCGGAGCTCGCCGCACCGGCTCCGCTGGGTGCTGCTGCCTGGACCGGCGACGACGGCGGGTCGGTGGTGCTGCGCTGCGGACTGGACCGGCCCGCCGATTTCGTGGTGGGTTCGCCGATCCAGATGGTCGATCACGTGCGGTGGTTCGAGGTCCGGGAAGGCGACCGCGCCACCTGGTACGCGGTGGACCGGAAGGTCTATCTGGCGCTGACGCTGCCGCCGGGGTCCGGCCCCACCCCGATCCAGGTGCTGTCGGATCTGATCGACGGCAGCCTCGACGCCGTCGCGATCAGGCCGGGACCACCGGCCTAGCCACGCCGGGAGCCGGCGGCCCGCCGGTTCAGCGCAGGCCCACGCCGCGGGCCAGCGCGGTGTCGACCATCGTCGCGAGCAGCGTCGCGTAGTCGACGCCACTGGCCGACCACATCCGGGGATACATCGAGATGGTGGTGAATCCCGGCATGGTGTTGATCTCGTTGATCACCGGGCCGTCCTCGGTCAGGAAGAAGTCCACCCGCGCCAGCCCCTGGCAGTCCAGCGCGGCGAAGGCACGAATGGCGAGCCGCCGCACCGCGTCGGCCACCGCGTCGTCGACCGCCGCGGGCACCTCGAGCTCCGCCGCATCGTCGAGATACTTGGTGGCGAAGTCGTAGAAGGAATCGTCCCGGTCGGCGACGCCCGTTACCCGGATCTCGCCCAACTCGCTGGCCGCCACCGTGCCGTCCGGGAATTCCAGCACCCCGCACTCGATTTCACGGCCGACGATCGCCGCTTCGATGATGACCTTCGGGTCGTGCCGGCGTGCTTCGGCGATCGCGGCGGGTAATTCGTCGAAGTTCGTCACCCGGCTCACCCCGATCGACGATCCGCCGCGGGCGGGTTTGACGAACAGCGGCAGCCCCAACCGGTCCCGGTCCTCGACCGACAGGGTCTGCTGACCGGCCCGCAACACCGCGTACGGACCGATCGGCAATCCTTCGGCCGCCAGTAGCTTCTTGGTGAACTCCTTGTCCATGCCGGCCGCGCTGGCCAACACGCCGGCCCCCACATAGGGCACCCCGGCCAACTCCAACAGCCCCTGGATGGTGCCGTCCTCGCCGTAAGGCCCGTGCAACACCGGAAAGACCACGTCGACCGACTCCAGCACCTCGGCGGGGCCCGCCGCGGAGAACGCCACCAGCTGGCCGGCCCGCTGCGGATCGGCCGCCAGGGCCAGTTCGGCACCCGATCCCGCGTGGACCGCCGGCAGCCGGCGATCGGTGATGGTCAGGGTCTCGGGATCGCCATCGGTGAGTACCCACGCCCCCTGCGGGGTGATGCCAACCGCCACCACCTCGAAACGCTGCGCGTCGAGATTGCGCAGGATGCTGCCCGCCGAAACGCAGGAAATGGCGTGCTCGCTGCTGCGGCCCCCGAAGACGACGGCGACCCGGGTGCGTTGGTGGGAATTCACACGCCAGAGGGTACCGGGCGGGAGGCGAACCTCGACGCAGGAGAGGTGAAGCCGGACCGCCCCCTAAACCGGCGCCGGCCTACTCCGGTTTGGTGCGACGTCCCAGCAGCAGTGCCACGGCCTCGGTGACCGATAGGCCCTCGTGACAGACCCGGTACACGGCATCGGTCAGCGGCATCTCCACGTCGTAGCTCGACGCCAGCGCGAGCACCGACTGGCACGACGTCACGCCCTCGACCACATGGCCTTCCGCGGTGCTCAGCAGCCCCGTCGAGCCCGGTACCGGCGGCATCTCCTCACCCCGGCCGAGCCGCTCGCCGAACGAGCGGTTGCGCGAATGCGACGACGTGCAGGTGGCCACCAGGTCACCGACCCCGGCCAGCCCGGCCAGCGTGGCGCCCTTGGCGCCCAGCGCCACGCCCAGCCGGATGATCTCGGCCAGCCCGCGGGTGATGATCGCGGCCGCGGTGTTCTCCCCCAGCCCGACCCCGGCAGCCATCCCGCATGCCAGGGCGATGACGTTCTTGCAGGCCCCACCGATCTCGGTGCCGATGACATCGGCGTTGGTGTAGGGCCGCAGGTAGGCGGTGCGCAACATCCGCTGCAACGCCACCGCGCGCCCGGAGTCGGTGCAGGCGACCACCGTCGCCGCCGGCTGACCGGCGGCGATCTCGGCGGCCAGGTTGGGCCCGGACACCACCGCCACCTGTCCGGGATCGAAGCCGCTGACCGCCGTGATCACCTGGCTCATCCGCATCAGGGTGCCCAGTTCGATGCCCTTGGCGACGCTGACCAGGGTGGCCCCGTCGTCCAGATAGGGCGTCCAGGATTGGAGGTTGGCGCGCATGGTCTGCGCCGGGACGGCCAGCACCACGGTGGTCAGCCCGTCCAGCGCCTCGGCGGGGTCATCGGTGGCGTGCACGGCGTCGGGCAACACGATTTCCGGCAGATAGCCGGGATTGCTGCGGGTTCGGTTGATCTGTTCGGCGACATCGGGCCGGCGTGCCCACAGCCGGACCTGGCCGCCCGCGTCGGCGAACACCTTGGCCAGCGCCGTGCCCCACGCGCCGGCCCCCATCACCGCAACCGTGTCCTCGGTCCCGACCATCTGCGGTCACCTCCCTTATAAGGGCATCACCCTATCGGGGATCGCGGGCGACGCTGGCAGGATGTCTGTCGTGCAGTCAACACAGGCCGACGTGTCCGGTATCGGCCTGATCATCGCGGTCAAACGACTCAACGTGGCGAAGACCAGGCTCGCGCCGGCGTTTCCAGCGCCTCTTCGGGAGGCTGTCGTGCTGGCCATGCTGGTCGACACCATCACCGCCGCATCGGCCGCTCGGGGACTGGCGCACATCACCGTGGTCACGCCCGACGAGTCCGCCGCCGCGGCCGCCGCCGAACTGGGCGCCGAGGTCCTCGAGGATCCGACACCGGACGGTCACCGCGACCCGCTGAACAACGCCTTGGCGGCCGCCGAGGGATCCGTCGTCGCTAAAGTCCCCAATGTTGTTGTGCTGCAAGGTGATCTACCAGCCCTGCAAGCGTACGATCTCGACGAGGCGATCGCGGCGGCCCGCCCTCACCAGCGCAGTTTCGTCGCGGACCGGCATGGCATGGGCACCGCGGCCCTGTTTGCCTTCGGTGTCCCGTTGAACCCGCGGTTCGGCCGGAATTCATCGAAGCTTCACCGTGAATCGGGTGCGCTGGAGCTCACCGGCGCCTGGCCGGGCCTGCGCTGTGACATCGACACACCCGCGGATCTGGTGGTGGCGCGCCGGCTCGGGGTAGGCGCGGCGACGACTCGTGCGCTCGCGCATGCGAAGTTCATTGGCGGCAACACCCGAGATGAGTAATGATTTGCCGGTGGACGATATCGAGGCCGGCGAACTCACCGAAGCACCCGCTGACAAGACCGACTGGCAGCCGCGCGACACCGCTCCCGCCGCCCCGACCGCTCCGCCGGCTGCCACCACAACGCTGCCGGACGCCGATGAGTTGCCACCCGACCGGTATCTCAACCGTGAACTGAGCTGGCTGGACTTCAATGCGCGGGTGCTGGCACTGTCCGCCGACACCTCGCTGCCGCTGTTGGAGCGGGCCAAATTCCTGGCGATCTTCGCGTCCAACCTCGACGAGTTCTACATGGTGCGGGTCGCCGGCCTCAAGCGGCGTGCCGAGATGGGGCTGTCGGTGCGCTCCGCGGACGGTCTGACCCCGCGTGAACAACTGCGACGGATCGGCGAACAGACCCAGCAGATCGCCACCAGCCACGCACGGGTGTTCCTCGAATCGGTGCGCCCGGGACTCGCCGCCGAAGGCATCCACGTCGTCACCTGGGCCGACCTGCTGCCGACCGAACGCGACAAACTCTCGGTGTACTTCCACGAGCAGGTGTTCCCGGTGCTCACGCCGTTGGCCGTCGACCCGGCGCACCCGTTTCCGTTCGTCAGCGGGCTCAGTTTGAACCTCGCGGTGACGGTGAAGCGGCCCGAAGACGGCGGGAGTCATTTCGCGCGCGTCAAGGTGCCCGACAACGTCGACCGCTTCGTGGTCCTCGATTCCACCGATCCCGACAGCGCCAACGGCGTCCGCTTCCTGCCCATGGAGGAGTTGATCGCGGCGTTCCTGCCGGTGCTGTTCCCCGGCATGGAGATCGTCGAGCACCACGCGTTCCGCATCACCCGGAACGCCGATTTCGAGGTCGAAGAGGACCGGGACGAAGACCTGCTGCAGGCGCTGGAGCGGGAGCTGGCCCGGCGACGGTTCGGCTCACCGGTTCGCCTCGAAGTCGCCGACGACATGACCGAGCACATGCTGGAACTGCTGCTGCGCGAACTCGATGTGAATCCCGGTGACGTCATCGAGGTGCCCGGACTGCTCGACCTGTCCTCGCTGTGGCAGATCTACGGCCAGGACCGGCCCGATCTCAAGGATCGCACGTTTGTCCCCGCGACCCACCCGGCCTTCGCCGAACGGGAAACCCCCAAAAGCATTTTCGCCACCCTCCGGGAGGGCGACGTGCTGGTCCACCACCCGTACGACTCGTTTGCCACCAGCGTGCAGCGGTTCATCGAGCAGGCGGCCGCCGATCCCGGCGTGCTGGCGATCAAGCAGACCCTCTACCGCACCTCCGGTGATTCACCGATCGTGACCGCGCTGATCGATGCTGCCGAGGCCGGCAAGCAGGTGGTGGCCTTGGTCGAGATCAAAGCGCGATTCGACGAGCAGGCCAACATCAAGTGGGCACGCAAACTGGAGCAGGCCGGGGTGCACGTGGTCTACGGCCTCATCGGCTTGAAGACGCACTGCAAGGTCTGTCTCGTGGTGCGCCGGGAAGGGTCGACGATCCGGCGGTATTGCCACATCGGCACCGGCAACTACAACTCCAAGACCGCCCGCCTCTACGAAGACGTGGGACTGCTGACCGCCGACCCGGACATCGGCGCGGATCTGACCGATCTGTTCAACTCGCTGACCGGCTATTCGCGGAAGGTGGCCTACCGCAACCTTTTGGTGGCACCGCACAGTGTCCGGAACGGGATCATCGAACGCATCGAACGCGAAGTCGCCGCCCATCGTGACGGCGGCAACGGCCGCATCCGACTCAAACTCAACTCTTTGGTCGACGAGCAGGTGATCGACGCGCTCTATCGCGCCTCCCGGGCGGGGGTGCGCGTCGAATTGTTCGTGCGTGGGATCTGCGCCCTGCGGCCCGGAGTCGAGGGATTCTCCGAAAACATCCATGTCCGCTCGATTCTCGGCCGGTTCCTGGAGCACTCCCGCATCATCCACTGCCGCGCCGTCGACGAATTCTGGATCGGTAGCGCCGACATGATGCACCGCAACCTCGACCGCCGGGTCGAGGTGATGGTGCAGGTGAAGAACCCCCGGCTGACCGCGCAGCTCGCCGACGTGTTCGACTCCGCGATGGATCCGGCCACCCGCTGTTGGGAACTCGGACCGGACGGCCGATGGACGGCCTCACCGCAGGCCGGCGCGACGGTCCGCGATCACCAGGCATCGTTGATGGAGCGGCACCGCAATCCCTGACACCCCGGCCTATCCCCGCGAACGGGCAACCGATCAGACCCGGAGGAGCGCAAGGTGCTCGAAATGACAGAGTCGAAGGGACCCGGGACGGCGGAGAAGACCGTCCACGCGGCCGGCGCGGTGCTGTGGCGGCAGCGGCGCAACGCCGTCGAGGTGGCGCTGATCCACCGTCCGCGCTACGACGACTGGTCCCTGCCGAAGGGCAAGGTCGACCCGGGCGAGACCGAACCGGTGACGGCGGTGCGGGAGATCTTGGAAGAGACCGGCCAATACGCACACCTGGGGCGCCGGCTGGGGTCGGTGCGCTACCCGGTCCGCCAGGGCATCAAGAAGGTCCGCTACTGGAGCGCCCGAGCCCTGGGCGGCGACTTCGTGCCCAATGACGAGGTCGACGACATGGTCTGGCTGCCGGTGGCTGCCGCGATGAAGGAACTGGTCTATCCGTTCGACCGGAAGGTCTTGCGGCGGTTCGCCAAAGCACCCGCGGACACCGAGACCGTACTGCTCGTGCGGCACGGCACCGCGGGACGCCGCTCACGGTTCTCCGGCGATGACACTCAACGGCCGTTGGACAAGCGCGGCCGCGCTCAGGCAGAGGCCCTCACCGAGTTGCTGCTGGCTTTCGGGGCCGGGACCGTACATGCGGCCGACCGGGTCCGGTGCCGGCAGACGGTGGAGCCGTTGGCCGCCGAACTCGGTGTGGCGGTTCACAACGAGCCGATGCTGACCGAGGAGTTCTACGCCGACAATGCGGCGAAGGCCCGCAACCGGGTGATCGAGATCGCCGGCCAGCGCGGCACCCCGGTCATCTGCACTCAGGGCAAGGTCATCCCGGACCTGATCTCGTGGTGGTGTGAGCGCGACGGCGTCAAACCGGACAAATCACGCAATCGCAAGGGCAGCACCTGGGTGCTCTCCCTGGCGGACGGCCGACTGATCGCCGCCGACCATATCGGCAGTCCCCTGGCGGAGCCGGCGGCCGGATAGCAACGACCGAGCGCCGCGAGGGAGACCCTCGCGGCGCTCGGCTATGCGTTGTTACTTACGGCCTTTACGGGCCGGAGCCTTGGTCGCGGTCTTCTTGGCGACGGCTTTCTTCGCCGGAGCCTTCTTGGCCACAGCCTTGGTGGCGGCCTTCTTGGCGACGGCCTTCTTCGCCGGAGCCTTGGTCACGGCCTTCTTCGCCGGAGCCTTGGCCGCGGTCTTCTTGGCGACAGCCTTCTTGACCGGAGCCTTGGCCGCGGTCTTCTTGGCGACGGCCTTCTTCGCCGGAGCCTTGGCCGCGGTCTTCTTGGCGACGGCCTTCTTCGCCGGAGCCTTGGCCGCGGTTGCCTTGGTGGCCTTGGCCGCGGTCTTCTTGGCGGCCGCCTTGGTCGCCTTCTTGGCCGGCGACTTCTTGGCCGCCTTGGCTGCGGTGGCGCTCACACCGGCACCGCGCTTGACCGCCAGCCCCTCGGACGGGACACGCTGCGCGCCAGAAACAATCGCCTTGAACTGGGCGCCCGGGCGGAATGCGGGAACAGACGTCGGCTTTACCTTGACCGTTTCACCGGTGCGGGGATTACGGGCGACGCGGGCGGCGCGACGACGGCGCTCGAAGACACCGAACCCGGTGATGGTGACGCTCTCACCCTTGTGGACCGCACGCACAATGGCATTGACGAAATGCTCGACGGCTTCGGTCGCCGACCGACGGTCGGTGTCCAATTCCTTTGTGAGCACCTCGATGAGCTCTGCTTTGTTCATCCAATCCCTCCGAGACCAGTGGCCCTACTTGAGCCGACTAGAGCACACGGTAATCCCTGATACCAGTGATATCCAAGAGCCACGCGCAATTTCAGGTGAGATTATCGGCGAATTCCGGCAATCCGGTTACCTCCCTTGGAGGCTGGAAAGACCGTTCACATCGCCGAAATTCGGCTCGGCAACCCGCCTTAAGTAGCGGGCAGCGTGCGCGGCTTCCACACCGGCCGTGCCGCCTCGAATGAATCGATTTCATCGAGTTTCCGCAGCGTAAGGCCTATATCGTCGAGTCCTTCGGCCAGCCGCCAGGCGGTGTAGTCGTCAATCGTGAACGCCACCACCACCGTTCCGGCGGTGATATTCCGATCTTGAAGATTGACAGTGATTTCCAGCCCCGGGTTCTGCTCGATGACTTTCCACAGCAGTTCCACATCGTCTTGAGCCACCTGAGCCGCCAACAGGCCGGCCTTACCCGCGTTACCGCGGAAGATGTCGGCGAACCGAGAGGAGATCACCACACGGAAGCCGTAGTCGAGCAGCGCCCACACCGCATGTTCCCGAGACGATCCGGTACCGAAATCCGGGCCGGCCACAAGCACCGAACCGCGGTCGAACGGGCTGAGATTCAGCACGAACGAGGGGTCGGTACGCCAGGTGGCGAACAGGCCGTCCTCGAATCCGGTCCGTGTGATCCGCTTCAAATAGACCGCGGGAATGATTTGGTCGGTGTCGACATTGGAACGCCGCAGCGGGACTCCGATTCCGGTATGGGTGTGGAACGCTTCCATGGCTTGACTCCTTTAAATACCGTGTCGGTCAGTTCAAGTCGGAGGGCGCCGACAGCGTCCCGCGGACGGCGGTGGCCGCGGCGACGACCGGGGAGACCAGATGGGTACGCCCGCCCTTGCCCTGCCTGCCCTCGAAATTGCGGTTGGAGGTCGACGCAGACCGCTGACCGGGTTCGAGCTGGTCGGGATTCATGCCCAGGCACATCGAGCAGCCCGGCTGACGCCACTCCGCCCCGGCCGCGATGAAAACCTCGGATAGCCCTTCGGCTTCGGCCTGATTGCGCACCCGCATCGATCCGGGCACCACCAGCATCCGCACTCCGTCGGCGACCTTGCGCCCACGCAGTACCTCGGCCACCGCCCGCAGATCCTCGATACGCCCGTTGGTGCACGACCCGACGAAGACCGTGTCGACGGCGATGTCACGCAGCGGCATGCCCGGCTGAAGGTCCATGTAGGCCAACGCCTTCTCCGCGGCCCGCCGTTCGGCCTCGTCGACGATCGACTCGGGGTCGGGAACGTCGGAACCCAGCGGCGCCCCCTGCCCGGGGTTGGTGCCCCAGGTCACGAACGGAGTGAGCGCGTCGGCGTCCAGGTAGACCTCGGTGTCGAACTGCGCGCCGGGGTCGGTGCGCAGGCTGCTCCAATAGGCCACCGCGGCGTCCCAGTCGGCGCCGGTGGGTGCGTGTGGACGGCCCTGCAGGTAGTCGTAGGTGGTCTGATCCGGCGCGACCATGCCCGCCCGGGCACCGGCTTCAATGCTCATGTTGCAGATCGTCATCCGGGCTTCCATCGACAACGCCTCGATGGCACTGCCCCGGTATTCGATGACGTAGCCCTGTCCACCGCCGGTGCCGATCTGGGCGATCACCGCCAGGATGACGTCCTTGGCGGTCACCCCCTCCGCCAGCCGGCCGTCGACGTTGACCGCCATGGTCTTGAACGGCTTGAGCGGCAACGTCTGGGTGGCCAGCACGTGCTCGACCTCGGAGGTGCCGATTCCCATCGCGAGCGCGCCGAACGCGCCGTGGGTCGACGTGTGGCTGTCGCCGCACACGACCGTGGTGCCCGGTTGGGTCAGGCCCAGTTGCGGCCCGATGATGTGCACGATGCCCTGGTCGATATCGCCCATCGGGTGCAGCCGAATGCCGAATTCGGCGCAGTTGTGCCGCAGCTTCTCGACCTGGGTACGCGAGACCGGGTCGGCGATCGGCTTGTCGATGTCGACGGTGGGAACGTTGTGATCCTCGGTGGCGATGGTCAGATCCGGGCGCCGCACCGGCCGGCCCGCCAGCCGCAGTCCCTCGAAGGCCTGCGGGCTGGTCACCTCATGCACGAGATGCAGATCGATGTAGATGAGGTCGGGTTCGGTGCCGCCGCCGGAGACCACGACGTGGTCCGCCCAGACCTTTTCGGCCAGGGTGCGAGGCTGCTCGGTCTTGGACATTGCTGCCATCCCCAAATCTGCACAGTCTCATATTTTGAGACGCTAGTATCTGTATATGGGACAGCATAGCGGCATCGGCGTTCTCGACAAAGCGCTGGCGGTATTGCACACGGTTGCCGAATCCCCCTGCGGGCTGGCCGAACTTTGCGATCGCACCGGACTGCCCCGCGCCACCGCGCACCGCCTGGCGGCCGGGCTCGAAACCCACCGGCTGCTCGGGCGCGACGCCGACGGCCGCTGGCAGGTCGGCCCCGCGATCGCCGAGCTGGCGGCCCGAGCCGACGATCCGCTACGGGCGGCCGGTGCGGCGGTGCTGCCGCGGCTGCGCGAGCTCACCGGCGAGAGCGCCCAGCTGTATCGCCGCGAAGGCTCCGAACGGGTCTGCGTGGCGGCACTGGAACCTCCTGCGGGGCTTCGTGACACCGTTCCCGTGGGCACCAGACTTCCGATGACCGCCGGGTCGGGAGCAAAGGTCCTGCTGGCCTACGCCGATCCCGCCGTTCAACAGCAAGTGCTGCCCGAGGCCAAGTTCACCGGCCGCGCCCTGTCCGAGGTGCGTCGGCGGGGCTGGGCGCAGAGCGTCGCCGAACGCGAGCCCGGTGTGGCCAGCATCTCGGCGCCGGTGCGTGACCGGAGCGGCACCGTGGTGGCCGCCATATCGGTGTCCGGTCCGGTCGATCGGATGGGACGGCGCCCCGGGGCGCGCTGGGCCGACGACCTGCTCGCCGCGGCCGACGAGCTCGCTGCCCGGCTGTAGGCACCCGTCCGCCGACCACCTGCCACACTGCTGGGATGGGAACCAAACAGCGCGCACAGATCGTCATGACCGACGCCGAGGTCGCCGACTTCGTCAACAACCACCGGACCGGAACGCTGGCCACCATCGGGCCCGACGGTCAGCCGCACCTGACCGCGATGTGGTACGCGGTACTCGACGGCGAGATCTGGCTCGAGACCAAGGCCAAGTCGCAGAAGGCGGTCAACCTGCGCCGCGATCCGCGGGTCACCTTCCTGCTCGAGGACGGCGAGACCTACGACACGCTGCGCGGCGCGGCGTTCGAGGGGGTCGCGGAGTTCTTCGACGACCCGGACACCCTCTTCCGGGTCGGGGTGAGCGTCTGGGAGCGCTACACCGGCCCCTACACCGACGAGATGAAGCCCGGTGTCGACGCGATGATGAACAACCGGGTGGCTGTGCGCATCGTCACAGCGCGCACCCGGTCGTGGGACCACCGCAAGCTCGGCTTGCCGGCCATGCCACTCTCCGGCTCCACCGCGCCGGTCGCGGACTGATCCGCCGCGGCGCCGCCCGCCAAACGCACAAGGCCCGCACCTTCACAGGTGCGGGCCTCTTGCGTTGTACCCCCGATGGGATTCGAACCCACGCTACCGCCGTGAGAGGGCGGCGTCCTAGGCCGCTAGACGACGGGGGCTAGAACATTTCCGGGTTGCCAGCATAGCTCAACCCGCGCAGACCGCCTAATCGCTTGTGGCGGACTGCTTTTGCTGGGGTACCAGGACTCGAACCTAGAATGGCTGAACCAGAATCAGCTGTGTTGCCAATTACACCATACCCCATTGGCCTGCCCATTACTGCTGGTCAGAGTGCCGGTGAGGCATTTCTGGCCAGCCGTTCTTGGGCCGACGAGCAGACTACCAAACTTCTACGGCGAAGTTGTCATCGAGCTTGCCCGACACCCTCTCGGGCCGCCCGAAGCCTGGTCAGGCTACGTGCCGAGCCCAGCAGTTCCAACGACTCGAACAGCGGCGGGCTGACCAGACCGCCGGAGACGCCCACCCGGATCGGGCCGAACGCCTTACGCGGCTTGAGCTCCAGACCATCCAGTAGCGCCGCTTTGAGCGCAGCCTCGATGTTGGCGGTGGTCCACTCCCCCAGCCCGTCCAGCGCGGCGATAGCGGCGTCCAGGACCGGCGCGGCGTCGGGCCCCAACTCCTTGGCGGCCGCACGGGGGTCCAGCTCGTAATGGTCGTCGTTGAAGAACTTCAACAGGCCCCAGGCATCGCCGAGCACCACGATGCGGGTCTGGACCAGCGCCGCCGCCGTCGAGAAGCCCGCCTCGTCGAGTCCGGTGTCGTGACCCTGGGACTCCAGGTAGGCGCGCAGTCGTGCGGTGAAGTCCTCCAAGCCGAGCAGCCGGATGTGCTCGGCGTTGAGCGCATCGGCCTTCTTCTGATCGAAGCGGGCCGGATTGGAGTTGACGTCGACCACATCGAAGGCCGCCACCATCTCGTCGAGGCTGAACACGTCACGGTCGTCGGCGATCGACCAGCCCAGCAGCGCCAGGTAGTTCAGCAGGCCCTCCGGGATGAAACCGCGATCCCGGTGTGCGAACAGATTGGACTGCGGATCACGCTTGGACAGCTTCTTGGTTCCCTCGCCCAAAACCGTTGGCAGGTGTCCGAATTCCGGGATCCGATCGGCCACCCCGATGCGCATCAACGCCTGGTACAGGGCGAGCTGCCGGGGCGTGGACGGCAGCAGGTCCTCGCCGCGCAGGACGTGGGTGATCTTCATCATGGCGTCGTCGACCGGGTTCACCAGTGTGTACAGCGGATCGCCGTTGGCGCGCGTCAGGGCGAAGTCGGGCACCGTGCCCGCGGGGAACGTCGTCTGCCCGCGGACCAGGTCGTTCCAGCCGAGATCGGCGTCGGGCATCCGCAGCCGCACCACGGGTTTGCGGCCCTGCGCCAGATAGTCGGCTCGCTGCTCGGCGGTCAGGTCCCGGTCGAAGTTGTCGTAGCCCAGCTTGGGGTTGCGACCGGCGGCGAGATGGCGGGCCTCGACCTCCTCGGGGGTGGAGAACGCCTCATAGGCCTCGCCCGCTTCCAGTAGCCGGGCGACCACCCCGCGGTGCAGGTCGGCGCGTTCGGACTGCCGGTAGGGCCCGTAGGGACCGCCGACCTCGGGGCCCTCGTCCCAGTCCAGGTGCAGCCAGCGCAGTGCGTCGAGCAACGCCAGGTAGCTCTCCTCACTGTCGCGCTCGGCGTCGGTGTCTTCGACCCGGAAGACCAAGGTGCCGCCGGTGTGGCGGGCGTAGGCCCAGTTGAACAGCGCGGTACGGATCAGCCCGACGTGCGGGGTGCCGGTCGGCGACGGGCAGAACCGGACACGAACACCAGATGTGGTCACGACTTTCCTTTGCGGATAACGGGGTTGGACAACGTGCCGATGCCTTCGACGGAGACGGACACGGTGTCACCGTGTTCGATGGGACCGACCCCTTCGGGGGTGCCGGTGAGAATGATGTCGCCGGGCAACAGCGTCATGACCGCGGAGATCCACTCCACGATGGCGCCGACGTCGTGCATCATCAGCGAGGTCCGGCTGTCCTGTTTGAGCTCCCCGTTGACTTCGGTGCGGATCGCGAGATCCTGCGGGTCCAAGTCGGTGACGATCCAGGGGCCGATCGGGCAGAACGTGTCGTGGCCCTTGGCTCGCGTCCACTGGCCGTCGGACTTCTGCTGATCACGGGCCGAAACGTCGTTTCCGATGGTGTATCCGAGGATGTTGTCCCTGGCCCGCGCGGCGGGAACGTCCTTACAGGGCCGGGAGATGACCACGGCCAGCTCCCCCTCGAAGTGCACCGGGGATGCATTGGCGGGCAGTTGGATCGGCACGCCGGGTCCGATGATCGCCGTGTTGGGCTTCAGGAACATCGTCGGGTTGGCCGGTGGGGTGCCGCCCATCTCGGCGATGTGGGCCGCATAGTTCTTGCCGATGCAGACCACCTTGCTGGCCAGGATCGGGGCCAGCAGGCGTACGTCGGCCAGCGGCCAGGTCCGGCCGGTGAATTCCGGCGTTCCGAACGGGTGCTCGGCGATCTCACGGGCGGTCATCTCGTGTGGCCGGTCCGGGTCCCCTTCAAGACTGACGAAGGCGACACCGTCCGGGCTGGCAATTCGGCCTAGGCGCATACCGGCAAGCCTAATCGGGATCGCCGGCGCCGCGGAGCGGGCCGAAGCGGGTCGATGTCTTACCGCGCAGCGCTCCCCCGGCCGGGCGTCGCTGTGAAACCATGAGCGGATGTCGACCGAGTCGCTGAGCAAGGCAGCTCGCTGGTCGGTTGTGGTGGTCGCACTGCTGGCCACCATGTGCTCGTTCGTCTTCATCAACGGCATCGCCTTCGTGATCCCCATGCTGGAGACCAAGCGGGAGACCAATCTGGCGATGGCCGGCCTGCTGGCGTCGATGCCGAGTTTCGGCATGGTGCTGACCCTCTTCGCATGGGGCGCCCTGCTGGATCGGATCGGCGAGCGGATCGTGCTGTCCGTCGGCTCGGCGCTGACCGCCCTGGCCACCTTCGCGGCCGCGTCGATGCACTCCCTTATCGCGGTGGGCGCGTTCCTGTTTCTGGGCGGTATGGCCGCAGCCAGTGCCAACAGCGCCAGCGGTCGCCTGGTCACCGGCTGGTTCCCACCCCACCAACGCGGACTGGTGATGGGCATCCGCCAGACCGCGCAACCCCTCGGTATCGCGTTGGGAGCCGAGGTGATTCCGGAACTGGCCGAGCACGGGCTGGCCCGGGCACTGATGTTCCCGGCCACCCTGTGCGCCGTGGCGGCGGTGGCATGTGCGATCGGGGTGGTCGACCCGCCACGAGCGCCGCGTTCGGCTGCTTCCGGCGCGGAGCTGGCCAACCCCTACAGCGGTTCGAAGGTGCTGTGGCGCATCCACCTGTCCTCGGCGCTGCTGATGGTTCCGCAGGGTGTGATCGCCACCTTCATGCTGGTGTGGTTGATCGTGGACACCCACTGGTCGATCGCGGCGGCGGCCGGCCTGGTGACCGTGTCGCAGTTGATCGGTGCGGTCGGACGTGTGGCGGCCGGCCGGTGGTCCGACCGGGTGCGTTCACGACTTCGGCCGATCCGCAGCCTGGCACTCGCCGGTGCGGTGGCGATGCTGGCACTGGGCATCGCGGATCACCTGCACTCCCATCTGGCCGAGGCGGCGATGGTCGTCGCGGCGGTGATCACCGTGCTGGACAACGGGTTGGCGTCCACCGCGGTCGCCGAGGTCGCCGGACCGTATTGGGGCGGTCGCGCGCTGGGCATCCAGAACACCACTCAGCGTCTCACCGCCGGGATCGCACCGCCGCTCTTCGGCGCGCTGATCGGCACCGTCGGTTACCCGCTGGCCTTCGCGCTCTGCGGGTTGTTTCCACTGGCGGCCCTGCGCTTGGTTCCGGTCAGCGCCGAACCCGAGGGACGTTCGGTGTTGGAGGCGTTGCGCACCCTGCGGGTACCCCCGGGGCCGCCGCCGGACCCGTCGGCCACCCCCTGAACCGACCACCAAGTACCGTCGATACGTATGACCGATACCGCTGACGTTCGACTCCGGACACCGACGGTGGCAGACGGCCCGGCCCTGTGGCAGATGGCCGTCGACAGCGTCACCCTCGATGTGAATGCCCCCTACGCCTACCTGTTGTGGTGTCGGGACTTCGCCGCGACTTCGGTGATCGCCGAGGTGAACGGGGCGCCGGGGGGCTTCATCACGGGATATCGCCGCCCCGACCAGCCCGCAACCCTGATGATCTGGCAGGTGGCGGTGAACACCGCCCATCGTGGGGTCGGCCTGGCGGGCCGGATGTTGGACCATCTGGCGACCGCACTGACCCCCGCCGGCGTCACCCATCTTGAGACGTCGATCACACCGGATAACGACGCCAGTCGGCGGTTGTTCACCGCGTTCGCCCGCAGATGGGATGCAGCCCTGGAATGTTCTGAGCTGTTCGGAGCCGGTTTATTCCCGGAATCACATCTGGCCGAAGAGTTGTTTCGCATTGGCCCCTTGCGGGTACCCCCAAGTCGTTTCTGAAGGCGTGGCGATGTTGAGATAACAAATTGGTCTCGGTAAGGTCACGGACGCGCAAACGTGAGCCCCTGCGGACCTAGTCGGGGGCATCCGAGCGGGGTGGTGGGTCGAGCCGAGATCACCCACGGCACGAGTTAGGAAATCGACCTGTCGTTCCGTTCCGTTGTATGTGACCGACGGACGGAGGAACCATGACCATTTTTGAAACCCTGGAATCCGAGGTACGAAGTTATTGCCGATCCTGGCCGGTGACGTTCGACCGGGCCAGCGGATCGCGGATGTGGGATGTCGACGGCAAGGAATACCTCGACTTCTTCGCCGGCGCCGGCGCCCTCAACTACGGGCACAACCACCCCGAATTGCGGGCCCCACTGCTGGAATACCTGAGTTCGGACCGGGTGATCCACAGCCTCGATATGCAGACCGTGGCCAAGGCCGAATTCCTCGAGCGGTTCGAAGAGGTGATCCTCAAACCCCGCGAACTCGACTACAAGGTTCAGTTCCCCGGCCCCACCGGGACCAACGCGGTGGAATCAGCACTGAAGTTGGTGCGCAAAGTCACCGGTCGCGAGAGCATCATCAGTTTCACCAACGCTTTTCACGGAATGACGCTCGGTTCGCTGAGCGTCACCGGTAACTCGATGAAGCGCGGCGGTGCGGGCATTCCGCTGGTGCACGCCACCCCGATGCCCTACGACAACTACCTCGACGGCGTGGTACCCGACTTCATGTGGTTCGAGCGCCTGCTGCAGGACAGCGGCAGCGGCCTCAACGACCCGGCCGCGGTGATCGTCGAGACCGTGCAGGGCGAGGGCGGGATCAACGTCGCCCGCTTGGACTGGCTGCGTGGATTGGCCGAACTGTGCAAGCGCCACAACCTGCTGCTGATCGTCGACGATGTGCAGATGGGTTGCGGCCGTACCGGTCCGTTCTTCAGCTTCGAAGCGGCCGGCATCGTCCCCGACATCGTCTGCCTGTCCAAGTCCATCGGTGGCTATGGGCTTCCGATGGCACTGACCCTGCTGAAGCCCGAACTCGACGTGTGGGAGCCGGGTGAGCACAACGGCACCTTCCGCGGCCAGAACGCGTCCTTCGTGACGGCGAAGGCCGCACTGAACTTCTGGACCGACAACCGGTTGGAGAAGTCCGTGCTGCGCAAGGGTGAATTGATCGAACAAGCCCTGACCGAAGTGGTGGATCCGATCCCCGGCGTCACCACTCGGGGCCGCGGCCTGATCCGCGGCATCGCGTTCGAGCGCCCCGAGCTCGCCGGAGCGGTGTGCCGTGAGGCGTTCGAGCGCGGCCTGCTGCTGGAATCCTCCGGACCGGAAGGCGAGGTCGTGAAGTTGATGCCGCCGTTGGTCATCGACGACGACGACCTCGCCGAAGGACTCGAGATCACCGCCGCGTCCATCGAAGCCGTCGTCGCCCGAGAAAACACCACCACCACTTCAGGAGTCAGCCGATGATCGTCCGTACCCTCGCCGAGATCAAGGGCACCGACCGCGATGTCCAGTCCAAAACATGGAACAGCCAACGACTTCTGCTGGCCCGTGACGGGCAGCGGTTCTCACTGCACGAGACGATCCTGTACGCCGGGACCGAGACCGCGATGTGGTACGCCAACCACGTCGAGGCGGTGTACTGCGTCGGCGGTGAGGGTGAGTTGATCAACGACGAGACCGGTGAGGTCCACCCGCTGCGCGACGGCACCCTGTACCTGCTCGACGGCCATGAGCACCACCGCGTCTCGGCACACACCGACCTGCGCATGGTGTGTGTCTTCGATCCGCCGGTCACCGGGCAGGAGGTGCACGACGAGACCGGCGCGTACCCCTTGATCACCGAGGAACCGCGCGAGGTGGTGTCGTGACCCCCTCCCTCACCGAAGCAGTCACCGACCACTACCCCACCCGCAACGACGTCGCCATCGGAATCGAGCCGCGGCGCGACCCGGTGGTGTGGACGCGCGACGGCAACGGCGGCCCGCTGGGGCCGGCCAGCGTCGAGCGGTTCGACACCGACGGCTTTCTGTCCATCGACGCACTGGTCGATGCCGACGTCGTGACCGACCTGCGCAATGAGTTGGACCGGTTGCGTGCCGATCCCGCGCTGGCCGCCGACGAACGGTCCATCTGCGAACGTGACAGCGGGCAGGTCCGGTCGATCTTCGAGGTACACCGGATCAGCCCCGCGTTCGCCGCGCTGGTGCGCGACCCCCGACTGGTGGGCCCGGCCCGCCAACTGCTGGGCTCGGATGTGTACGTGCATCAGAGTCGGGTCAACTTCAAGCCGGGATTCAACGGCCGGGAGTTCTACTGGCACTCCGATTTCGAGACCTGGCACGCCGAAGACGGGATGCCGACGCCGCGCGCGGTCAGTGTCTCGCTGGCGCTCACCGAGAACCTGGACAGCAACGGGTCCCTGATGATCATGCCCGGTTCGCACCGCTGGTTCGTTTCGTGCCCGGGCGCGACTCCGCCGGATCACTACCGTTCGTCTCTGGTCGAGCAGGAGATCGGGACACCCGACGACGCGAGCCTGACCTGGCTGGCCGACCAGCACGGGATTCAGCAGATCACCGGCCCGGCCGGTTCGGCGGTGTTCTTCGACAGCAACTGCATGCACGGCTCGAGCAGCAACATCACGCCCTATGCCCGCTCGAACGTCTTCATCGTCTACAACAGCGTGGAGAACACCCTGGTGGAGCCGTACGGTGCCGCGGCGCCACGGCCGACATTCATCGCCAGCCGCGTCTTCGACCCGGTGTAGCACCCGGCGGTTGGTCTGCGGTCGAGACAGCGTGCGACGATCACCGGATGACCGGTGAGGCGATCGGTGGCGCGCGCCGCTGGATGATCCTCGGTCTGGCATTGGCAGCGACGTTGTGCACCAACGTCTTCATCAACGGTGTCGCGTTCCTGATCCCCACGTTGCACAGCGACCACGGCCTGGACCTGGCACACGCCGGGCTGCTGTCCTCGCTGCCCAGCTTCGGTCTGGTCGCCACCCTGATCGCCTGGGGTTACCTGGTCGACCGGTGGGGCGAGCGACTGGTGCTGGTAGCCGGATCGGCGCTGACCGCGTTGGCCGCTTTCGGTGCGGCGCAGGCCGCCTCGGCCGGTTCGCTGAGTACCACCGGAGTCTTCCTACTGTTGGGCGGGATGGCCGCAGCCAGCAGCAACAGTGCCAGCGGCCGACTGGTGGTCGGGTGGTTTCCGGCGCATCAGCGCGGGTTGGCGATGGGTATCCGCCAGACCGCCCAACCGCTGGGAGTTGGATTGGGCGCCTTGGTGATTCCCCGCATAGCTCAACACCATGGCATCGGCTCCGCCCTGCTGTTCCCGGCGATCGTGTGCGCGGCCGCCGCGGTGGCCTGCGTGGTGGGGGTCAGCGATCCGCCGCGTCCGCCCCGGGCGGCGGCCCCCGCCGAGCACCTGGCCAATCCCTACCGCGGCTCGGCGATGCTGTGGCGGATCCATGCACTGTCGGTGCTACTGGTGGTGCCGCAGGCAATGGTGTGGACGTTCATGCTGGTGTGGCTGATGGCCGAGCGGGGCTGGTCCGCGGGAGCGGCCGGTGCGGTGGTCACCGTCAGCCAGCTGTTGGGGGCGGCCGGCCGGATCGGGGCCGGCCGCTGGTCGGATCACGTCGGCTCACGGCTGCGACCGATCCGCACCATCGCCGTCGCCGCCGCGGTCGCCATGCTCGCGTTGGCGCTGACGTCCTGGGCCAACTGGCCGATCAGTGTCGTGATCATCGTGCTGGCTTCGGCGATCACGGTGTCGGACAACGGATTGGCGTTCACCGCGATCGCCGAGATCGCCGGCCCGTTCTGGAGTGGGCGGGCGCTGGGCACCCAGAACACCAGCCAGCACTTCGCCGCCGGCGTGGTGCCGCCGTTGTTCGGCACACTGATCGGCGTGGCGGGGTACCCGCTGGCGTTCGCCGTCTGTGCGCTGTTCCCGCTGGCCGCGTTCCCGCTCGTGCCGGCGGGCCCGGATCCCGCCGACTAGAGCAGGCCCAGAATCCGATCGCCGGTGGCGCTGGTGGACAACTTCTCCGCGCCGCGGGTGGCCAGGTGCTTCGCGACCGCCGCGTCGACGCGTTCGGCCGCCGCGGCCTCCCCGATGTGGCCCAGCAGCATGGCCACCGAGGTGATGGCCGCGGTCGGGTCGGCGATGCCCTGCCCGGCGATGTCGGGCGCACTGCCGTGCACCGGTTCGAACATCGACGGGTTGGTGCCGGTGGCATCGATGTTGCCGCTGGCCGCCAGACCGATCCCGCCGCAGACGGCACCGGCCAGGTCGGTGACGATGTCGCCGAACAGGTTGTCGGTGACGATCACATCGAACCGGCCGGGGTCGGTCACCAGATAGATGGTGGCGGCGTCCACGTGGGTGTAGGCCGTCTCCACGTCCGGGTAGTCCTTGGCGATCTCGGCGACCGCGCGGGTCCACAGCGATCCGGCGTAGGCCAGCACGTTGTTCTTGTGCACCAGGGTCAGGTGCTTGCGCCGGGCGCGGGCCTTCTCGAAGGCGTACCGCACCACCCGGGCCACGCCGAATGCGGTGTTGACGCTGACCTCGGTGGCCACCTCGTGCGGTGTGCCGACGCGCAACGCGCCACCGTTGCCGGTGTACGGCCCCTCGGTACCTTCGCGGACCACCAGGAAGTCGATCTCGGGCGGGTCGGCCAGCGGGCTGGCCACGCCCGGATACAGGCGGCCGGGCCGCAGGTTGACGTGGTGGTCCAGGGCGAAGCGGGCGTGCAGCAGCAGGCCGCGCTCGAGCACACCGGACGGCACCGAGGGATCCCCGATGGCGCCGAGCAGGATCACGTCGTGGCCGCGGATCTCCTCGAGCACCGAGTCCGGCAGGATCTCGCCGGTGGCGTGGTAACGCCTGGCGCCCAGGTCGTAGTGGGTCTTCTCCACGCCCGGCAGCACCGCGTCGAGCACCTTGACCGCCTCGGCGATGACCTCGGGGCCGATACCGTCGCCAGGGATGACCGCAAGTTTGACACTCATGCCAGGTCAACCTCTTCCAGCTTGTTGGCGCCGACGGCCGCGCCGATGGCGGAGCGCACATCCTCGGGGACACCGCGGTCGACCCGCAGCAGAATGGTCGCACCGGTTCCGGCGGCGTCCTCGGAGAGTTGCGCGGCCTGGATGTTGATGTCCGCCGCTCCCAGCAGGGTGCCGATCTTGCCGAGCGCACCGGGCTGGTCGGCGTAGTTGACGATCAGGTTGACGCCCTGGGCCCGCAGGTCGAAGTGGCGGCCGTTGATCTCGACGATCTTCTCCACCTGCTGGGTGCCGGACAGGGTGCCGGCGACGGTGACGGTCGCGCCGTCGGCGGTGACCGCCTTCAGCTCGACGACACTGCGGTGGTTGGGGCTTTCGCTGGCGGTGCCGATCTCGGCGTCCACGCCGCGTTCGGCGGCCAGCGCCGGCGCGTTGACGAACGTCACCTGGTCTTCGATGACCGCGGAGAACAGGCCGCGCAACGCCGAAAGCCGCAGCACGCCAACTTCTTCCGATGCGAGTTCACCGCGCACCTGCACCGACAGCGATACCGGCAGGGAGTCGGAGAGCGCACCGGCGAGCAGGCCGAGTTTGCGCACCAGGTCCAGCCACGGCGCAACCTCCTCGCTGACCGCGCCACCGCCGACGTTGACCGCGTCGGGGACGAATTCGCCGGCCAGCGCCAGCTTTACGCTCTTGGCGACATCGGTACCGGCCCGGTCCTGCGCCTCGACGGTCGAGGCGCCCAGGTGCGGGGTCACGACCACCTGGGGCAGGTCGAACAACGGCGAATCGGTGCACGGCTCGGTGGCGAACACGTCCAGGCCGGCGGCCCGGACGTGGCCGCTGGTGATCGCCTCGGCCAGCGCGGCCTCGTCGATCAGTCCACCGCGGGCGGCGTTGACGATGATGACACCCGGCTTGGTCTTGGCCAGGTTCTCCTTGCCGATCAGCCCCGCGGTTTCGGGGGTCTTCGGCAGGTGCACCGAGATGAAGTCGGCACGCGCCAACAGGTCGTCGAGGGACAACAGCTCGATGCCCAGCTGGGCGGCGCGGGCCGCCGACACGTAGGGGTCGTAGGCGACGATGTGCGCGCCGAATGCGGCCAATCGCTGGGCCACCAACTGCCCGATGCGACCGAGACCGACCACGCCGACGGTGTGGTCGTAGATTTCGGTACCGGAGAACGAGGAACGCTTCCACTGCTTGGCGTGCAGCGAAGCGTCGGCTGCCGGGATCTCACGCGCGGCGGCCAGCATCAGCGCGATCGCATGCTCGGCGGCGCTGTGAATGTTGGAGGTCGGGGCGTTGACCACCAGCACGCCGCGGGCGGTGGCGGCGTCGACGTCGACGTTGTCCAGGCCGACACCGGCGCGCGCGACGATCTTGAGTTTGGTACCGGCGGCCAGCACCTCTGCGTCGACGGTGGTGGCCGAACGCACCAGCAGCGCGTCGGCATCCGGCACGGCGGCCAGCAACTTCTCCCGGTCCGGGCCGTCCACCCAGCGAACCTCGACCTGGTCGCCGAGCGCGGCGACGGTGGATTGGGCGAGTTTGTCAGCGATCAAAACCACAGGCAGAGTCACCCGGACAGCCTAGTGGCTGATGTTCGGCGGCTTCGTTCGGGTTTGCCTATGGCAGCCGCGCGGCGACGCTGCTCACCTCGTCTGCGCATCACGCCCGCCGAATTATCCGCAGCCCCGCGCTGGCGGCGCCCTACCCCGGGGAAAGATCCGGGAGAGATTTGCCAGACGCAGATGAACCTGCACTTTTCGCACCCCGCGGTTTCGTTAAACACATTGTTTACACATGTTTTTCTTATGTATCTATGGAACCGACACCGCCGCGGCACGCCCTCAGCGGTCTCGCCCCACCCGGAAAGTTCCACCGCAAGTCACAGCTTCACATTGCGGCAGATCGGCAAATTCAGTGGCTAGCCCAGCATCTAGCACAACTAGGGGTTATTACAGTTTCATTGCGCGGTGTCGCAAACGATGAACATGTTCTAGAAAAATCCCATCAGCACGTCCGCGGCTGCGCGGCCCCACCGAATCACCGGCCCCAAGCCATGCGACCGGACCCTCCCGCCGACGAGCCGGCGCACAAGACGGCCGGTGACCAAAAACCCTTGCCATAGCAAAAATTTGTGTAATTATAAGTTTGCTTAGAACTCGTCGTTAACTAACCGGAGGGATACCACCCATGCAAAATCTGCTGCGCCCCTACGCGGCAATGAGCGTCGCCGCTCTCGCGGCTGGCGCCATCGCTGCCACACCGGTCGCCCCGGTGACCACAACGCATCTCCCCGAGATCCAGCTCAGCGCCTCCGCCGATGGCATGGGCGACGTGTTCCAGGCCATCACGTTCCTCGGGGAACCGAACTACGACGTGATGCAGCCGGCGGCATTCCTGACCACCGACCTCAACCACGGCTTCCTGTGGAGTACGTTCAACGGGATCCCGCCGTACGGGGACGGCACCCCCGCTCTCGACGACGACATGCTCGCGGTGATCAACTTCATCAGCTCGCCGATCAGCGGAGTGCTCATCGGCGCGCTGGGACCGCTACTCAGCCCCATCGTGGAGCTTTACAACAGCTTCCAGGACATCCTCGCCGGCCTGGAAGACGGCGACTTCGATCAAGTGCTCGACGCACTGCTGGCGGCTCCCGAAAACGTCTTCGATGCCTTGTTGAACGGCACCACCTTGGACCTGTCCGGGCTGTTGCCCCTCTTCGATGACAGCGGCCTCTTCCCGCCCGGCGCTCTTAGCGGACTCGACATCGCGCTGGGCGGCCTGTTGACCGAGGGCGTCACCATCGGTGACCCCGCCGATTTCGATCCCGCCGACCCGGAGAACCTGGGTACCGGTGGTTCGATCTTCAACGCGATCGGATTCGCTTTCCCGGGCGATGGTTCCGGCGACATCACAGGCGAAGCGACCGGCCTGATGTCGGCATTGACAAACCTGTGGGAGATCGTCACCTCGACGATGGACCTGGGTGCAGCCGACTAGGGAGCCACCCCTCTGCAGCGCGACGCCGACACGTCGGCCCGTTGCTTCGGATTGAAGAACACTCGGCGGGTGCCTGCGAAGATCACAGTCTTGGCAGGCACCCGCCGACCCCGTACTGCACCGCAAGTCTCGGCCCTTCCCTACCATCGACGAATGGACGTCACCGTCGTCGGTAGTGGACCCAACGGCCTGGCCGCCGCAGTCATCTGCGCCCGCGCCGGCCTGTCGGTACAGGTTTTGGAAGCCCAACCCACCTTCGGCGGCGGGGCCCGCACCGCCGCCGATCCGGAGTTCTCCGGCGTCTCCCACGACATCTGCTCGGCGGTGCATCCCCTGGCGCTGGCTTCGCCGTTCTTCACCGAATTCGACCTGGCCGCCCGTGGTGTGCAGGTCAACGCCCCGGAGGTCTCCTACGGCAATCCGCTGGACGACGGGCCGGCCGCGATCGCCTACCGGGACCTGGACCGCACCTGCGCGGAACTGCAGGACGGTTCGTCATGGAAGCGGTTGATGGGGCCGCTGGTCGCCGACAGTGCCGCAGTGGTGCGGTTCCTGCTCGGTGACAAGCGGTCGGTCCCCTCGGGATTGACCACGGTCGCCCGCTTGGGACTGCGAATGGCCGGGCAGGCGGGGCCGGCTTGGAACGCGGCGCTGACGGGCGACGACGCACGTGCGTTGTATACCGGCGTTGCCGCCCACACGATCTCGCGACTGCCCTCGGTGACCTCAGCCGGCGCGGGCATGATGCTGGCGACTCTGGGTCATACCGTCGGCTGGCCGATCCCGGTCGGCGGCAGCCAGGCGATCACCGATGCCCTCATCGCCGACCTGATCGCACACGGTGGCGAACTGGCCGCCGATACGCCGGTGTCCACGCCACCCGGCGGGGTGGTGTTGTTCGATACCGCACCGACGGCATTGCTGTCGATCTACGGCGACGCATTACCCACTCGGTACGCAAAAGCATTGGGGCGCTATCGATTCGGCTCGGCCGCCGCCAAAGTCGATTTCGTGCTCTCCGGCGAGGTGCCCTGGTCCGATCCGCGCCTGGCGACAACCCCCACCCTGCATCTCGGCGGCAACCGCCAACAAATGGCACAAGCCGAGGCCGACGTCGCCGCCGGTCGGCACGCTCAGCGGCCGATGGTCCTGGCTGCGCTACCGCACCTGGTCGACCCCGGCCGGATCGACGCCGGCGGCAGACGGCCGATGTGGGCCTACGCCCACGTTCCCGCCGGCTCCACGGTCGACCAGGCCGAAGCGGTCACCGCCACCATCGAGCGCTTCGCTCCCGGATTCCGCGACATCGTGGTCGCGGTGCGGTCGATACCGGCAGCCGGACTGACTCACCACAATGCCAACTACGTCGGCGGCGACATCGCCGCGGGCGGCAACAACGCGTGGCGGGCCATCACCGGACCGACACCGCGGATCGACCCGTGGACGACCCCGATTCCCGGCGTGTATCTGTGCTCGGCGGCCACACCACCCGGTGCCGGCGTGCACGGAATGGCCGGATATTACGCCGCCCGCACCGTGTTGCGCCGCGAGTTCGGCATTCGCCAGCTGCCGAATCTGGCCCCATGAAGGCCGCGAAATGATATCCCCGCGGGCACACATAGATACCCGATGAACTTGCCTTTTTCGTAGATCGCCAGATATTTCCCAGGCAACTAACGACTTACTGTCAGGTTTGCTGTAGTCTCTGCCTCACTTGTGGCGGAGGGCACAAATCTCTCCGGGGGTGTCACGGGTCACAACCCTAAGGAGAGAACCATGCATGCCAGTCTTCGCCCGCTCGCTCTGGCCGGTGCCGCGATCATCGGCGCCGGGGCGATTGCCGCCACGCCCGTGGTGGTCACACCGGCGAGCCCCCCGATAGCGGCCATTACGCTGACCGCCGACGCCGGCGGGGCGTTCGACGGATTGGTCGACGCCTTCACCGGCTTCGACTTCGCCGGCATCTTCAGCGGCATCAGCGACTTCCTCGCCGACTTCGACCTGGCCGGCATCTTCAGTGGCATCAGCGACTTCTTCGTCGGCATCGTCGACGGGATCACCGACTTCTTCGCCGAGTTCGACTTCGCCAGCATCTTCAGCAGCATCACCGAGATGCTGGCCAACATCGACCTGTCGGGCATCTTCACCGGCTTCGCCGATCTGCTGTCGAACATCGACTTCGCCAGCATCTTCGACGGCTTGGTCGACATGCTGGCCAGCATCGACCTATCGGACATATTCGCCAACTTCGACCTGTCCGACATGTTCGCCAACATCGACCTGTCCGACATCTTCGCCAACATCGATCTCTCCGGAATCTTCGCCAACATCGACCTGTCGGGCATGCTCGACGGTTTGCTCGGCGGCCTCTAGGCCCACCCACCGGCGAAAGACGAGGGGCCCCTTCCGCGGGAAGGGGCCCCTCTCTACTTTCCTGTTGCGGCGGCGCCGACGGCTACCGCGACAAGTTCGAAGGCTCGATATCAGGCGGTCTCGGTGATGGGCCGGTCCACCCAGCTCATCAGATCGCGCAGCTTCTTGCCGGTGACCTCGATGGGGTGCTCGGCGTTCTCCTTACGCAGGCCTTCGAGTTCCTTGTTGCCGCCCTCGACGTTGGCCACCAGCCGCTTGACGAAGGTGCCGTCCTGAATGTCGGACAGGATCGCGCGCATCCGCTCCTTGGTGCCGGCGTCGATCACCCGCGGGCCGGACAGGTAGCCGCCGAACTCCGCGGTGTCGGAGACCGAGTAGTTCATCCGGGCGATGCCGCCCTCGTACATCAGGTCGACGATCAGCTTCAGCTCGTGCAGCACCTCGAAGTACGCCATCTCCGGGGCATAGCCCGCCTCGACCATGACCTCGAAACCGGTCTTGACCAGTTCTTCGGTGCCACCGCACAGCACGGCCTGCTCACCGAAGAGGTCGGTTTCGGTCTCTTCCTTGAAGGTGGTCTTGATGACGCCGGCGCGGGTGCCGCCGATGCCCTTGGCGTAGGACAGCGCCAGCGCCTGACCTTCGCCCTTGGGGTCCTGGTCGATGGCGATCAGGGCCGGGACGCCCTTGCCGTCGACGAACTGGCGACGCACCAGGTGGCCGGGCCCCTTGGGAGCGACCATGCCGACGGTGACGTTGGCCGGTGCCTTGATCAGACCGAAGTGGATGTTCAGTCCGTGGCCGAAGAACAGCGCATTGCCGTCTTCCAGGTTGGGCTCGATGTCGTTCTTGAAGATCTCCGCCTGCGCGGTGTCGGGCGCGAGCACCATGATCACGTCCGCCCACTTGGCGACCTCGGCCGGAGTGTCGACCTCCAGGCCCTGCTCGGCGACCTTCTCACGGGACTTCGAGCCCTCCTTGAGGCCCACCTTCACCTGCACGCCGGAGTCGCGCAGGCTCAGCGAGTGCGCGTGGCCCTGGCTGCCGTAGCCGATGACCCCGACCTTGCGACCCTGGATGATCGACAGGTCGGCGTCGTCGTCGTAGAACATCTCAACTGCCACTTTTGCTTCCTAACTATCTCTACTGGCTATTTCTGGGGGGACTATTTGGTGGTGCCGATGCCGCGCGGACCGCGAGACAACGATACGAGACCCGATTGGACGATTTCGCGGATGCCATAGGGCTCCAGCACGCGCAGCAGTGCATCGAACTTGGCCGGTGTACCGGTGGCCTCGATGATCAACGATTCCGGAGAGACATCGATCACCCTGGCGCGGAACAGGTTCACGGCCTCGACGATCTGGCCACGGGTACCCGCGTCGGCGCGGACCTTGATCAGCGCGATCTCGCGCGAGACCGAGTTGTCCTCTTCCTGCTCGACGATCTTGATGACGTTGATCAGCTTGTTGAGCTGCTTGGTGATCTGCTCGAGCGGGGTGTCCTCCACCGAGACGACGATCGTCATCCGCGACATGTTCTTCGTCTCGGTGGCACCGACCGCCAGCGACTCGATGTTGAAGCCGCGTCGCGAGAACAGCGCCGCCACCCGGGCAAGCACACCGGGCTTGTCTTCGACGAGCACCGAAAGCGTGTGGGTCTTCCAGCCTGTCGCCATCACGCGTGCCCCTCGTTGTCGTCGTCGTCGAACAGCGGCCGGATGCCGCGTGCCGCCTGGATCTCATCATTGCTGGTGCCGGCGGCCACCATCGGCCACACCTGCGCGTCGGCGCCGACGACGAACTCGACCATCACCGGCCGGTCGTTGATCGCCCGCGCCTGGTTGATCACGGCTTCGACATCTTCCTCACGTTCGCAACGCAATCCGACACAGCCGAGAGCCTCGGCCAGCATCACGAAGTCCGGGATGCGACGGGAGTGGGTGGCCAGATCTGTCTGTGAGTAGCGCTCCCCGTAGAACAGGGTCTGCCACTGGCGCACCATGCCCAGGTTGCCGTTGTTGATCAACGCCACCTTGATCGGAATGCCCTCGATGGCGCAGGTGGCCAGTTCCTGGTTGGTCATCTGGAAGCAGCCGTCGCCGTCGACCGCCCACACCTCGGCGTCCGGGCGGCCCATCTTGGCCCCCATCGCCGCGGGGATCGCAAAGCCCATGGTGCCCAGGCCTCCGGAGTTCAGCCACGTGCGCGGGTTCTCGTACTTCACGAACTGCGCGGCCCACATCTGGTGCTGGCCGACGCCGGCGACGTAGAGCGCCTCGGGTCCGGCGATGCGGCCCAACGTCTCGATCACGTACTCCGGCGACAGGCTGCCGTCGCTCTGCGGGCCGTAGCTCAACGGGTAGGTCGAGCGGACGTCATCGAGGTAAGCCCACCAGTCGGCCAACTCCAACGACAGTTCGCCGCGCCGAAGCACCTCGAGCAACTCGGTGATGACGGCCTTGACGTCACCCACGATCGGGACGTCGGCGTGCCGGTTCTTGCCGATCTCGGCCGGGTCGATGTCGGCGTGAATCACCTTGGCCTCGGGGGCGAACGAGTCCAACTGCCCGGTGACCCGGTCGTCGAACCGGGCACCGAGGGTGATCAGCAGATCGGAGCGCTGCAACCCCGCCACCGCCGCGACGGTGCCGTGCATGCCGGGCATACCCAGATGCTGGCGGTGACTGTCGGGGAACGCGCCGCGCGCCATCAAGGTGGTGACCACCGGGATGCCGGTCAACTCGGCCAGCTCGGCCAGTTCGGCACAGGCGTCGCCGCGGATCACACCACCGCCGACATACAACACCGGCCGGGTCGCGGCGGAGATCAGCTTGGCGGCCTCGCGGACCTGACGGCTGTGCGGCTTGGTGGTGGGCTTGTAGCCGGGCAGGTCCAGTCGCGGCGGCCAGGCGAACGTGCACTGCCCCTGCAACAGATCCTTGGGGATGTCGACGAGAACCGCCCCGGGCCTTCCGCTCGCCGCGATGTGGAACGCCTCGGCGATCACCCGCGGGATGTCGTCGCCGTTGCGGACCAGGAAGTTGTGCTTGGTGATCGGCATGGTGATGCCGGAGATGTCGGCCTCTTGGAAGGCGTCGGTACCGATCAGCTGGCGACCGACCTGACCGGTGATCGCGACCACCGGGATCGAGTCCATCTGCGCATCGGCCAACGGAGTCACCAGGTTGGTGGCACCCGGTCCCGACGTGGCCATCATGACGCCGACCCGGCCGGTGGCGTGGGCGTAGCCGCTGGCGGCATGCCCGGCGCCCTGCTCATGGCGGACCAGTACGTGGCGCAGCTTCTTGGAATCGAACAGCGGGTCATAGACCGGCAGCACGGCGCCGCCGGGGATGCCGAAGATCACATCGACATCGAGTTCCTCCAGCGACCGGATCACCGACTGGGCACCGGTCATCTGCTCCGGCGCAACGCGCTTGGCGGGCGACTTGGCCTGGGCCGTCGCCTCGTCGGTGGTCTTGGCGGCGGCCGAAGTCCCGCCGGCCGGCTGAGCATCTGCCGACCGCTCCGGCGGTCGCGTGGTGGGTGCGCTCACGGTTTCCTCTTTGTCTTCGACGACTGTGTCTTTGGGCACTGGTGGCAACAAAAAACCCCCGCCAGCTCAGCTGCTGCACGAGGGTTGCGCGTCGGTGGTTGCGAGTTCAGGCAACAACCAACGCGCAGTGGGCTACTACGAGCATGCCGTTGTCCATAGCAGACGACGGTAGCCGCTGCACCATCCCAGCGTCAAATGAGCGAGCGCTCAGCTCAAATGGCCGACCAGTGTTCCTTGCTCACCGAACAGCTCCGCCTCCCAGCGCTCGAGCAGCGCGGTGTTGTCGTGGTCGTCCGGATGAAAGCCGGGCCGTAGGTAGTCGCCCAGGCGACGAAAGACGTCTCGGGTCAGGAACGGCGAGTGCCGCAGTGCGGCGAAGCTACGGATGAGCCGCACCGGGTGGTAGGCCGCCGGATCCGCCAGCAGCGACAAGATGGTGTTCAGCGACACCGCCATCGGGAAGGTGAACCGAATGATCCGCATCGTGCGGATCCGCCGGGCCTCATCGCCACCGACGGCCCGGTAGACGTCGAAGGCGACCGAGCGGTGCTCGGACTCCTCGATGGCATGCCACAGCAGCATGGACCGCACCTCCGAGGTGCCCAGCAGAGCCTGGGCACGCTCGTCGGTGAGCAGGGTCTCGGCGAACACCGCGGTGAAATGTTCGAGGGCAGCGGTGATCGCCAGACAGGTCAGCGGGGAGAATCGCCGTTCGATGGCCCGCTGGCGCCGGTTCACCAGCCGGTCGATCCGGTGGGTGGGGTATCCCATCTGCTGGAGTCGCTCGTTGAGTGCGCGGTGCTCGCGACCGTGCGTCACCTCTTGCCCGATGAATCCCTTGACCTGTTCTTTGAGCACCGGATCGGTGATCTGGTCGGCGTAGCGACGCACCGAACGGATGAAGAAATCTTCGCCTTCGGGGAACACCGCCGACAGGTGGGCGATCATGTGACTCATCACCAGGTCGCCCTTGACGAAGTGCCGTTGCAGGGAAGCCACCGGGTAGTTGAAACGGATGCGGCGCGGCTGTACCGCTGCGGTGCCGCGCTGGTTTTCGGCGGTCATGGCTCCCCCTCGGGCTGTGGTTCGTCTTGTCGGGTCGGCAGGCCGGCCACCAGTGGCCGGGCCAGCACTTTGAAGGCGTCGAGGATCTCGGCGGTGTCCAGCGGTTCGTATCCGGCGATCGATCGCGACATCGCCAGGCCGTTCATCAGCGCGAAGGTCATCTGCGGGCCGATGCGCGACGGCTTGGTCTCGGTACCGGCCGCTTCCGCCGACGCCAACAACTCGGCGTATACCCGGTCGCAGGCCGCCGAGAACTGCCGATCGGTTTCGATCACCGCGGGCGCCAGATCGGGGTCGGTGCGGGCGGCCACCCACAGTTCGTGCGATGCGGTGAAAGTCGGGCCGGAATACATCGACCACAACAGGTCGATGGCCTCGTCGAGCTTGTCGGTCGCCGAATCCAGTCCCGAGATCAGCACCTCGAACTCTTCGATGCGACGGTTCAGCGCGAACTCGATGGCGGCGGTCAGCAGACCGATCTTCGTCGGGAAATGCCCTTGCAGCGCCCCCACCGACATGCCGGCACGGCGAGCCACCTCGGTGGTGGTCGTCCCCTTGAAACCCACCTCCACCAGCGCATCGAGCGTCGCCTCCAGCAATGCGCGCCGCGTCTCGGCGGTGCGCTCCGCCTGAGTTCGCCGGGGCTTGGTCGGTGGCATGCGCCCATGATGCAGCAGATAAAATAAGTAGTCAATATTTATTGTTGCCGCGCCGTCGGCCACCCACGATTCCGCGTCACCGGCATCGCGATGACATCATGCGGTGGTGGCGTCTCCATCACCCGAATCCGCACCCTTGGTGATCCGCATTTCGCCGATGGCCCACTTCGCGGTCGGTTTCCTGACCCTGGGCCTACTGGTCCCCGTGTTGACCTGGCCCTGGTCCGCGCCACTACTGGCGTTACCGGTGCTGCTATCGGTACTGATCGCCCGCTGGCGAACCGTTGCCGACGCGCAGCGTGTCACCGCGCGGACGCTACTGGGCAGCCGATCGGTGAACTGGGACGACATCGCCGGGCTGGGATTCACCCGGGGATCGTGGGCGCTGGCGCACCTGAACGACGGCGGGACGCTGCGGTTGCCCGCGGTGAGCTTCGCGACCCTGCCGCTGCTGACCGAGGCCAGCGGAGGACGGGTGCCCAACCCCTATCGCTGATCGGGCGGCGGCACAGCGCCGCCCGGGCGTCAGCCGAGCGGGTTGGTCCCGTTGAGGAAGACCCACATCGCGATGCCGCCGGCGATGCCGATCACCAACGCCGCGATGGAACCGATGAAGGGACGCCGGGCCCAGCCGCGGTCACCGTCGAGCCCGTACCGGCCGGGACCGACCAGGATGATCGCCACCGCCACCACGATCAGGACGACGTGATACTCGTGGCCGTCCGGCAGGAACAGGCCGAAGCGACCCTCGTTCTGCGAGGCGACCCCGGCGAGCACGCCGTTGATGAAGTACGCCAGCGCCCCGGCCGCTGCCAGCGGCGTGAACAGGCCCAGTACCAGCAACAATCCGGCCGCGATCTGGCCGCCGCCCGCGGCATAGGTCAGGATGTCGGCGTGCTGATAGCCGGCCTCGGCGATGGCGTGCTTCACGCCGGTTACTCCTCGACCGCCCCACCACCCGAACAGTTGACGCAGGCCGTGGGCGACGAGCAGCACACCCAGGCCCGTCCGCAGGATCAGTAAGCCGAGATCCTGGGTGCCGCGCCGGTCCAGCGCGCGAAAGGGCTCATCCGCATCGCCGGCCGCGGCGCTCGGACCTCCGACACGCCCGGGGCTCGCCTGCGGTTCGGCGTAGGGCAGCGGACTGTAGCCCCCCGCCATGGCGCCGGAACCCGTCGGGTCGTAGGCCGGAATCGCGGCGGTCTCGAAATCGCCGGTGTAGCTCGCCGATGGCATGTCGTCCTCTGGATCTACCAGGTGCGCCGAGTTGGGGCGCCCCCTGTCTGAGTCGGTGGTCCCACCCGGCCGACGCCAGCGTGCGCCCTCCCCATCACTGGTCACCCTGCCAGGGTAAGGGCAACCTCGGCGGGATTGGGGATTTGAACCGCTTCGTTAGCGAATCGAATCCGACACGGGCCAACCCCACGCGATGTCACCGTGGGCCTCGTGGCGCCCCCGACTCGCTATACGTAACCTGACGGGCATGCGCATACGCGGGCGGCTTCACCGGGTACCTGTCGTGCTGTGCGCGGCACTACTGGTTCTGACCGGCTGCGCCCACTTCGACGACGCGCAGTCCCAGCCGTTCACCAACGTGCCGCGCCGCGGGATGGCGCCGACCACGACTCCCCCGCCGCCACCTCCTCTGCCGGCCAACCCGTTCCCCAAACAGTGCCCGGCACCGGGCGTGATGCAGGGCTGCCTGGAGAGCACGAGTGGCCTGATCATGCACGCCGACAGCAAATCGGCATTGGTGGCCGAGCGGACCACCGGCGCGGTCAAAGAGGTGTCGCTGACCGCCGAACCCAAGGTCAAGACCGTGATCGGTGTCGATCCGGCCGGCGACGGCGGACTGATGGACATCGTGCTGTCGCCGACCTACACGCAGGACCGCCTGATGTACGCCTACATCAGCACTCCCACCGACAACCGGGTCATCCGGATCGCCGACGGCGACGTCCCCAAAGACATCCTGACAGGAATCCCCAAAGGCGCGACCGGCAACACCGGGGCCCTGATCTTCACCAGCAAAACCACCCTGGTGGTACTGACCGGCGATGCGGGTAATCCCGCCGCCGCCGCAGATCCCGCGTCGACGGCCGGCAAGGTACTGCGCATCGAGCAGCCCACCACCATCGGACAGGCCGCACCCACCACCGCGCTGAGCGGAATGGGTGCCGGCGGCGGACTGTGCATCGACCACGTCGACGGCTCGCTGTACGTCACCGACCGCACGCCCGACGGCGACCGGCTGCAACGCATCACCAAGGACTCCCGGGTGTCGACGGTGTGGACGTGGCCGGACAAGCCGGGCGTCGCGGGCTGTGCGGCCCAGGACGGCATCGTGCTGGTCAACCTGGTCAACACCAAGCAGACGGTAGCGGTGCGCATGGCATCCGGTACCGGTTCGGTCACCAGCGAACCCGAAGTCATGCGCCAAGACACCCACGGGCACGTCTGGGCGGTCAAGATGTCGCCCGACGGCAACGTCTGGGGCGCCACGGTGAACAAGACGGCCGGCGACGCCGAGAAGCTCGACGACGTGGTGTTCCCGCTGTTCCCGTCCGGCGGCGGCTTCCCGCGCGCCAACGACGACAAGGACTAGCTCCCCCGGGCTCGCGCCGCCGGCGCAATTTCGACGGCCGAACCGCCGTACCCCATCACACGCAACGGTTCACTTCCGACGTTCCCGTGTCCGCATTGTTCCGCTATATTTCTATGAATTTCCTAAGAATTATTGAAGCGAAGTACCCGATACCGCGAGTTCAGTAATCACATTGCCAGCTTGACCAGCGGATATTGTTATCGCTTCACCCAGTTGCGTATAACCTACTTTCAAGTAAGGTTTCGACGTCGTGGCAGCCGTCACGCTCACGTAACTAGGAGACCCATGCAACACCTCGCCCCCGCCCCCTGGGTCGCGGCAGGCATCGCGCTCGTCGGTGCCGGCACCATCGCCGCCACTCCGATCACCGCGACGCTGCCCGACCTCGCCGCCGCGCAGGCGCCCGCCGTGACCCTGACCGCCGGCCTCGACCTGTTCGGCGCCTGGCAGGACGTGTTCGACGCCGCCAAGACCAACGCCGAGGAACTGTGGACGGTCTTCGACCGCAACCCGTTCATCGCCGTGCAGCAGATGCTCGTCAATCAGGCCGCCTACCAGGACGGGCTGTCCGACGGCACGCTGACCAACGACGACGTACTCAACGCCATGCAGGACAACGCCGACGCCGTGGGCAAGGCCGTGACGTTCTTCGACGCCGACCCGGAGTACATCGGCGGGCAGCTGGGCTACTCGGCCGAGGTCAACCACAACATGGTGTTCCTGGCACTGACCGGCGGCGCCGAGTTCTTGGGATTCCCCGCGCCCGACGAGCCGATCCCGACGATCGTCGAGCTGCTGTCCTCGCCGCTGAGTGGCCTGCTGATCGGCGCGCTCGGCCCGTCGATCAGCCCCTGGGTTGCGCTGGCCAACAGCTTCGACGGTATCGGCCATGCGCTGACCGGCGACGACGCCGATCTGAGCGCGGCACTGCAGGAACTGATCAACATTCCGGCCAACATGGTCGGCGCCTGGCTCAACGGCGCCACCCTGGACCTGAGCGGCCTGATCCCGTTGATCAACGAGACCGGCCTGGTCCCACTACCCGAGGGCGCCGCCCTCGACGGGCTCAGCTTTGCCTTCGGCGGGCTGCTGACCCCCGGCGATGTGATCATGACCCCCAGCAACCTCGGCATGGAGCACGTCGGCGGCTCCATCCTCAACTCGCTGGGCCTGCACGTCAGCAATGTTCCGATCCTCGGCGAGATGGACGCTCCGGCGACCGCGGTCGGCCCGTGGGGCGCCCTGGAGAGCATCGGCATGATCATCGCCGAACAGCTCGGCTGGGACGGCATCCCCAACCCGCTGGGTTGGCTGGACGACGGTGTCGATGCCGGCGCCGATCTGATCGGCTGACGTCCGACAAGCACCACCCGCGAAGCCGGGCGGTCCCCCACCGGGGACCGCCCGGTTTTTGCATGGCATCCCACCACCCGCCGGGCGAACCGCAGCCCCGCGCGCCGAAGCTGCTGACTTACAGGATATTTCCTGTGTATTTACTGCCAGTTTGAGAATCCGTTGACCGTCGATCCTGGGCATTGCCTGGCCGGATACGGCACGAGCTGGTCTTTTCATAGGAAAATAATCGGACAGCGATGTTAAACGCCAATTTTGTACCTAAGCTACTTTCGAGTAACGTTACCGAGTCCGTGACACCCGTCACGCTTAGGTAAGAATGAGAGAAATGTCTCGAACCATCGCGGCCCCCTGGGTTGCCGCCGGTATCGCCCTCGTCGGCGCCGGAGCCATCGCAGCCACCCCCGCGACCGCACCGCTTGCCGCATTGTCAGACCTGCAGTCCCGCGCCGTTCAGCTCACCGCGAGCTGGGATGACGTGCTGGCGACCGCCCAGGCCAACGCCGCCGACATCCAGGACCACTTCTCCGCCGCACCCTTCCCGGCGTTGCAGCAGCAACTGGCCAACCAGATCGGCTACATCCAGGGCCTGCTCGACGGCTCACTGAAGTTCAGCGACGTCACCGACGACATCCAGAACCATGTGAATGCCCTGTTCGGCACCCCCGCCACCGACGACACTCCGGCCACCCCGGGCGCGCTGTTCGGCCCGTTCCTGCCCGGCGTCGACAGCGACATCCTGTACCCGTCGCTCGACAGCACCGTAAACAGCACCGGCACCGGGTTATTCGACGTGGTCTTCCTCAACCACCAATTCCTGATCCAGATTCTCTTTGACGACGGCGGAGTTCCGCGCATCGTGGAGGCCCTTGGCCTGGACGCGTCGGCGTTGCCCCTGGCGGAGGCACTGATCAACTTCGCCTCGTCCCCACTGAGCGGCATCCTGATGGGCGAGATCGGCACCGCGCTCAGCCCCGTGTTGCAGTTCAGCGATGACATCAACGTCATTTCCGAGGCGATGGCCAGCGGCGACACCGACGCGGCACTGCAAGCCCTGACCGACATGCCGGCCAACCTCGTCAACGCCTACCTCAACGGCTACGGCACCGTCGACCTGATGCCGCTCCTCGACGAGCTTGGCATCGACCTGCCGCCTCTCGAAATCGTCGCCGGCCTGCCCACCGACCTGACCGGACTGAGCCTGGAACTGGGCGGGCTGTTCAGCAGCGGCGGAGGATCCATCGTCGACGCACTCGGCATCGTCGCCGACGGCGGCGAAGGTATCGGCGTCATGGACCTGCCGGGCCTGGCCGTCGGGCCACTGGCCGCCATGGTGGAGTTCGGTCAGTCGATCGCGATGGCGCTCGGCTGGGACGGCTCCGGCGACATCCTGGGCGACCTGTTCTAAGCAACAGCGCTTTCACCCGCTACCGGGTGGCCTCTCCTACGAGGGGCCACCCGGTTTTTGCGCGGCGGTACCGGCTCAGCTGCAGGCGGCCAGCACCAGTTCGCGCACCCGGGCGGCGTCGGCCTGTCCCTTGGTGGCCTTCATCACCGCACCCACGATGGCACCGGCGGCCTGCACCTTGCCGCTGCGGATCTTGTCGGCCACATCGGGGTTGGCGGCCAGCGCCTCGTCGATCGCGGCCTGGATGACCGAGTCGTCACGCACCACGACCAGGCCGCGATCGGCCATCACCTGGACGGGCTCCCCCTCCCCGGCGAGCACTCCTTCGACCACCTGGCGGGCCAGCTTGTTGGACAGCTCCCCGGACTCCACCAGCGCCACCACCGCGGCGACCTGCTTCGGCGTGATCGCCAGCGCGTCGAGTTCGACGCCGGCCTCGTTGGCCTTCTGCACCAGGAAGTTGCCCCACCAGGCCCGCGCCGCTTCACTGGACGCGCCGGCCGCCACGGTGGCCGCCACCAGCTCGACCGCACCCGCGTTGACCAGGTCGCGCATCACCTCATCGGAGATGCCCCACTGCTCCTGGATCTTCTTGCGCGCCAACCAGGGCAGTTCGGGAATGGTGCCCCGAAGGCGCTCGACCAACTCCGCCGCCGGAGCCACCGGCTCCAGATCCGGTTCGGGGAAATAGCGGTAGTCCTCGGCGGTCTCCTTGGCCCGGCCCGGGCTGGTGTAGCCGGACTCGTGGAAGTGCCGGGTCTCCTGGACCACGGTGCCGCCGCCGGTCAGGACCGCGCCCTGGCGGCGCATCTCGTAGGTCACCGCGACCTCGACGCTCTTGAGCGAGTTGACGTTCTTGGTCTCGGTGCGGGTGCCGAATTCCACTGTCCCGGTGGGCTTGAGCGATACGTTGGCGTCGCAGCGCATCGAACCCTGGTCCATCCGCACGTCCGAGACGTCCAGCGACCGCAGCAGATCGCGCAGTGCGGTCACGTAGGCGCGGGCGATCTGCGGGGCGCGGTCACCGGCGCCGGTGATCGGCTTGGTGACGATCTCGATCAGCGGCACCCCGGCCCGGTTGTAGTCGACCAGGGATTCGCTGGCGCCCTCGATGCGGCCGGTGTCGCTGCCCACGTGGGTCAGCTTGCCGGTGTCTTCTTCCATGTGGGCACGTTCGATGTCGACCCGCCACACCGATCCGTCCTCCAGCGGCACGTCGAGGTAGCCGTTGAAGGCGATCGGCTCGTCGTATTGGGAGATCTGGTAGTTCTTCGGCTGGTCGGGATAGAAGTAGTTCTTCCGGGCGAACCGGCACCAGGTGGCGATCTCACAGTTGAGTGCCAGCCCGATGCGGATCGCCGATTCGATGGCGGTGGCGTTGACCACCGGCAGCGAGCCGGGCAGCCCCAGGCACACCGGGCATACCTGGGTGTTGGGCTCGGCGCCGAAGGCCGTCGAGCAGCCACAGAACATCTTGGTGGCCGTGGACAGTTCGACGTGCACTTCCAGGCCCAGAACCGGGTCGAAGCGGGCGACGACGTCGTCGTAGTCGAGCAGTTCGGCGACAGCAGCGGTCATGGGAGCAAAGTCTAGGTGACCCCGCCGGCCCGGCTCGGTCACACCGGCCAGTCCTCGAGTCGGTGGGCGGCGTCGAAGAACATCCACTCATAGCGGGCGCCGGCATGGAAATGCCGACGCATCCGTTCCCACTCCGCAGCCGAGGCCTGCGCGCCGATCCGGTCGGTGACAGCCAGAACATCGTCGACCACCGCATGGAACTCGTCGCCCGCGTAGGTGTCGATCCAGCGTTGGAACAACGGCTCGGGTGAGCCCTGTCGCTGCAGGTGTTCACCCACTCGCGCGTAGATCCAATAGCAGGGCAGCACCGCGGCGACGGCCTCGGCGTAGGACCCCGATGCGGTCACCGCGAGCAGATAGCTGGTGTAGGCCTGGGTGGTCGGGGCGACCGGCACCGCGGCGACGGCGTCGGCGTCGAGTCCCAGCTCCGCGAGCAGCCCGGCGTGCAGTTCGGCTTCCGCGGCCATCGCCTGGCCGGCGTGCCCGACGAACATCTTCAGATCCGCGTGGGTCGGCGATTTCGCCGCGCAGCCGGCCAATGCACGCGCGTAGCCCCGCAGGTAGTGGGAATCCTGTATCAGGTAGTGCCGAAACCGGTTCTGCCCCAACGTCCCGTCGGTCAGTCCGGTGATGAACGGGTGCTCGCGGATCCGCCGGTAGATGTCGTCGATATCCGCCCACAACAGCTGTCGGGTTCGCACGGTCATACCTCACGGTAGGCGAACCCGCCCTAAACTGACCCCATGCCCGACCGCAACGTACTGGGCGGCCCACTGGAGCCGTGCGGCAGCGACCCGATCACCGGCTTCTACCGCGACGGCTGCTGCTCATCGGGACCCGAGGACATCGGGTTGCACACCATCTGCGCGGTGGTGACCGGTGAATTCCTGGCCCACCAACGCTCGATCGGCAACGATCTGTCCACGCCGATGCCGGCCTACCGGTTTCCGGGACTGGAGCCCGGTGACCGCTGGTGCGTGACCGCCCGGAACTGGTTGCGGGCCCACCACGACGGCTGCGCGGCTCCGGTGGTGTTGGCCGCCACGCACGAACGCACCCTGGAAGTGGTGAGCCTGGACATCCTGGCGGATTACGCCGTCGATGTGCCGGATGACGCCAGCGGTCTGTGAGATCGGTTCCGGCCCAACGCCTTCGCGACCGGCTAGGCGCCCGGCGCCTGCTGTTGCTGGCGGTACTTGACGTACCAGACGAATTCATCGACCAGCGGGCCGTCTTCGGGGCATCCGGCCATCACCGACCCGGCCAGTAGCCGTCCGGTCTGGTTCTGCGGCAGTCCGCTGGTCGCCAGGATGTGGTCGACCGCGTGCTTGACACCCGCCAGATTCTGCTGCTCGTTGATGTAATCGCAGACCTCGCCACCGTGGTCGGCGATGTAATCACCGATCACGTCACCGCTCGCCTGGGCCGGTATGGACAGGACCAGTCCCATCGGCAGACCGAACAGCACCGCAGCAGACAACGCCGTCTTTCCCATACTCCACCTCCAGCCTTCGCATTTCGGGCAACAGTTGCACAACCCCTCAATTGTGCCGTCATTCGGTGGGGTTGTCACTTCGGCGACACGTCAGCCGAAAAAGGCCGCCGCGTCGTCGTATCGGCTCTGCGGGACGACCTTGAGCTGACGGACCGCATCGGCCAACGGAACCCGGCCGATCTCCTGGCCTCGCAGCGAAACCATCATCCCGTACTCGCCCGCATGCGCGGCGTCGGCGGCGTTCACTCCGAACCGGGTCGCGAGCACCCGGTCGTAGGCGGTCGGTGTGCCGCCCCGCTGCACATGGCCCAGCACGGTGGTCCGGACATCCTTCTTGACGCGTTTCTCGATCTCGACGGCCAACTGCGCGGCCACACCGGTGAACCGCTCGTGGCCGAACTCATCGACGCCGCCGGCCCGCAACTCCATCGAACCGGCCGCGGGCTTGGCTCCTTCGGCGACGACACAGATGAAATGCGACGAGCCGTGCTGGAAGCGCTGCTTGACCAGCCGGCACACCTCTTCGACGTCGAAGGGTTGCTCGGGGATCAGCGTCATGTGCGCGCCGGAGGCCACGCCGGCGTTGAGCGCGATCCAGCCGGCGTGGCGGCCCATCACCTCGACCAGCATCACCCGCTGATGTGATTCGGCGGTGGAGTGCAGGCGGTCGATCGCGTCGGTGGCGACCTGCAATGCGGTGTCGTGGCCGAACGTGACGTCGGTGCAATCGATGTCGTTGTCGATGGTCTTGGGCACGCCCACCACCGGGACGTTCTCCTGCGAGAGCCAATGCGCCGCAGTCAAAGTGCCCTCCCCGCCGATCGGGATGAGCACGTCGATGCCGTTGTCGTCCAGCGTGGCCTTGACCTGGTCCAGCCCCGCCCGCAGCTTGTCCGGATTGACCCGGGCGGTGCCGAGCATGGTGCCGCCCTTGGCCAGCAGCCGGTCGTTACGGTCGTCGTTGGCCAATTGGACGCGCCGGTTCTCCAGCAGACCGCGCCAGCCGTCTTGGAAGCCGACCACGCTCGAGCCGTAGCGGGCGTCGCAGGTGCGCACCACCGCCCTGATCACCGCGTTGAGGCCGGGACAGTCACCGCCGCCTGTGAGCACTCCGATCCGCATGACCCCATCTTGCCGGGGTCGGCGTCGTTACGCCGGGTTACAGCGCGGTCGGAAGTTCCCCGCGGGCGGCCTCGTAGGCCGCGCCCACCCGGTAGAGCCGGTCATCGGCCAGCGCCGGCGCCATGATCTGCAACCCCACCGGCAGCCCGTCGTCGCCGGAGAGCCCGGACGGCACGGACATGCCGCAGTGCCCGGCCAGGTTCAGCGGCAGCGTGCACAGGTCGAACAGGTACATCGCCAGCGGGTCGTCGACCTTCTCCCCGAGCCGGAACGCGGTGGTGGGTGTGGTCGGGGAGATCAGCACGTCGACGGACTCGTATGCCTTGTCCAGGTCGCGGGCGATCAGCGTGCGCACCTTCTGCGCCTGGTTGTAGTAGGCGTCGTAGTAGCCCGCCGACAGCGCGTAGGTGCCCAGCATGATGCGTCGCTTGACCTCCGGACCGAAGCCGGCCGCCCGGGTCAGCGCCATCACCTCCTCGGCGCTGTGGGTGCCGTCGTCGCCGACCCGCAGCCCGAAGCGCATCGCGTCGAAGCGGGCCAGGTTGGAGGAGACCTCCGACGGCAGGATCAGGTAGTAGGCACTCAGCGAGTAGTCGAAGTGCGGGCAGTCCACCTCGGTGATCTGCGCGCCCAGTGCGGTGAGCTGTTCGACGGCGGTGTTGAACGATGCGAGCACACCGGGCTGGTAGCCCTCCCCGGTGTGCAGCTGGCGCACCACTCCGATCCGCACCCCGGACAGGTCACCGCTCGCCCCGGCACGCGCGGCGCCGACGACGTCGGGCACGGCCACGTTCAGCGAGGTGGAGTCACGCGGGTCGTAACCGGCGATCACCGAGTGCAGCAGTGCGGTGTCGGCCACGGTGCGCGCGCACGGGCCACCCTGGTCCAGCGACGAGGCGCACGCCACCAGCCCGTAACGGCTGACGGTGCCGTAGGTGGGCTTGACCCCGACGGTGGCGGTCAACGCGGCCGGCTGGCGGATCGAGCCACCGGTGTCGGTGCCGATGGCCAGCGGCGCCTGGAAGGCCGCCAGCGCCGCGGCGCTGCCGCCGCCGGAGCCGCCCGGCACCCGCTCGACGTCCCACGGGTTACGGGTCGGGCCGTATGCGGAGTTCTCCGTGGAGGAGCCCATCGCGAACTCGTCCATGTTGGTCTTGCCCAGAATCGGAATACCGGCCGCGCGCAACCGTGCGGTGACGGTCGCGTCGTAGGGGGCCCGCCAGCCTTCCAGGATCTTCGACCCGCAGGTGGTGGGTGCATCCACGGTGGTGAACACGTCCTTGAGCGCCAACGGCACCCCGGTCAGCGGCGACGGCGCCGCACCGGCGGCGATGGCCTGGTCTGCGGCCTCGGCGGCGGCCAGCGCCTCCTCGGCGCCGACGTGCAGAAACGCGCCGTAGCGTTCATCGGTGGCCTCGATCTGATCGAGGTGGGCCCGGGTGACCTCCACCGAGGAGACCTCGCGCGCGGCGATACGGGCGGCCAGCGTGGCGGCGTCGGATCGGATCAAGTCGGTCACTGGCTCTCCCCCAGGATCTGCGGGACCGCGAAGCGGTTCTCGGCGGTACGCGGCGCGGCGGCCAGTGCCTCGGCCTGGGTCAGGCTGGCCACCGTCTCATCGGGCCGGGTGACGTTGACGGCCTTCAACGGATTGTCGGTGGCTTCGACGCCGGTGACGTCGACGGACTGAATCGTGCTGACATGGGTCAGGATCGCATCGAGTTGGCCGGCGAAGCCGTCCAGCTCGGCATCGGTCAACGCCAGCCGGGCCAGCCGGGCCAGGTGCGCTACGTCGTCACGGGAGATCTGGGACACGACTGGCAAGCCTAGTCCCCACCGTTGGTGTCGCCGGCGTCACGTTCGGCGATGTGGGGCCGCTGTGGGAAAGTTGCCCATGCCCTCCTATCTGCTCCGCGTCGAACTCGACGACCGTCCCGGCAGCCTCGGCGCGCTCGCCGTGGGTCTGGGTTCGGTGGGTGCCGACATCCTCTCGCTCGACGTGGTGGAGCGCGGCAGTGGCGCGGCGATCGACGACCTGGTGGTCGAGTTGCCGCAGGGCTCGATGCCGGACGTGCTGATCACCGCCGCCGAGCGACTCCCCGGGGTGCGGGTGCACAGCGTCCGTCCGCATACCGGGCTGTTGGATGCGCACCGCGAACTCGAACTCATCGACCACGTGGCGGCTGCCGGTGATCGTGCCGCCAAGCTGCAGAAACTGGCCGATGAAGCACCGCGGGTACTGCGGGTCAGTTGGTGCGCGGTGCTGCGCAGCGAGGGGAACGACGGGGAGTTCCGCCGCCTGGCTGCCAGTGCGGGTGCCCCGGAGACCAGTGTGAGCGCGGTGCCCTGGCTGCCGATCGAGCAGGCCACCGCCTTGGACAACACCGCCGACTGGGTACCGGCGGTGTGGCAGGAGATGGATGTCGCGTTGGCCACCGCGCCACTGGGCAACCCACGCACCGCGGTGGTGCTGGGCCGCACCGGGGGTCCGGCGTTCCTGCCCGCCGAGGTGGTCCGGCTGGGCTATCTGGCCGGGATCGTGGCGACGCTGTTGCGCTGACGGAGCTAGGACGGATCGCCGGAATCGGCGGAGACGTCGGGCCCGTTCGCCAGCAACGCCCGGAACCCGTCCTCGTCGAGAATCGGCACCCCGAGCTCGACGGCCTTGTCGTACTTGGAGCCGGGCGCATCGCCGGCCACCACGTAGGCGGTCTTCTTCGACACCGAACCGGCGGCCTTGCCGCCACGGACGATGATCGCCTCCTTGGCCTGGTCGCGGGAGAATCCGGTCAGCGAGCCGGTGACGACGATGCTCAACCCCTCCAGGGTGCGTTCGATGCTCGCGTCGCGCTCATCGGCCATCCGCACCCCGGCGTCGCGCCACTTGTCGACGATGGCCCGGTGCCAGTCGACGTCGAACCATTCGGTGACCGCGGCGGCGATGGTGGGTCCCACCCCCTCGACGGCGGCCAGCTGCTCGGTGGATGCCCCGGTGATGGCGTCGAGTTCACCGAATTCCGTTGCCAGCGCGCGCGCCGCGGTCGGTCCGACGTGGCGGATCGACAGCGCGACCAGCACCCGCCACAGCGGCTGGGCCTTGGCCTTGTCCAGATTGGTCAGCAGCGCTTGGCCGTTCTTGGACAGCACGCCCTTCTGCGTGGTGAACAGGTCGGTGCGCAGCAGGTCCTCTTCGGTGAGGGTGAACAGGTCGCCTTCATCGGCGATGACGCCGGCGGTCAGTAACGCGGTCGCCGCTTCGTAGCCGAGGGCTTCGATGTCGAAGGCACCGCGTCCGGCGACGTGAAACACCCGCTCGCGCAGCTGCGCCGGGCAGTACCGAGAGTTGGGGCAGCGGATGTCGACATCGGCCTCCTTGGCCGGGGCGAGTTCGGTGCCGCATTCGGGACATGTTGTGGGCATGATGAATTCGCGTTCGGTGCCGTCGCGCAGGTCGACGACCGGGCCGAGCACCTCGGGAATGACGTCGCCGGCCTTGCGGATCACCACGGTGTCACCGATCAACACACCTTTGCGTTTGACCTCCGAGGCGTTGTGCAGAGTCGCCTGTGCCACCGTGGATCCGGCGACCTTGACCGGAGTCATGTCGGCGTAGGGGGTGACCCGCCCGGTGCGGCCGACACCCACCTTGATGTCCAGCAGTTTGGTCTGTGCCTCCTCCGGCGGGTACTTGTAGGCCACCGCCCAGCGCGGCACCCGGGAGGTCGCGCCGAGCCGGCGTTGCAGGCTCCGGTCGTCGACTTTGACGACCACGCCGTCGATTTCATGCTCGACGTCGTGGCGGTGCTCACCCCAGTAGGTGATCTTCTCGGCGACGGCGGCCATGCCCTCGACCCGGCTGGTGTGGGTGGAGACCGGCAATCCCCAGGCCTTCATCGCCAGGTAGGCGTCGTGCAGCGTGTCCGGGTTGAAGCCCTCGGTGTAGCCGAGACCGTGGCAGACCATCCGCAGATTGCGCCGAGCGGTGACCGCCGGGTTCTTCTGTCGCAGCGAACCGGCCGCACTGTTGCGCGGATTGGCGAACGGCGGTTTCCCCTCTTCCACCAGGCCGGCGTTGAGGGTTTCGAAATCCTCCAGCCGGAAGTACACCTCGCCGCGCACCTCCAACACGGCCGGAATCGGGAAATCGGTGTGGGGGGTGAGGTATTCGGGGACGTCGACGATGGTGCGCGCGTTCAGCGTCACGTCTTCGCCGACCCGGCCGTCGCCGCGGGTGGCCCCGCTGTGCAACCGGCCGTCGCGGTAGACCAGGCCCAGCGCCACCCCGTCGACCTTGAGTTCGCACAGGTAGGCGGTGTCGCCGCCGATCTCACCGATGACCCGGCCGCCCCAGGCGGTCAGTTCGTCGGCGGAGAACACGTCCTCCAGTGACAGCATCCGCTCCAGATGCTCCGACGGGTGGAACTCGGTGGTGAACCCGGCACCGCCCACCAGTTGGGTCGGCGAGTCGGCGGTGCGCAGTTCGGGGTGCTGGTCCTCCAGCGCGAGCAGCGCGTTGAACAGTTGGTCGAAGTCGCCGTCGGTGATGACCGGCGCGTCTTTGATGTAGTAGCGGAACTGATGCTCGCGTACTTCCTCCGCCAGGTCATGCCACTGTCGGCGGAGTTCCGGGGGCACACTGTCGGGCTCTGGGCTCACCCTGGCAGGTTATCGGCTGGCTACCCTGGCGGCATGCCACACCCGAGCATGTACCGCGACGACGACCCCGGGCTGGCCGAGCTCAGGAAGATCGCGCTGGGCTTTCCCGAGGCGTGCGAAAAGATCTCCCACGGTCGCCCGGTGTTCTGCGCCCCGAAGATGTTCGCGATCTACGGCGGCAGCTCCAAGGCCACCGGCACGATGGTGGGCTACCCGCACGCGGCGCTGATCAAGGTCGAGGAATCCGAGCGGCGTGCACTCCAGCAGGATCGACGTTTCTTCTATCCCGCCTACCTGGGACCGTCGGGGTGGCTGGGACTGGATTTCGATGCGGCACCGGTGGACTGGGTCGAAGTCGGTGAGCTGATCGACGCGTCGTTCCGGTTGGTCGCTTCACAGCGGTTGATCCGGCTGCTCGACGGGCGCTAAGCGCCGGCAATCGCCTCGGGATCGGTGGCCAGCACTTCGCCCACTTTGCCGGCCAGTCCCATCGCGGTGCGCGCCCAAGCCGAGGTCGCCCCGGCCATCCCACAGACCGGGCTGATCCCGACCTGCCGGGTCAGCACCGAGCGGGGAAAGCCGATCCGGTCGGTGATCGCCACGACCGCGGCGGCCAGTTCCTCGACCGCGGGGCGCCGCGGCGGCGCCAGGGCCGGGATCAACCCCATCACCACGGTGCGGCCGGAGTCGAGGTAGGCGCCGATCTGGTCGTAGTCGGCAGGTTCCACTGCCGTGCAGTCCACAGACAGCGCCGTGATCCTGCTGCGCTGCAACACGTTCCAGGGGAGATCGGAGGCACAACTGTGCACCATCACCTCGCCGCCGATCGTCTCGGCGCAGTCGTCGAGCAGTGTCGTGGCCACCGCTTCGTCGATGGCGGCCACCGGGCTCAGTGCGGTCACCCCGGTCAGTCGCCCGGCCACCGCGGCGGCCAGGGACGGCTCGTCGAGTTGCACCACCACCGGGGTGTCGAGCCGGCGCGCCAGGTCCGCCCGGTGTGTCTTGACCCCCTCGGCCAGCGATGCGGCCAGATCCCGAAGTGCTCCGCCGTCGGTGATCGCGCGGTGCCCGTTCGCCAATTCCACCTGAGCGGCCAGCGTCAACGGCCCCGGCGCCTGCACCTTGACCGGATGCCCGCCGCCCCGCAGTCCGGCGATCTCCCAGGCCTCCTCGAGGGCGTCGGTGTCCTCACCGAGCAGGCTTACCGCGCGCCGGGTCACCGCACCCGCACGACCGGTCAGTCGGTACCCCCGCGGGGCGGTATCCAAGGCGATGTCGACCAGCAACGCACCGGCCCGGCCGATCATGTCCGCGCCCACCCCGCGGCCCGGCAACTCGGCCAGGTGCGCCAGGCCGCCGCCCAGTTCACCGACGATCACCTCGGCGGCAGCGCGGGCCGACGTGCCCGGCCACGACCCCAATCCGGTACCGGTGGCGAAAGAACTCACCGGTCAACCGTATTGAAGCGGCCGGACCTGTGTCCCGGCGGGCTAGCCTTCATCGGGTGAGGATGTCGCGGCTGACGCCGATCTGGGCCTGCACGGTGATGCTGGCCGGCTGCAGCCGCCTGGTGGGCGGCATGGCCCTGCCCCCGGCGGTCCCGCCGGTGCCCGACGGCGCGGTGGATGCGGGCCGGATCATGCTCGGCACCCCCCGGATGCGGGCGATCATGGGTACCGACGAGCGGCTCACGATCATCCCGACCATGGACACCACCGGCCCGGTGGATGTCGACGAACTCGCCGCCGCCGTGCCACCGGCGTGCCGGTTCATCTATGCCGAGACCGCGGTGTTCGGCTCCACGACGCTGCGTTTCCACAAGATCACCTACCAGTACCCGCCCCGGCCCGCGATGGTGTCGCAGGGCGCGGCCGTCTATCCCGATGCCGACTCGGCACGACATGCCTTCGACGGCCTGACCGCCGCGGTCGCCGAGTGCTCGGAGAGTCCCGGCGGACCGGGCCTGGTCGGAGACTGGAGTGCCGACGAGCAGTTCCTGCGGACTCAGGCGGGTGCCTGCGGGCGGGCGTACCAGGTCAAATCGGTGGTGCTGCTGGAGGTCACCTACTGCGGCTTCTCCGACTCCGACGCCGAACTGGTGCTCACGAACATGGCGGCCGAGGTACCCGGTTAACGCCGCCGGCGCGCGGTCACACCCCGGTGTGGGAGATCGTCGCGCTGGCGATCACCTCGTCACCGGCCGGATCCGGGCGGTAGCAGGCCAGCGTCTGCCCCGCCGCCACGCCGCGCAACGGCTGGTGCAGTCGGACCTGCAGCGCGTCACCGACCAGTTCGGCCGACGCACCGACGGTCTCGCCGTGCGCGCGCACCTGCACCTCGCACTCGACCGGGCCGTGCCACGGCCGCCCCGAGGTGAACACCGGGGCGCGCCCGGTCAGCTCCCGCACATCCAGGTCTGCGGCCGATCCGACGGTGACGGTTCCGGTGGACGCGTCGATCCCGGTCACGTAGCGGGGTTGTCCGTCCGGGCCCGGACCCGCGATGCCCAGGCCTTTGCGCTGGCCGATGGTGAAACCGTGCACGCCGTCGTGTTCGGCCAGAACCGCCCCGCCGGTGTCCACCACGGCGCCGGGCCGCACCCCGATGTGGCCGCCGAGGAAGGTGCGGGTGTCGCCGGTGGGGATGAAGCAGATGTCGTGACTGTCGGGCTTGCTTGCCACCGCCAGCCCGCGTTCGGCGGCTTCGGCACGGATCTGCGGTTTAGGGGTGTCCCCGATCGGGAACGCGGCATGGCTCAACTGCTCGGCGGTCAGCACCGCCAGCACATAGGACTGGTCCTTGTCGGCGTCCACCGCGCGACGCAGTCGCCCGTCGTCGAGGCGGGCGTAGTGGCCGGTGGCCACCAGGTCGAAGCCGAGCACCAGGGCGCGGGCGGCGACGGCGGAGAATTTGATCTTCTCGTTGCATCGCATGCACGGATTGGGTGTCTCACCGCGGGCGTAGGAGACGACGAAGTCATCGATCACCTCCTCCTTGAACTGCTCGGAGAAGTCCCAGACGTAGAACGGGATCCCGAGCACGTCGGCGACCCGCCGGGCGTCGTCGGAGTCCTCCCGCGAGCAGCATCCGCGCGACCCGGTGCGCAGCGTTCCGGGGTTGCGCGACAGCGCCAGGTGCACGCCCACCACGTCGTGGCCGGCGTCGACCATCCGGGCCGCGGCGACCGAGGAGTCCACCCCGCCGCTCATCGCCACGATCACCCTCATCGGACCACCCCCGCGGCGGCGAGCATGGCCTGCCTGGCCCGATCGACCGCCCCCGGAAGCACCGCCAGGACGGCGTCCACGTCGCTGTCGACACTGGTGTGCCCCAACGACAGTCGCAGTGAGCCGCGGGCCGCCGCGGGGTCGGCGCCCATCGCGATCAGCACATGGGAGGGTTGCGGCACTCCGGCGGTGCATGCCGAACCGGTGGAGCACTCGATACCGTTGGCGTCCAACAGCATCAGCAGCGAATCGCCTTCGCAGCCGGTGAAGGTGAAGTGCGCGTTGCCGGGCAGGCGTCGGGTGCGTGATCCGTTGACCCGGGTCTCGGCGATACCGGAGAGCACGCCGTCGATGAGCCGGTCGCGCAGGGCGGCGATCCGCGCGGCGGTGGAGTCCAGCGTGTCCACCGCGACCCGAAGTGCCGCTGCCATCCCGACTGTCCCGGCGACATCGGGTGTGCCGGAACGGATATCGCGCTCCTGCCCCCCGCCGTGGGTGAGCGGAACGCAGGAGATGTCGCGGCGCACCAGCAGCGCGCCGGTTCCACAGGGTCCGCCGAATTTGTGTGCGGTCAGGCTCAGCGCCGCCAGCCCGCTGGCACCGAAGTCGACCGGCAGCGCGCCGACCGCCTGCACCGCGTCGGAGTGCATGGGGACGTCGAATTCTGCGGCGACCGCCGCAAGTTCTTCGATCGGCAGCACGGTGCCGACCTCGTTGTTGGCCCACATCGCGGTGATCAGTGCCACGTCGTCGGCGCGGCCGCCGTCGAGTTCGTCGCGCAGGGCATCCGGTGACACCGATCCATCGGCATCGGTGGGCAACCAGGTGATCTCGGCGCCCTCGTGTTCGGCGAGCCAGTTCACCGAATCCAGCACCGCGTGATGCTCGACTTCGGTGGTGATGATCCGGCGCCGGCCCGCGTCGGCGTCGCGCCGGGCCCAGTAGATGCCCTTGACCGCGAGGTTGTCGCTGTCGGTGCCGCCGGAGGTGAACACCACCTCCGAGGGGCGTGCCCCCAGTCCGGCGGCGATGGACTCCCGCGCCTCCTCCATCCGGCGGCGCGCCGCGCGACCCGCCGCATGCAGGGACGAGGCGTTGCCGACGGTCCCGAGCACAGCCGTCATCGCCTCGATGGCCTGCGGGAGCATCGGGGTGGTGGCGGCGTGGTCGAGGTACACCATGACCTGCTCAGACTACCGGGCCTGTCGTCGCCACCTCGGCGCGGCGGCGGGCCGCCGCCGCGAGTCAACAGGCGATACGGGCTCGTCGGTGCTGTCGCGCTCGCCGGCCCGCGGCCGCCTGACACCGCGCCGCGAGCTCGCGACGGTCGGTCCCGGGGAGTTGCAGGGCGGCGACGTGCACCCGGGCGACGGTGCGCCGCGCGGTGATCAGTCGGCGCATGGACGTCAGCAGGCCGTCGTCGCCGACGAAGGCAGGAACGGTCGAGGGCGAACCGTCGCGGTGGTGGTAGGTGAGCTGCAGGGGCTGCACCGGCCGCGAGGCATCGACCGCGGCCTGGAACATCGCCGGATAGAACCTGCCGTGGGCCCGCCCGCACCAGGTGGTGCCCTCGGGGAACGCCACGACCGTGCGGCCCGAACGCAATCGAGCCGCGACCGTGTCGACCACTTCCGGCAGGCCGCGCAGGCTGTCTCGCTCGATCGGGATGATCCGCATCAGCCGCGCCAGTGCGCCGATGCCCGGCCAGCCGATCAGGTCGGCCCGCGCCACGAACGTCCCCGGCGATACCGCACCGATGACGAAGACGTCCAGCCAGGACACGTGCGGGCTGACCACCAGCATGCCGCGCAGATTGCGCACCGGTCCGCCCGTCGTGCGGACCCGCACCCCGAAGCAGCGCAGCACCAGCCGACAGCAGCCGCGCTGTAGCCGAACGCGACCCGGGATCGGCACCGCCAGCAGCGGAAGCAGCGGTGCCAGCAGCACGATCATCGCCAGCCTCAGAGCCACCACCGGCGGAAACGCTCGCGCTCCCCCGTCCCGCACGCAGTCGGGGGTGCAGACCATGCGGGGTGCCCAGGCGTTGACAACCGGTTCGTTCACGCGTCCGCGGCGCTGTCGCCGGAGACCACTGTGGCCGCCGAGACCGACCGCAGCCGCCGCAGGTAGCGGGTGTCCGCGTCGCTGCGGCGCAACAGTGCCGGGAAGTCCCCCACCCCGAACTCCGGGTCGTGGGCCGGTTCGCCGCAGACCCGGGCCCCAAGCCGCAGGTAGCCGCGCAGCAGCGGGGGCATGCTCGGCCGGGCCGGGGGTGCGATCTCGTCGAGCCCCTTGCCGTCGACCACCACCGGCCGATACGGAGTCACCCGGTACGGGGAGTCGTGACGTCGCCGGACGAAGTCGCGCACGCCGCGGATCTGGCTGCCGGGGGCACCCTCGCCGCACACCGGCACCGACACGCAGCCGGCGATGTAGTCGTATTGGTAGCGGTCCAGGTAGGCCAGGATTCCGGCCCACATCAACAGCACCACGGCCCCGTTGCGGTGGCCGGGGCGGACTACCGCGCGGCCCATCTCCACCAGTGACGGACGCAGTGGATCCAGTGCGGTGACATCGAATTCGTTTGCGCTGTATAGGCCTCCGGCGGCGATGGCGCCGGTCGGCGGCAACATCCGGTAGCAGCCGACCAGCTCGCCGGTGCCCTCGTCACGCACCAGCAGGTGATCGCAGTATTCGTCGAACCGGTCGGCGTCCAGGCCGGGAACTCCGTCGGCCGAATCGGTGAGGCAGAACCCCGGCTCGGTGCTGAACACCTGGTGACGCAGCCGCTGTGCGGCCTCGATCAGGTCGGCGTCGGTGGACACCAGCAACGAGTAGCGGGGGGTGTCGGTCCCGGAAGCGGGAGTGTCGGTGGCGGGCTCGGGGGCGATGAGAACAGAACCGGTGCTCACATTCAGCACGGTCGCGCAGCCAGACTGCGACGAGGCAATCACCGCATGACGTGGGGATGCACGCTCGGTGACGAGTTGTGCCGCGGCGCCGGGCTGCAGCCTCGGCGACCGTTGCCGTCAGGCGGCGGCCCCGCCGCCGTCGGCGTGCAGCGTCGATCCGGTGATGAAGCTGGATCGCGGCGAGGCCAGAAAGAGCACTGCTTCGGCGATCTCGACGGGCCGCGCCGTGCGGCCCAGCGGAAGCGCCTGGCCCAGTTCGTCGTTGACGTCGCCCCATTCCGCGACCACCCCGTCGGTGGCGGTCGGCCCCGGGGCGACGCTGTTGACCCGCACGCCGGATGGCCCGAATTCGGCGGCCCAGGTCCGGGTCAACGACTCCAGGGCGGCTTTGGATGCGCTGTAGCTCGATGCGCCGGGTACCCCTTTGAACGCCACCATGGAGGTGACGTTGACGATGCTGCCGTGCCCGCGCCGCAACATGCCCGGGGCCAGCGCGGCGACCAGGAAATACGCGCCGCGCACGTTGGTGTCGAAGGTGGCCTCGAACGATGCGACGTCCTGTTCCACGGTCAGCGCGCCGGGGAAGCTGGCCGCGTTGTTCACCACGATGTCGACGCCGTCACCGCATTGCTGCACCAGGGATTTCACCGACGCCAGATCCGCCAGGTCCGCGGCCACGAATCGCACCCCCGCGCCGAGGTCGGCGACCGCCGCGGCGCCGCGATCGGCTGAGCGGCCGGTGATGATGACCGCGGCACCGTGCCGGGCCAGCAACCGCGCGGATTCCAACCCGATGCCCGCGGTTCCGCCGGTCACCAGCGCGGTCAGGCCCGCCAACTCTTTCACTGCGCCGCTTGCCAGTCGGCCAGGCGGGTGGTCGCCACCCTCGCGCCGTCGCCGGTGACCAGGAGTTCGCCCACCTTGGTGCCGAAGTAGACCGCCTCGGGGTCGACGACGATGGGCAGGGTCTCGCCGCGGTGGGCCAGCACCAGGGTGGCCAATTCGGCGAAGGTCATCTTCTGCGGGCCGCCGATGTCGACGATCCCGTCGGCCGGCGCGGCTTGGGCGGCGCGGGCCACCTCGGCCGCCACTTCGGCACCGGCGATGGGCTGGATCAGGCCGTCGGGTGCGCGGACCTGCCCGTCGACGGTGATCGAGGTGATGATTCCGTCGGCGAATTCGTGGAACTGCGTGGCGCGCACGATCGTGTAGGGCAGCCCGGATTCGGTGACGATGCGTTCCTGGGCCACCTTCGCGCGCATGTAGCCACTGTCGGGCAGTTCGTCGCAGTTCACGATAGACAACGCGACGTAGTGCCCCACGTCGGCGGCCTTGGCCGCCGCCACCTGGTTGGTGGTGGACCTGGTGAAGAAATCCAATACCGGGCCGTCGGAGAAGTCGGGTGAGTTGACCACGTCCACCAGTACGTCGGCGCCCGCCAACGCCTCGGCCAGGCCGTCACCGCTGAGCACATCGGCGCCGGTGTCGCGAGATGCCGCGACGGTCTCGTGGCCGGCGGCGCGCAGCAGCGCGACGACCTTGCCGCCGATCTGTCCGCTGGCACCCATCACTGTGATCTTCATTCTCAGCCACACCCTCTCGGTCCGCTCGCTTGCGATACCTCGAGCCTGGCACCCGGAGCCCGGTGGGGGTACCCCGGAAAGTCCGTAGTCCGCCGGGGCGTCTACCGCGTGATCGCCGCGTCGCGCAGTTGCCGGCGCGACCGGATGCCCAGCTTCGCGAAGACCTTCCGCAGGTGCCATTCCACGGTGTGGGCGCTGATGAACAACTGCGCCCCGATCTCGGCGTTGGTCAGACCCGCACCTGCCAACTCGGCGATCTGCTGTTCCTGGGGGGTCAGGGCTTCGCCACCGTCGACGACCCGGCTGGGGGCTTTGTCGCCGATCGCCTGTAGTTCGCGCCTGCTGCGCTGGGCGAAGGCCTGCGCACCGAAGCGGGCGAACATCTCGTGGGCGGTCCGCAGCTGGGTGCGCGCGTCGGTGCGCCGCTTCTCCCGTCGTAGCCATTCGCCGTACACCAGGTGCGCCCGCGCCAGATCCACCGCGATCCGGGTGCGTCCCAACCGCTCGACGGCCTCGCGGTAACGGGCCTCGGCGAGCGGCCCGTCGCACAGCAGCGCCCCGCAGCGGGCCAGCAGACCCAGGCCCCAGTCGGTGCCGCTCACCGTGGCGCGTTCCTGTAGTTGCGCCAGGGCTTCTTCGGCCAGTGCACGGTCACCGCAGCGTGCGCCGGCTTCCACCAGTTCGGCCAGGTTCATCCCGTACAGGCCGAGGTCTTCGTACTCCAGGACCGGGCGAAGCGCGTCGCAGGCCGCCTGGTAGCGCCCCAGGCCGTTGTACAGCACCGCGGAGGCGTAGCCGATCAGCGCGACCACGCGGCCCTCCCCGCGGGCCGCCCCGCTGCGCGCCGCGGTGTCGATCAGCGCGGTCGCCGTCGCCTCCTCGCCCGTCCATGCCGCCAACGCCAGCCCGTGGTAGCGCAGCGGTGTCTGGCCGGCCGCGGCGGACAGCGCGTCGGCGTCGGCGATCAACGCCTGTGCCGCGGCGAACTCACCCATCTGCAGGTGCACACCGGCGCGAGTCGCCAGCGCGGTGGGTAGCACGCCCAGCGCGCCGGTGTCGGTCGCGACCCGCACGGCCTGGGTGGCGATCCGATACCAGGACTCGTCGTCCCACAGGTCGTGCACGGCGGCCTCGTAGCCCACCGGGAAGGCCTGCCAGGACCAGGCCTCCGGGGTGAGGGCGGCGATCGCGGCGCGCAACGGCTCCCGGCCGGCCCGACAGCCGGCGCTGATGCGGGTGGCCAACCCGCGCAGCAACAGCGCGGCCGGCCGATCGGCGGTACCGGGCGTGCCGGCCGCCAGTGCCGCCGCGGTGTGGTGGCGTACCCGATCGCCGAAGGCACGTCCGGCATACATGGCCGCACTGACCGCTTCCAGCAGGGTCTGTTGCGCCATCTCCGGGTCAATCGATTCCAATTGACTTGCTGCGCTGAAGAATTGATGAACCGAATCCAGGATGGTGGGTGTATGGCCGCTGCCGCGGCCACGGGTGAATGCCAGTTGCGCCCGCATCCGGGCCAACCGGGCGAGCTGCCCGGCGTCCAGCGGAGACAACTCGGCGGTCGCCAGCAGTGCGCCGGCCGCATCGAGTTCGGCGACGGCGAGTTTGGCTTCGGCCGCGTCGAGTGCACGCGATCCGCGCCGCGCCGGGTCGGCGGTGAGCTCGGTGGCCCGCGCCAGGAACGCCGCCTCGGCCGCGGTGCCGCCGCGCAGCGCAGCCCGGCCCGCAGAGCGCTCCAGTTCGGTGGCGACCGATTCGTCGGGGCCGGCGGCCGCATGCGCGCGATGCCAGGCCCGCCGGTCGGGGTCGTGGGCGGGATCGGTGGCCTGCGCCAGGGCTCGGTGCGCTTCGCGGCGGTCCTGCAGGCGCGCCGCGCGGTAGACCGCCGAGCGCACCAGCGGGTGCCGGAACCGCACCCGCGCACCGACCTCGAGCAGGCCGGCTTCCTCGGCCGGGGCCAGGGTCGCGGTCGCCAGACCCGACACCCGGGCCGCACCCAGCAGCAACGTCACGTCCCCCACCGGTTCGGCCGCCGCGATCAGCATCAGTTGCCGGGTATCGTCGGGCAGCGCCTGAATCCTGGCCCGGTAGTGGCGTTCGAGCTGGCCGGCAACCGGTAGCACGTCCGGTCGGTGGTAGCCGCCGGCCAGTTCTGCCGCGGAAAGCCCGCGCGGTAGCTCCAGCAGTGCCAGCGGGTTGCCGTGCGTCTCGGCGACGATCCGGTCGGCCACCTGGGCGTCGATCCGGCCCGGCAACGCCGATTCGAGCAGCGCATGTGCGTCGGTGTCCGCCAGCCCGCGCAACATCAGTTTCGGCAGCCCGGTCAGGCCGTCGACCGGTTCGCGCAGCGCGAAGACCAGCGCGACGGGTTCGGCCAGCAGCCGGCGAGCCACGAACCCGAGGGTCTGGGCCGAGACCCGATCGAGCCACTGGGCATCGTCGACCAGGCAGAGCACCGGCTTCTGCACCGCCTGCCCGGCCAGCAGTCCCAGCACCGCCAATCCGGCCAGAAACCGGTCGGGGGTGGAGCCGCTGCTGGTACCGAAGGCGATGTCCAGCGCCGCACGCTGCGGTTCGGGCAGCTCCCCCATCCCGTCGCCCAGCGGAACGCACAGCTGCTGCAGCCCGGCGAACGCCAATTCCATGTCGGCTTCCACGCCGGCCGCCCGGATCACCTGGAAATCGGGCGCGGAGTCGGCCAGGTAGTTCAGCAGGGCGGTTTTGCCGATACCGGCCTCGCCGCGTAGCACCAGCACCCGACTGTGGCCGGTGCGGGCGGCGGTGAGCAGGTCGCGCAGTTGACCGCATTCGGTCTCCCGCCCGCGAAGAGTCCCCCGCAGGCCGGAGGTGTCCACAGCAGAAACCCCCATTTCGGATTCGAAATGGGGGTTTCGGCGACTGTTCACACAGTAGAAATTAACCCTTGCGGGCCTTGACCGCCTCAGTCAGCTGCGGGGCGACGTTGAACAGGTCACCCACGATGCCGTAGTCGGCGATCTCGAAGATCGGCGCCTCTTCGTCCTTGTTGACCACGACGATGGTCTTGGACGTCTGCATGCCGGCCCGGTGCTGGATGGCACCGGAGATGCCCAGCGCGATGTAGAGCTGCGGGGCGACCGTCTTGCCGGTCTGGCCGATCTGGAACTGGCCCGGGTAGTAGCCCGAGTCGACCGCGGCACGCGAGGCACCAACGGCCCCGCCGAGGGAGTCGGCGAGTTCTTCGACCACCGAGAAGCTCTCCGCACTACCGACACCGCGGCCACCGGAGACCACGATCGCGGCCTCGGTGAGCTCGGGACGGTCACCGGCCACGGCCGGCTGACGCGAGGTGATCTTGGTGGCGTTCTCCGCGGGGGCGGGAACCTCGACCGTGACCTGCTCACCGGCACCGGCGGCCGGGGCCGCCTCGATGGCACCGGCACGCACGGTGATGACCGGGGTGTCGCCGGTGGGCTCGGCCTCGACGGTGAAGGCACCACCGAAGATCGAGTGCACCACCTTGTTACCGGCCTTGACGGCGACCACGTCGACCAGCAGCCCCGAACCGATGCGGGCGGCCAGCCGACCGGCGACCTCCTTGCCGTTGGCGTTGGCGGCGATCAGCACCGCCGCCGGGGTGGCCGACTCGGCCAGTGCGGCCAGCACGTCCACGACCGGGGTGACCAGGTAGCTCTCCGCCACCTCGGACTCGGCGACGTAGATCTTGGCGGCGCCGGCCTCCTTCAGACCGTCGACCAGCGGGGCGGCGGTGCCGGGGGCACCGACGACGACCGCCGACGGCTCGCCGAGCTCACGCGCGGCGGTGATCAGTTCGGAGCTGACCTTTTTCAGCGCTCCATCAGCGTGCTCGACGAGCACAAGTACTTCAGCCATGTGTTTATCCGTCTTCTTCCAGGTCCGGGGATCGCTTAGATGATTTTCTGGCCGACCAGGTATTCGGCGATCTTGGTGCCGCCGTCGCCCTCGTCGGTGACCTTCTCGCCGGCGGTCTTCGGCGGCTTCGGGGTCGACCCGGTCACCTTGCAACCGGCGGTGGCGATGCCGACCTCGTCGGCCTCGACGCCGATCTCGGCCAGGGTGAGCACGGTGACTTCCTTCTTCTTGGCGGCCATGATGCCCTTGAAGGACGGGAAGCGCGGCTCGTTGATCCGCTCGGTGACACTGACCACGGCCGGCAGCGACGCCTCCAGGCCGAAGACGCCCTCGTCGGTCTCGCGCTCACCGGTGACCTTGTCGCCCTCGACGGTCAGGCTGCGCAGGTGGGTCAGCTGCGGCAGACCCAGGTACTCGGCGATGATCGCCGGAACCGCACCGCCGACACCGTCGGTGGACTCGTTGCCGGCGATGACCAGCTCGGTGCCCTCGATGGCGCCCAGGGCCCGGGCCAGCGCCCAACCGGTCTGGACGACGTCGGAGCCCTTCAGGCCGTCGTCGAGGATGTGCACGGCCTTGTCGGCACCCATCGACAGCGCCTTGCGGATCGCCTCGGTGGCGCGCTCCGGTCCGGCGGTCAGCACGGTCACAGTGCCTTCGGCGCCTTCGGCCTCACGGATCTGCAGCGCGGCTTCGACGGCCCGCTCGTTGATCTCATCGAGCACGGCGTCGGCAGCGTCACGGTCCAGAGTGAAGTCACCGTCGCTGAGCTTGCGCTCCGAGCCGGTGTCTGGGACCTGTTTGATCAGGACCACGATGTTCGTCATGAGAGTGGTTCGTCCTCCTCGAAGGGGTCCTGCGACGGCGGGCCGCAAGACGGGGCAGCGATTCACGCAGCCGCACCACCATGCTACTCGCCGGTAACTTAGTGCGGTTCGCCTGTACAGAGTAGCGGGTCGTGATATGGCCAGTGCGGGGTAGCCGGTTCGTGAACCGCGGCCTTCGCGTTAGCCTGCCTGTGCGATGAAATCTACGAAACCCGCCGGCGACCCCACCGGCACGCCGCCCGGCACCACCACGCTGCCGCTGACCGGGGAACGCACCATCCCCGGACTCGACGTCGAGAACTACTGGTTCCGGCGCCACGAGGTGGTCTATGAGCGGCTGGCACCGCGTTGCGTCGGCCGCACCGTCCTCGAGGCCGGTTGTGGCGAAGGTTACGGCGCCGACCTGATCGCGGGCGTGGCCGAGCGGGTGATCGGCCTGGACTACGACGACGCGGCGGTGGCTCACGTGCGGTCCCGCTACCCGCGGGTGGAGTCGATCCAGGGCAATCTCGCCGAACTGCCGCTGCCCGACGCCTCGGTGGACGTCGTGGTCAACTTCCAGGTGATCGAGCACCTGTGGGATCAGGCACAGTTCATCGGCGAATGCGCGCGGGTACTGCGGCCCGGCGGGGTGCTGATGATCTCGACCCCCAACCGGATCACGTTCTCCCCCGGGCGCGACACCCCCATCAACCCGTTCCACACCCGCGAACTCAACGCCGCCGAACTGACCGAACTGCTGGTCGAGGGCGGCTTCGCCATGGACGGCATGTTCGGGGTCTTTCACGGCCCGGCGTTGCAGGCGATGGATGCCCGGCACGGCGGCTCGATCATCGACGCCCAGATCGCCCGGGCGGTCGCCGACGCCCCCTGGCCGGCCGACCTGCTGGCCGACGTCGCGGCCGTGGACTGCGACGACTTCGACATCCTGGAAGCCACCGAACGCGACATCGATGACAGCCTCGATCTGGTGGCGATCGCGGTGCGACCGTGACGACGAAATCCGGCGGCCCGGTACCGGGCCTGTTCACGCTGGTCCTGCACACCCACCTGCCGTGGCTGGCCCACCACGGTCGTTGGCCGGTCGGCGAGGAATGGCTGTATCAATCCTGGTCGGCCGCCTATCTGCCGCTGATGCGGGTGTTGCGGACCCTGGCCGCCGAGGGACGACGACACCTGCTCACGCTCGGGGTCACTCCGGTGGTCGCCGCCCAGCTCGACGACCCGTACTGCCTCGACGGCATGCATCACTGGCTGGCGAACTGGCAACTGCGCGCCGAGCAGGCCACCACGCTGGCGGACCTGCGTCCGTTCGGGCTGCATGAACGCGCCGCCACCGAGCAGGCCCTCGAGGACTTCGCACTGCTGTGGCGGCACGGCGCCAGCCCGCTGCTGCGGGAGCTGGCGCAGGCCGAGACGGTGGAGCTGCTGGGCGGCCCGCTGGCCCATCCGTTCCAGCCACTGCTTGCGCCGCGGCTGCGTGACTTCGCGCTGCGTGAGGGGTTGGCCGACGCCCGGGCGCGGTTGGATCACCGTCCGACCGGCATCTGGGCGCCGGAGTGCGCCTACACGCCCGGGCTGGAACACGGTTACGCCGCCGCGGGGGTCTCGCACTTCATGGTCGACGGCCCGTCGCTGCACGGCGACACCGCGCTGGGCCGGCCCGTCGGGGACACCGACGTCATCGCGTTCGGCCGCGACCTGTCGGTCAGTTACCGGGTCTGGTCGCCGAAGTCGGGCTACCCCGGTCACGACGCCTACCGGGACTTCCACACCTACGACCACCGAACCGGCCTCAAGCCGTCCCGGGTGACCGGCCGCAACGTCTCCCCCGAGCAGAAGGCGCCGTACGACCCGCTGCGCGCCGATGCCGCGATCGACACCCACGTCGCCGATTTCGTCGAGGTGGTCCGCAACCGGCTGGTGAGCGAATCCGAACGCATCGGCCGGCCCGCGCACGTGGTCGCCGCATTCGATACCGAACTGTTCGGTCACTGGTGGTACGAGGGTCCGACCTGGCTGGCCAGGGTCCTGCGGGCACTGCCGGAGGCCGGTATTCGGGTGGGAACGCTCTCCGATGCGATCAACACCGGTTTCGTCGGTGAGTCCGTCGAGTTGCCGCCGGGTTCGTGGGGTTCGGGCAAGGACTGGCGGGTGTGGTCCGGCGACCAGGTCGCCGACCTGGTACAGCTGAACTCCGAGGTGGTGGAGACCGCGTTGAACGCCGTCGACAAGGCCTTGGCGCAGTCGGCGACGCCGTCGGGTCCGGTGCCCCGCGATCGGGTGGCCGACCAGATCCTGCGGGAAGCACTGCTGACGGTCTCCAGTGACTGGCCGTTCATGGTGAGCAAGGACTCCGCCGCCGAGTACGCCCGCTCACGCGCGCAGCTGCACGCGCACGCCACCCGGGAGATCTCCGACGCGCTGGCGGCCGGTCATCGCGAAACCGCGCAGCGCCTGGCCGACGGATGGAATAAGGCCGACGACCTGTTCGGCGCCCTGGATGCCCGTAGGCTGCCACGGTGACCCCCCGCTCCGCCCCCCGGCGCGCGTGTGCGCCTTCCCGGCCGGCACGCCGGGCCTCCGACCGCGTTTGCGCACCCTCGCACCAGCCTCGTCAGAACGGACCAGCCGCGTGAAAATCCTGATGGTGTCGTGGGAGTACCCACCGGTGGTGATCGGCGGGTTGGGTCGCCATGTCCATCACCTGTCGACCGCACTGGCCGCCGCCGGACACGATGTCGTCGTGCTGTGCCGCCGCCCCTACGGCACGGACCCGAGCACCCACCCGTCGTCCGACGAGATCAGCGAGGGTGTGCGGGTGGTCGCCGCGGCCCAGGACCCGCACGAGTTCTCCTTCGGTGAGGACATGATGGCCTGGACACTGGCGATGGGCCATTCCATGGTCCGGGCCGGATTGTCGTTGAAGACCGACGGCGGGCAGAGCCTGTGGCGCCCCGACCTGGTGCACGCCCACGACTGGCTGGTGGCACACCCCGCCATCGCGTTGGCCGAATTCTATGATGTGCCTTTGGTTTCCACGATCCATGCGACCGAGGCCGGACGCCATTCCGGCTGGGTGTCGGGACCGTTGAGCCGCCAGGTGCATGCTGTGGAATCCTGGCTGGTCCGGGAATCGGACTCGCTGATCACCTGCTCGGCGTCCATGCGCGACGAGATCACCGACCTGTTCGGTCCAGGATTGTCCGAGACCACCGTCATCCGCAACGGAATCGACGCCGCGCGTTGGCCGTTCGCCCGCCGGAAGCCGCGTAAGGGAGCACCGGAACTGCTGTTCGTCGGACGTCTCGAATACGAGAAGGGCGTGCACGACATCATCGCCGCTCTGCCGAAGATCCGGCGCGCCCACCCCGGGACCACGCTGACCGTCGCCGGCGACGGAACCCAGCAGGACTGGCTTCTCGAGTGCGCCCGAAAGAGCAAGGTGCTCAAGGCGACCCGGTTCATCGGCCGGGTCGATCACGACGAACTGTTGGCTCTGCTGCACCGGGCCGACGCGGCGGTGCTGCCCAGCCACTACGAACCGTTCGGCCTGGCGGCCCTGGAGGCGGCCGCTGCCGGCACCCCCCTGGTGGTCTCCAACGTCGGTGGGCTCGGCGAAGCGGTGATCAACGGTGAGACCGGTATGTCCTGCCCGCCGCGCGATGTGCCCGCGCTGGCCACCGCGGTCTGCGACGTTCTCCAGGATCCGGCGGCCGCCCAGCGTCGCGCCGAGGCCGCCCGCGAACGGCTCAGCTCCGACTTCGACTGGCACACCGTCGCCGACGAGACCGCCCAGGTCTATCTCGCGGCCAAGCGTCGGCTCCGCGAGCCCCAGCCGCGCCGACCCATCGTCGAACACGCGCTGCCGGACCGCTAGCCGCTACGGCGAGCTCAGCCGCGACGGTTCAGCACCGCGATATGGCCCGATAGGACCGTGGCGAAGGCACACCACAGCGGATACGGCGCCAGTGCCGCCGCCCGGGGACCGCGCGCTCGGGTGGCGCGCCGGACCAAGTCGGCTCCGCTGGCCGTCAACACGGCACTGAGCACCGTCGCCGCGCCGAACCGACGCTGGTTGAAGAACAGCCACGACCAACCGGCGTTGAGCACCAGGTTGACCGCCAGCGCACGTTGGTAGGCCCGCCGCTGGTCCGCTGCACCGGCCTCATTCAGCCCGTCGATTGCGGACGCGGAGACCACCGCGATGTCGGCGTACAGCGCCGGCCAGACGATGGGAAAGACCCGGGCCGGGGGTTGGTAGGCGGGCTTGCGCAGTCGGGCATACCAATCGGATTGCACCGCCGGTCCGGTCGCCAGGCCACCGACGGCCGACGTCGCGGCAACCGAGGCGAGCGTGGTGAGCAGCGTGGAGATCCGCATGGTGGGTGGCCTTTCGACGTCGGGTTGGGAACGGGCGCGGTGCACATCCGATACCGCCGTATACCCGTTTCGGCGCGGTTCACCGCATGATCGGCGTCACGGTTGCTCACCCCGCCGGGGCCGCGCTGATCATGCGGTAACGCCGAAGCGCTTCGAGCCGTTCCCGGGCGTGGTCGACGATCGGCGCGGGATAGCCGCCGGGCCGCGGCCCTTTCACCAGGTGGGCATCGTCGGTATCGGCCAGTTCCGGAACCCAACGGCGGACGTATGCACCGTCGGGATCGAACTTCTTGCCCTGGGTGCTCGGGTTGAACACCCGAAAATAGGGTGCGGCGTCGGTGCCACTGCCGGCGCACCACTGCCACCCGTGCTGATTGCTGGCCAGGTCCGCGTCGACCAGTTGCTCGAGGAACCACCGGGCGCCCCACTGCCAGGGCAGGTGCAGGTCTTTGACCAGAAACGAGGCCGCCAACATCCGGACCCGGTTGTGCATGAATCCGGTGTGCAGCAGTTGGCGCATGCCCGCATCCACCATCGGGTAGCCGGTACGGCCCTGCTGCCAGGCCGCGAACCGGCGGCATGCGTCCTCGTCGCGGTCGGTCTCGATGCCGTCGAAGACGCCGTTCCAGTTCTGCCAGGCACTGCGCGGCCAGTGATGCAGCACGGCGGCGTAGAAGTCCCGGAATGCCAGCTCGCGCAGATACGCCTGGTGTCCCTCGCGGCGCAGATCGAGATCGGCGGCCATGGTGCGGGGATGGATGGTCCCGAACTTCAGATGCGCCGACATTTTGGAGCCACCGTCGAGATCCGGGCGGTCGCGGTTACGCGCATAGTCGTCGAGACCGCCGTCGACGAACTGCGTCCAGCTGCGGGTCGCCGCCGTCTCGCCCGCGGCGAACCCCGGTTCGATCGGCGGGTTGGGGATCGCCACCCGGTCGGGGAACCCCCGGGGATCGACCCAGCGCACCGCGTCCGGCCGCGACGGGGCCGGCGATCGCCAACCCGTGTCGCGCCAGCGGCGATAGAACGGGGTGAACACTCGATAGAAGGTGCCGTCGTCCTTCCTGACCCGGCCGGGTGAGACCAGGTACGGCGATCCGGCGGCCAGCAGCGGCACCTCGCCCAGCGCGGTCGCCACGCGGGCATCCCGTCGGCGTCCGAACGGGGCGAAGTCTTCGCTGACGTGTACCGCCGAGGCGCCGATGTGGGCCACGAGCTGCGGGATGCGCTCCTCGGGGCGTCCGCGGGTCACCAGCAGCCGTCCGTCGAGGCGGTCGTGCAGTTCCCGCAGTGCCGCACTCAGATACGCCATCCTGCGCGGGCCCGCGGACGCTTCCAGCCGCGGATCCAGCACGAAGCAGGCCAGCACCTCACCGCCGTCGGCGGCGGCCGGCACCGTCGGCAGGTCGCGCAGGCGCAGATCGCGGCGGAACCACAGCACCGAGGGCATCTGCCCAGTCTGCCCGTCCGCCTCAACCGGCGGGGGTGATCTCCAGACCGATGTGGACCTTGTCGATACCGCCGCGCACGAGCGAATGCGGGACGAACCACCAGGCGTGCCACCAGTACCGCTTGACGACGGCGTCGTAGACACGCCGGGTCTCGGATTTGGGCAGTACTCGGGCCACGGCCTCGACGGGTTCACCCTTGGGTTTGCCCAGTACGCCGCATTTTCCGATGGTGACTCGCGGAGTGTTGTTGATCCGCTTGGTCTTCCACGATCCGTCATCGGTGATGATGAGCAGCCGGCCGTCGACGGGCACCCCCCAGACCGGGGTCGGTTTGGGCCTGCCGTCCTTGGTGAAGGTGGTCAGCAGCAGATACTTCTCGCGGTACACGTCCGAGAATGTCGGCGTCATGACTCGAGTCTGACAGCTCCCAGCGGATCGTTGCGACGAACGCCGCGATAGATGCCGCGCCGCACGATCCACGGATACAGCACCCGGTCGACGGACCACGCCGGGAAGCGGAACGCCCGCCCCGACGGGGCGAACACCTCCAGGCCCTCGGGCTGCGGTCCCAGCACCGAACCCCAGCGTCGGGTGTGCGGCCGGTAGTGGCGCAACGGCCGGCCGTTCAGCGCGGCGCGCACGTTACGCGCGAGCAAACCGTCGGCGCGGTTACGGGCCGAGCTGCGCAGCGGATCGGTTGCCGCGACGTCACCGATGGCGAACACCCGTGGGTGCCCCGGCACCCGCAGGTCCGGCTGCACCCGCACGAATCCGTCGTCGTCGAGCAGCCCGGCCGGCAACCAGCCGGTATTGGGCCGCACCCGGCCGATCGCCCACAGCACCGCATCCGCCGACGCCGGTGGTTGTCCGGTGCTCCAGTGCACCGGCCCGGCGGTGATGCGGTCGCAGTCGAAGCCGGCGGGGATCACCGCGCGGTGTTCGGGGTGCAGCACCACTCCGGCGTCGGTCAGCCGGCGGGCGACGGTGTCCCAGACCCGCCGGTGGTGTTCGCGCAGCGCCCGCTGCCCGGGAAAGTACAGGTTGACGGGCTTGCCGGGCCAGGTGCGGGCGATGTTGGCCGCACTGCTGACCGCGGCGGCGCCGCCGCCGATGATGCACACCGATTCCGCCGATTGCAGCCGGGCGTGCGCGTCGGTCAGTTCGGCGGCCACGTCACCGGCCGACTGGGTGGTGGCACGACGCCAGAACCCGTTGCTGACCCCGGTCGCGATCACCAGCGCGTCGTAGGGCTCCACCCGACGGGAGCCGTCGGCGCACACGACCGAGACCTCGCGGGCCTCGAAATCGACCCCGGATACCGCGCCGTGCACGGTGCGCACCCCGTCCAGGCGGCCGAGGCGGTCGAACGGCAGCCAGTACTCCCTGGCCCACCGTTCGGGGCGAGACAACCGCAGCCCGAGTTCTTGGCCGCTGACCAGCGCGGGTTTGACCGAGATTCCGACCACCTCGGCGTGCCCGGCCAACCGGATGGCGGTCAGTACGCCGCTGTCGCCCAGGCCTGCGATGACCACGCGCGGCCGCGTCACCGACACCACTCAGCCCTGAGCGGCCTTCTTGCGCTCGATATCGGCCAGCGCGGCCGCCAATTCGGCCCGCTCGGCGGCGGTGGTCTCCCAGGCCAGTTTGCGGTTCTTGACCACCTTCGCCGGTGCACCGACCGCGATCGAATAGTCGGGGATGACGCCCTTGACCACCGCGTGGGCGCCCAGGACGCAGCCGCGGCCGATGCTGGTGTCGCGCAGGATGGTGACCTTGGTCGCGACCCAGGTGTCGGGTCCGATCCGGACCGGGCTCTTGATGATGCCCTGGTCTTTGATCGGATAGGTGATGTCGTCCATCTTGTGGTCGAAGTCGCAGACGTAGCACCAGTCGGCCATCAGCACCGAATCGCCGAGTTCGATGTCGAGGTAGGTGTTGATGACGTTGTCGCGCCCCAGCACCACCTTGTCGCCGAACCGCAGTGATCCCTCGTGCGCCCGGATGGTGTTCTTGTCGCCGATGTGCACCCAGCGGCCGATCTCCATGTAGGACATCTCCGGGGTGGCCTGGATCTCCACGTCCTTGCCCAGGAACACCATGCCGCGGGTGACGATGTGCGGGTTGGCCAGTTTGAACTTCAGCAGTCGCCAGTAGCGCACCAGGTACCACGGGGTGTAGGCCTTATTGGCCAGCACCCATCGCAGCGAGGCCAGCGTGAGGAACTTGGCCTGGCGCGGGTCGCGCAGCCGCGAACCCCGCCAGCGTTTGTGGATCGGAGCACCCCACATCGTCGTCATGGCCGGAAAGCCTACGCGAGCGGTCTCCGGGCACGCGCTACCCTCACCTGGATTGTTCACACACCCGGCCGAGGATTGGGGATTGCCACTGTGTTGCGGCGACGTGGTGCCCTGGCCGGACTCGCACTGGCGGTGACGGCCGTGCTGCTGGGCGGCTGCGCCAACACCGACTCGTGCGTCGATGCCGCCCCGGCGCCGGGCTGGCCCGCCCAGTACGCCGACGCCGCCAACAGCAGTCACACCGCGACCTCCGGCGCCACCGACCTGCAATTGGACTGGATTCGCTCGGTCAAGGGCGAGTTGGGGGCGCAGCCCGCCCTGGGTGTGCACGGCTGGATGGTGCTCAACGCCGCGACGGACGACGGCTGCTCGCTGATGCAGTGGGAGAACGCCGACCGTGGCCGGCAGCGCTGGTGCACCCGCCTGCATCAGGGCGGCGAGTTCTTCGGACCGCTCATCGACGGTTTCGACAACGTCTACGTCGGGCAGCCCGGTGCGATGCTGTCGTTCCCGCCGACGCAGTGGATCCGGTGGCGGGCACCGGTGATCGGAATGCCGTCGACTCCCCGGATCCTCGGCGACGGCCTGCTGCTGGTGGTCACCCATCTGGGGCAGGTGCTGATCTTCGACGCCCACCGCGGCACCGTCACCGGCACCCCGTTGGATCTGGTGGACGGCGTCGATCCGACCGACTTCCAGCGCGGACTGTCCGACTGCGCACCGGCCCGCCCGGACTGCCCGGTGGCCTCTGCGCCCGCGTTCTCCGCGGCGAGTAACACCGTGGTGGTGAGCCTGTGGCAGCCGGGAGCCAAGGAATCCGGCCTGGTGGGACTCAGATACCACCCGGGGGGCACACCGCTGCTCACCCAGGAATGGGCCAGCGACGCCGTCGCGGCCGGTGTGCTGGCCAGCCCGGTGTTGTCCGCCGATGGGTCGACGGTCTACGTCAACGGGCGCGACCAGCGCCTGTGGGCGCTCGATGCCTCCGACGGCAGCGCGAAATGGTCGGTGCCGTTGAAGTTCCTGGCCCAGACCCCGCCCGCGGTGACGCCCGACGGATTGATCGTCTCCGGTGGCGGCCCCGACACCGAGCTGGTCGCGTTCCGCGATCGGGGCGACGCCGCCGAAGAGGTATGGCGGCGTGAGGACACCGCGCCGTTGTCCGCGTCGAGTCTGGCGGGCAAGGTCGGCTACACGGTCGTGTCGGGCACCAGCCTGGGCCCGGCCGGCCTGTCGCTGATGGTGTTCGACCCGGCCGACGGCCGCACCGTCAACAGCTACCCGTTGCCCGAGGCCCGCGGTTTCCCGCTCGGGGTGTCGGTCGGCAACGACCGGCGGGTGGTGGTCGCCACCAGCGCGGGCCAGGTGTTCAGCTTCGCCCCGGCCTGACCTGGCGACCGGATCTAGACGGCCAGCGGCGGGATCGCGGCGCGCGGCACCTTCACCGAGGTGGCGCCGGAGCTCATCGGCAGCAGTTCACCGGGGGCGAAGTAGAAGATCACGTCCTCGTTGGTGATGGCGAAGTTCTGGTAGTGCGTCGGATCCATGCCCGAGCCCGACGAGATCAGGAACGCCGGCACTCCGGTCTGGCGCTCCAGGTCGCGCTGCACGAGCGGAAAGATCGCCTCCAGCGGCTTGCTGTTGGGCGCGAACAGTGTCTCGAAGGTGATCGGCTTGCGGGTCGCCAGGTCGTAGTTGAACGACTGATACCAGGTGGACGGTTGCGGCCCGCCGAGATCCTGGAAGATCTTCAGCACGACGCTCTGGGTGCCCTTGGGGGCTTGACCGGAGCGGTGCTGCTCGGAGGTGGCGTCCATTTCGTAGGGCATGTCCCGCGACCCCGGCGACTTGGCCACGGTCAAGAACCCGTCGCGGTTCTGCACCAGGTAGTCGGTGAGGGTCTGCTGGTCGGGATAGTCGACCGGGAATCTCATGTCGAGGGTGTAGCTGGCGTTCGAGGCATGCACGTGGCACTGGCCGGATTCGATCGAGCCGCCCAGTTCGGCGCAGGGCGAGGTCGCACCCGCCGAGGGCGCACCCGTCACACCCAACCAACTGCCCACTACCCCACCCGTCAGCAGGGCGGCCACCAGAATGCGCATCGTCGGTTCGTCTCGCTTTGTCTCGCCTTGCCGCAGCAAGAGGAATGGGCCGGAAGCCGATAGCCTACCGGGCCGCTCAGCGCGACGGACGACAGACGAACGCAATCGCGCGCGCCGCCGGCCCCGTCCCGATCCGGGTGATCACGACCGACAGGGGCACCGATCCGCGTAGCCGCAACCGGCGGCGCAGTCCGTCCGGATCGGCCTGCACATCGCGCACGCCGCGCACCAGGATCTCCAGTGCCCCGCAGTCGTGGGCCGTCAACGCCTGACGAAGACGCTTCTCGCTGTAGGCCAGCGTCTCCAGTACCTCGAATCCGCGGACACCGTCCGGCAATTCGTCGCCGGAGAGGTAGGCGATGTCGGGGTCGAGCTGCCACAATCCGTGCCGCGCACCGTAGTGGCGGACCAGACCGGCCCGCACCACCGCTCCGTCCGGGTCGACGATCCAGCGACCCGCCGGACGCACCTCGCAGTCGTCGGGGTCGGCGTCGGTGATCTGCTCGTCACGGTCGAGGATCGTGGCCCGGCGGCGCACCCCGGGTCCGGCCAACCCGGGTGACCACAGGCAGGCCTCGCGCACCGAGGCACGCCAGGAGACGATCTCGATCTCGCCGCGGAAACCGAGCATCTCGATCTTGTCGAAATCGATTCCGGGAGCGGCTTTTACGGCGAAATCACGGTCGGAGTACACCTCGAACAGCCGATCCAGTGCGGGCTGGTAGTCAGCCGGGTCGAAGCGCCGCCGCCCGCCGCTTCGCCGGCCCGGGTCGGCCAGCACCACGGTTCCCCGACTGACCGGCGCCAGGGCATCGGCGCGCAGCACGGCCGTCCCGGGCAGGTTGTGGCGCGCCATCGCCAACCGCACCGGGTCGAGATCGCTGCCGAGGATGCGGTCGGTCAGCTCCGACAGCACCGCCAGTTCGGTGCCGATCGAGCAGGTCACGTCGTGGACGGCGGCGCCCGACGCGGCCGCGACCAATCGTCGGGCCCGGTGCCGTGCCACCGGCGCCGCGCTGGCCTGTTGCAGCGCCTCGTCGGTGAACAGCCACTGCGCCGTCTCCGGCAGTTCGGTCAGCTTCGCCGTCGCGCGTCGGCGCAGCAGCACGGTCTCGACCAGGGCAGGTGCCCGCTGCCCGAAACGACCGCGCAGTTCGGCGACGTCGGCGACCCGGGTGGCCTCGGTCAAGGCGAATCCGGCGGCCTCGGCCAGTGCGGCGACGCCGCCTGCCGAACGCAGGTAGCCGACGTCGTCGGGGCTGAACTCTAGGACGGTTTGACCCCGGTGATCATCACGTTGTAGAACCAGCCCTTGGGGACCACTCGGCTGAGCACGTTGGCGTCCAGCCAGCTCAGGGTGGTCCAGCCGCCGAAGGCGAACTTCGCCCACTTCCAGCCGAGCTTGCCCGGGGGCACCGTGGACTCGAAGGTACGCACCGGCCAGCCGAGCATGGCGGCGGTGAACTCTTCGCTGGCGGTACGCACCTCGATCGCGCCGGCGTTGGTCGCCATCCGTTCCAGGTCACTGGGCTCGAAGGTGTGCAGGTCGACGATCCATTCCAGGGCCGCCGCACGCGAGTTCTCGTCGAGTTCCTCCTGCGGCCGTCGCCAGGAACCCATCCCGGGCAGCTTCATCGCGGCGACGGTGGTCTTCCAGGTCAGGTCGGCCAGCCGGCGGGCGTAGAAGTTGCCGACCGTGGTGGGCTCACCGGCGAACACGAACCGGCCACCGGGCTTGAGGACCCGCATCACTTCGCGCAGCGACAACTCGACGTCCGGGATGTGGTGCAGCACCGCGTGCCCGACCACCAGGTCGAAGGTGTTGTCCTCGTAGGGGATCCCCTCGGCGTCGGCGACCCGGCCGTCGACGTCCAAGCCCAGGTTCTTGCCGTTGCGGGTGGCGACCTTGACCATGCCCGGCGACAGGTCGGTGACCGAGCCGCGCTGAGCGACCCCGGATTGCATCAGGTTGAGCAGGAAGAACCCGGTTCCGCAGCCCAGCTCCAGCGCCCGGTCATAGGGCAGGCCGGCCCGCTCGGCTTCGGGCACGATCACGTCGAAGCGGCCGCGCGCGTAGTTGATACAGCGCTCGTCGTAGGAGATCGACCACTTCTCGTCGTACTGTTCGGCCTCCCAGTCGTGATAGAGCACCTGGGCGAGCTTGCTGTCGTGCCGAGCCGCTTCCACCTGTTCGGCGGTGGCGTGCGGGTTCGGCGTCGGGTCCGTACTGGTCATGGTGGGTCAGCCTAACGGTTCGCGCCGCTACGGCGAAGCCGGGCGTAGCGCGGGGAAACACCACGCCCGGCGGCCCCGCCCGACTCAGATCCCCAGTGCTCCGAGCAGGTCTCCCAGCGCATCGCCCGCATCCCCGCCGGCGGAGTCGGCCATCGAGCCGGTGATGGTGTCGATGACCGCCTGCGGGAACGCGGCGATCGCGTTGAACACGTCGGTGAAGCCGGTCTGCAGCGCGGTGCCGATACCGTCCGGGTCGCCGGCCTGCAGTGCCTCCCAGATATGCCAGGCGGCCACCTGCGGCGCGGAGATCAGGTCTCGCACGTCGACGAACAAGCCGGTGAGCAGGTCCGGGGTCTGCGGAACGGCCGTCCCGTCCCAGCTGACCATCGTCCAGCCGTCGGTGGGGTTGCCCTGCAGGATCGCCTGGCCCGCGTTGGGGGGCGGTCCGAGCGTTTCGAGCAGTTGCTGCACCAGCAGCGCGATCGGCGGGTTCTTGACATTCATCAGCGTCCAGATCGCGATCACCCCGCCGCTGGTGTACGCCACGTCGGCCAACGGCCCGCCGGCGTCGACGGTGTCGTGGTAGATGGCGTCCACGGCACCGCCGACCTGATCGTCGAACTGCACACCGTTGATGGACCCGAACTCCGAGACCAGGGGAAATCCGAGCACCCACGCCGCCATCGGCGCGAAATAGCCGATCTCGGTCACCAGGTCGCGGGGCTGGCCCTCGAAGATGCCGGCGCCGACCTCGTTGAGCCCGCTCAACAGCCCGACGTCCATCCCCAGTGCCGCGGCCAGCGGAGCTGCCGTCTGCTGGGTGCGGATGAGATCGGAGGCGTAGATGCCGGCGAGGCCGCCGGGGAACTCGTCCTGGATGGCGGCCGCGACGGTGTTCGCCTGCTGGACGCCGGCATCCGACAGCGGTGCGCCGGGCGGGAGTGTGCCGAGGATGTCGTTGAGGTCGTCGGTCGACTGGCCGTGCCGCACCAGGTCCAGCGTGATCTGCTCGGCACCGGCGGTGAGCCGGACCGCCCAGGCCGATCCTGCGGCGGCCGTAGCCGCCACCGGCGCGGCGGCGCCGAGGCCGCATCCGATCAGTGCGATACCGACGGCTGCCCGCGCACGGTTGACGGCTCGCTGCATGTCTATCCCCCCAGACAGAGCAGATGTGACCGTTATCACACTCTAGGCGGGGGTCGCCGGCGGGGCAATACCCACCCCGACGACGAACGCCGGGTGACGCCGGGCGCGGCGGGGACGCGCCACGCCCGGCCCCCTGCGGCTCAGCCGGCCAGGATCGCCAGCAGGTCCCCCATCGCGTCGCCCGCATCCCCACCGGCCAGATCGCCCATCGAACCGGTGATGGTGTCGATGACCGCCTGCGGGAACGCGGCGATCGCGTTGAACACGTCGGTGAAGCCGGCCTGCAGCGCGGCGCCGATCTCGTCGAGATCACCGCCCTGCAGGGCCGTCATGATGTGCCAGCCGGCCATCTGCGGCGCGGTGATCAGATCGCGGAAGTCGACGATCAGTCCGCTGAGCAGGCTCGGGGTCTCCGACACCTCTTCCCCGTTCCAGCTGACCAGCGTCCAGCCGTCGGTGGGATTGCCCTCGATCACGACCTGCCCGGTGTTGGGCAGGATGCCCGCGGTGAGCGAGGAGAAGAACAGCCCGAAATCGGGGTTCTTGACGTTCATCATCACCCAGGTGGCGATCGACAGCGCGTGCGCGAACGCCACGTTGTGCAGATCCCCGTCCTCGCCGACGTCGCCGCCGTTGGCGTAGATCTGGTCGACCGCACCGCCGAACCGGTCTTGGAACGCCATCCCGTTCGGGTCGATCGTCGAGCCCAACTGCGGCACCCAGTACTGGCCGAACATCCACGCCAGCGGCGCCACCAGGTACATCAACGCGGTCATCTGGTCCGACTGGTTGGTGCCCTCGAGGATGCCGGCATTGACCTCGTTGAGGCCCGGCAGGACCGTGACCGGGGTGTCGGGGGCGCCCGCGGCGGTCAGCCAGCCCTCGGCGGTCTCCTGGGGCCGGATGAACCCCGAGGCATAGATCCCGTTGTAGAAGTCGGGGTCTTGCAGGTGCTGGGGGTTGTCGGGGTCGGCGAGTGCGGCGGCCTGTTCCCAGCCGAGGTCGGTCAGCGGTGCGCCCGGCGGGGTCGTCCCGATGATGCCGGACACGTTGTCCTCGGATTGTCCGTGTCGCACCAGGTCGAGGACCATGTCGACGGCGGTCAACTGGATGCCGGGCAGGACCGGCGCCGGTAGCGGCGCAGCGATCGGGGCCACCGGGGTGGCCGCGAGGACACCGGCGCCGACGAGCGCGACTCCGGCGGTGACCCAGGGGCGGGTTTGGTGCATGTCCTTGACTCCTTCGGCGAGCTCCATCGTTCCGCTACGCTCCGTTGCGTAACGTATTAACTCGCTGAAAGTAACCCCGCGTATTACCTACGTCAATGCTTAACGCACCAAAAGTTCACTTATGGACGTCAGTCGCCCAGCGCCCCGGTGATGGTGTCGATGACCGCCTGCGGGAACGCGGCGAACGCGTCGACGACCTGGTTGAACCCGGTCTCCAGCGCCGCGGCGAACTCGTCCGGGTCACCGCCCTGCAGGGCCTCCAGGATGTGCCATGCCGCGATCTGCGGCGCGGTGTTCAGGTCCCGCCAATCCACGAACAGGCCGGTCAGCAGATCCGGGGTCTCGGCCACCTCTTGACCGGCCCAGCTCACCAGCGTCCAGCCGTCGGTGGGGTTGCCCTCGATGATGACCTGGCCGGTGTTCACCAGCGGGTTGTGGGTGTCCAGCAGGTTTTCCAGGACCAGTCCGAAGTCGGGGTTCTTGACGTTCATCAGGGTCCAGATCGCGATCGTTCCGGCGTGCGCGAACGCCACGTTGCTCAGCGAGTTGTCCTCGTCGGCGATGCTGTGGTTGTAGATCACATCGATCGCCTCGGTGACCCGGTCGTTGAAGGCCACCCCGTTGGGGTCGATGTCCGATCCGAGCATCGGCACCCAGTACAGACCCATCGCCCACAGGAACGTCGGCAGCGCGTAGGCGATCTCGGTCAGGGTGTCGAGGTCCTTCCCCTCGAACCACCCGGCGTTGATCTCGTTGAGCCCGGCCAGAATCTCCACATGGCTGTCCGGCGCGTCGGTGCCACCGAGCCACCCCGCTGCGGTCAGCTGCGAACGGATCAGCTCCGAGGCGTAGATGCCGTCGTAGAAGCCGGGGTCGGCAAGGTGCTGCGGGTTGTCGGGATCGGCCAGGAACGCCGCCTGCTCCGCCCCGAGTTCGGTGAGTGGAGCACCCGGCGGAAGCGTGCCCAGCACACCTTCGGCGTTGTCCGCCGACTGGCCGTGGCGGATCAGGTCGAGGGTGATGTTCTCGGCGGCGAGCATGTAGTCGATCGCCACGGCGCCGGGCATCGGCAGCACGACCGGGGAAGCCGCTACCGCACCCGCACCCAGGAGCGCGACGGCCGCGGTGGTCCAGGGACGCATAGCAAATGAATGCATGGGATCTTCCTAACGCCGAGATCGTGACGGCTTTCGCCGGTGACTGGACGTTAGCTGATAAAACCGTGAAAACAAACCGATACGTCGCCAAGTCGCCTCGGCGTGGCGGCTAGCTCCTAGCCTCCGCCGGTCCGGCACCGGCCGGGAACAACCCGCCGTAGCGGCGGTGGTCAGCAAACGCACGCTCAGCCGGCGACAGCGTCTCGACAGCGTCGATCGAGGCCTTGGCCGCGGCCATCGCCGGCACCGGCACGCCGACGAAGCGGCGCGCCCAGGTCAGGGCCGCGTCGTAGACGCCGTCGGGTGCCACCATCTCGTCGATCACACCCAGGGCGAGCGCCTCCTCGGCGTCGAAGAACCGCCCGCTGTAGGCCAGCTCCTTCGCGCGACCGGCACCGATCGTCCGGGCCAGCCTGGCCAGCCCGCCTCCGTCGGCCGCCCGGCCGGACAGGATCTCGGTGGCGCCGAATTTGACGTTGTCTCCGCTGACGCGCCAGTCCGCGGCCGTCGCCAGCGTCAACCCGCTGCCCAGCGCGTAACCGGTGATCGCGGCCACCGTCGGCTTCGCGATGGCCGCCACCGCCTGCACCGCCTCGTGCCGAACCCGGGCGAACACCTCGGCCTCGGCGGCGATCAGGGTGCCCAGTTCGGGTGCGTCGTCGCCGGCGCTGAAGATCGCATGACCGCCGTAGAGCACCACGACGGCCACGTCGTCGCGGGCGGAGACGTCGGCCGCGGCCGCGGCGATCTCCCGGTAGACCTGTCGGGTCAGCGTGTTGGTGGGCGCCCGCGACACCAGCAGGGTGGCGATCCCGGGCTCGTCGGGCGAGGTCTCAACCGTTACGAATTCGCTCATCCCGGCCACCGCTTTCCCCGTGCTGCGTTGTAACGATCGGAGTTGAAGAACTCGATCTCCCAGTTGTCGCCGCGTCGAGCCAGATCGGGTTGCACCACCACGATCTGGCGTTCGACGGCCATCACCGCGTCCACACTGCGGCCGGTGAGCGAGTCCAGTTGTGTCCAGGTCGGCGGCAGCAAGAAGGTGTGTCCGGCCGCGAACTCCTCGATCGCGGCTTCGGGCGTCTGCCACCCGGCCCGGTCGGATTCGGTGTTCTCGCCGTCCGCGCGCTGCCCGGCCGGCAGGGCGCCGACGAAGAAGTAGGTGTCATAGCGCCGGGTCCGCTCCGCCTCCGGCGTCACCCAGTTCGCCCAGGGACGCAGCAATTCGGCATGCATGGTCAGCTTCTCGGTGCGCAGGAAGTCCGCGAAGGACAGCTCACCGGCGGTCAGCGCACGCCGGGCGTCGGCGTACACCGATGCATCGCCGACGACCCGCTCCGCGTCGTCGGCGGGGCCGGCGAACAGCACCCCGGACTCCTCGAACGTCTCCCGCGCGGCGGCGCACACCAAGGCCGCGGCCAGGTCGACGTCGACCCCGAAGCGCTGCGCCCACCAGGCCGGGTCCGGGCCGTGCCAGTCGATCTCGGTGCTGCGGTCGCGGTCGTCCACGCCACCGCCGGGGAACACCATCACGCCGGCGGCGAATTCCATGGCGGCGTGGCGGCGCATCAGGAACACGTCGAGCCCGTCGCCGGCGGCGCTGCTCTCGCGCACCAACATCACCGTCGCGGCGGGTCGAGTGGGCAGCGGTGGTAGCTGCGGGTCGCTCATACGCGCCTCCGGTGGGCTGCTCGACTACGGGTCCGGCGGGCGAAGTACCGCCCGTCGATGACGTCCAATGCGATGGATTGGCCGAATGCGGCCGACAGGTTCTCCGCGGTCAGCACGTCGCCGAGCAGGCCGGCGGCCACGGTACGCCCCTCGGACAACAGCAAGCAGTGGGTGAAGCCGATCGGGATCTCCTCCACATGGTGGGTGACCAGCACCAGCGCCGGCGCATCCGGGTCGGCGGCCAGTTCCCCGAGCCGGGCCACCAGTTCCTCCCGGCCGCCCAGGTCCAGACCGGCCGCCGGCTCGTCGAGCAGCAGCAATTCCGGATCGGTCATCAGCGCACGTGCGATCAGCACCCGTTTGCGCTCACCTTCGGACAGGGTGCCGTAGGTGCGGTCGGCCAGGTGCTCGGCGCCCAGGCTCTCGAGCATGTCGAGGGCGCGATCGCGGTCGACGGCGTCGTAGGTCTCCCGCCACCGGCCCAGTACGGCGTAGCCGGCCGAGATCACCAGGTCGCTGACGGTCTCGTCGCTCGGTATCCGCTGTGCCAGCGACGACGAGCTCAGCCCGATGCGGGAGCGCAGTTCGGTGGTGTCGACCCGGCCCAGCCGCTCGCCGAGTACGTAGGCCACCCCCGACGACGGGTGCTCGGTCGCCGCGGCGATCCGCAGCAACGACGTCTTGCCGGCGCCGTTGGGGCCGATGATCACCCAGCGTTCGTCGAGTTCCACCGACCAGTCCAACGGGCCGACCAGACAGCGTCCGCCGCGAGACAGCGACACGCCCTCGAATTGGATCAGCAGATCCTGGTCGGCCCCCGGTGCAGAGGCGAGACATCCGATATCGGGCACTGCCCTATCGTGCCGTACCGCGGCCCGGCGGCGGGCCGCCGGGTGCCGTTGATCGCACCGTGTGCGTCGGCCGCCCCGGCGCGACGCCGATCCGGCCCTAGGCCGGCGGTATCTCGACCCGGCGCAACACCCCGTCGTGGGCGTCGGCGGCCTCGATCTCGGCACGCGTGACACCGAGCAGGAACAGCACGGTGTCCAGGTAGGGATGGCTCAGGGAGGCGTCCGCCACTTCACGCAGCGCCGGCTTGGCGTTGAACGCCACGCCCAGCCCCGCCGCGGAGAGCATGTCGATATCGTTGGCGCCGTCGCCGACCGCCACGGTCTGCTCCAACGGCACGCCGGCCCGGGCGGCGAACTCCCGCAGCGCCTCCGCCTTGCCCGGCCGGTCCACCACCGGACCGCGCACCCGGCCGGTGAGTTTTCCGTCGACGATCTCCAGCTCGTTGGCCGCCACGAAATCCAGCTGCAGATCCTCGGCCAGCGGCGCGATCACCTGCTGGAAGCCACCGGACACCACGCCGCACTTGAACCCCAGGCGGCGCAGCGTGCGAACCGTCGTGCGCGCACCGGGAGTCAGCTCGATCTCGGCGGCCACCTCGTCGACGACACTCGCGGGCAGGCCGGCCAGCGTGGACACCCGCTGGTGCAGCGACTCGGCGAAGTCCAGTTCGCCGCGCATCGCCGCCTCGGTGATCGCGGCGACGGCGTCACCGGCGCCGGCACGCTCGGCGAGCATCTCGATGACCTCACCCTGGATCAAGGTGGAGTCGACGTCGAACACGATCAGGCGCTTGGTGCGGCGCGACAGGCTGGCGTCCTGGAACGCCACGTCGACCTGCTGCTGCGCGGCGACCCTGCTCAGCGCGGACTGCAACCGTCCGGCCGCACCGGCGGGCACGGTCACCCGCAGTTCCAGCCCGGTCACCGGGTAGTCCGATACCCCGCGGATCATGTCGATGTTGGCGTCGATGTCGGCGATCTCGCCGGCCAGCGCCCCGAGTGCGGTCGCGGCCACCGGTCGGCCCAACACCACGATCCGGTGGGTGGAGGGCTCGGCGATGATCGGGGCACCGTCGCCGCGCTCGATCGTGACGTCCAGGCCCACCGCCTCGATCGCCGCGGTGACCTCGTCGCCGAGGCCGGTCCCGTCGGCCACCTCGGAGTCCACCGAGATCAGCACGCCCAGTGTCAGGCGTCCACGGACGACGACCTGTTCGACGTTGAGCAACTCGACCCGGTGCCGTGCCAGCACTTCGAACAGCGCCGACGTCACGCCCGGTTGATCGACACCGGTGACGGTGACCAGCACCGGCACCTTGGCTGCACTCACCTCCGGCGGGCGCCCGGTTGCACCGGGCGCCGCCTCTCCCTCGACGGGCTCATCAAGCGTTTGCGGGTTCGTACAGCTCGTCACCGGGGTGACGGCCGACGTGTGCCTCGGCGCGCAGCCGATCGATCATGTGCGGGTAGTGCAGCTCGAACGCCGGGCGCTCCGAACGGATCCGGGGCAGCTCGGTGAAGTTGTGCCGCGGCGGCGGGCAGCTGGTGGCCCACTCCAGCGAGTTGCCGTAACCCCACGGGTCGTCGACGGTGACGACCTCGCCGTACCGCCAGCTCTTGAAGACGTTCCAGGTGAAGGCGATCATCGACGAGCCGAGGATGAAGGCACCGACGGTGGAGACGATGTTGTACGAGGTGAAGTTGTCGGTGTCCAGGTAGTCGGCGTAGCGACGCGGCATACCCATGTTGCCCACCCAGTGCTGGATCAGGAACGTGGTGTGGAAGCCGATGAACGTCAGCCAGAAGTGCAGCTTGCCGAGACGTTCGTCCAGCAGTCGGCCGGTCATCTTCGGGAACCAGAAGTAGATCCCGGAGAAGGTGGCGAACACGATGGTGCCGAACAGCACGTAGTGGAAGTGCGCGATCAGGAAGTAGCTGTCGCTGACGTGGAAGTCCAGCGGCGGGCTGGCGAGCATGACGCCGGTCAGGCCGCCGGCCAGGAACGTCACGATGAAGCCGATCGCGAACAGCATCGGGGTCTCGAAGGTGAGCTGTCCCCGCCACATGGTGCCGATCCAGTTGAAGAACTTCAGACCGGTCGGGATCGCGATCATCAGGGTCAGCAGCGAGAAGAACGGCAGCAGCACCGCACCGGTGGCGAACATGTGGTGCGCCCACACCGCGGTCGACAGTGCGGCGATGCTCAGCGTCGCGTACACCAGCGTGACGTAGCCGAAGATCGGCTTGCGCGAGAACACCGGGAACACTTCGCTGACGATGCCGAAGAACGGCAGCGCGATGATGTACACCTCGGGGTGACCGAAGAACCAGAACAGGTGCTGCCACAGCAGCACGCCACCGTTGGCGGAGTCGTAGATGTGCCCGCCCAGGTGGCGGTCGACGGCCAGGCCCAACAGTGCGGCGGTCAGCAGCGGGAAGACGATCAGCACCAGGATCGACGTCACCAGGATGTTCCAGGTGAAGATCGGCATCCGGAACATGGTCATACCGGGCGCACGCATGCAGGCCACGGTGGTGATCATGTTCACCGCACCCAGGATGGTGCCCAGACCACCGACGGCCAGGCCGACGATCCACAGGTCACCACCGGCGCCCGGCGAGTGCACCGCGTCGCTCAGCGGGGTGTAGCCGGTCCAGCCGAAGTCGGCGGCGCCGCCGGGGGTGATGAAGCCGGCCAGTGCGATGGTCGCGCCGAACAGGAACAGCCAGAAGGAGAAGGCGTTCAGGCGCGGGAAGGCCACGTCCGGGGCGCCGATCTGCAGCGGCAGCACCAGGTTGGCGAATCCGAACACGATCGGGGTCGCGTAGAACAGCAGCATCACCGTGCCGTGCATGGTGAACAGCTGGTTGAACTGCTCGTTGGACAGGAACTGCAGGCCCGGCACCGCGAGTTCGGTGCGCATGAGCAGCGCGAGCAGGCCACCGATCATGAAGAAGGCCATGCAGGCTACGCAGTACATGATGCCGATCAGCTTGTGATCGGTGGTGGTGATCATCTTGTAGAGCAGGCTGCCCTTGGGGCCCATCAGCGCAGGGAAGGGCCGACTGGCCTCGAGCTCTGCGCGCGGGGGTGCTTCGGCGGTCAAGATTCCTCCAAACATGGGCATCCCTGGAAACTATGTCGAATCCTAACCCCGACTCCCCCGGCATCGGTATAGGCCTCCTACAAACTGTCGTATTCGTCTGCTCGCAGGGCGTGTTCCCGGTGGGTGTTAACGTCACCGCGTGACGAGGGCGGGCCGGTGGACGGTGTCGGTGACAGCACTTGCGGCGACCGTGCTCACGGCAGCCGGATGCGCCGGCGAGGGTGCCGAAACCGCCGCGACGTCGATGTCCACCAGTACGACGATGGTCGCCGGAGCCGGTGTGCTCGGCAACGACCGGCGGCCCGACGAGGCCTGTGCGCCGGAGCCGGCGCATCCCGATCCCGGTCCGCCGACGCGGTGGGCACACAATGCGGTCGGCGTGGAGCCGGCCACCGTCGAGGTGCCCGAGGAACCGGAGCGCATCGTGGTGCTCTCCGGCGACCAGCTCGACATGCTGTGCGCGCTGGGCCTGCAGGACCGGGTGGTGGGCGCCGCGCTGCCCGACGGGTCACCGAATCAGCCCTGGTACCTGGGTGCCGTCCTGCACGGGGTGCCGGCGGTGGGCTCGCGCAGCAACCCCGACCGGGACGCCATCGCCGAACTGCACCCGGATCTCATCCTGGGGGCGGACGGCCTGACGCCGGGATATTCGGAGTTGGCGGCGATCGCCCCGACGGTGTTCAGCGGCGTGCCGGGCGCGGCATGGCAGGACAACGCACGCGCCGTCGGTGCCGCGACCGCCCGGGACGATGCGGCCGAGGCGCTGCTGGAGAACTTCCGGGCCGAGGCCGCCGAGTCCGGCCAGACCAGTGATGCCACGCACTTCCAGGTGTCGGTGGTGCAGTTCACCGATAACGCGGTACGGGTCTACGGGGCGTCCGGATTCGCCGCCGCCGTGCTGCGGGCCGTCGGCGTGGACCGGCCGCCGCTACAGCGGTTCACCGATCAGCCCTACCTGGAGATCGCCGCTAGCGACGCCGACCTGGCCGGCCGGGCCGACTTCTCGGCGGCCGACGGCGACATCGTGTACGTGTCGTTTGATTCGCCGGCGGCCAGGGACCGGGCGGCGACGGTGTTCGACAGTGTGGCCTGGCGTCGCCTGAGCGCCAACCGGGACAGCCGGGTGTTCGTGGTCAACAACGAGATCTGGCAGAGCGGGCAGGGCCCGGTCGCCGCGCGCGGCGTCGTCGAGGATCTGCGCTGGGTGAACGCGCCGATCAACTGAGTCGGTCCGCGCCGATCAGTCGGCCCAGTTCGTCGGCTGCGAGCCGCTGCTCGGTGTCGGCTTGCTCGCGCAGCCGGCGCACTTCGGCGTCCAGTTCCGAGACGCGGTCCTGCAGGACGCCCAGTTCGCGCACCTGCCGGGCCCGCAGCTCGCCTTCGGCGCCCTCGGTGCCCAGCACCCCCAATTGGTCGGCGATGCGGCTCTGCGCGGCGTAGACCTCTTCGCGTCGGTCGCCGACCTGCGCGCACTGCGCCGCCAGGCGTCGAGCGGTGTTGCGGTGCCGCAGCACCTCGGAGAGGGCGCGCACCGTCGTCTCATCCAGGGTGCGCCCGGCCAGCCACTCCTCCAGCCGGCCCGGCTCGAGGTCGTCGTAGGAGATCTCGGACTCGACCGGCCAGGTCTCCAGGACCGTCGCCTCGGCGATCTGGCGGGCAGGGACGGTGACCGCGAACCGGGCCCACATGCCGTCACGGCCGGCGTCACCGGCGCCGTCCTCGGCGACGACGGTATGTCCGTGGTACGCGGGCAGCTCGAAGATCACCTCGACCGGATGGTCGTGGTCGTTCTCGGCATGCAGGACGTGGCGTCGCTCGGTGCGCTGCTCTTCGACGAGCACGTCGGCGGTCAACGCGATCCGGGTGGTGACCGTCCGGGTCGTCATGGCACTGCGGCAGCGCACCGCGAGGTCCTTGGCGAAGGGCAGTCGTACATCGGCACCGCGAGAAGTGAAGTCCAGCATCGCTTCTCCGGCATATCCGCCGTCCTCGTAGACGACCGCCGGCCCCTCCTCGAGCACGACACCGCTGGTGTTGGCGAACGCCAGCACCACGTCGGGGGCGGGTCCGCGGTCGTCACGCCACAGCAATTCCCTGCGCACTGCGTCGACCGGCGCCGCCGCGATCGGGATCATGGCGGCACCGCCGCGCTTCAGCGACACCGGAGTCGTTATCCGGTATTCGAAATATTCGCCGCGGTCGGAGGTTTCGACGTCCTCGACCGCGGAGTCGTAGCCGGCACCCATCGGCATGGCGTCGAGCATCGGCGTCGCCGCCTCGATCATTTTGCTGCCACGCCGCGGGCCCGCGGTGCGCGTGCTCTCCTGTACGACCACCCGCTCGACCCGCCGACTGTGATAGAGGTCGATATCGAACGAGATCGGTTGGCCGGTAGTCAAAGTCACCTCGACATCGGCCAGATCCTCATCGAGTGGATTGTGGATGATCGCCGTCGCCACGAGCGTGACCGAATCACCGTCCCGTATCACCCGGTAGGACACCCGCCACATCGGCGCGGCGACGACGTAGGACACCCGCACGTCGGCACCGGCACCGGTGATCTGCACACCGATGTCGCAGTTTCGTCCCGACGTGGCGGCGCGCGACCGGTCGATCAGGTAGTCCAGGTCGTCTTTCGATACGGGGTCCAAGACGTCGAATCCCTGCGCCGCGGCGAGATCGACCAGGTCGACCGCACCGGAATCGGTGCGCAGCACCAGCAGTCGCCGACCTGCGGGGTCGGCACTGTCGTCGAGACCGATCACCTCCCCGCGATGCGTCAGCTCACCTGCCCGCACCGCGACGGCGCGGCCCCGCAGTGCCTCGAGCAGATCCGCCAGCGCCGCGCCCGGCTCGAGCAGCAGGCTGCGATCGGCGAGTTCGGCGCGCGGGTCGGCGGGGGTATCGAACGACACCACACCGACGGAGGCTCCCCCGGCGGTGTCGACGGTCAGGGACTTGAGGACGTCTTTCATGTCGTCGCGACGGAACGTCAGGGTGAAGTCGCCGTCGACCGGGCCACGGCGGCCGACGAATGCCATGCCGTGCTTGTACAGAACGAGTTGGTCGACTTTGGGACTTCGGCTCATATCCGCGACACTAATCGGGACCCCCGACACCGCCGGGGCTTCGCGACGAACATCTGACCGGTGACCGAACTCACCGCTTTCGACGACGACCCCGGCAAACAACTTTGCTAAGCTATCTTTTTACGTTTCGACTGATATCTGAAGAGGAATCTCCACCGATGAGCACCGTTTCCGCTTATGCCGCCACCGCCCCGGACGCTCCGCTGGGCAAGACCACCATCACCCGCCGCGACCCCGGTCCGCACGACGTCGCGTTCGACATCGCCTTCGCCGGTATCTGCCACTCCGACATCCACACCGTCAAAGCCGAGTGGGGCCGTCCGCAGTACCCCCTGGTCCCCGGCCACGAGATCGCCGGCGTGGTGACGGCCGTCGGTGCCGAGGTGACGAAGTTCAAGGTGGGCGACCGGGTCGGCGTCGGCTGCTTCGTGGACTCCTGCCGCGAGTGCGCCAACTGCCGGGCCGGCGTCGAGCAGTACTGCACCGGCGGCGGGATGATCGGGACCTATGCCGGTGTCGGTCGCGACGGGCAGCCCACCCAGGGCGGCTACAGCGGCGCGATCGTCGTCGACGAGAACTACGTGCTGCGCATCCCCGACGAGATCGCGCTGGATGCCGCCGCGCCACTGCTGTGCGCCGGAGTCACCACCTATTCGCCGCTGCGGCACTGGGACGTCGGTCCCGGCAAGAAGATCGCGGTCATCGGCTTGGGCGGGCTGGGCCACATGGCCGTCAAGCTCGGGGCCGCGATGGGAGCCGAGGTGACGGTCCTGTCGCAGTCCCTGAAGAAGATGGAGGACGGCCTGCGCCTGGGCGCCTCGCATTACTACGCCACCAGCGAACGCCAGACCTTCAAGGATCTGCGCAACAACTTCGACGTCATCCTCAACACCGTCTCGGCGAGCCTGGACCTGGGCGCGTACCTGAACCTGCTCACCCTCGACGGCACCCTGGTCGAGTTGGGCATGCCCGAACACGCCCTGACGGTGCCGCCGAGCCCGCTGGTACGGATGCGCCGCAGCGTCACCGGTTCCCTGATCGGCGGCATCGCCGAGACGCAGGAGATGCTGGACTTCTGCGCCGAGCACGGTGTGCGTCCTGAGATCGAGGTCATCGAACCGGACTACATCAACACCGCCTATGACCGGGTGCTGGCCTCCGACGTGCGCTACCGGTTCGTCATCGACACCGAGTCGTTGCGCAGCAACTGATCCCGGCCCGGCCGGATCAGACGTAACGGTTGCGCCCGGCGAGTGCGCCGGTCAGGGTCTGGACCAGATACACCGCCAGCACCATCAGCCACGGCACCGTCCAGTCCCCGGTCTGGTGACGCAGCAGGCCGAACAGGAACGGGCCGATGCCGGCCAACAGGTAGCCGAAGCCCTGTGCCATCCCCGACAGCCGCACGGTGTCTTCGGCATCGCGGGCCCGTAGCGCTATCACGGTGAGCGCCAACGAGAAAACGCTCATCCCGAGGCCCACCAACACCGTCCAGAGCAGCGGCGCCGCCGCCGGGGCGATCAGCAGGCCGAGGATGCCGCTGATACCGAGTGCTCCCAAGGCGATGATCCATCCGCTCTGCGAGCCGCTGCGGGCGGCCAGCGGCGAGAGGACCAGGCTGATCGGAACCGCGATCAGGGAGATCAGCCCGAGCAGCAATCCGGCGCGGGCATCGCTCATCCCGTTGTCGATCAGCACCACGGGCAGCCAGCCCATGATGATGTAGGCCAGAAACGCCTGGGTGCCGAAGAACAATGTGACGGTCCACGCCAGCCTGCTACGCAGCAGCGAACGGCCCTTCGCCGCCGCGGGGGCTGCGGTGTGGGCCCGGCCGAGGCCACGGGCGCCCACCATCCAGGCGACCAGTGCCACCGACGCCAGCACGCTCCAGGTGCCCAATGCCGATCGCCAGCCGCCGAGGGCGTCGTCGAGCACCGGGGTGACCGCGGAACCCAGCGCCCCGCCCCCTTGCAGCGCCGCGGTGTAGACACCGGTCATCAACCCGACCCGCGCCGGGAAGGAGCCCCGGATGACGACCGGGATCAACACGTTGATCAACGCGATTCCCGCGGTCGCCACCAGCGTTCCGCCGAGCACCACCATGGGCCCGTCGCACACCCGGATCACCAGTCCCGCAATGAGAGTCAGCAACGCCGCTGAGACGGTGCGGCCCACGCCGATCCGTCGGGACAGCCACGGCGCGGCCAGTCCCGCCGCGGCGAAACACAGGCCGGGCAGAGTGGTCAGCACGCCCGCCCAGGTGTCGGAGGTACCCAGCGCCGCGCGCATCTCCGGGAGCAGCGGCCCCACGCTGGTGATCGCCGGGCGCAGGTTCAACGCGGTCAAGATCACCGCGACGGTCAGCAGTGCGCCGCCGGCGGCCATGACCGCGGGCCGGATCTCGGTGACCCCGTCGAGTTCGCGTTCCAAGTCGTGCTCGTATTCGCGCAGCGTTTCGGCACGGGCTGGGCGGGTCACCTGAAGTAGGATCGCATACATCGGATGATTGGATGAACGGAGGACGCTGTGCCGTTGGTCACCACCCGCCGCACCGGCCTGGTAGATCAGGTGATCGAGCAGCTCCGCGCGTCGGTGACCAGCGGGGAATGGCCGGTCGATTCGCGGATTCCGACCGAGCCCGAACTCGCGGAATCACTGGGGGTAGGCCGCAACACCGTGCGTGAGGCGGTACGGGCGCTCGCGCACAGCGGCATCCTTGAAGTCCGCCAGGGCGACGGGACCTACGTGCGCGCGACCAGCGAGGTGTCCGGCGCCCTGCGCCGGCTGTGCGGGACGCAGCTGCGCGACGTCCTGCAGGTGCGACGCTGCCTGGAGGTCGAGGGCGCGCGCTTGGCGGCCGTCGCCCGCACCGACGCGGATCTGGCCGAGATGCGCGATCTGCTGGCACGTCGTGATGACCACCAACGGCAGGGGCGGCATGCCGACTTCGTCCGCACCGACACCGAGTTCCACCTCGCGGTGGTCCGCGCGTCACACAATCCGGTGCTGACCGAGTTGTACTGCGGGCTCACCGAAGTGGTGATGGCCAGTGTTGCGGCCACCAGCGCCACGCCGCCGGAGGTCGATCAGATCCGGCACCGGGGCCTACTGGAGGCGATCGCCGCCGGCGACGTGCCGGAAGCCGGTCGGGAGGCCGGCGGGTTCCTCGACGAACTGCTGGACCGGCTGCCGTCCCGATGAACCGCTCAGTCGCGCCGAATTCCCAATACCCGTAGCAGTTCCGGACGGCGCAGAATGAGCCCGGTCCACAACAGCAGGCCGACGCAGACCGCGAACGACAGCGGGCCGACCGACGCCGCGTCACCATGCAGGTTGATGGTCGCCGCGCCGCCCAGGTAGGCGGTCAGTCCCAGCGCCCCCAGCACGGCGGTGCGCGGGATCGCGAAGACCACCAGACACGCCAGCAGGACCCAGCCGATGACCGCGGTCTTGTCCGGCGAGAAGCCCAGCCCCTCAATGCCTTCCCGCGCGAACGTCATCCCGAGGATCTTCGGGACGGCGTCGACGGCGAAGAACAGGTCCACTAAGACGGTGATCGCGGCCCCGACGATCCAGGATCGGGACCGCCCGCCGGTCTCGCGTTGCATCGTGGTCCTCCCTCAATTCGGCGGTGATGGTGCGGTGCCGGGCTCACGCGCCCGCAGAAACACGGCGGTGTAGCCGAACAGCAGCACCGCCGTCGCCACCAACATCAACAGTGCCACCGTGTAATTGTTGTGCACCGGATCGTAGGTGGCCCCCATCACCAGCGGTGGGAAATATCCGCCCAGTCCCCCGACCGCCGCGACGATCCCGGTGACCGAACCGATGGATCCCGCCGGTGCCCGCCGCGACACCCACGCGAAAACCCCGCCGGTGCCGATACCGAGCGCCACCGCCAGCGGAATGAACGTCAGCGCGGTCCACAGGTCGGCAGGCGGGTTGAACACCGCGATGAGCGTCTGCACGGCCACGCCCGCCAGTGCGGCCAACACCACGTACTTCGGCAGGATGTGATCGGCCAATATGCCGCCGAGCAATCGGGCCAGCACCGCCGCCAGCGCGAACGCCGCGGTGCGTTCCCCCGCCCCGACCTGCGTGAAGTCGTAGATGGTCTTGGTGTAGATGGGCAGGTAGTTGCAGAACGCCACGAACCCGCCGAACACCAGCGCGTAGAGCACCGACATCTCCCAGGTGACCCGCAGTTTCGCGGCGGCCATCAGTTTCGGCAGTACGCGGGTTGTGTTCGGCACGAATTGCGGACCGTTGTGCAGCACCGCCAGGCACACCGCGGCGGTCACCGCCAGCGCCGCCGCCACGATCGCGTGCGTGGCCATCAGACCGAACCATTTCACGAACCGCGGGGTGAAGAACGCCGAGACGGCGGTGCCGACCATCCCCATCCCGAAGACCCCGGTGGCGAACCCGCGGCGCTCGGGGGCGAACCAGTTGTTGGCGAACGGGATTCCGATCGCGAACACGGTGCCCGCGATACCGAGGAAGAACCCGGCGGCGACCAGCAACGCATAGGAGCCGATCGTCGCCGCGTAGCCCACCAGCAGAACGGGCAGGATCGAGGCCAGTGAGACCCCGATGAACATGGTGCGCCCGCCGAATCGGTCGGTCATCGGCCCGGTGACGATTCGGCCCAGCGCGCCCACCAGGATCGGAGTCGCCACCATCAGCGCCTGCTGGTTGGAGCTCAGCGACATCCGGGCGGCGTACTGCGTCGAGAGCGGGCCGACCAGGTTCCACGCCCAGAAGCAGATGATCGAGACCCAGGTGGCCAGGGCCAGTTGTACGCCCTGATAGGTCCTGCCTTGCTGCGCGACCGCGGCGGTCATGCGGCAATGTAAGCACGTTCCCGGGCGGGCGCAGCACCGAATGCGCGAGATGTCCCGCCACCCGGCCGACGAACATGCGACGGTAGAGCCTGTGCAGGCGATCGTTGCGACGGACCGCGATGCCGGCCCCGGCGGGCTTTCCCTGGCCGAGCTCCCCTACCCGCACGCCGCGGAGAACGACGTCGTCGTCGAAGTCCACGCCGCCGGTTTCACCCCGGATGAGCTCGACTGGCCGGCGACCTGGACCGACCGCGCGGGACGCGACCGGACACCCAGTGTTCCCGGCCATGACGTCTCCGATGTCGTCGCCGATTTGGGTTACGGCACAACCGGTTTGACACCCGGCCAGCCCGTCTTCGGGATCACCGATTGGGCTCGGAACGGTTCGCTGGCCGAATACGTCGCGGTGGAGGCCCGCAACCTGGTACCGCTGCCGGCGGGTGTCGATCACACGGTGGCCGCGGCGGTGCCGATATCCGGGCTCAGCGCCTGGCAGGGGCTGTTCGATCACGCGGGGCTGGTCGCCGGTCAGACCGTGTTGATCCACGGGGCCGCCGGCGCGGTCGGTTCGCTGGCCGTGCAACTGGCCCACGAGGCGGGTGCCCACGTCATCGGCAGTGGCCGAACCGCACACCGCGATACCGTCATGGACCTGGCGGCCGACCGATTTGTGGATCTGCAGCAGGATCGGCTGGCCGACGTCGGGCCGGTGGACGTGGTGTTCGACGTGATCGGCGGCGCACTGCTCGACGATTCGGCCGCCCTGGTGTGCCCCGGTGGGACGCTGGTGACCATCGCCGAGCCGCCGCGGTTTCGGCCCGAGCGGGGCCGTGCCGTGTTCTTCGTCGTCGAACCCGACCGGTCGGGCCTAGCGACCCTGGCAGAGCGCCTTCACGACGGCCGCCTGCGCCCACTCGTCGCAGCGACCTGCGCCCTGGCCGAGGTGCCCACGGTCTTGGCCCCCGGGCACCGTCGCCCCGGGAAGACGATCGTGACCGTCGCCGACGGGGCTTAGAAGTCCCAGTCCTCGTCTTCGGTGATGACGGCTTTGCCGATCACGTACGACGATCCCGACCCGGAGAAGAAGTCGTGGTTCTCGTCGCCGTTGGGGCTCAACGCCGACAGGATCGCCGGGTTGACGTCGGTCTCGTCGCGCGGGAACAGCGCCTCGTAGCCGAGGTTCATCAACGCCTTGTTGGCGTTGTAGCGCAAGAACTTCTTGACGTCCTCGGTCAGGCCCACCCCGTCGTAGAGGTCCTGGGTGTATTCGACCTCGTTGTCGTAGAGCTCGAAGAGCAGCTCGTAGGTGTAGTCCTTGAGCTCTTGGCGCACCGCCTCGTCGTGGGCGGCCAGTCCGCGCTGGAACTTGTAGCCGATGTAGTAACCGTGCACGGCCTCGTCACGGATGATCAGCCGGATCACGTCGGCGGTGTTGGTGAGCTTGCCCCGGCTCGACCAGTACATCGGCAGGTAGAAGCCGGAGTAGAACAGGAAGCTCTCCAGCAGGGTGGAGGCGACCTTGCGCTTGAGCGGCTCGTCGCCGCGGTAGTACTGCATGACGATCGCGGCTTTGCGCTGCAGGTTGACGTTCTCCTCCGACCAGCGGAACGCCTCGTCGATCTCGGAGGTCGAACACAGCGTGGAGAAGATCTGGCTGTAACTCTTGGCGTGCACCGACTCCATGAACGCGATGTTGGTGTAGACCGCCTGCTCGTGCGGGGTCAGCGCGTCGGGGATCAGGCTGACCGCACCGACGGTGCCCTGGATGGTGTCCAGCAGCGTCAGGCCGGTGAAGACCCGCATCGTGAGCTGCTTCTCGTCGTCGGTCAACGTCCCCCAGGAGGGGATGTCGTTGGAGACCGGCACCTTCTCCGGCAGCCAGAAGTTGCCGGTCAACCGGTCCCAGACCTCGGCGTCCTTGTCGTCTTGGACCCGGTTCCAGTTGATCGCCGAGGTCCGGTCGATCAGCTTCACTTTTTCGCTCACCAGAACCCCTTTTCACCCGCCGGAAGCTAGGCCTTAGACACTACCCCTGGGGCCCCGAAACCGCCGCCAACACAAGGTCTTGTGGTGGCGTGTCGTCTGGGCTTCGTTCAGGCCGTGGATACGACCGCGTGCAGCGGCTGATCCGGGTTCATCACGATACCGAGGTTCTCGGCGGTGCCGCTGACCACGCTGACCATGATCGTCGTCAGGTAGTCCACGAACGTGTCGTGGGGCATCCGACGCGGGCTGTCGAGTTCCGGTCCCAGCCACCAGTCGGTGGCCGAGGTCGCGGTGCCGAACGCCGCGAACGCCGCCAGTTCGATCGCGCCCCGGTCGAGGTCCAGATCCTGCAGTTCGTTGCTGAACATCTCGGCTATCGCCAGCGTGATGGTCCGGCCTTCGTTGAGCGCGCGGGCTGCCGTCGCCGACTTGGCCCGCACCCGGCCCTGGATGAAGAACCGCAGCACGTTGGGGTGCTCGTCGACCAGCGTCACGTACTCCTCGACGCTGCGCCGGACGATGTCGCGCAGCGAGTTGGTGGCGACGTCGATGGAGGCGAAGATCGCCGTCCACAGGTCATCGCGCAGGCGGGCCCCGACCGCCTCGAACAGGTCGTCCTTGTCGGCGAAATGCCGGTAGATCTTGGGTTTTGCGGTGCCGGCCTCTTCGGCGATCTCGCGCACGCTGACATCCGGCCCCAGTCGGTCGATGGAGCGGAAGGCGGCGTCGACGATCTCGCGGCGGACCTTCTTGCGGTGTTCACGCCACCGTTCGCTGCGCGCATCGACCTTGGGCCCACCGGTTTCGGTCGGCTTGCTTCTCGTGGTTCCGCGCACGTCAAGCACCTTACAGCGTTGCCGCCGCTGACCTGGGCAGACCGGCGGTCGGCTACCATCGCCGCTGTGGTGCAGCGATTCGACCTTGCAGTTGTCGGCGGAGGTCCAGCAGGGTCGGCGGCCGCCTGGCAGGCCAGGCAGGCCGGTGCGAGCGTCGTCGTCCTGGACAAGGCGGACTTCCCGCGGGACAAGCCCTGCGGTGACGGTTTGACCGCGCGTGCGGTCAGCTATCTGCAGAAGATGGGGCTGGCCGAGGAGGTCGCCAGGTTCCATCGGGTCAATCGGGTCAAGGTGTTCAGCCCCAGCGAATGGGAACTGTCGTTTCCGCGCCGCCCCGGCATGCCCGATCACGGTTACGTGGCACGACGCCCGGAGCTGGACACGCTGCTGCTCAAGCACGCCGAGGCGGCCGGCGCGGAGGTGCGGCAGTCCGCCGAGGCCACCGGTCCGGTGCTCGACGACACCGGCCGGGTGATCGGCGTGCTGCTCAAGGGCGGCGAGAAGGTCATGGCGGATGCGGTGATCGCCGCCGACGGCGCCTACTCCCCGATCAAGCGGGCGTTGAAGCTCGATTCGGCCTACAACGGCTACTCCGCGATCGCGATCCGCGCCGAGATGCCCGCCGTGCGCCCGGACGTCGATTCCCTCGACATCTACATGAAGCTGGTCTTCGAGGGCGACCAGTTGCCCGGCTACGGCTGGGTGTTCCCGCTGGGCGACGGACGGGTCAACATCGGGTTGGGCTACGTCAACAGTTACAAGAACTGGCAGTCCATCAACGCCACGCATTTCCTGGGCGAATTCCTCGAGACGCTGCCGCGGGAGTGGGAACTGCCGTCGATCACCGAACTCAAGCAGTCCAAGACGGTACGCGCGTGGCGGCTGCCGATGGGCTTCACCGCCTGGCCGCCGTGGCGGCCCGGGGTGCTGTTCGCCGGGGACTCACTGGGAGCGGGCCGGCCGACATCGGGAGCCGGCATCTCCAAGGCGCTCGAATCGGGGCTCACCGCCGGCGAGTGCGCGGTCGCGGCGCTGACCAACGGCGGACCGGACGATTTCACCAACTACGCCCAGCGGATGGAAGCGGCGTGGGGTCGGGAATACCGGCGCGGCAGGATGTTTCACAAGCTCGCGGGTATGCCGCGGCTGGCCAACGCCGGGATCAGGCTGCTCGACAACGGTCGCTTCCGCGACCTGATGCTCGCCACGCTGTACCGGGGTTCCGCCGGGCGCCCGGATCACCGCTACTAGGTCGACCGAGGTCAGCGGCGGCCGCGCGTGGCACGTCCGGGCTTGCGGGCGACCTTGCCCGCGGCGGCCCGCGCGGCCTGCTTGGCCAGGGTCTTCTCCCGGGCGGTGCGTTTGGGCGCCGGTTGCACCCGGCCCCGTGACGAGCCGGCCTTGCGGCCCCGCACGATGCCGACGAACTCCTCCACCCACTCCGACTGCTCCCCCTGCCGGAAGGCGATCGCAACGGGGCAGACGGGCGCGTCAACGATGGGCCGGTAGGTGAGGTCTTTGCGGTGATACAGCCGTGCCAGGGATTGCGGAACGATCAGTGTTCCCATCCCGGCGGCGACGAGTTCTATTGCTTCCCCGGTGGTTTCGGGCCGATAGTCGACCGGTGAGCCGGGGGCGTCCGCCCAGCCGACGACGTCGTCGATCGGGAGCAACCTCGGCTCGCCGTCGAGGTCGGCGGCGTTGATGGCGTCGACGGCGTTGAAGACGTGGTCCTTCGGCACCACGGCCACCGTCGTCTCGTCGTAGAGCCCGATGACCGACAGCCCGGAGGTGTCGGTGATCGGACGCAGCAGTGCCACATCGACGGTGCCCGCTCGCAGCGCGTCCACCGCCTCAGCCGCCTCGACGGTGTGCAGGTGCAACGGGACATCGGGGTGGCGCTCCGCCCAGATGCGGGCCCACTTCGCCGGCGTCGCACCGGGGACGTAGCCGAGCGTCAGGGAAGGCGCGTTCACCGTCTCAGGCTACCGATAGGCCGACGCGATGAGCGGGCCGCAAACGGTGTGTGGCCGACCTAGCGGATCGAGCCACCGTTACCGGATTCGTCAGCGTGCGGCCTTGGCCTTCGCCGCGGCAGCCTCCATCTCCCGCATGATCGTCATCGACAGGAACGTCATCGGCCCCTTGTCCTCGAACTTGTCGGCCACATTGCCGGCGATCCCGCCCTGAACCGCGAGTTCGCCGATCAGATCCAGCTTCAGTTGCGGGCTGCCCTCCGAGAAGTCCAGATCGTCAAGGTCCACCCAGACGATGTTGGGTCGGGTGGTCGACTCGTAGACGTAGCGCTTGTTGGTCAGGTCCAGTACCGCCTGCCAGATGGTCTGGGAGGCATCCGGCTTACCCGGGTCCGGAACCCGGAAAGGTTGCGCGGCGTTGCGGATCACCGAGAACATCGCCGCAATGGCCTCCACCTGGGAGTGCGGGTCGGGAACCCGCTCGATGTAGTAACTGGCCCGGGCGAAACGGTCCCTGGCATCGGTGCCGCCGGGCAGCGGCTTGTCACCGCCGAGGCCGGTGTATGCCTTGACCAGCTCCAACTGCTGGTCGAACGTCGGGGAATTCGTCATCACCTTGTGGTCCTTGCCGTGATAGACCCGCGCGTGGCCGTCGACGTACTCGACGATGGCCGAATCGCCGGTGGCGTCGTCGAGCGCCAGGTGCAGTCCGGGCCGCTTACCGCCGGTGGGGTCGTCCATCTGCACCACCTGGACGTCGGTCTCGGCGATCCAGGCGGTGGCCTCGGCCACCGTCGCGAAGTTGTCCAGGAAGAACTGCAGCCAGATCGCCTGGCCCAGTTGAGTGCGGGATTCGTCGGGATCGCCGTAGCTGGATTCGGCCAGCCACAGGATATGGCCGGCCAGGCCCGCCTCGTTCATCCCGTCGGTGGAGGTGATGTCGTAGGCCGTGGCCACCACACTGCCGTACTTCGAGGTCCACGTCAGTTTTCCGGCGACCCCGTCGTCGCGCTGCACACCGCGTGGCTGTTTCCATAAGTTGGTCAACAGGTCCGCGTGGAAGTCCATGTTCCGGCCGACCAGAACGGCATTTCCCGACTTATCGCCGGTGTCCGGCCACAGGACTCGTGTGCACATGTATTCTGCTTTCTTCGATTTTTCGTTGTCCAGATCGCAGCATCGAAATCCGTTGCCACGTAGGTTGTTTAATTACAGCGCACCACAACGTCGTTGTATCAGTTTTCCGAAACTGCAGCAGCGCCCGCCGGATCGGGCAGGTGCGCGATGGCCTCGAAGGCCAAGCACAGCTCGGCGAGGTCACGCGGCACGGCCAGCGTCTTGCCGGTGCATTCCTCGACACGACGCAACCGATTTCGCACCGTGTTGGCGTGGCAGAACAACGATTCCGCAGCCTTTGAAACCGATCCGTCATGGTCGATCCAGGCGTTGAACGTCTCGGTCAGTGCCAGACGCTCGGCCGGCGGCAGCGCAAGGAACGCCCCGAGCGTGACCTCGGTGATCTTGCGGATCACTTCCGGGGCGCTGACGACGGCGACGGCCAGCACCGAGTCCCCGAACAGCCGGACCCGCGAATCCTTCGGCTCTCGGGCCGCCATGGCTATCCGCGCGTAACGCAGATTGACTGCGGTATTCGCGAGGTCGCCGAAGAGCGGGCTGATTCCCACGGCGGTGGTCGTCGCCCGTTCCAGTAGCGCCACGACCGAGTCCAACACCGATTCCGACGGCAGGTGGATGATGCCGATCAAGATGTCCGGGAGCAGACGCCAGGCGGAGAAGACATCCAGACTGCGCAGCATCGGGCCGATCCCCGGCAGCGGTTGTTGCCCGACTCTGGACGGTTGCGTGGCAACGATGGCATAGGGACCGTTGACGGGTAGTTGCAGCAGCGCCGCGACTTCCCACCGGCTGTACTCGCCGAGCGGGCGCCCCTGCAGCAACGCCTCGGTGAGCGCCGCGTGCTCGGCGGCGTTCTCGACCACGAGATGGGTCGCGGCCTCGTGGTAGGCGGTCGTCATCGCGTCGGTGTAGCGGTCCTGCGCTTCCCAGAACCTCGCGGTCGCGGCCAGCAGGCTGTCCCGGTCCAGGCCGGGTTGGTCGACCGACAGCGCCATCATCTGTTCCCAGGCACAGTGACTGCCCACCCGGTAGGCGTCCATCACCGCCGACCGCGGGACGCCCGCCGTCGCCCGTGCTCTGCCGGTCGCCGCGGCCGGAGAGGTATCGAACGACGAACTGTCCGCCAGAGCGCGTACGACGAATCTGAAGTGGTCGGTGGCCGACTGCAGTAGTTCGGCATCGGAGACCACGTCGCTGTCCCGGTAGAAGGGCACCGCGGAATGGATCCGAGCCAGCACGAAATGGCTCAGCTCGTCCATCCGCGATTCCAGAATTGCTCCGATTTCGGCGAGCGGTGATGCGGCGCTCAGGTCGGTCATGCACGCGAGTTTAGACGAGCGCTACCGTCGCGAGGATCCCCGGTAACGCTGTTCTCCATAACAACGAATGCCCAAATCGCCTGTGATAGATTCCATTTCGTTGGCGGCGTACCGCCGATATTCTGGGTCCGGTCGGCGTGGTGAGGCGACCGGCACCGTTCACCGATATCCACGAGGAGTTTGCAGGATGACCGTGCGTGAATCAGCCCAAATGTTATGGCGGGCGTCAGTTTCCTGGGGTGCGCTTGCGATGGCCCTGGGCGTACTCATGCTGTTCTGGCCGGGAATCACGGTCCTGGTCTCCGCGGTTCTGTTCGGCATTTACCTGTTGATATCCGGTGTAGCGCAAGTTGCTTCGGCGTTCGGCCTGGAGGTCACCGCGGGCAGCCGGATTCTGCTCTTCATCAGTGGTGCACTGTCGGTTGTGCTCGCGGTACTGGCTTTCCGATACTTCGATCAGGGCTACGGCGTTTGGCTGCTGGGAATCTGGGTCGGCATCGGCTTCGTGTTCCAGGGGGTCTCGGAGATCGCGCTGGCGGCCGGTGACCGACGGCTGCCGGCGCGCGGTTGGCAGTTCCTCTCCGGGGCACTTGCCGTACTGGCCGGCCTTGTCATGCTGTCCTGGCCCATCGAATCCACCGTGAGTCTGGCCCAGGTGTCGGGTGCATTCCTCTTCGCCATCGGCTTGCTGCAGGTGGTCAAGGCGTTCCAATTGCGTCGCGGAATCCGTACGGCGGCAAGTGAGTTGGCCGGCCGCGAATGAGCCGTGCACAGCGAATCCACGACGGAAGGGCATACCACCATGGCGAGATTTGACTGGGTGCGACAAGTGGTGCCCGCAGTAGTCGCGGTGGCCGCGCTCGCGATAGTCGGGACGGTACTGAACCGTAAGCGGACACTCGCCGATCTCACCGTGGCGCAGATCGAGGACTCCATCACCGCGCTGGACCCGGTGACCCGTGCAGCGGTGGTCGCCCGCCTCGGCGCGGATACGGCGGAGCAGGTCAAGAGCCGGCTTCACGACTGACCTCGACTCGACCCCGAACCAATTCGCGGGGTCGACGGCGATTGAGTTTCACCACCACAACGAAAGGTAATGACATGGCGCTCTCCGACCAACTCGCCAAGCTCAGCGTGCAGGCGAAGTCGCTGGAGGATTCCGCGACCGCGGCCGAACAACGAGGCAAGGAATGGCTCTCCCAGCGCGAGAGTGAAGTGAAGGCTGCCCTGGAACAGGCCCGCGCCGAGGTTGCCGCCGACGCCCGCGCCGACGCCGACGAGATCGCCGCGGGTTGGCACAAACTGCACAGTTCGGTATCCGACGACTTCGCTTCGCTGCGGGAGTCGGCCGGCAAACGGCACGCCCGGCACCAAGCCCGCCGCGCCGATCGGGCTGCGGATAACGCGCTGATCGACGCCGAGGACGCGGTCGCCTTCGCCGTCTACGCGTTGGAGCAGGCCGAGTACTACGTGCTGGTCGCCGCGCAGGCCCGTCTCGACGCCGATGACGCAGAACTCAACGCGGAGCTCAAAAACGCGGAGTGAGTGCGACTCCCCCAAGGAAAAGTCCCCGCCGTGGCGGGGACTTTTCGCTTATCCGGCTTGGTCCGGACGATGCCGGCGCGGACGACGACTTCTAGAGCATGCAGGACACGCAGCCCTCGACCTCGGTGCCCTCCAGCGCCATCTGCCGCAGCCGGATGTAGTACAGCGTCTTGATCCCCTTGCGCCAGGCGTAGATCTGCGCCTTGTTCACATCGCGGGTGCTTGCGGTGTCCTTGAAGAACAGCGTCAGGCTCAACCCCTGGTCCACGTGCTGGGTGGCCGCGGCGTAGGTGTCGATGATCTTCTCGTAGCCGATCTCGTACGCGTCCTGGTAGTACTCCAGGTTGTCGTTGGTCATGTACGGCGCCGGGTAGTAGACCCGGCCGATCTTGCCTTCCTTGCGGATCTCGACGCGGGCCACGATCGGGTGGATCGACGACGTCGAGTGGTTGATGTAGGAGATCGAGCCGGTCGGCGGCACCGCCTGCAGGTTCTGGTTGTAGATCCCGTGGGCTTGCACGGACTCCTTCAGCCGCTGCCAGTCGCTCTGCTCCGGAATCCGGATGCCCGCCTCGGCGAACAGCTCACGCACCCGCGCGGTCTTGGGCTCCCAGACCTGGTCGGTGTACTTGTCGAAGAACTCGCCGCTGGCGTACTTGGACTGCTCGAAGCCGGCAAACGCCTGACCGCGCTCCAACGCAAGACGATTCGACGCCCGCAGTGCGTGATACAGCACGGTGTAGAAGTAGATGTTGGTGAAGTCGATGCCCTCTTCGGAGCCGTAGTGGATGCGCTCCCGGGCGAGGTATCCGTGCAGGTTCATCTGGCCCAGCCCGATGGCGTGCGAGGAGTTGTTGCCCTGCTCGATCGACGGCACCGACCAGATGTGGGTCTGATCCGACACCGCGGTCAACGCCCGGATCGCGACCTCGATGGTCTGGCCGAAGTCCGGCGAGTCCATCGCCTTGGCGATGTTGAGCGAACCCAGGTTGCAGGAGATGTCTTTGCCGACCTTGGCGTAGGACAGGTCTTCGTTGAACACTGACGGGGTGGAGACCTGCAGGATCTCCGAGCACAGGTTCGAGTGGGTGATCTTGCCGGCGATCGGGTTGGCCCGGTTCACCGTGTCCTCGAACATGATGTAGGGGTAGCCGGACTCGAACTGCAGCTCGGCCAGGGTCTGGAAGAATTCGCGCGCCTTGATCTTGGTCTTGCGGATCGCCGAGTTGTCGACCATCTCGTAGTACTTCTCGCTGATCGAGACGTCGGCGAACGGCACGCCGTAGACCCGCTCGACGTCATAGGGCGAGAACAGGTACATGTCCTCGTTCTTCCTGGCCAGCTCGAAGGTGATGTCGGGGATCACCACGCCCAGGCTCAGCGTCTTGATCCGGATCTTCTCGTCGGCGTTCTCCCGCTTGGTGTCCAGGAAGCGGTAGATGTCGGGGTGGTGGGCGTGCAGGTACACCGCGCCGGCACCCTGACGGGCTCCGAGCTGGTTGGCGTAGGAGAACGAGTCCTCGAGCAGCTTCATGATCGGGATGACCCCGGAAGACTGGTTCTCGATGTTCTTGATCGGGGCGCCGTGCTCACGAATGTTGCTCAGCAGCAACGCCACTCCCCCGCCCCGCTTGGACAGCTGCAGGGCGGAGTTGATGGAGCGGCCGATCGACTCCATGTTGTCTTCGATGCGCAGCAGAAAGCAGCTGACGGCCTCGCCGCGCTGCTTCTTGCCGGAGTTCAGAAACGTCGGCGTGGCCGGCTGGAACCGGCCGTCGATGATCTCCTCGACGAGCTGCTCGGCCAGCTTGGTGTCACCGGCGGCCAGTGTCAGCGCCACCATGCAGACCCGGTCCTCGAACCGCTCCAGGTAACGCTTGCCGTCGAAGGTCTTCAGGGTGTAGGAGGTGTAGTACTTGAACGCACCCAAAAACGTCGGGAACCGAAACTTCTTGGCGTAGGCCCGATCCAACAGCGACTTGACGAAGTTACGCGAGTATTGGTCGAGCACCTCGCGCTCGTAGTACTCCTTCTGGATCAGGTAGTCGAGCTTCTCGTCCTGATTGTGGAAGAAGACCGTGTTCTGGTTGACGTGCTCCAAGAAGTACTGGCGGGCGGCCAGCACGTCCATCTCGAACTGGATCTTGCCGTCGCCGTCGTAGAGGTTGAGCATCGCGTTGAGCGCGTGGTAGTCCAGCTCACCCACCGGCACACTGCGGGTGGTCGTGCTTACCTGCTCTGCAGTTGCAGCGGTTGGTGGCATGCCTCGTCCTTCCAGAAATCGGCCAAGCCCGCGCGGACGGCTTCCACGTCCTCGTCGGTTCCCATCAATTCGAATCGGTACAGATACGGCACCCCGCACTTACGGGCGATCACGTTGCCCGCGTAGCAGAACTCGGCACCGAAGTTGGTGTTGCCGGCGGCGATCACGCCGCGCAGCAGCGACCGGTTGTGTTCGTTGTTCAAAAAAGCGATGACCTGCTTGGGCACATAGCCGCCCTCGTTCGTATCGGGCTGCTGACGTCCGCCGCCGTAGGTCGGCAGCACGAGCACATAGGGGTGGTCCACCTCGATGCGACCGTGCAACGGGATCCGGATGGCGGGCAGGCGCAGCTTCTGCACGAAGCGGTGGGTGTTCTCCGACACCGAGGAGAAGTACACCAGCCTGCCTTCGGAATTCACAGACATGGCGACCTCCTTCAGCTCTCAGTCAGACTCCGCCCGTACCGACCCGGTGACCCGGTTATGCGCTCAGCGCGGTCTGCGCCAGCGCCTTGATCCGGTCCGGCCGGAAACCGGACCAGTGCTGGTCCCCGGCGACCACGACGGGAGCCTGCAGGTAGCCCAGCGCCATCACGTAATCGCGGGCGTCGGAGTCCAGCGAGATGTCGACCACCTCGTAGGAGATGCCCTGCTTGTCCAACGCCTTGTAGGTGGCGTTGCACTGCACGCACGCGGGCTTGGTGTAGACGGTGATACTCATGGGCGACAGGCTCCTCAGCGAATCCTCGACAACAACCGGATGACGGGTCAGGTACTACGTTTCAGCGGGCCGCCAGGACTTCGTCTCTCCAGCGTCCCCAGCCGTGGCAGGGGCACCTGATAGGTGCCGGTTGCCGCGGCCCGGATACCTGGAAGATCCCGGGCCTGTCGGTCCCCCGAACACTACACCTAGTGGTCATCCCTTGGTGTGAATACTAGATGTTCTGAACGACATTGTTGAAATTCGCTGGTCGTAAGCTTGCGACACCACCCCGCTCGGCGTGTCGCATCTCACAGTAGAACTGTCGGCTCGTCATAGCCGCAGGTCTATCACCCGGTACCGACAAGCACCCCCGGGCACACGTTCATCAGCCGTTGACCAGCAAAGCCGCTCGGACAGCAACTCACCGGCCGTCGACCCACCCCCATCGGCGTCGCTGCGCCCGTGGGCGTGGCCGCTCGCCACGCCGACGCAGCGGAGGCCCGACTTCGGCCGGCCGCCGGCACCCGATAGCGTGCCGTCATGCTCTCGACGCTGGCGGTACGCGGATACCGCTCGCTTCGCGAGGTGGTCCTGCCACTGCACCCGCTCACCGTCATCACCGGCGCGAACGGGACCGGCAAGACCTCGCTGTACCGGTCGCTGCGACTGCTCGCGGACTGCGGCCGGGGTGAGGTGGTCGGTTCGCTGGCCCGCGAGGGCGGCCTGGAGTCGGTGCTGTGGGCCGGTCCCGAGCAACTCGGTGCGGCCCGCCGCGGCGGAACCGAACAGGGCACCCGCAGGACGCGGCCGGTCTCCCTGGAGTTGGGTTTCGCCTCCGATGACTTCGGCTATTGCGTCGATCTGGGCCTGCCGCAGTCCCCGGGCGTGAACTCGGCGTTCGCCCACGATCCGGAGATCAAGCGGGAAGCCGTGTTCGCCGGACCGGTGCCGCGCCGCGGGGCCACGTTGGTCAGCCGCACCCGGGCTCACGCCGAGGCCCACACCGACTCCGGTGTCGAGGAACTGTCCCGGTCGCTGCCCACCCACCGCAGCGTGCTCGCCGAGTTCGCCCACCCCGGCATGCATCCGGAGCTGGCCGCGGTGCGGGATCGGTTGCGGGACTGGCGTTTCTACGACGGATTCCGGGTGGACGCCGCAGCACCGGTGCGTCGGCCGCAGGTGGGCACCCGCACACCGGTGCTGGCGGCCGACGGGGTCGACCTGGCCGCGGCGGTGCAGACCATCATCGAGTCCGGTGACGGCGAACTGGACCGGGCGGTCGCGGGCGCGTTCGACGGCGCGACGTTGTCGGTCGGCGTCGACGACGGGATGTTCGATCTGCAGCTGCACCAGCGTGGCATGTTGCGCCCGTTGCGCACCGCCGAATTATCCGATGGCACACTGCGTTTCCTACTGTGGGCGGCAGCCCTGCTGAGCCCGCAGCCGCCGTCGCTGATGGTGCTCAACGAACCGGAGACCTCCCTGCATCCCGACCTGGTGACGCCGCTGGCCGAGCTGATCCGGGCAGCCGCCGCCCGGACTCAAGTCGTGGTGGTGACCCACGTGCGCACCATGCCGGAGCTTCTCGGGGCGGTGCCCGTCGCCGAAGCCGACCGCCACGACACCGCCGAGATCGAGGTCTACAAGGACTTCGGCGAGACGCGGGTCACCGGGCTGGGACTGCTCAACACCCCGGCGTGGGACTGGGGCGGCCGGTGACGCCACGGGTCAGGAACCGCGCAGCGACTCCCGCGACGGCCGCAGGGCGCGGCTGAACAACACGTTGACCTGACGCATGGCCACGCTGTAGGGCAGCCATGCCAGCCGCTTGAACGCGTACAGCGCCCGGATGTCACCGGAGGTGTAGACCAGGTAGCGGTTGCGGGCCACCCCCGACAGGATCTTGTCCGCCGCCTTCTCCGGTGTCACCGCGTGGCCCGCGAACCGGCCTACCCAGCGCTCCACCTGGGGATCGTCGCGGTCCACCCCGGCGATCTCGACGGTATTGACCAGGGGGGTCTTGACCGCGCCGGGCACCACCACCGATACCCCGATGCGATGCCGGGCCAAGTCGAACCGCAGCACCTCCGACACTCCGCGCAAGCCGTACTTGCTGGCGGAGTAGGCCGCATGCCAGGGCAGTGCGACGATTCCGGCCGCCGAGGACACGTTGACCAGATGCCCGCCCCGGCCGGCGGCCACCATCTGCGGCAGGAACGACTCGATGACGTGGATCGGCCCCATCAGGTTGATCGAGACCATCTTGTTCCACTGCTCATGGGTCAACCGGTCGACGGTCCCCCATGCCGACACCCCGGCGATGTTCATCACCACGTCCATCGCGTCGTGACGGGCATGGATGTCGGCGGCGAATGCCGCGACGTCGTCGTAGTCGGCGATGTCGACGGCCCGCGACTCGGGCACCAGGGCGCCGAGGGCCCGGGCGTCGGCGACGGTTTCGGCCAGCCCCTCGGCGTTACGGTCGGTCAGGTACAGCTCGGCACCGTGCTCGGCGAGCCGTAACGCCGTGGCCCGGCCGATTCCGCTGGCCGCACCGGTGATGAAGCACCGCTTGCCGCGGTAGTACTGCGCGTGGCGTGTCATGTGTGCCGACGATACCGGCGGTATCGGCTGCCGACGAGCCCGCGCCGCCGCGGGCGCGATCGCCGCTAGCGGGCCTTGCCGCCCCACAGCGCGGTCAGCCACAGCGCCTCGAGGACATCCACTCCGCGGCCCACGTCGCCGTCGGAGCCCAGGTAGGCGCTGTCCCCGGAGAGCATGTAGGCGGTGGTGGCGGCCAGCGTCCGCACCAGCGCCGGGATGTCGTCGCTGATGGGGTGTGCCGTGCCCGCTTCGATCTCGTCGTTGACCACGCCGACGATCTGGTCGATCACGGCGTCGATCTGGGCGTCGAGCAGCTCCCGGATCTCGGCGTCGCTGTTGCGGGCCAGGTTGCAGGCCGACATCACCGGGTCGTTGTGGGCGTAGACGGCGGCCGCGCTACCGACCATGCGCTGCGCGAAGGCTGCCGGGGATTCGTCGACGCCGCGCGCCGCGAAGAAATGGGTGAGCTCTTCGAGTTCCTGACTCGCCTCGGCCAAGATGTGCGCCAGCACCGCGTATTTGGAGTCGAAGTAGAAGTAGAACCCCGAGCGCGCCACCCCGGCCCGGTCGCTGATGGTGCTGACCGACAGTTCGGCGAACGGTTTTTCCTCCAGCAGTTCGCGTACGGCCTGCACAATCGCCTGGCGCTGCTTGTCGCCTCGCCGCATCGGCAGATCGTCGGCCGGCCGGCCCGCGGCGCCGTCCTCGGTTGTCACCCTTGCACCTTGCACCACAGCGGGCCGGATTCAAACTTGACAGGCGTCAAATTAGATCCAAGGATGAGAGGCCGAGTGAGGGTTACCACAACCTGTCCGGGCCGTTAAAGGAGCGTTTGTGACCACCATCAGCACCCCGCGTTACCTGCTCGACCAGGCCAAACGCCGGTTCACTCCGACCTTGAACACCATCCCCGGGATGGGCCTGCTGGAAAAGCGCCTGATGAGCGTCGACTGGCCGACGAAGCCCCTGGCGATCCCGCCGGCGGGCAGCGACCTCAAACCCGTCATGGGCGACTCCGGCCTGCCGCTGTTGGGGCACATCGTCGAGATGTTCCGCCAGGGCCCGGACTTCGCGCTGCACCTGTACAACACCCGCGGTCCGGTCACCTTCGCCGAGGCCCCGATCCTGCCGTCGATCGTCGCCCTGGGCCCCGACGCCACCCAGACGATCTTCACCAACAAGAACAAGGACTTCTCCCAGAAGGGCTGGCTCCCGGTGATCGGGCCGTTCTTCAACCGCGGCCTGATGATGCTGGAGTTCGACGAGCACATGGCGCACCGGCGGATCATGCAGTCCGCGTTCACCCGGCCGCGGCTGGCCAGCTACGTCGAGGACATCGACCGGGTGGCGTCGGCGATCGTGGCCGACTGGCCCACCGACGACGGCCGCTTCCTGGTGCATCCGGCGATGAAGGAGCTGACTCTCGACGTCGCCTCGGTGGTGTTCATGGGCCACCAGCCGGGCAGTGACCACGCCCTGGTCACCAAGGTCAACCGCGCCTTCGAGCAGACCACCCGGGCCGGCGGCGCGATCATCCGGACCGCGGTGCCGCCGTTCAAGTGGTGGCAGGGCCTGCAGGGCCGCAAGGTGCTCGAGGAGTACTTCGTCGAGCGGGTCAAGGAGCGCCGTCAGGCCGACGGCACCGACATCCTGACCGTGCTGTGCCACACCTCCGACGAGGACGGCAACACCTTCACCGACGAAGACATCGTCAACCACATGATCTTCTTGATGATGGCCGCCCACGACACCACCACGTCGACGGTGACCACGATGATCTACCACCTGGCCGCCCACCCGGAGTGGCAGGAGCGGGCCCGCGAGGAGTCCGAACGGCTCGGCGACGGACTGCTGGACATCGAGTCGCTGGAGAAGCTCGAGACGCTCGACCTGGTGATGGACGAGTCGCTGCGACTGGTGACCCCGCTGCCGTTCAACATGCGTCAGGCCGTGCGCGACACCGACCTGCTGGGCCATTTCGTGCCGGCGGGCACCAACATCGTCACCTGGCCGGGGATGAACCACTGGCTGCCCGAGCTCTACACCAACCCGCGGCAGTTCGACCCGGAACGATTCCTCGAGCCGCGCTCCGAGCACAAGCAGCACCGCTACGCCTGGGCGCCGTTCGGCGGCGGCGCGCACAAGTGCATCGGGATGGTGTTCGGCCGCCTGGAGATCAAGACCGTGCTGCACCGACTGCTGCGCCAGTACCGGATCGAACTGGCACACCCCGGCTACCAGCCGCGCTGGGACTACGCCGGCATGCCGATCCCGATGGACGGCATGCCCATCACCCTGCGCCGGCTCTAGCCCCCCGTATCCCTTCCGGCGAGCAGACAGAGAATCGCCCGATCCGGCTGTCCGGCGTGCGATTCTCTGCCTGCTCGTGCCCGGGGACCGCACCCGGCGACTCGGCGACGACGCCGTCCGCCACGCCACACCGGGTAAAAACTTGACAGTTGTCAAACTTGGTCCAAGGATTGGTCATCAAGTGACGGGCACCACATCCGCCCGGGTCGCCTAAGGAGCGCCTGTGACAACGATCAGCACCCCGCGTTATCTGATGGACCAGGCCAAACGCCGGTTCACCCCGTCGTTCAACAACTTCCCCGGAATGGCGGCGCTGGAGAAGCGCCTGTTGAACATGGAGTTTCCCGAGAAGAAGCTCGCCGATCCGCCTCCGGGCAGTGGCCTCAAGCCGGTCCTCGGCGACGCGGGGCTGCCGATCCTGGGGCACATGATCGAGATGATGCGCGGCGGGCCGGACTACCTGATGCACATGTACCACACCCAGGGGCCGGTGCTGTTCGGTGATTCGCCCGTGCTGCCCGCCGTCGCGGCGCTGGGTCCCGACGCCACCCAGATCATCTACGCCAACCGCAACAAGGACTACTCGCAGCAGGGTTGGGTCCCGGTGATCGGGCCGTTCTTCCACCGCGGTCTAATGCTGCTGGACTTCGAGGAACACATGTTCCATCGGCGGATCATGCAGGAGGCGTTCGTCCGGCCCCGCCTGGTCGGCTACGTCGAGCAGATCGACCGGGTCGCCTCCCAGGTGGTCGCCGACGACTGGGTGACCGACGACCCGCGGTTCCTGCTCTACCCCGCGATGAAGGAGCTGACCCTCGACATCGCCGCACTGGTGTTCATGGGGCATGAACCCGGTACCGATCACGAGCTGGTCACCAAGGTCAACAAGGCGTTCACCACCACGACCCGGGCCGGCAACGCTCTGATCCGCACCAGTGTGCCGCCCTTCACCTGGTGGCGCGGCCTCAAGGCACGCGAGCTGCTGGAGAACTACTTCACCGCCCGGGTCCGCGAGCACCGCGGCAAGCAGGGCAACGACCTGCTCACCGCCCTGTGCTACGCCCAGGACGAGGACGGCAACAGCTTCTCCGACACCGACATCGTCAACCACATGATCTTCTTGATGATGGCCGCCCACGACACGTCGACGTCGACGGCCACGTCGATGGTCTACAACCTCGCCGGCAACCCGGACTGGCAACAGCGCTGCCGCGACGAATCGGATCGGCTGGGCGACGGGCCCCTCGACATCGAATCGCTGGAGAAGCTGGAGTCGCTCGATCTGGTGATGGACGAGTCGATCCGCCTGGTGACGCCGGTGCAGTGGGCGATGCGCCAGACCGTGCGCGACACCGATCTGCTGGGCTATTACATCCCCAAGGGCACCAACGTCATCGCCTACCCCGGGGTGAACCACCGGCTACCCGAACTGTGGACCGATCCGATGAAATTCGACCCCGACCGGTTCACCGAACCACGCAACGAACACAAGCAGCACCGCTACGCGTTCAATCCGTTCGGCGGCGGCGCGCACAAGTGCATCGGCATGACGTTCGGCCGCCTCGAGGTCAAGGCGATCCTGCACCGGCTGCTGCGCCGGTATCGGCTGGAATTGCCGCACCCGGGCTATCAGACCCGCTGGGACTACGGCGGCATGCCCATCCCGATGGACGGGATGCCGATCGTGCTACGCCCGCTGTGATCTCACCCCGAGGTCAGCAGCCGGTTGACACAGGTGACGACGGCCTCCACCGCCGATCGCCCGGCATCGGGCGCGAAGCCCACCGCCCAGGCGGCGGTGCGGCCGTCGGATCCGTGAATGAACGTCGCCGTCTCGTTACCGCAGCCGAGCTGGTGAAATCCCAGGATCTCCAATGGGATTCCACGCTCGTACAGCATGTCGGTGAGCGCGGCCAACGGGCCGTGCGCCGCCGCGGTGCAAGTTCCGGACCGGTCACCGATGGCGATGGTCGCCTGGTAGGTCCGGCCCCGTAGCCCCAGCTGCGTCGCGGGTCGGTCGGCGTCCAGGCAACACCACCGCCCGACGCTCAACGGCCCCGCCGAGCGTCCGTAGGTGGCCACGAAGCCCTCCCAGGTGAGCTGGGCGGCCAGATCGCGGAGTTCGCGCGGGAGTCGGGTGTCGAACCGGTCGGAAAACGATGTGGGAGCCATGGTGCGGTCTCTTCTGCTCGAACTGAACGACCGACGGGTAGTAGGTGGCACCGCAGCGGGAGGTCGGTCCGGTTCAGACCCCGCTGCGGCTGATGGCTACTACGAGCAGATGGAACATGATGCCGTCAACGCTAGCGGCGACTCCGGCGGGCGCGCAAGGCATTTATGGATCGGCGTCGCGATCGAGATCAACTCAAGATACGGCGGGCCACGTTGGTACTGACCAGGTCGAGCAGTTCGTCACCACGGCCGGCGAGGATCGTCCGGATCGCGTAGAGCGAGAACCCCTTGGCCTGCTCGGCGGTGATCGCCGGCGGGATCGAGAGTTCCTGGCGGGCGGTGACGACATCGACGACGGCCGGACCGTCGTAGGCCAACGCATCGCTCAGCGCGGCTTCCAGGTCGCCGGGCCGTTCCACCCGGCGCCCGAAGATGCCCAGGGCCGTGGCCACGGCGCCGAAGTCGGGGTTGGCCAGCTCGGTGCCGAAGTTGACGATCCCGGCGGCCTTCATCTCCAGTTCGACGAAGTTCAGCGAGGAATTGTTGAACACGATCACCTTGACCGGCAGGCGGTTCTGCGTCAGCGTGAGCAGCTCGCCGAACAGCATCGCCAATCCCCCGTCACCGGCGAACGCGATCACCTGCCTGTCCCGGTCGGCGCTCTGGGCGCCGATCGCGTGCGGCAGAGCGCATGCCATCGTGCCGTGGTTGAACGATCCGATCAGCCGTCGTCGTCCGTTCATGCTGAGGTAACGTGCCGCCCACACCACCGGAGACCCCACGTCGACGGTGAACACCGCGTCGTCAGCGGCCAACCGATCAGCCATCGCCGCAACGTATTCGGGACGAATCGGAGTCCGGTCCCGATCATTGGTCGCCAGCGTATCCAGGCGTTTGCGGGTCTTGCGGTAGTGCTTCAACGACCGTTCCAGGTGAGAGCTGTCGTTCTTGCGCGTCAGCAGGGGTGCCAGGGCGGCGACGGTGTCGGCGACCGTGCCCCGCAGGCCGACATCGATCGGCGTGCGCCGGCCCAGGTTCGCGCCACGGATGTCGACCTGGATGATCCGCGCGTGCTCGGGATAGAACTGCTGGTAGGGGAAATCGGTGCCGAGCATCAGCAGCACGTCGGCTTCCCCGATCGCCTTGTAACCCGAGGCGAAGCCGAGCAGCCCCGTCATACCCACGTCGTAGGGGTTGTCGTACTCGATGTGTTCTTTGCCGCGCAACGCGTGCACGATCGGGGCTTGCAGCGTGCGCGCCACGTCGATGACCCGGTCGTGGGCACCGGCCACCCCCGCGCCGGCCAGGATGGTGATCCTGGTGCCGGCGTTGAGGATGTCCGCAGCCGCCCGCAGCGCATGCCCGGCGGGGTGGCACACCGAGGCGGTGGGCAGGATCGGCCGCCGGCCCCAGCCGGTGTCGTCGAGCCGGTGTCCGAAGATCTCACCGGGCACGACCACGACGGCGACACCGTTGTCTTCCACCGCGGCCCGCATCGCTATCTCCAGGATGCGCGGCGCCTGCTCCGGCGTGCTGACCAACTCGCAGTAGACGCTGCACTCGCAAAACAGATTCTGCGGATGGGTCTCCTGGAAGTAATCCGAACCGATCTCCGCCAGTGGGATGTGGGCGGCGATGGCCAGCACCGGCACCCGGCTGCGCTGCGCGTCGAACAACCCGTTGATCAGGTGCAGATTGCCCGGCCCGCAGCTTCCCGCGCACACCGCCAGGCGACCGGTCAGAGCCGCCTCCGCAGCCGCGGCAAATGCCGCGGTCTCCTCGTGGCGCACCTGTTCCCAACCGAAGTCGCCGGCCCGCCGGATCGCGTCGGTCAACCCGTTGAGGCTGTCACCGGGTATTCCGAACATGCGATCCACACCGCTGCGCTTGAGGCTGGCGATGACATGGTCGGCGACGGTGGTCATTTCGCGTCCTCCTCACCACGGGCTCACCACGCGCGAGCGTGCGCGGAATGCCGTTGCGGCCGGGGTGTCGCCGGGCAAACACGCACCCTCGCGCAAGGTTACGCGCGCCCCGTGCGCGGCTACTTGATCAGCGGATCGCGCGGCATCCCCAGAATCCGCTCGGCGATCTGGTTGCGGGTGACCTCGGAGGTGCCCCCGGCGATCGCGATGCCGCGCGCGCCCATCACCATCCGGCCGGCCAGCGCGCCCGGCCCGTCGTCCAGGGCGACATCGGGGCCCAGCAGGGCGGCACCGATGGCCGCGCCGTCGCCCATGTGCTCGGCGAGCTTGAGCTTGGTGACGTTGCCCTCCGGCCCGGGACCGGCGCCGGCGATGCTGCGTGCCACCCGGCGCAGGTTCAGCAGCCGCAACGCGTGCTCGTCGGCGACGAAGCGGCCGATCCGCGCCGAGGCGTCGGCCACGCCGTGGCGGCCCTGCTGGGCCAGCGCGATCAACTGCTGGTCCACCCCGGCGGTGAAGGAGCCCCCGCCGCCGATGCTGACCCGCTCGTTGCCCAGCGTCGCCCGGGCCACCTTCCAGCCTTCGTTGATCTCGCCGACGACGTCCTCATCGGGCACGAAGACGTCGTTGAAGAACACCTCGTTGAACTCCGATCCGCCGGTGATCTGACGCAGCGGCCGCACCTCGACCCCGGGGGCCTCCATGTCGATGATCACCATCGTGATGCCGGCGTGCTTGGGCACGTCGAAGTCGGTGCGCACCGTGGCCAGACCGCGCCGGCACAGGTGTGCACCCGAGGTCCACACCTTCTGCCCGTCGATCTTCCAGCCGCCGTCGACCCGGGTGGCCCTGGTCTTGACCGCGGCGGCATCGGAGCCCGCGCCGGGCTCGGAGAACAGCTGGCACCAGATCTCCTCCTGGCGCAGTGCCTTCTCCACGAACCGCTCGATCTGCCAGTCGGTGCCCTGCTGAATCAGGGTCAGGATCACCCAGCCGGTGATCGAGTAGTCAGGCCGCTGGACTCCGGCGGCGCTGAACTCCTGCTCGATCACCAACTGCTCCACCGCGTCGGCGGCTCGGCCCCACGGTTTGGGCCAGTGCGGCATCACATACCCGGTGGCGATCAGCCGGTCGAGCTGGTCACCACCGGACAGCGCCGCGATCTCGGCCGCATCGGCGTGAATGGTCTTCCGCAGCTCCTCGGCCTCGGGCGGTAGGTCCAGGCTGTTGGCGCGGGTGATGCCGGCCGCGGCGCTCTCGTAGACCGACAGCGCCGGCGCGTCGCCGCCGAACAGCGCCTGCACGGTCAGGGCCCGACGCAGTTGCAGGTGGGCGTCGTGCTCCCAGGTGTAGCCGATACCGCCGTGCACCTGGATGTTGAGCTCGGCGTTGCGCACATGGGCGGGGAAGGCCAGGGTGGCGGCCACCGCGGCTGCCAGCCGGAAGGCGAACTCGTCTTCGCCGTCGGCGCGGGCGGCATCCCAGACCGCAGCGGTGGCCGATTCGGCCGCCACCAGCATGTTCGCGCAGTGGTGCTTGATCGCCTGGAACGTGGCGATGGTCCGGCCGAACTGTTCGCGGACCTTCGCGTACTCGACCGCGGTATCGGTGCAGTCCGCCGCGCCGCCGACCGCTTCGGCGGCCAGCACCACCCGGGCGCGAGCCAGGGCCGACTCGCGGGCACCCGCCAGGATGTCGTCGGCACTGATGCCGACACCGGTCAGCGTCACCCGCCCGGACCGCCGGGTCGGATCGAGGTTGGCCGGTACGTCGACGTCGACGCCGGCCCGATCCCGCTCGATCACCAACACGTCCTCGCCGGCAGCCACCAGTAGGACGTCGGCCAGGCCCGCGCCCAGCACGATTCCGGCGGCACCGGAGGCCACGCCGCCGTCGAGGGCGACGTCACCGGCCAGCCCCACTCCGGCGGTGACCGAGCCGTCGATCAGCCCGGGCAGCAGGCGGGCCTGCTGCTCCGGGCTGCCGGCGGCGGCGATCACCGCCGAGGCGATGACGGTGGGTACGAACGGCCCGGGCGCCACCGCCCGGCCCAGTTCCTCGGTGACCACCACCAGCTCCGGCAGCCCGAAGCCCGAGCCGCCGTACTGCTCGTCGATATGCAGGCCCAGCCAGCCCAATGCGGCCAGTTCGCCCCAGAACGGTGGCCGGGTCTCCTCGGCCGCGTCCAACAGCGCACGGGCCGCTGAGCGGGCGTTCTGTGCGGTCAGAAAGCCGCGGGCCACCTCGGCGAGTTCGCGGTGGTCGTCGGTGACTCCGATGCCCATGGGATTCCTCCTGGCTTTCGTCCGGCTGCGGTCTGCTTGGACGCTACTTGGGTGCGAATCGCTGCCCGGCGTCGAGTCGCAGGCACTGGCCGTTGAGCATCGGGTTGTCGACGACGGCGGCGACCAGCTTGGCGAACTCCTCGGGGCGACCGAGCCGCTTCGGGAACGCCGCGTCCTTGGTCAGGGCGCTGGCGAACTCCTCCGGGATGCCCTTGGTCAGTCCGGTGGCGAACAGGCTCGGCGCGATCGCGAGCACCCGGATGCCCACCGATCCCAGGTCGCGGGCCATGGTCAGGGCCATGCCGGCGACACCGGCCTTGGCCGCGGTGTAGGCGACCTGCCCGATCTGGCCCTCGAACGCCGCGATCGACGCGGTGTTGATGATGACGCCGCGCTCCTCGTCCTCGGGCTCGTTGGTGCTCATGTGTGCGGCGGCCAGCCGGCTGATGTTGAAGGTGGCGACCAGGTTGAGGTCCACCACCGCCCGGAAGGACTCCAGGTCGTGCGGGCCGGACTTCGACAGCGTCCGCTTGGCGATGCCGCCGCCGGCGGTGGTGACGATGACGTGCAGACCGCCGAGGGCCTCGACCGCTGCGGCGAGGGTCTTCTCGGTGGCCTCGAAGTCGGTGATGTCCACCGGGTAGAAGGCCCCGCCGAAGCCGGCGGCCACCTCTTTGCCCTCCGAGCCCTCCCGGTCGAGCACCGCGACGTCCGCTCCCCCCGCGGCCAGCAGCTCCGCCGAGGCGCGGCCCATCCCGGAAGCGCCGCCGACGATGATGACCTTCTTGCCGTTGATGTCCATGCACTACTCCTTACATGCCGTTGCCGGAGAATCTAGTAGTTGAGAATCTAGGACAAGCTATCGTTCCGCTCGGAAACCGCTGCCCCTCGGGCACCCGGACAGGCCCCCAGGAGGTAGTCGTGGCCGCACCGAGCACCCCGGATGTCCTCGAGCGACACGACGGCCCGGTGACCTACCTGCACACCGATCCCGATCTGCCCCCGGTCTCGGTCCTCGACCGCTCCCCGATCTCCGCGCGACACAAGTCGGTGTTCGCCGCACTCGCCGTCGCGGGCGCGGTGGCCTGGTCACTGATCGCGTTCGATCGCGGCGAATCGGTGAACGCCGTGTGGTTCGTCGTCGCCGCACTGTGCACCTACATCATCGGATTCCGTTTCTACGCAAGGCTTGTCGAGCGCAAGATCGTCCAGCCACGCGACGAGCACGCGACGCCGGCGGAGTTGCTCGAGGACGGTACCGACTACCTGCCGACCGACCGCCGGGTCCTCTTCGGCCACCATTTCGCGGCCATCGCCGGCGCCGGTCCGCTGGTCGGGCCGGTACTGGCCACTCAGATGGGGTATCTGCCCGGCACCATCTGGATCGTGATCGGCGCGGTGGTCGCCGGCTGCGTCCAGGACTACCTGGTGCTGTGGTGCTCGGTCCGGCGCCGGGGCCGTTCGCTGGGGCAGATGGCCCGTGAGGAACTCGGGCCGATCGGCGGGGCCGCCGCGATCATCGGGGTACTGGCCATCATGGTGATCCTGATCGCGGTGCTGGCACTGATCGTGGTGCGGGCGCTGGCGGTCAGCCCGTGGGGCGTGTTCTCCATCGCGATGACCATCCCGATCGCACTGTTCATGGGGATCTACCTGCGGTTCGTGCGGCCCGGTCGGGTGTCCGAAGTGTCGCTGATCGGGATCATCGCCTTGCTGGGGGCGGTGGCATCCGGCCGGTGGGTGGCCGAAACATCCTGGGGCGCGGCATGGTTCACCCTTTCCCCGGTGACGCTGTGCTGGTGCATCATCGGTTACGGCTTCGCCGCCTCGGTGCTGCCGGTGTGGTTGCTGCTGGCGCCGCGGGACTACCTGTCGACGTTCATGAAGGTCGGCACCATCGCGCTGCTGGCGATCGGCATTCTGATCGCCCGACCGCTGATGTCCGCGCCCGCGGTGTCGTCGTTCGCCCACTCCGGCGAGGGACCGGTGTTCGCCGGTTCGCTGTTCCCGTTCCTGTTCATCACGATCGCCTGTGGCGCACTGTCGGGATTTCACTCCCTGATCGCATCGGGCACCACCCCGAAACTGCTGGAAAAAGAGCGCCAGATGCGGTTGATCGGCTACGGCGGCATGCTCACCGAATCGTTTGTGGCGGTGATGGCGCTGATCACCGCGTCGATCCTGGATCAGCACCTGTTCTTCACCCTCAACGCGCCGGTGGCCGCCACCGGCGGCACCGCCGAAACCGCGGCGGCCTACGTCAACGGTCTGGGGCTGGGAGGGTCGCCGGTGACCGCCGAGCAGATCGACGCGGCCGCCGCGGCGGTCGGCGAACAGTCGATCGTGTCGCGCACCGGTGGCGCACCGACCCTGGCGGTGGGGATGGCCGACGTCCTGGGTCAGGTGTTCGGCGGCCCGGGCCTCAAGGCGTTCTGGTATCACTTCGCGATCATGTTCGAGGCGCTGTTCATCCTGACCACCCTTGACGCCGGAACCCGGGTGGCGCGGTTCATGTTCGGCGACGCGCTGAGCAACCTGGGCGGCCCGCTGCGCAGGTTTGCCGACCCGAGTTGGCGGATCGGCGCGTGGGTGTGCAGCCTGGCCATCGTCGCCGGGTGGGGGTCGATCCTGTTGATGGGGATCACCGACCCGCTGGGCGGGATCAACACCTTGTTCCCACTGTTCGGGATCGCCAACCAACTCCTGGCCGCGATCGCCCTGACCGTGGTGACCGTGATCGTGATCAAACGCAGCCGAGATCGGTCCGGGCTGAAATGGGCTTTGATTCCGGGGATTCCGCTGCTGTGGGACCTGGTCGTCACCATGACGGCGTCGTGGCAGAAGATCTTCTCCGGCGATCCGCGGGTCGGCTATTGGACGCAGCACTTCGCCTACCGGGCTGCCGAGCGTGCGGGCGAAGCCTCGTTCGGGTCGGCGGCCGACCCGGCGCAGTTGCACGAAGTCGTGCGCAACACCTTCATCCAGGGCAGTCTGTCGATCGTGTTCGCCGCCGTGGTGATCGTGGTGGTGCTCGCCGGAATCGTGGCCTCCTGGCGGGCGATTCGTGACGGGACACCCACGACCGAATCGCCGGCGGTGCCCTCGCGGCGGTTCGCTCCCGCCGGATTGATTCCGTCCGCGGCCGAGCGGAAGGTGCAGGCGCAATGGGACGCCCGTTCACCGGATTAGCCCGGGCCCTGCGGCACATCGGCTGGTATTGGACGACCCTGATGGGCGACAACGACTACCGCTGCTACCTGGAGTATCGACGCCGCGCACATCCCGGTGAGCCGGTGCTCTCCGAGCGCGACTACTGGCGCCGCCGCCACGATTCCGACCCCGGCGCACGCTGCTGTTGAATCGCGGAGTTCGCCGTGTCCAAACCTTGATGAAGCCTTGACCGCTTCGTGGGCATGTGCGCGGGGCTTCACGGGGTGAATCTCCCTACCATCAACGGCGATATCTCCAGCAATACGATCCGGAAGGCATGCCGACGATGTGGACAGCGGTGCGTTCAGCAATGGTGGTGATCGGGGTCGCGGTCACAACGCTCGTGACGCCGCCTGGAGTCAGCTCTGCCGCGGCGAACCTGCCACCGGGTGCCGGTATCGCCTCGATCCAGCCGGAATCGGGTGCCGTCGTCGGCGTTGCGCACCCGGTCGTGGTGACGTTCAACGCGCCGGTACTCGACCGTCCGGCCGCCGAGCGCACCATCGCGGTGCGAACCGACCCGCCGATGTCCGGAACTTTTGACTGGGTCGAGAACGACGAGGTGCATTGGGTTCCCGACCGCTACTGGCCGGCGCACAGCACCGTGGCGTTGTCGGTGGGCAAGAGGTCCGTCGATTTCAGCACCGGCGCGCGGGTGGTCGGGGTGGCCAGCATTTCGGCACACACCTTCACCGTGACCGTGGACGGCGAGGACGCCGGCCCCCTGCCGGCGCCGCACCACCGTCCGCACTGGGGTGAGGACGGCGTGCTGCCGGCCACGCTGGGCAAGACCGAATACGAGACGCCGGTGGGTCGCTACAGCGTGCTGGGCAAAGACCGCAAGGTCGTGATGGATTCCAGCAGTGTCGGAATTCCCATCGACGACCCCGAGGGGTACCGGTTCGAGGTCGAGCAGGCCGTGCGCATCACCCGCCGCGGACTCTACGTTCACTCGGCACCGTGGGCGCTTCGCTCACTGGGCATCGAGAACGTCAGTCACGGCTGCATCGGTCTGAGCCCCACCGACGCGGAATGGTACTTCGACCGGGTCAACATCGGTGACCCGGTGATCATCGAGAAGTGATCGCGCCTCAGGAGGCCGATGCCTGGCGGAATTCCACCGGCATGGAGTCGATCCCGTTGATCCACGGCAACACCGACCGCGCCGGCCGGTCCAGCTGGTGGATGTCGGGAATGATGTCGGCCAGCGCCCCGAAGATCAGGTTCATCTGCATGCGGGCGAGGTTCGCGCCGATACAGTAGTGCGCTCCCGGGGCCCCGAAACCCAAGTGCGGGTTGGGGCTTCGGCAGATATCGAACGTGAACGGATCGTCGAACACCTCTTCGTCGTAGTTCGCCGACCCGTAGAACATCCCCACCCGCTGCCCCTTGCGGATCTGCACTCCCCCGAGCTCGACGTCGCGCAACGCGGTGCGCTGGAAGGAGATCACCGGCGTGGCCCAGCGAACCACCTCGTCGGCGGTGGTGGTGGGGCGTTGATCGACGTAGAGCCGCCACTGTTCCGGGTGGTCGAAGAACGCCGCCATCCCCTGCGAGGTGGCGTTGCGGGTGGTCTCGTTGCCGGCGACCATCAGCATCATCACGTAGTAACCGAACTCCATCGCGGTGAGTTCTTCCCCGTCGATGGTCGCGGTCACCAGTGCCGTCGCGATGTCGTCCCGCGGATGGGCCTTTCGGTCTTCGGCCATCTGGTAGGCGTAACCCAGTAGCTCTGCCGATGCCTGCAACCCGTCGGCTCCGGCCTCCGGGTCACCGTTGCCGCCGCCCACCAGCCTGTTGCTCCAGTCGAACACCTGCTGGCGCTCGTCTGCCGGCACCCCGATCAGTTCGCAGATGGTCGCCAGCGGCAACTGCGATGCCACCTCGGTGACGAAGTCGCCGCTGTCGCGTTCCGCGGCCGCCGCGACGATCTCGCGGGCTTGCCGGTCCAGGGAATCCCGCATGCCGGCGACGACACGGGGCGTGAATCCGCGCGAGACGATCCGGCGTAGCTTCGCGTGCTTGGGCCCGTCGAGGAACAGCATGATGTTGTCCCGGCTGGCGTCGTGCAACTCCTGGTTGTCGGTGGTGTTCGTCCGGATCAGCGAGGTGTTCTCGTGCGAGGAGAACACCTCGTCATGCAGTGACACCTCCCGCACGTCGGCGTGCCTGGTCACCACCCAGTACCCCTCGTCCGGGTAGCCGGAGACGCCGAACGGCTGGGCGTTCCACCAGATCGGTTCGGTCTTGCGCAGCAGCGCGAACTCCTCGTGTGGAATGCGCTCCCCGATGAGTGCGGGGTCGGTGAAGTCGAACCCCTCCGGCAGCAGGTGCTGTGTCTCGGTCATCGTGCTCCCTTTCGCTCTACCAGCGGTTGCCATTCCGCGCCTTCACCGGCGTCGTCGATATAGCCGCCCGACGGGGCGGCGAAGTGTGATCCGAGCAGCAGCGCCCGCTCCGTGCTGACCCGGCGCAGCAACTCCGTCCGGCTGGCGCGGGCTGCGCCCGGATCGGCGTCGGGCAGCGCACCGATCTCGGGCGCGGCGATCTGCGCCGGGTGATGCACGACGTCGCCGCTGATATAGGCGACGGCGCCGGCGGACTCGATGCGCACCGACACGTGGCCGGAGGTGTGTCCGGCGGTGGGGACCAGCCGGATCTGGTCGGTCACCCGATGATCCGGGGCGACCAGCCGCAGTCGGCCGTGTTGTTCGAGTGGCGCAACGCATTCCGGCGCCACCCGGTCCTCACCGGTGCACCGGCCCCAATGAGCATGCTCGGCCGCGGTCATCAGGTAGTCGGCGTTGGGGAACGTCGGCACCCACCGGCCGGCGCGCTCGACGGTGTTGCGGCCGGCATGATCGCGGTGCAGATGGGTACACACCACCGCATCGACGTCCTCGGGGCGAAACCCCGTGGCCGCCAGTGATTCTTCAAAGCGATCCGGCATATTTCGCGCGCTCAGGAAACTCGCCGCGAAGCAGGTGTCGACCAGCACGCACGCTGCCGCCGATGCGATCAGATAGGACTGGATGGCCATCAAGATGTTGCCGGCCGCGTCGGCATAGTCCGGCGGGCCCGGAAACGGCGCGGGTGGATCGACGAACATGCGCGACGGCGGAATCGGGATGACCGCCTGCGTGATCGCGTGAATACGCACGTCGCCGACAGTCCAGGTCTGCACGCCTATGGTCCCCTTCCCGTGGGCCGATCGTATGACACAAATCATTTGGAATTCGTTGATTCGACGAACCGGCTCAACGCCGGCTGTCTGGCACACTCGACCCGTGGCAGCACCCACCGTCCGCTTTCGCCGGCTGGCCGAACAGGTCGCCGACGAACTCCGCCGACGCATCCTCTCCGGTCAGCTCACCGACGATCATGTGCTGCCCAAGGAGGACGAACTGCTGGTCGAGTTCGCGATCAGCAAGCCCTCGTTACGCGAAGCCATGCGGATCCTGGAGGCCGAGGGCCTGCTCACGGTGCGGCGCGGCAAACGGGGCGGAGCGGTGATCCATCGCCCCACCCCGGCAAACGTCGCCTACACCATGGGACTGGTGCTGGGATCCCAACAGGTCAGCCTCGCCGACGTCGGAACCGCACTGCTGCAGGTCGAGCCGGCCTGCGCGGCACTGTGCGCGCAACGGCCGGACCGGAAGAGCACCGTGGTGCCCATTCTGCGCCGGTTGCACGAGGAATCATTGGCCGCCATCGATGACCTCCCGGCCGCGACGTCGGCCAGTCGCCGCTATCACGAAGCACTCGTGACGCACTGCGGCAATACCACGATGCTCGTGATGGCGGGTGCGCTCGAGGCCCTGTGGTCCGCCCACGAGCAAAGCTGGTCCAGCCAGGTGACCGACCACTCCACGGTGCCGGTGTCCGAACGGCGCGCCGTGTTGGAAGACCACCGCCAGGTCATCGACGCGATCGACGTCGGCGACGCCCAGCGCGCGCGTGACCTGGCCGCGGCGCACCTGGTGCACGCCCAGCACTATCCGGGCCGGTCCGGGACCGTCGATCCGGCGATGATCCGGCCGAGCGGACATCCGCCGACCGGGCACGGCGGCGACTGAGCGTCCCGGACGGCACCGTTGACGCCGCTTCTTATTTCCATATGATTTGTTTATGACGGAGCCTGTTCAGGTGCCGAGCCGCCCGGGCGGCTCGGCGGTCTGGTCGCCCTCGGTGGTTCCGCCGATCGGCGTCGAGCTGACCGACACCCAGGCCCTGGCGATCGCCTTCCGCCACCTCGCCGATATCGGTTTCGCCGAGAACATGGCCGGCCACATCACCTGGCAGGCCGACGGACAGACCGAGATGCTGGTCAACCCGTGGGGTCTGTGGTGGGCCGAATTGACCGCCTCCGACATCTGCACCGTCGACGCCGACGCCCGGGTCGTCCGCGGCCGCTGGGACGTCACCCCGGCGATTCACATCCACACCGAACTGCACCGCGCCCGTCCCGACGCCCGCGTCGTGGTCCACAACCACCCCTACTACGTGAGCCTGTTGGCGTCCCTGCAGCTCCTGCCCGAGCTGGTACACCAGACCGGGGCACTGTTCCTCGACGACCTGTGCCTGGTCGACACCTACGACGGCGAGATCGACTCAGCGGCACGGGCCCGCGAACTCGCCGAGCGCATCGGTGGCGCGAATCTGGCCATCCTGGCCTCGCACGGGGTGATCGCCACCGGGCGCACCCTGGCCGAGGCGGTCTACCGATCGGCGACCATCGAACGGGTCTGCAAGATGGCCTATCACGTGCTGCTGACCGGCCGGACCCCCGCCCCGATGAAGCGTTCCGACATGGCCGGGATGCAGGCATCGCTGATCGAACGCGCCGCCGACGTGTACTGGGCGGGCGCGGCACGCATGACCATCAAGGCCGACCGCCGCGTACTGGAGTAGCACCCATGAAGTCGATCGACGAACTCAGCTCCGACCTGAACTTCACCACCGCCAAGGCCGGCGCCGAACGCACCGTGACGTTTCTTCCGGAACCACCACGGGCACAACGCCGCTACACGGTGATCTCGGTGGACGACCACATCGTGGAACCACCGGACACCTTCGCCGGCCGGGTCCCCCGCAGGTTCGCCGATCGGGCGCCCAAGGTGGTCGAGACCGCCACCGGCGGGCAGACCTGGATCTACGACGGGCAATCGCTGCCCAATGTCGGATTCAACGCGGTGGTGGGCCGCCCGGTCTCGGAGTACGGTTTCGAACCCACCCGATTCGACGAGATGCGGCCCGGCGCCTGGGACATCCACGCGCGGATCCGGGACATGGACCTCAACGGGGTGTACGCCTCGCTGAACTTCCCGTCGTTCCTGCCCGGATTCGCCGGACAGCGCCTGCAGCAGGCGACATCCGACCGCGAGCTGGCGCTGGCGTCGGTCCGGGCCTGGAACGACTGGCACCACGAGGTCTGGGCCGGGTCCTATCCCGACCGCATCATCGGCTGCCAGTTACCGTGGCTGCTGGATCCCGAACTGGGCGCGAAGATGATCTACGAGAACGCCGAACGCGGTTTCCGGGCCGTCACCTTCAGCGAGAATCCGGCCCTGTTGGGGCTGCCCACCATCCACTCCGGGCATTGGGATCCGCTGATCGCCGCCTGCGCGGAGACCGGCACGGTGGTCAACCTGCACATCGGATCGTCGGGCACCTCGCCGTCCACCACCGCCGACGCCCCACCCGACGTCACGGGCGTGCTGTTCTTCGCCTATGCCATCTCGGCCGCCGTGGACTGGTTGTACTCCGGGCTGCCCAGCCGGTTCCCCGACCTGAAGATCTGCCTCTCCGAGGGCGGGATCGGTTGGGTCGCCGGGCTGTTGGACCGCCTCGACCACATGCTGAGCTATCACCAGATGTACGGAACCTGGAAGGCCCTCGGCGAGACGCTCTCCCCCGCCGAGGTGCTGCAACGCAACTTCTGGTTCTGCGCGGTCGAAGACCAGTCGTCGTTCTGCCAGCACGAACGGATCGGGACCGACCACATCATGCTGGAGGCCGACTACCCGCACTGCGACTCCACCTGGCCCGACACCCAGCGGGTCATCCATCAGGAGATCGGCGATCTGCCGCCCGAGGTGATCCGAAAAATAACTTGGGAGAACGCATCTCGTCTCTACCAGCATCCGGTCCCCGACGAGGTCCAGCAGAATCCGGACGCCTTCTAAAGATGACCACCGGCGCGCAGAACCTAAAGATCGCGGTGCTCGACGACTACCAGGGCATCGCAGAAACCGTGGACTGGTCGCCGGTGCCCCGCCCGATCGACCTGCTGGCCATCCGCGAGCATCTCGATCCCGCCGACGAACTCGTCGCCCGATTGGCCGATCGCGAGGTCGTGGTGGCGATGCGCGAGCGCACCCCGATCGACGCCGACCTGCTGAGCCGGTTGCCATCGTTGAAGTTGCTGGTCACCACGGGACCGTTCAACGCCGCGATCGACGTCGCCGCCGCCCACCGACTCGGGATCACGGTGTGCGGTACCGGCGGGGCGATCACACCGACGGTCGAACTGACCTGGGCGTTGATCCATGCACTGCAACGCAATCTGCTCGTCGAGGATGCTGCGGTACGCGATGGCCGATGGCAGCAGACCGTCGGTTTCGATCTCGCCGGGGCCACGCTCGGGCTGGTGGGCCTGGGCCGGATCGGTCGCCTGGTCGCCGCGGTGGGCCGTGCCTACGGCATGCGGGTGACGGCGTGGAGTCCACATCTGACCGCCGAGCGTGCCGCCGAGGAGCAAGTCGAGTTGTGTGATCGGCGCGGCCTGTTCGAGACCGCCGACGTGGTGTCTATCCACATGGCACTCGCCGAGTCCACCCGCGGGTTGGTCGGCCGTGCGGAACTGGCCGCGATGAAACCGACCGCGGTACTGGTCAACACCTCACGCGGTGGCCTGATCGATGAGCCCGCCCTGATCGAGGCGCTGCGCGCCCGCCGGATCCGCGGCGCCGGACTCGACGTCTACGGCCAGGAGCCGCTGCCCGCGGGCCATCCGCTGGCCGCGCTGACGAACACGGTCTTGACGCCCCACCTGGGCTACGTGACACAACGCTGCATGAGCGTGTTCTACCGCGATATCGTCGATGATATTGCGCATTATTGCGCCGGAACTCCCCGACGTCTTGTAACAATTTGATCAGCTGCTGTTCGTCGGTTTTCAGAAGCAGATTTATGTCACGCTTAAATGGCGCGGCAATAACAGTTCGACAAAACTATCCGGCCCGGCGCCGCACATATCGAACCCAGACGGGAAAAGGCCCGCGAACAGATGTTCGCGGGCCTTTTCTGCTACGTGCTATTTTGTGCCGCCGGCCAATCCGATCGGGGCGCTGATGGCATCGGTCATCAGGCCCGCGATCGGGCTCGCCGCGGCTGCGCCGGCCGGCCCCGGCGCCACCAGCGGCACGGGCGGAGGCAGTCCGGGCACCACCGGGATCGGGGCGATCGGAATCGGCGGCACCGGCCCGGGCAGTCCCATCGGCACCGGCCCCGCAAGCGTGGTCAGATCGGCCGCAGCGGGCCCACAGGCCGCCGCTGCACCCGGGGCCGCGGCCGTCGCATCGACCAATGCGGCGCCCGGCACCGGCGCCGCGCCGACCGCAGCGCCCTCGCCGGCGGTCAGGGCGACGACCCCACCGCACACCGGCCCTCCCAGTGGCGGCGGCGCAAAAGGTGCAGCACCCGCCTCACCGCCGACAATCAACGCACTTGCGTACAAGCCAATACCGGCGATTAACGCTTTACCGGTTCTCCCGAGGCTTTTCAACGTGAACTCCGATGATTAGTATCCAGCCCCCCCGGACACGCAATCTGACGACTGCAAAGAAACCGTATCACACGCTTGTAAGTAGCTGGATGGACAATTTGATTCGTTACCGATCCGATGCCGATAATCCACACTGACGGTGTTCCGGCCGAGCGACCCGCTCACAATTCCGCACGAGCGGCGGAATTGTGAGCGGAGTACTCATCGAAGTGAGTGGAGCTAAGGGGACTCGAACCCCTGACCCCCACACTGCCAGTGTGGTGCGCTACCAGCTGCGCCATAGCCCCGCGTTGTCGTGCTCATCGAAGTTACACCACGCCTACGCAAAGGTTCAAAACAGCTAGTCAGTCGGCATGTTTTCAGGCCGGATGCTCGGTCTGATGCAGCCCGTAGGGCACCGCCGCGAGCAGGGTCACGGTGATCTCGGCCCCGCTGGGCACCTGATAGCTGCGCTGTTCACCCGGGCGCGCCCCGGTGATCGCCGTCCCCAACGGCGACTGCGGCGAGTAGACCTCCAGGCCGCTCTGGCCGTCGTCGCGTACGCCGAGCAGGAAGGTCTCGGTGTCGCCGTCGCCGTAGCGGACGGTGAGCACCATGCCGGGCTCTGCGACACCGTCGTCCGGCGGGTCCTCCCCGACCACCGCCACCGCGAGCAGATCGTGGATCTGGTGGATACGCGCCTGGCGATTCTGCTGCTCGTCGTAGTCCAGACTTCCTGAACCTTCTTGCGGTGCAGACAATTCCGCTAGCTCCGCCAGCAGTCGGTCCTTGGTCTGCTGGGTCATCCAGACACCTTGCGTATCAGTCATCGACAATTCTCCTTTACAAACAGCATCGGGTTGGGCGCTGACGGGTTCAGCGCAAGGGATCGAGGTCGCGCAGCACGGCGGACTGTTTGCCCGTGGTGATCTGCTCGGCCAGCACTCGGCCCGTCACCGGGCCGTGCGTCATACCCCACATGCCGTGCCCGCCTGCAACGTAGACGGTGTGTGGGGACACCTCCCCCACCAGGGGGCGTCCGTCGGGACTGACCGGACGTGGCCCCACCCACTCGTCGGTGCGCTCATCCCAGCGCACGCCGTCGAGCAGGGGCCTAGTCGCGGCGACGATCGCTTCGACGCGGGCGGGGACTATCGGGGCGTCCGGATCGCCGAATTCCATGGTTCCGGCGACCCGGAGCATGCCGTTCAGCGGTGTGCAGGCCACCCGCGCATCGGGCAGGTAGACGGGTCCGGGAACCGGACCCTCGACCGGAACCGTGAAGGAGTAGCCGCGCCCGGCCCGTACCGGCACCCGGGTCCACCGCTGCGTCAGGCGGGACAGCCAGGCACCGTTGGCGATCACCACCGCGTCCGCGCTCAGCGTGGAACCGTCGCGGCAGGTTACCGTCGCCCCCGCGTCTCCCGGCGCCACGTCGATGACGTCACCGGTGTGCATCACCGCGCCGCGCCGCACCACGGCACGCCCCAATGCGGTCACGAAGCGACCGGGGTCGAGGAACCGCTGGCCGTCGATCTGCACCGCCGCGCCGACCGCCGACGACGCCAGCGGTACCCGCTCCCGCAGTGCGGCGCCGGTCAGTTCGGTTCCGAATACCGGGCTGCCGGCGTCGGAGAACCGGCGCAGTTCGTCGAGCAGTCGTTCGGCGTCGGCGCAGCTACGGAAGATGGCCGTGATCGGCGCCTCGGTGACCGGCGCGTCCACCCCGTTGGCCACCAGAACGTCGTATGCCTCAATGCATTCCGCGCTCAGCGGCGCATTCGCCCGTACCGCCCGACGCCAGGCTGCGGGACGGCTGTTGGCCGCGAAGCGCGCCAGGAACGCCCACAACGTCGGTCCGGCGTTCAACGGAACCTGCAGGGGCGCGGTCCGGCTCAGCAGCGACCGCAATCCGAAACGCAGGTTGGCGGGCTCGTTGAGCGGGATCGCCAGCGCCGGGGAGATCCATCCGGCGTTGCCCCACGAAGAACCGGCCGCCACGCCCACCCGGTCGACCACCGAGACCTCGACACCACGCTCCTGCAGGAACCAGGCCGTGGACAACCCGACGATGCCGGCACCCACCACGATCACCGATCGTGGCGCGCCGTCGATCCGGTTGGTCGCCCCCATCACTCCATGATGCGGCCGTCGCGGTACCGCCGGTTTAACCGATCCACACAACTGCGACGTCAGGGTTTGTCGAATCCCGACAGCTCGCCGGCCGCCAACTCGATCATCGCCGCCAGCCGGGTGCGGGGATTCTCGAGCCCGAGCGGGGTGACCTCGGCCATTTTGCGCAGCCGATAGCGCACCGTGTTCTCATGCACCCCGAGTTGTTCGGCGGCCCGCGCCAGATCGCCCTGGGCGTCGAGCCACGCCCGCAGGGTCGTCGCATACGGCGTGTTGTGTGCCGCGTCGTGGTGGCGCAGCGTCGCGACCGGCCCGCGGACCGGAATCCGGCCGGCGCGCGCCGCAATGCGCAACCGGCGCAACACCACCTCGTCCCAGGACTCGTCGTAGGCCGGCGGTGGTCCGGCGGCCCGCCCGGCTTCGTGCAGCGCCAGGCACTCCTCGGCCTCCCGCCGCGCCGCGGGCAGCTCGGCGGCCGTGGCAACCGCACTGATGCCGGCCAACACCCGTGCTTCCGGCGGCAGCGCGGCGACCAGCCCGTTCACCCACAGGCGTGCCACACCGACGTCCTCGGCCGGCAGCACCGTGTAGACGGTGCTGGCGGCCAGCGCGCTGCGCCCGGGCCTGGACCAGCCGAACCCGGTGGTGACGGCCTCGAAGGCCAGCAGCAGTCCGGCGTGGTCCTGTGTGCCGATTCGGGTGTGTACGGCGATGACCCGCAACGGCGCCAGCGGTAGCCCCAACCTGGCGATCAGTGCCTCGGCATCGGGATCACCGTCCAAAAGCTTGGTCACCCAGTCGGATTCGACTTGACGCTCCAGATCGGCACTGGCACGTGACCGTAGTAGGTGCAGTGCGACGGTGCGGGCGCCGTCGGCGAGCGCGGTCAACCGATCACCGTCGAGCGGAGCCGGACAGGCCACCCACACCGCACCCAGCAACTCCCGTCCGGCCCGCACCGCCACCACCATCCGACCGGTCAGACCGTGGTCGGGGTCGGGGTCCACGAACAGCGGCTCGTCACGCAGCTCCAAGTGCGCCAGGACGCCGCGCTGTTCGAACACCCTCCGCACGGCGGCGGACTCCTGGCGGTTCAGGATCGTCGCCGAACGCGCCGGATCGGCGTGCCGCTGCCCTCGGGAGTAGGCCAGCAACCGCCCCAGTTGGTCCTCGATGGTGACCGCTCCGCAAACCGCCTCGGCCAGGTGATCGGCCACCGCGAAGAGATCGGTCGGTCCCCGACCCGATTCGGTCTCCCGGCCTTCGAGCACCAGACCGTAGACGACGGCGGCCAGCTCACTCCAGGACACCGCCGCGTCCACCACCAGCACGGCCAGCGACTCCCCCTCGCCGACGAACGCCGTCTTGTCCTCGGCGTCGCGCACCAGTACGGCGGCGGCCTTGGCGGCCACCGCCCAGCGCACGGCTTCTTTTACCGAGCGGGCCCCGACGGCCAGCAACACGTCGCCGACGACGGGACGCTCACCGGTCACCTCGTGCATCACGACGCTGCTCAGCTGCGTCGTCCTCGGAATGGAGCAGAACCTCAGCCGAACCCCGTAGCTGCCCACCACGTTGACCAGCCGGTCCAGCGTCACCATCAGCCGAGCCTAGCCAGGTCGCGCCGTCGGCCCCGCCTATTGGTTCGCAGGCCCGCGTCTCCGGCGCCCAGAACCAGGTCATCGCGGCCGCCAGCAGCACCACGCCGCTGACCGCAAAACCCCATTGGAAGGACATCCGCTCGGCGATCAGGCCCACCGCGACCGATCCGACGATGGACCCGAAATCGGCCATCATCTGATAGGTCGCCACCGCCGTTCCGGCGCGGGCCTGATTGCCGACGAGGTCGGAGATGACGGCCTGTTGCGGCGATCCGTAGATGCCCGAAGCGACCCCGGTCAGGTACGCCACCGCCAGGAACACCACCAGGGAGGCGCTCGCGCCCAGCAACATGGTCGTGACGCCCGAGGCCACCAGCCCGACGATCAACAGCCCTTTGCGACCTATCCGGTCGGACAACTGGCCGCTGGGCAGCACCGCACAGACGTTGCCGATGCCGACCATCGCCAGCGTCAAGCCGGCGAAGGAGGGGCCGCGACCCAGGACTTCGGTGACGAACAACGGCACCAGCGCGACCCGCAGACCGAACACCGACCAACCGGTCGCGAAATTGGACAGCAGTGCCGACCGGTACGCACGGTTGCCCAGTGCCGACCGCACCGACACGGTGGGGCCCGTCGAGTCGGCCGCCTCGGCCAGGTGCGAGTGCCGCAGACTGACGAACACGCCGGTGGCCGTGACCAGCAGTACGGAGCCGTAGATCAGGAAGGGCGCGCTCAGGCCGAAGCGTGCGGTGACGCTGCCCAGTACCGGCCCGCCCACCGTGCCCAGCAGGAACGCGGTGGCGAACAGGCCGGCGACCCGGCCGCGCGCGTCCTCGGGACTGATCCGGATCATCAGGCCCACCGCGGCGATGAAGAACATCGTCGAGCCGACGCCACCGAGGGCGCGGAAGAACAGTAGTTGTCCGTACGTCTGGACGAAGGCGCACGCGGTGGTCGACACCGAGACGATCAACAGGCCGGTCACATACACCCAGCGCTCCCCCAGCCGTTGGATGAGCAGGCCGCTCACCGGGGCGAAGAGCAGACGGGTCAGTGCGAACGCGGTGATCAGAAAGGTCGTCGCGGAGATGCTCACACCGAAATGACGGGCGTAGACCGGCAACACCGGCGACACCAGGCCGTAGCCGAGCGCGATCAACACGTTCGCGACGAGCAGTATCCAGATCTCCCGCTGCAACCGTGGTCGGGCGGCGGGAGAGTCGGAGGTCACCCGATAACTTTAGACAACCTCGGTAATCTCTGATTCGGGAGGCTTGATCATGAACGATGCAGTCCCTTCGCCGGCGGTGCTGCGACTGTGGGAGCGGCGCTCGGCGTTCACACCGTTCGCGGTAGCCGGTTCGGCTGCGATCGTAGGCGGTGGCGTCCTGGCCGCCGCCATCGCCGCGCCGATGCCGACCCGTCACGGTGTCTGGGCGGTCGCCTACCTGGTGCTCGTACTCGGTGTCGGTCAACTGGTGATCGGCGCCGGCCAGACCCTGCTTCCCGGCTCGCCGCCGTCGTCGGGTGCGGCAAGGTTGCGCGCCGCGGCGTTCAACGTCTCCGGTGCCGCAATCGTGCTGGGCGTGGTCACCGACCATCTCGCGGTGTTCTATACGGGTTCGGCACTGCTGTTCGCGGTGCTGGCCCGACTGCTGATCGACGTCCGCCGCAGTCCGCGATCGGGCTGGGCACCGGTGGCCTACCGATTGCTCCTGGTCGCGTTGGTGGTGAGCATCCCGATCGGGATGGCGGTCACCACCGCCAGCCGGCTGTAGACCACATCTGCTGCATCACCGGTGGCTCAGTAGCTTGGCCAATACCGCCGCCTGGCTGCCGTCGACGTCACGGCTCGCGGTCACCAGGGTGACGATGTCGTGGCCGCGGGCCAGATCGCGCAGGCCGGCCAGGGCGGTCTTGCCCTCGGGGGTCGCCAACTCGTCTTCGTAGCGGCTGACGAATTCGGCGAAACGCTCCGGCTGGTGGTTGTACCAACTGCGCAGTTCACCCGATGGCGCCGCGGCTTTGTACCAGTGCCCTATTCGAGGATCGTCCTTGCGGAACCCCCGGGGCCAGACCCGGTCGACGAGGATCCGTTCACCGTCTTCTGCTCGGGTCTCGTCGTAGACGCGAGCGACCCGAAACGTGGTTTTGGAGCTCATACCCCAGGGTAGCGCTGTTTTCGGCCGTCAGCCGTTGCGCGACCGCGAACCGAAACGCCGCCGTCCGCGTGCCGAGAAGGCCCGCATGACGGCCAGCGTCATCGCCATCCGGCGCTTCGACGCCGGATACCAGAGCAACTCGGATTTCTGGGTGGGCAATCGCGGAGCGGTGATCGCCTGCTGGCGGCAGTATTTGATGATTCCGGCGGGACCACCGGCCCGGTAGCCGATACCGGACTGCTTCCAGCCACCCATCGGCAGCCCGGGGCAGAACACATTCACCAGCGCATCGTTGACGTTGACCGCGCCCGCCTCGAGTCGGCGTGCGAGCCGCTCGCCGCGACGCGCATCGGCCGTCCACACGGTGGCCGACAGCCCATACGGTGAATCGTTGGCCAGCCGAACGGCCTCGTTCTCGTCGGCCACCTTGATCACCGGCAGGGTCGGCCCGAAGGTCTCCTCGGTGATGCAGGACATCGACTGGTCCACGTCGGCGAGGACCGTCGGCGTGAAGTAGGTCCCCACCCCGGTGGGTTCGCCGCCGGTGACGACCCGAGCTCCCGCGGTGGTCGCCTCGCCGACATGCCGCGAGACGATGTCGCGTTGCGCCTCGGTGGCCATCGCGCCGGTGTCGCCGTCGTGGCCCTGTTGCACCCCGCCGACCCGGGCGCTGAGTTTCGCGACGAATTCGTCGTAGACCGGAGCTTCGACGTACACGCGCTCCACCGAGACGCATACCTGCCCCGAGTTGAACAGTCCTCCCCAGGCGATACCGTTCGCGGCACGGTCGAGGTCGGCGTCGGCCAGCACTATCGCCGGGTCTTTTCCGCCGAGTTCGAGGCCGTAGGGAATGAGTCGTTGCGCGCAGGCCACCGCGACCTTGCGACCGGTCGCGGTGGAGCCGGTGAACTGCAGGAAGTCTGCGTGCTCGATCACGGCCTGGCCGGTCTCGCCGTAGCCGGTCGTCACATCGAGCACCGCCGGTGCACCGATCTCGGCCCAGCCGCGGGCGAATTCCACCGCGGACAGCGGTGTCACCTCGGACGGCTTGAGCAGCACGGCGGCTCCGGCCGCCAGGGCCGGCGGGACATCGAGTCCGGGCATCGCGAACGGGAAGTTCCACGGCGTGATGACTCCGACCAACGGATACGGCCGGTATGCGGTGGTGAACCGCTTGACCCGGTAGATGGGGCTGTGCGCCTTGGGGTGGCGGTCGGCGAGGAATTCCTTGGCGTGTCCCGCCCAGTAGCCGACGGCGTCTGCGGTGGCGACCGGTTCCAAGCTGGCGTCGACGTGGGACTTACCGGTCTCGGAGATCAACACCTCGGTGATGTGGTCGGCGTTGTCGAGGATCCAGTCCTGCCACTTCTGCATCCAGCGTTTGCGGCCCTGCGGGCCGAGCGCCTCCCACTCCGGTTGCGCGGAGCGGAGCTTGGCCGCTTTGGCCGCGACGGCGGCGTCGTCGTCGATCGGGACCGTTCCCGACACGGCCCCGGTTGCGGGGTTCCGGACGGTGATCACCGACTCGGCCCTCGATTGCACTGCAGTCATGATGCTCCCCCGTTCCAGAGCCGGCGGACAGAAGGTGATCTGGCCCTCAGCGATGGTGTGTTAACCCCGCAAAGGATGTCAAGGTCCACCGATGTCGGACAATCGGAGTACAGACGCGGCGTATCGCGACACCTAGGCTCGATAGCGGAAGTGGCCGCGCCAAACCTGCTGCGGCACTATGGAAATGGATCCGCGTTGGCAGTACGGCACAAACATCAACACTCGACTTTTCAGGCCAGGACCTCGATCAGACCCGATCGGGTGGCGCGCTTGGCCAAGGATGTGGCCGCGTCGTTCGACAGTGCTGCACCCAGTGGGCCGTTCGTTCGTTTCGAGGGGAACGAGGCGGGAAGGCTGATCTTCGCGGTGCGCGATGCGACCGGCCACATCGAACTGACGTCGTTCTACGTCCACATCACCGCCGACGGTTCCGGTTCGGCGGTCAATACCCGGATCGAAGAGTTCACGACCGCCCGGTCAACGTGTCCGTTCCCACCGCTCGCCACCACAACGATTGTGGGGTACGGCGAATACAAACTGTTCGCGCGCAGATTCGGTGCAGCGCTGCGCCGGGCCGATCCGCGCAGTCACCGGGCACTGGTCGAGAAACCACTGTGGTGAACCGGCCGGGTCTGCGGCCGGCGATCGCCACGGCCGTCACAGACAAAAGGAAGGCCGCAGATTCTGCGGCCTTCCCTCGGTTGTGGAGCTGCCGGGAATCGAACCCGGGTCCTACGGCATTCCCTCAAGACTTCTCCGTGCGCAGTTCACTGTGCCTCTACTTGGATCTCCCGGTCACGTGAACAAGCCGAGATGACGATCCCAGTCGCTGTTGGTGTCCCGATAAATCCCGCGACCGGACGTATCGGTGGATCCCTCTAGTCGATGCCAGGGTCCGGGCCGAGGGAGGTCCCGGTCTGACAGGCCCGCTATCGCTTAGGCAGCGAGAGCGAAGTCGCTCTGAAGAGCGACCTTAGCCGGAGTAAGTGCAACCTTGGCGCTTACTTGGTTACAGCGACGCTTAACGGTGGTCTCCTGCCTGCACCGGCACGCTTCCCTTGATTCGACACACGCAGTCGAAACCTTTCAGCCCCCTGTCCTCATCTCTGTGTACCTCGCCGTATCGGCGAGACACCCCATCGTACCGGTCTGCAACGACAGGCCCCGACTTTTTCATCCCGGACCCGGACACCACCGTTCGGGGCTACTGGCGGAATTCCGGGTCGAGTTCGACCATGGCGTCCGCGATCGCCAGGAACGCGGTCGCGGGTAGCTCCCACTCCACCGGTTCACCGTCCAGACCGGGCCGGACCGTCCGGGACGCCACGGTATGCGGGTCGGTGATGCCCAGCCTGATGAGACCGTCCATCGCCGAAGAACCGGTCAGCATGAAGGTCCGAATGTCGAAACCGTCCCTCATGCGCATGCCGACTCTCGACAACACCTCGGTGTAGACATCGGATACCCGAGCAATGATCCGGCTGTGCGATCGGTCCAGCGCCGCGAGGATGCGTTCCCGGTCTTCAGCGCCCAGGGTCGGCGCCGCCACCGCAAGCGCCGTGAAGGACCGCCACGCCAGAGATCTCGCCACACCGTGAAAGCTTCGGGTGACCGCACAACGCACGACCTCGCAGAACACCGCCCGGCGATCGGCCGGCGTCACCAGCCGATCGCGATGCTGTTCCAGCACGTCCTGAGCGGCGGCGGCGACCTCGTCGGCATAGCTGCCTTCGGGGCCGGGCTCCACCATCCGTTCCATCAGGTCCACGTAGAACGCCTCTTTGCTGCCCCAGGCCCGGTACACCGAACTCCGCGGCACATCGGCGATCCGGATCAGCTCTTCCATGTTCAGATGCGCCATGCTCACGGAGAGTCCACCGCTTTCGGTCAGCATCGTCACCGCCGTGCCGAGAATGCGCTCGCGCAGATCAGCCTCACTCAGCCGACGCGGGCGCCAACCACTGCCGGCCACCCACGCCTGTTCACGGGGGGTCGGTTTCGCCTCGTCAGCCACAACGTGGATTTTAGACTGAGAGTCTCATCACTTGTCGGAATGGAATCTTGAGCGCTATTCTCGGACTCAGGATTCGTAACGCGGAGTCGAGTCCACTGAATTGCAGTAATGACCCGCCTCCGTGCTGGGACTTGGAACCAGAGGAATCCAACAGGCTTGATCGAGGAACTTGCGGCGGATGCAGCGGGCTCGATATCCGGTAACGCTGCCCCATCAGCCATCACGGTTGCCGTTATCGATGAGCACGACGTCGTGCATGCGGGCATCGAGGCCTGGTGCGCTCAGGCCAAGCCGTCGGTGCGTGTGCTGGGGCGCTTCCACAGTCCCCGGGAGTTGTTGGCTCGCTATCCCGACATCCCGAACGAGCTGGATGTGGTGATCTTCGACGTGTATGCCGACGGCGACCGGCCGTCCTTCGAGGCGCTGCGCGTCATGTGTCAAACGGGCCAGCGCGTGATCGTCTATTCCCAACTGTCGACCGATGAAGTAATCCTGACCTGCCTGGACCTGGGGGCGGTCGCTTACGTGGCGAAAACCGAGGGGCGGCAGCACCTGATCGGCGCGATCCTGGCCGCGCACGCCCACCAGCGCTATGTGGGGCCGCAGATGGCCAAAGCCCTGGCGAACGATCGGGCGTCGGGCCGCACCAATCTCTCCGATCGGGAGAAGGAGGTGCTCATCACCTGGTTCCAGACCGAGAGCAAGGAACTCGTCGGCAGCCGGCTCTACATCGCCCCGACAACGGTCCGAACCCATCTGCAACGAGCCCGCGCGAAGTATGCAGCGGTCGGTCGGCCCGCACCGACCAAAGCCGCATTGCTCGCCCGCGCCATCGAGGACGGCATTCTCAGCCTGAGCGACCTGTAACCGGTCGACGCTTCAGGCGACCGCTTCGTCGAGGGCCTCAGATAACGACTCCCGGCTCCCCGCCCCCGCTGAATCGTTGGTCACCACCGTCCGCTTCGCGGAGTCGTCTCCGTGGACGACCACGCATACGTACGCCGACGGGTCGTCGACTCCGGCCAACAGCGTTCCGTCGCAGGTCTGATCAGCCAGGTCGGCGATCGCTCCGACGACCTCGTCGCGATCGGCCTGCCGGAATCCGTGTATTCCCTGCGCGGTCGCCGAATCAACCCACCAGATGCCGGCGACCGGTACCGCGGTGATCGACGCACCGGCCATCGTGTCGACCGCCGCCGCGGGAGCGATGTAGGCACCGACGCGACGCGGCGCGCGGATGAAGGTCTCGACGATCGCGGCGATTCCCGGATGCGGCGTATAACCGGAGTCTGCGCCGACGGTGACGATTCCGCGGATGACCAACGAACGGACCCCCCGGGCTCCGGCCCGGGTGAGTTCCCCGGCGGTCGGCGCAGCCGTCGCCAGCCCGATCGGCCAAGGCCGTCCCAGCATCGCGGCGAGGGCGACGATCTCGTCGTCGGTCAGCAGAATCCCCTGTGCCATCCGCATCATCACCCGACCGGATTGGCGGCGAAGTTCGAGATCAGCGCGGACAGATAGGCCGGAGTCGCACCCCGGACCGCTTCGAATGCGCCGGCGGGAGCGGCGGCGACGAACGTAACCGCGCCCGGAACCACGGCTTCCCCGAACGTTGCAACGGCAAATCTTCCGACGACGTCATCCCATTGTTCGGCCGATCCCTCCGTGAGGTACCGCGCGGGCTCGCCCACGTCGATCGCCGCAGGCACGCTGGTCGCGGTTCCGGCCCCGATCGGCCAGAGCGGGCTCGGACCGGCTGATTTCCGGTAGTCGTCGAACGGATTACTGAAGCTCCACCGTGGCCCGGCGCCACTGCGGCGCCGGCCCGCCGGAGGAGCGGTCTTCGGCGCGGGGCCACCGACGCCGAGTCGCGAGAACCACGGGGTCGTCCCGATATCGCCCCGCCAGCTCCATTCGGGTCGAACGGAATCCGCCCCGAACAGTCCGGCCACATCGACGTGGGCTGTCGGATTCCGGAAGCCTCGGGACTCGGGCCGGCCTCGGGCGCGCAGCCGACCGGCGGTCTCACCCACCACAGCGCGCAACCGGCCCGTCGCGGCAGCGAAACCTCTGTTCAACGCGCGCAGCCGATGGGCTTCGGCGCCGATGAGGTCGGACATACGACTCCTCTGAATTGACCGCTTCCTGCTGCCGCTGTCGCCGTCGCCGTCGCCGGCGATCGCTGACCTGACGCTAACAATCCGAATCCCGCCGACCCGTCACCCAAACGTATGAATCTCAGCCCCGCATCACCGCCATCAGACCGTCATCAGGGCACGCGACACCCGGCTTTCCGCCATTCCGGGGAACTACTGCCGATACCCGTCACCACCCGGCGCCCCGCATCCGACGAACGTCCCTATCCCGAGATCTGCGACGGCGATATCGGCCGAATAGGCCACTCGCCTATATAACCGCCGACGGCACCGGATAGAAATGGCTACTTTCACCGCCGAACGCCATGACCCACTATTCCGATCGGAAATACAGTTTTCCATTTCCGCGGCAAAGCGGTGCACCACACCCGCCCACGGTCGCCGCGAAACGGTCTATTACCTGCTAAAACGTTCGGACTACGGGCGCCGTACTCCGAACGTATTAATGGTTAGCCCTGCCCATTCCCGCGGGTCGTCATATTCACCCGTTCGGCCGATAACGGTTTGATCAACGGGCCGTTATTCTGACGTTGTCCGAGAAGGCCGGAAAGCTTGCAAATAACGTTCGACAGTTCCCGGTCTACGTAATTCGATGCCGCATCATTCCCGAAACACGGCATCATCAAAGAAAGGATATCCGGTGAACGTACTGAAAAAGACAGTCGCGATGATCGCCGCACCCGGCTTCGTCGCCCTGGCACTGACACTGGCCCCCGCGGCATCCGCAAATCCCGGTAACTGCGCCGGCGGCGGCGGTTGGCCGGGCTTCGGCATGCGTTGCACCTCGTTGCCGTACGCCGACGGCAGCTACGACCAGTGCGACCGGGTCAACGTGCTGGGCTTCGGCGGCACCAACTGCTACCGGGTCTACCCCCCGCGTTAAAGCCCCCGCCAACCGCTCCGTCCCACTCGCCTCATTAGCAACACATCTTGAACGCAAGGTGAACTTAGTTTAAGTTCGTGCCATGTTGTCACAAGAATGTGACATGTTTCCGGTAGAGGGAACTATTGCCCGCGAATCGAGCGGCTGGCGCCCCCGGCCGATCTCCGTTGTGCTCATCGACGGTCACGATGCGGTTCGAGCCGGGATCGAAGCATGGTGCGATGCCGCCGACCCACCGATCAAGATCGTCGCCGAGATTGCGAGTCACCAGGCGGTCTTCGGTCCCGGCGGCCACACCTTCACCAACGGCGATGTCGTGGTGTTCGACCCGCAATTCGACGACGGGCCACCACGATTCGACATCTTGAGCCGCCTGCGCCAATCGGGCTGTCGGGTCATCGTCTACTCCCGGCTAAGCGGTGACGAGGTCATCCTGACCAGTCTGGATCTGGGTGCGGTGTCCTACGTGGTCAAGGCTGCCGGCAAGGAACACCTGATCGCCGCGGTGCAGTCGGTGCGGGCGCCGGTCCCCTACGTGGGGCCCCAGATGGCTACCGCATTACTCAAGGCCCGCACCATCGGCCGCACCAACCTCTCGGTCCGCGAAAAGGAGGTGCTGGTCAGCTGGCTGCAGACCGAGAGCAAGGAAGTCGTCGCGAAGCGGTTCGGAATCGCACCGGCGACGGTGCGCACCCACCTGCAGCGCATCCGGGAAAAATACGAAGCGGTGGGCCGTCGCGCGCCCACCAAATCCGCCCTGCTCGCGCGGGCGATCGAAGATGGGCTGCTGAGTCTGGACAGTCTGGATTTCGACCGGCTCGACGAGACTGTCGACAACATGTTGTCCGCCTGACCGCTATCCGGCGGTGATCATCACGACCGCGACGCCCGCCGCCAGCATGCCGACCACCTGCAACCGCTGTACCCGCTCCCGCAGCACCACGATGGCCAACACCACCGTGACCGCGGGGAACAACGAGATCAGCACGCTGGCCAACGACAGGTCGGAGCCCCGCAGCGCCAGCAGCATCGCGATGTTGGCCGCCGTGTCCGACAGCCCGGCCAGCAGCGCCAACCGCAGCGGCACGCCGGTGGTCAACCGCAATTCCCCGGCTCCGGCCGCTGCACTGAACACCAATACCGCCGCAGCGACTCGGGCAAACGCCAACGGCCACAGTCCCGAGTCCGCCGGCGCGGCGTGGATGAACACGAAGTCCAACCCGAACGTCACCCCGGCCCCCACGGTCAACCAGGCCACCTTGCGGGTGAACCGGTGCGGTCGGGTGTCCTCGTCGGTTGCGCCGCGACTCACCAGCGCAACGGCCACCAGCGCCAGCGCGATACCGCCGGCGGCCACGAACCCGGGCCGCTCCCCCAGGAGCAGGCCGACCAGCACCGGCACCCCGGCGGTCAGTACCGCCGACACCGGCGAGACCACCGAGATCGGACCGGCACCCAGCGCCGCGTAGAACCACCAGCCACCCAGTCCGAGTGCCACACCGGAGGCCAGGCCCCAGCCGATGGCGCCCAACGGAATCGGGCCGCCGACGATAATCGCCAGCGTGCCCAGCAACACCAGTGCGACCGGATAGGACACCAGCACGACGCGCAGCGCCGGTACGCGCCGGGCCGCCAGCCCGCCGGCGAAGTCGCTGACCCCGAATCCGGCCGCCGACAGCAGCGCCAGCAGCGCGCCGGTCACATGCCCTTGGCGCGCCGGCCCAGCGCCCGGGTGACTTCACGTTGGGCGTCGCGGCGGGCGAGATCCTGGCGCTTGTCGTGCGCCTGCTTGCCGCGGGCCAGGGCCAGTTCCACCTTCACCTTGCCTTCGGTGAAGTAGACCGACAGCGGCACCAGAGTCAGATTGCCGTCCCGGATCTTGCCGATCAGCATGTCGATCTGACGTCGGTGCAGCAGCAGCTTGCGGGTGCGTCGCGGGTCGTGGTTGGTCCAGGTGCCGTGGTGGTACTCGGGGATATGCATGTTGCGCAGCCACACCTCGCCGTCGTCGACGGTGGCGAACGCGTCCACCAACGACGCCTGGCCGGCCCGCAGGCTCTTCACCTCGGTGCCCACCAGCACCACGCCGCACTCGTACACGTCGAGAATCGAATAGTTGTGCCGGGCCTTACGATTCGACGCAACGATCTGCTTGGCGTTCTGCTTCTTGGCGTTTTTGTCCGCCGACTTCTTGGCCACCGCTACCGCCGGACGTACAAGCGCAGTGTCACGTAGCCCGTCGCCGCGGCCATAGCGACACCGAGCAGCAGCAGGATCGGCGAGATGTAGAGGATGTCGGCGTAGTCGATCCGGGCGATCAGCCGCGCTTGATAGAACTGACTGAGCGCATTGTCGAGGAACAGGGCGCGCACCACCATCAGCCCGGCGATCGCGATGATGACACCCACCGTCGCGGCCAGCACCGCCTCCACCAGGAACGGCAACTGGGTATACCAGCGGCTGGCGCCCACCAGGCGCATGATGGAGACCTCCGTGCGCCGGGTGTATGCGGCCACCTGAACCATGTTGGCGATCAACAACACCGCCCCGATCGCCTGCACCAGGGCGATGGCGAACGCCGCACGGCTGAGCCCGTCGAGCACGGCGAACAGGCGGTCGATGAGCTTCTTCTGGTTGAGCACGTACCGGACACCCGGCTCGCCCTGCATCGCACTGTCGAAATCGGCGCTCTGCTCGGGATTCTCCAGTTTGACGATGAACGACGGCGGGAAGCTGTCCTTGTCGGCGACGTCCTTGAACTCGGGGAATTTGCGGATGGCATCGGCATAGGCGTCGTCGGTGTTGAGGTAGCGCACCGACTTCACGTCGTCGCGCTTCTCGATCTGCTCCCGCAGGTTCTTGCACGCCGGTGCCTCGCAGTTCGGGTCCTCGGCGGCGACTTCGGTGTCCAGGAAGACCTGCGACTCCACCCGGTCCAGATAGATGTTGCGGGACTGGTCGGCCAGGCGCACCACCAACAGCCCGCCGCCGAACAGTCCGATCGAGATGGCCGTGGTCAGTACCATCGCCACCGTCATGGTGACGTTGCGGCGCAGCCCGGTAACGACCTCGTTGAAGAGAAACCCAAAGCGCACGTCAGCGATCCATTCCGTAGACGCCGCGCTGTTCGTCGCGGACCAACCGCCCCAACGACAGCTCCACGACGCGCTGGCGCATCGAGTCGACGATGTGATGATCGTGCGTCGCCATCAGCACGGTGGTTCCGGTGCGGTTGATCCGCTCCAGCAGATCCATGATGTCCTCGCTTGTCTCCGGGTCGAGATTGCCGGTCGGCTCGTCGGCCAGCAGCACCAGCGGCCGGTTGACGAAGGCCCGGGCGATCGCCACCCGTTGCTGCTCGCCGCCGGAGAGTTCGCCGGGCAACCGGTTGGCTTTGCCGGACAGGCCGACCATCTCCAGCACCTCGGGGACGACCCGGTTGATCATCGCGGGTTTCTTGCCGATGACTTCGAGCGCGAACGCCACGTTCTCCGACACGGTCTTCTGCTGCAGCAGCCGGAAGTCCTGGAACACGCAGCCCAACACCTGGCGCAGGCTCGGGATATGACGACCCGCCAGCTTGTTGACGTGGAACTTCGAGACCTGGATGTCTCCCGACGTCGGCGTCTCCTCGGCCAGCAGCAGCCGCATGAAGGTGGACTTGCCCGAACCCGACGGCCCGATCAGGAAGACGAACTCGCCCTTGTCGATCTTGACGTTGATGTCGTCGAGCGCCGGACGGGCCGACGATTTGTACTGCTTGGTGACATGGTCGAGCGTGATCATCACGGCTCGAAGTTTAGCCGTGCGAAACTTCCGGGCCGGGCGGAGCCGATGGCGTCGGCGCGCCGGGGTACGCCGGGGTCGGTGCCGGCGCGACATGCGGGGGTGACGACGGGGGTGCCCCGGGCGTCGGCTGAGTCGATCCGGGTACCTCCGGTGCGGGCGGTCCGGGCACCTCCGGCGGGGGCGGCGGCGGACAAATCGGCGGGCAGAACGGCCAGCCCGGTATCGGTGTCGGCGTCGTCGGTTCGCCGGGCGGCGGTTCCGCCGGAATGGGTTCCTCGGGCGTCGTCGGGGTGGGCGTGACGGTCTCGGTGACGGTCGCCGGCGGTTGCTGCAGTCTGGTGCGCGGCACCCACGTGTAGGCCGGGTCGGGGATGAATCCGGGTGGCACCACCTGCGGGGCCGGCGGCGGCGTCACCTCCTCGCGGTAGGTGTCGTACACCCACCACACCGCGAAGAACGCGATGATCAGCACCACCGTGGAGGTGCGGATGCGTCCGCCGAACAGTTGACCGGGCCATTGCCAGCGCTTCCGGCCCGGGCGCTCCGGCCGGTCCTCGGGCTTGCCCACCCGCAGTCTCATGGGGTCTCCACCGGCTTGACCTCTCCGGCGGTGACGACACCGACCGAGGCCAGCGCGCGCACCACCTGGACCCGCAACCGGCGTCCCACCTCGAACTGCTTGCCCGGCAGGGTGCGCGCCACCATCCGCAGGTTGACGACCCCCACTTCGAGGCTCTCCACGCCCATCATCGAGGGCTGGTCCAACAGCAGGTCGCGCAGCGGGGCGTCGGCCTCACGGGCGTTCTCACAGACCTGGTGCAACACTTCGTTGACCCGGGTCAGGTCGGCACTGGTGGGCACCGGGATGTCGACGACGGCACGGGCCCAGTCCTTGGACAGATTCAGCGACCGGACGATATTGCCGTTGGGGACGGTGAACACCTCGCCGTTGGGTGTACGCAGTTTCGTCACCCGCAACGTCACCTCCTCGACGGTCCCGAGTGCTTCGGTCAGCGCCCCGGTCATCGACAACTGCACCAGGTCACCGAAGCCGTACTGCTTCTCGGTGATGATGAAGAACCCGCTCAGTAGGTCCTGCACCAGTTTCTGTGCGCCGAAGCCCAGGGCGCCACCCAGCACCGCGGCCGGCCCGACCAGGGATCCGACCGGGATGTCGAGGATGCTGGTGATCTGGACGGCGACCACCACGCACAGCAACACCACCGCCACCCAGGAGATCACCGAGGCGACCGCCTGGCGATGCTTGGAGGCTTCCGACCGCACCAGGGCATCGCTGGCGGCGAAGCCGTGTTCCAGCCGTCGGGTGACCCGCCGCGCCGACCAGCTGATGAACCGGGATGCCAGTACCGCTCCGATCAGCAGCAGGACGATCCGCAGGCCCTTGGTGATGACCCACTCGCCGATCTGACCGCGCCACAGGTCGTGCCAGCGCTGTCCCGGGGAGAAGGCCAGAACCATCGGCTAGTCGCCTTCCGGCCTGTTGCGCCAGCGGATGCCGGCCTCCAGGAACCCGTCGATGTCCCCGTCGAGCACCGCGGCCGGGTTGCCGACTTCGAACTCGGTGCGCAGGTCCTTGACCATCTGGTACGGGTGCAACACGTAGGAACGCATCTGGTTGCCCCATGAACTGCCACCGTCGCCCTTGAGCGCGTCCATCTCGGCGCGCTCCTCCTGGCGCTTGCGTTCCATCAGCTTGGCCTGCAGCACCCGCATTGCCGAAACCTTGTTCTGCAGCTGCGACTTCTCGTTCTGGCAGGTGACGACGATCCCGGTGGGGATGTGGGTCAGTCGGACCGCGGAGTCGGTGGTGTTCACCGACTGACCGCCCGGCCCGCTGGAGCGGTAGACGTCGACTCGGACGTCGCCCTCGGGGATGTCGATGTGGTCGGTGGTCTCCACCACGGGCAGCACCTCGACCTCGGCGAACGACGTCTGCCGGCGCCCCTGGTTGTCGAAGGGACTGATCCGCACCAGCCGGTGGGTGCCCTGCTCCACCGACAGGGTGCCGTAGGCGAACGGTGCATGCACCGCGAACGTCGCACTCTTGATCCCGGCCTCTTCGGCGTAGGAGGTGTCGAACACCTCCACGCCATAGTTGTGCTGTTCGGCCCAGCGGATGTACATCCGCATCAACATCTCCGCCCAATCCGCGGCGTCCACGCCGCCGGCACCCGAGCGGATCGTGACCAGTGCCTCGCGCTCGTCGTACTCACCCGACAGCAGGGTGCGGACCTCCATGGTCTCGACGTCGGTGCGCAGCGAAGCGAGCTCGGCGTCGGCCTCGGCATAGGCGTCGGCGGCGGCGGCGCCCTCTTCCTCCGCGGCCATCTCGTAGAGCACCGGCAGATCGTCGAGACGGCGCCGCAGGTCTTCGATCCGACGCAACTCCCCCTGCGCGTGCGACAACTCGCTCGTCACGCGTTGGGCTCGGGCCTGGTCGTCCCAGAGATTCGGATCAGACGCCTCGTGCTCGAGTTTTTCGATGCGGCTGCGCAGTCCGTCGACATCTACCACCCGCTCCACCGTGGTCAAGGTGGCGGCGAGTGCAGTGATCTCAGGCTGACGGTCGGGTTCCACGCATATCAACGTTACCGGCGCGCCGAATCGGGTTGGCACCAGACCGATACCCCCGCCCGGTTTCTGCGTTTAGCATCACGGGACAGCCCCCGTACAGAAAGCTGGTGAGGATGCGTCCCTACCATGTCGCGATCGTCGGTTCCGGCCCCTCCGGGTACTTTGCCGCGGCTTCCCTCCTCAAACTGGCGGCCGGCGGCGAGACCGACGTCCGCGTCGACATGCTCGAGATGCTGCCGACCCCGTGGGGGCTGGTGCGTTCGGGCGTCGCCCCCGATCACCCGAAGATCAAGTCGATCAGCGCGCAGTTCGAGAAGACCGCGGCCGATCCGCGATTCCGGTTCTACGGCAACGTCACCGTCGGTGAGCACGTCATGCCCGAGGAGCTGGCCGAACGCTACGACGCGGTGATCTACGCGATCGGCGCCCAGTCGAATCGGCAGTTGGGGATCCCCGGGGAGGATCTTCCCGGCAGCGTCGCCGCGGTGGATTTCGTCGGCTGGTACAACGCGCATCCGCACTTCGCCGACCACGCCCCGGATCTGAGCTGCAAACGCGCCATCGTGGTCGGCAACGGCAACGTGGCCTTGGATGTGGCGCGCATCCTGGTCAGCCAGCCCGATGAACTGCGGCGCACCGACATCGCCGACCACGCCCTGGATCTGCTCGACCGGCGCGGCGTCGAAGAGGTGGTGATCATCGGCCGGCGCGGCCCGTTGGAAGCCACCTTCACCAGCCCGGAACTACGCGAACTCGGCGACCTCAAGGGCCTCGACGACGTCGACGTGGTGATCGACGCGAGCGAGTTCGCCCACCTCACCGACGAGGACATCGAGGCGGCCGCCAAGCACCCCAAGCAGAACGCCAAGGTGCTGCGCGGCTATGTCGGACGCGAGATGCGCCCCGACCACCGCCGGATCGTGTTCCGGTTCTGCACGTCCCCGATCGAGATCCGCGGCGACGGCCGGGTCGAGGAGATCGTGTTGGGCCGCAACGAACTGGTCACCGATGACAACGGCCGGGTCAGTGCGCGTGACACCGGCGAGCGTGAGGTCATGGCCGCCCAACTGGTGGTGCGCTCGGTCGGCTATCGCGGCGTGCCGATGCCGGGGCTGCCGTTCGACGAGCGCAGCTGCACCATCCCCCACACCGAGGGACGCATCGAGGGCACCACGAACCAGTACGTCGTCGGCTGGATCAAGCGCGGGCCGTCGGGTGTGATCGGTTCCAACAAGAGCGACTCGCAGGCCACCGTCGACACGCTGGCCGCCGATCTGGCCGCCGCCGCGGCCGCCGGCGGATTGTCCGATGTCGGAACCGATTACGAGCAAGAGCTGCACCGGTGGCTGCTCTCGCGCCAGCCGGAGCTGATCACCGCCGAGCACTGGAATCGGATCGACGCCCATGAGCGGTCGTCGGGTGAACCGCACGGCCGTCCGCGGGTCAAGCTGGCCAACGTCGCCGACATGTTGCGGGTCGGCCAGGGCTGAGCGGGCCCGCCGGCTCAGGCCGGCGGCTCGACCCGGCGCCAGTTGTCCGGGTTGCGGGGCGAGTAGCGCACCGGCACCAGCTCACCGATGCTCGGCCACGCGTCGACGTCGACGGCGTAGCGCTGATACACCTCGTGCTCGTGCACGGACGGCCCGTGCAGGACCCCGGTGATGGTGACGTATTGGGCGCCGTCGGCGTCGGGCCGCGGGCTGACGCCGGTGACCAGCAGGGTGCCCTCTTCGGCCCCGGCGCCCGGTCCGCCCCGGATGAGTCGCGGCGCCAGGAATCCCGCCAGAATCGCCAGCAGTAACAGCAGCGCCCCGATCTCCCACATCCGGCCATGGTAGGACTTTCGCCATGGCGCAGATCAACGACAATCCCGACTCCCGGCTTCACGAAGACCTCGACCTCGCTCTGGCACTGGCCGACCGTGCGGATGCGATCACCCTGGCGCGGTTCGGTGCACTCGATCTGCGGGTCGACACCAAGCCGGACCTCACCCCGGTGACCGACGCCGACCAGGCCGTCGAGACCGCCCTGCGAGCGGTGCTGGCCGCCGAACGGCCCGACGACCAGATCCTCGGTGAGGAGTTCGGCGGAACCGCCGCCTTCACCGGACGCCAGTGGATCATCGACCCGATCGACGGCACCAAGAACTTCGTCCGCGGGGTACCGATCTGGGCCACCCTGATCGCATTGCTCGACGACGGCGTGCCGATCCTCGGAGTCATCAGCGCTCCGGCATTGCACCGGCGCTGGTGGGCGTCGAACGGACAGGGCGCCTTCGGGTCGGTCGCCGGTGCCGCGGCGCGGCGACTGTCGGTGTCCTCGGTGACCGAGGTCGGCTCGTCGAGCCTGACCTTCGCCGGGCTGAACTATTGGGCGGCGCGCGGTCTGCGCGAGCAGTTCCTGGACCTGGCCGGGTCGGTCTGGCGAGCACGTTCCTACGGCGATTTCTGGGCGTACTGCCTGGTCGCCGAGGGTGCGGTGGACGCCGCGGTGGAACCGGTGGTGTCGGTGTGGGATCTGGCGGCCGTCGACATCCTGGTGCGTGAGGCCGGTGGAGTCTTCACCGACCTGGCCGGTAACCCGGGGCCGCACGGGAACTGTGCGGTGGCGGCCAACCCCGCCCTGCACCAGCAGGTTCTGGCCGCGCTGACCGTGCAATAGTCCCTCGGTCGGCGGGGTGTCCTGCGGGCTTCGTCACACCTTACTTTGGAGTTATCTTACTTCGGAGTAAGGTGTCCTCATCGATTCCGTCCATCGAGTGAGGCTCTGAGATGACTGATACCGTCCCCGCCACCAACGGCTCGAAGGTTCGACTGAACAGCCGAGCCACCGGCGTCGGGTCGCAACCGCACAAGCGCAACCCCATCGCGACCGCGTTGGCGCTGGTCACACCGCTGGTCAGCCGCGAATTCCTGGACCGCTACGGCCTGCGCGAGCCACTCAACAAGGGCCTGAACTACGGCGTGAAGACGGTCTTCTCCGTCGCCGGCGCCTCCACCCGCCAGTTCAAGAAGGTCCAGGGTCTGGCCAAGGCACCCACCCGGTTGGGCACCCAGGCGACGGCCGGCGCCAAGAACGCCGACTACTTCGACCTCACCCCCGATGACGACCAGCAGATGATCGTCGATACCGTCGAGGAGTTCGCAGCGGAGTTGTTGCGGCCCGCGGCCCACGACGCCGACGAGGCACTGACCTACCCGCGCGAACTGCTCGGCAAGGCCGCCGAACTGGGGATCACCGCGATCAACATCCCGGAGGACTTCGACGGGATCGCCGCCCACCGGTCCGCGGTCACCAACGTGCTGGTCGCCGAGGCGCTCGGTTACGGCGACATGAGCCTGGCCCTGCCGCTGCTGGCCCCCGGTGGGGTCGCTTCGGCGCTGACCCACTGGGGCAGCGCCGACCAGCAGGCCACCTACCTGCCCGAGTTCGCCGGCGAGAACGTGCCGCAGGCGTGCGTGGCGATCGTCGAGCCGCAGCCGCTGTTCGACCCCACCGACCTCAAGACGACCGCGGTGCGCACGCCCAGCGGCTACCGGCTCGACGGGGTGAAGTCCCTGGTCCCGGCCGCAGCCGACGCCGAACTGTTCATCGTCGGCGCCCAGCTCAACGGCAGGCCGGCGCTGTTCATCGTCGAGTCCTCCGCCGCGGGACTGACCGTCAAGGCCGACCCGAGCATGGGCCTGCGCGGTGCCGCGCTCGGCCGGGTCGAGCTGAACAAGGTCTCGGTGCCGCTGGCCGCCCGCCTGGGCGAGGACGCGGCGTCGGACGCCGACTACTCGCAGGCGATCGCCCTGTCCCGGTTGGGCTGGGCGGCGCTCGCGGTCGGGACCAGCCATGCGGTGCTCGACCACGTGATGCCCTACATCAAGGAACGTGAGGCGTTCGGCGAGCCGATCGCCCACCGTCAGTCGGTGGCCTTCATGTGCGCCAACATCGCCATCGAGCTCGACGGCCTGCGGCTGGTGACCTGGCGCGGCGCCTCGCGGTGCGACCAGGGTCTGCCGTTCATCCGGGAAGCCGCACTGGCCAAGCGGATCGCCGCGGACAAGGGCATGCAGATCGGTTTGGACGGAGTGCAGCTGCTGGGCGGTCACGGCTACACCAAGGAGCACCCGGTCGAGCGCTGGTATCGAGACCTGCGGGCGCTCGGGGTCGCCGAGGGCGTCCTGGTCGTCTGAGCCGCCGAAAGACATCAAGCAAACTCCGCTGCGAACACGAAAGTCTGATCATGGCAATCAATCTGGAACTGCCCCGCAAGCTGCAGGAAGTCATCGAGATGACCCACGCCGGGGCCGCCGAGATGCTGCGCCCCATCTCGCGTAAGTACGACGAGCGTGAACACGCCTACCCGGTCGAGCTCGACACCCTGGAAACCCTGTTCGACGGGGTCTCCGGGGCCGGCGGCAGCGCCATGGCCGGCGCCGAGGCCTTCCGCGACGCCGGCGAGAACACCGGCAACCGCAATGCCGCCAACATGGCGGCCCTGCTGCAGGTGCTCGAGATGAGCTGGGGCGACGTCGCTTTGCTGCTCTCGGTGCCCTACCAGGGCCTGGGTAACGCGGCCATCTCCGGGGTGGCCACCGATGAGCAGTTGGCCCGGCTTGGCAAGGTGTGGGCCGCCATGGCGATCACCGAGCCGAGCTTCGGGTCGGACTCCGCCGCGGTGACCACCACCGCCACCCTCGACGGCGACGAGTACGTGATCAACGGCGAGAAGATCTTCGTCACCGCCGGATCACGCTGCACCCACATCGTGGTGTGGGCGACGCTGGACCGCTCGCTCGGGCGGGCGGCGATCAAGTCGTTCGTCGTGCCGCGCGAGCACCCCGGCGTGATCGTCGAACGCCTGGAGCACAAGCTGGGCATCAAGGCCTCCGACACCGCGGTGATCCGGTTCGACAACGCCCGGATCCCCAAGGACAACCTGCTGGGCAGCCCGGAGATCAACACCGAGAAGAGCTTCTCCGGGGTCATGGAGACCTTCGACAGCACCCGGCCGATCGTGGCGGCGATGGCCGTCGGCGTCGCCCGTGCCGCACTCGAGGAACTGCGCAAGATGCTCACCGAGGCCGGTATCGAGATTTCCTACGACAAGCCCGCACATGCCCAGAGCGCGCCGGCCGCGGAGTTCCTGCGCATGGAGGCGGACTGGGAGTCGGCCAACCTGCTGGCACTGCGCTCGGCATGGCAGGCCGACAACAGCATCCCCAACTCCAAAGAGGCGTCGATGGGTAAGGCCAAGGCCGGCCGGGTCGCCACCGATATCACCCTCAAGGCCGTCGAAATGGCCGGCACCCTGGGCTATTCCGAGCAGCTGCTGCTGGAGAAGTGGAGCCGCGACTCGAAGATTCTCGACATCTTCGAGGGCACCCAGCAGATCCAGTTGCTGGTGGTGGCCCGCCGGCTACTGGGGCTGAGCTCCGCCGAGCTGAAGTAGCCCCTCCCCTCCTGCGCGAGCGTGCGTGTTTGTCCGGCAACACGCCGTGCTTGACGTACAAGCACGCACCCTCGCGCGGCATGTAGCTGCGCAAAACGGCGCGCGCCATCGTCGTGCGGGACCTGCGTTCGCCGTTATCCGCCGCATGATGCGCAGCACGTCCAGAACCGAAGCGCCCACCCGCGACGGTCAAGGTGCGCAGTTGTACGCGACACGCCGCGCTTTGCCGTACAAACACGCCCGCTCGCGGCCAGTGGGGGCACTTTGCGGCCCAACACCTATTGCCTCATCCCGGAACAAAAAGTAATGTCGGTTTTACTTTTTACGCCGATCTCCGGGAGTCGCCGATGGAATCCTTCGTCCACCTGCGCAAAGGCACCACTCCGCGCCGCGTGCACGCCGACCTCGACGGGCTCAAGGACGACGAGCTGGGCCGCGGGGGCTTCACCGGGCGCACCGCGAACATGTACCGGCGCAACGACCCGACCGCGTATCGGGCCGACGGTCCCCTGCGCCCGGTCGACGTGTTGGCCGCGCAGCTGCAGCCGACCGATGCCGCCGACCCCGCCGGCAGCCCACTGCTGCTGTTCAGCAACGACGACTGCCGGATCTCGCTGTCGCGGCGGAGCGCCGAGATGCCGTTCCACGTGCGCCACGTCGACGGCGACCTGCTGTGCTTCGTACATGCCGGCTCCGGGCGGCTGGAGACCGAATTCGGCCCGCTGGACTACCGCGAGGGCGACTGGCTGTACCTGCCGAAGGCGACCACCTGGCGCCAACTGCCCACGGCCGAAACGACACTGCTCATGATCGAGGCCACCGACGAGTTCCGGGTTCCCCCGCCCGGGCCGTTGGGCCGGCACTTCCCGTTCGACCCGGCCCAGGCCGTCATCCCCGACCCCGCCCCCATCGACGACGACGGACGCGACGACTACGAGGTCCGGCTCATCCACGACGGCGGCCCGACGATATTGCACTACCGACACCATCCGATCGACGTCGAAGGCTGGCGCGGCGACAATTTCGCGTTCACCTTCAACATCGCCGACTACAACGTGGTGGCCTCCGACAGCATGCACCTGCCGCCGACGGTCCACATGTTCATGCAGGCCACCGGGGTGTACGTGATGAACTTCCTGCCCCGGCCGGCCGAAGGCGTCGCGGGCACCGAACGCACCCCGTGGTATCACCGCAACGTCGACTACGACGAGGTCGCGTTCTTCCACGGTGGATCCCTCTACGGCATCCCGATGCCACCCGGCCTGATCAGCCACGCCCCGCAGGGCGTGCATCACGGTGCACCGGAGAAGGCCCGCGAACACGCCCGCCGCAAGTTCGACGACTATCAGCGGGTGGACTGGCAGGTCATCGCCGTCGACACCCGCCGTCGTCTCAAGCCCTCCCCCGAAGTTCTCGCCGCCGACCTAGGACAGCACGCATGAGCCCCAAGCACGACTACGAACGAATCCCCTATCTGATCGCCTACCAGAACAATTCGGCCGTGCGTGACGTGTACGGCGGGGTCGCCGAACTGGTGGTGCTGGAGAGTTATCTGCTGCGCCCCAAAGACAACCCCAGCGATACGGTGCTGGTGTTCATGCATCCGATCGGCGGCGGCGCCTACCTGCCGATGGTCAACGCCCTGGCCCGCGCCGGACACCACGTCATCTACTGCAACAGCCGATTCCGGGGCACCGACTCCGCGCTGCTGATGGAGAAGGTGGTCGAAGACCTCGGCGAGTGCATCAAAGACGCCAAGAACCGGCTCGGCTACACGAAGGTGGTGCTGGCCGGGTGGAGCGGCGGCGGTTCACTGTCGCTGTTCTACCAACAGCAGGCACAGCATCCGACGGTGACGGCCAGCCCGTCCGGCGACGGGCCGGACCTGACCAAGCTGGGGCTGATCCCCGCCGACGGCGTGATGCTGCTGGCCGCACACATCAGCCGGCACGGCACCCTGACCGAGTGGCTGGACGCCTCCATCCTCGATGAGTCCGATCCGACCAAGCGCGATCCGGAACTGGACCTCTACAACCCGGATAACCCCAACCAGCCGCCCTACAGCGCGGAGTTCCTGGACCGCTACCGGGCCGCGCAGATCGCCCGGAATCGCCGGATCACCGCGTGGGTCAAGGCGAAACTGGCCGAACTGAAGGACAGCGGTCGTCCCGATGATGAGTTCGCGTTCGTCGTGCACGGCACCATGGCCGACCCGCGCTGGCTGGACCCGACGGTCGACCCCAACGAACGCACCCCGGGTAGCTGCTATCTGGGCGAACCGGCGGTGGTGAACATGAGCCCGGTCGGACTGGCCCGGTTCTGCACGCTGCGCAGCTGGCTGTCGCAGTGGAGCTACGACGACGCCAACGGCGACGGGGTGGACTGCGGAGCAGACATCACCGTGCCCACCCTGGTGATCGGCAACATGGCTGACGACGCGTGCACCCCCAGCCACACCCGTCGGCTCTACGAGGCGATTGCGGCCGGAGATAAGGAGATGCACGAAATCCCGGGCGCCAACCACTATTACGCCGGCCTGGACCAGCGCGACGCGCTGCGACAGGCGGTGCAGATCGTCACCGATTGGCTGACCCAGCGGGATTTCGTAGGCTCGTCGCTATGACAGCCGGCGCACTCGACGGAATCCGGGTCATCGAGCTCGGCACGCTGATCTCCGGCCCGTTCGCCGGACGGCTACTCGGGGACATGGGCGCCGAGGTCGTCAAGATCGAACTGCCCGGCAAACCCGACCCGCTGCGCACCTGGGGCCAGGCCGAAGTCGACGGGCATCACTTCTTCTGGACCGTGCACGCCCGCAACAAGAAGGCCGTCACCCTGGATCTGCGCACCGACCGGGGCCGTGAGCTGTTCCTCGACCTCATCGAGCAGTCCGACATCGTGGTGGAGAACTTCCGCCCCGGCACCCTCGAGCGGTGGGGCCTGGGCTTCGACGTCCTGCGGCAACGCAACAAGGGCATCATCCTGGTGCGGGTATCCGGCTACGGACAGACCGGGCCGGACGCCCACAAGGCCGGGTACGCCTCGGTCGCCGAAGCGGCCAGCGGTCTGCGGCACATGAACGGCTTCCCCGGTGGGCCGCCGCCCCGCCTGGCCCTGTCGCTCGGCGACAGCCTGGCCGGCATGTTCGCCGCTCAGGGCGCGCTGGCCGCGCTGTACCGGCGCACGGTCACCGGCGAGGGCCAGGTGGTCGACGTCGCCCTGACCGAATCCTGTTTGGCCATCCAGGAATCGACGATCCCCGACTACGACGTCGGCGGCGTGGTACGCGGCCCGTCCGGCACCCGGCTGGAGGGCATCGCGCCGTCGAACATCTACCAGTCGGCCGACGGCAGTTGGGTGGTGATCGCCGCCAACCAGGACAGCGTGTTCGCAAGACTGTGTCAGGCCATGGGCGCCCCGGAGTTGGCGGCCGATCCGCGATTCGCCGATCACGTCGCCCGCGGGCGCAACCAGGACGAACTGGACGCGATCATCGGCGAGTGGGCCGCGCAACGCAAACCCGCGGACATCATCGCCACCCTCAGCGACGCCGGGGTGATCTCCGGCCCCATCAACACCGTGGCCGAGGTGGTCACCGACCCGCAACTGCGAGCGCGCGGGATGATCGCCGAACACTGGGACGAGGCGTCCGAGCGCACCGTACTGGGGCCCGGCGTCATCCCGGTGCTCTCGGAGAGCCCGGGCACCATCCGTAACGCCGGATCGGCACGGCCCGGCCAGCACAACGACGAGATCTACACCGGGCTGCTGCACAAGACCGCCGACGAGCTGCGGGCTCTGCGGGCCGAGGGGGTGCTGTGAGTACATCCCCGGCCCAGGTGTCGATCCGCGAGGTCGCGCTGCGCGACGGCCTGCAGATCGAAGATCCGATTCCGTTGAGCGCCAAGCTCGAACTGCTCGCCGCCATCGCCGCCACCGGGGTCCGCGAAGTGGAGGTGACCTCGTTCGTCTCCCCCACCAAGGTTCCCGCGCTCGCCGATGCCGCCGAACTGGCCGCGGAGTTGTGGCGCTACCCGGAGCTGGAGTTCTCCGCCCTGGTCGCCAGCCCCGGCGGCGCCTCCCGGGCGGTCGCGGCGGGTTTGACGTCGATCGAGTACGTGGTGTGCGCCTCGGATGAGTTCAGCACCGCCAACGTCGGCCGCCCCACCGCGCAGGCGGTCGCGGCCATCGCCGAGATCGCCGGTATCGCCCATGACGCCGGCGCTTCGGTCGAGGTCATCATCGCCACCGCGTGGGACTGCCCGTTCGAGGGCCCGACGGCACCTTCACGCGTGGTGGACATCGCGGCCTCGGCGACATCGCTGGGGGTCGATCGGCTGGCGATCGCCGACACCATCGGCACCGCGACCCCGCGCCGGGTCACCGACCTGATCGCGGCGGTCCGCCCGGTGATCGGCGATGTCCCGCTGGGCGCGCACTTCCACAACACCCGTGGTGCCGGGCTGGCCTGCGCCTACGCCGCGGTGCAGGCGGGCATCACCCGACTCGACGCCTCGGCGGGCGGTCTGGGCGGCTGCCCGTTCGCGCCCGGTGCCACCGGCAACATCGCCACCGAAGACCTGGTCTACCTGCTCGGTGACTGCGGGATCGACACCGGCATCGACCTGGCGGCCGCCATCACCGCGGCCGGGGTGGCCAGTTCGGTGGTCGGGCACGGCCTGCCCAGCGCCCTGTTGGCCGCCGGAGACCGGAAACGGGACTGAACCCTCGATGTCCACCCAGCGTGAGCTCAGTTCGAAGGGCCGCCAGACCCGCGGTGCGATCGAGCAGGCCGCCCGGGAGTTGTTCGCCGAACGCGGTTTTCACGGGACGACGCTCGCCGACATCACGTCTCGGGCCGGCAAGTCGACCGCCGTGCTCTACCGGTATTTCGGCGACAAGGAAGAGCTGCTGGCGGCCTTGGCGGAGTCGTTTCTCACCGAGGTGGTGGAGCCGTCGGGACTCAAGATGCGGTTGCCGGAGTCCCCGGACGACACCGAGTTCTTCACGTCGGTGGCCGGTGCCTACTGGGAGATGTTCAAGCCGAACATCGGCGTGATGATCGCGGTCGCGCAGTTGGCCGCGACCAGCGAACGGTTCGCCACCCTGCAGAACGAGTTCCGCCGGTTCGGCATGGAGATCGTCGCCGCCTCGGTACGACGTGCACAGCAGCAGGGCCACGGGCTCGACCTCAACCCCGATCACACCGCCGCCGCCATCGCGCTGCTGTTCGAGAACTTCACCGTCGTCTTCGTCGGCCCGTCGGGGGTGGGCTGGCGCATCAGTGACAGCGACGCCGTGACGACACTGTCGACCATCTGGCGCAAGACCCTGTACGGCCGTTGACCACTCACAACCGAAGGAATAGTCATGGATTTCACCCTGCCCGAACACCTTCCCGGTGTGCTCGCCGAGATGGACGACTTCATCGAGCGTGAGATCGCCCCGCTGCAGGCCGACCACATGCAGTACTTCGACCACCGCCGGGAGTTCGCCCGCACCGACGTGGAACGGGGCGGCGTCCCGCGCCGGGAATGGGAGGAGTTGCTCGACGAGATGCGGCGCCGCGCCGACGCCGCCGGCTGGCTGCGCTACGGCCTGCCGGCGTCGTTGGGCGGCCGCGACGGCTCCAACGTCGACATGGCCGTGATCCGGGAGCACTTGGCGCACAAGGGACTCGGACTGCACAACGATCTGCAGGACGAGTCTTCGATCGTCGGTAACTTCCCGCAGGTCATCATGATGGAACGGTTCGGCACCGACGCGCAGCGCCGCGAGTTCTCGCAGGCCATGATCACCGGTGAGCGTTCGATGGCGTTCGGGCTGACCGAACCGGACCACGGTTCGGACGCGACCTGGATGGAGACCCGCGCCGTACTCGACGGTGACACCTGGGTGATCAACGGCGCCAAACGTTTCAACACCGGCGTGCACCGGGCCACCCACGACCTGGTCTTCGCGCGTACCTCCGGCGAGGACGGCTCGGCACGCGGCATCACCGCTTTCCTGGTGCCCACCGACACCCCGGGATTCACCGTCCCGTTCTACTGGTGGACCTTCAACATGCCCACCGATCACGGTGAGGTCGAACTGCGCGACGTGCGTGTTCCCGCCGACGCGGTCTTGGGTGAAGTCGACGGCGGCCTGGAGGTGGCCCAGACGTTCCTGCACGAGAACCGGATCCGTCAGGCCGCGTCCAGCCTGGGTGCGGCGCAGTACTGCATCGACCGGGCCGCCGAGTACGCCCGCGAGCGGGTGGTGTTCGGCAAGCCGCTGTCGGTCAACCAGGCGGTGCAGTGGCCGCTGGCGGAATTGCAGACCGAGGCCCAGATGGTGCGCCTGCTGGTCAACTATGCGGCCTGGCACCTGGACCGTGACCACCATCTGGAGGTCTCCGACAAGGTGTCGATGGCCAACTATCGGGCCAACCGCCTGGTGTGCGAGGCCGCCGATCGGGCCATCCAGATCCACGGTGGTATCGGCTACACCCGCCACGAGCAGTTCGAACACATCTACCGGCACCATCGCCGCTACCGGATCACCGAGGGGGCCGAGGAGATCCAGATCCGCCGGGTCGCCCAGCGCCTGTTCGGATTCGACCGCCGGCGATGACCACCGACGAACTCGCCGGCCGGCTCTGCGGCGTCCTGACTCCGGTTCTGGGCCCGGTCACGGTCGAGGGGTTGCGCGCCCTGACCGGCGGGGCAAGCCGTGTCACCTGGTCTTTCGATGCGGTCACCGCGGCCGGGGAGCGGCGGCCCCTGATCCTGCGCACCGGTCCGCTGGAGGAGCTCTACGCCACCATGGAGCTGGAGGCCGACGCGCAGCGTGCCGCGGGATCCGCCGGCGCACCGGTGCCGAACGTGCTATTGGCCGACAATTCCCCTGCCGCACTCGGGAATCCGTATCTGATCTGCGATCTGATCGACGGTGAGACCGTGGTCCGGCGTATCGAACGCCAACTCGACGAGGCCGGCCGGGCGCAACTCCTGGACCAGTGCGCGAAGGCGCTCGGCGCCATCCACCGGGCCGACCCGGCGGGCGTCGCCCTGAGCGCCGAAGACCAGCTCACCGCGTGTCGTGCACAGTTGGACACCATGCCCGACACCACCGCACCGTTCGAATGGGCGTTGCGCCGGTTGGCCGCCAAGCGGCCCGCACCGGTGCCCGCGCAGCTGGTGCACGGTGATTTCCGGATGGGCAATCTCATGGTGTCCGGCGACGGCGACCTGGCAGCGGTGTTGGACTGGGAACTGGTTCACCTCGGCGACGGCTGTGAGGACCTCGCCTGGTTCTGCCTGCGGGCCTGGCGATTCGGTGCGCCGCCGGAGCGTGCCGCCGGGGGGCTGGGCGACGTCGACGCGTTCCTGGGCTGCTACGAGCGGGCCACCGGCTGCCGGGTCGACCCGGACCGGTTCGACTGGTGGTTGCTGTTGAGCACTCTGCGGTGGGGCATCATCTGCCGCTACCAGGCGGAACGGCACCTGAGCGGCCGGAGCCGTTCGGTGGAGCTCGCCACCATCGGCCGTCGTGTCTCGGAGACCGAATGGGATCTGTTGCGCCTGCTCGACGGGGTCCGGCCGTGACCGCCGGGGGCCGCCGGCCCACCGCCGCCGAACTCGTCGCCGCGGTCACGGAGTTCCTCGACACCGCGCTGGTCCGTGCCGACGGCCCGGACGCCGTCGGCGGTCAGGTCAGATTCCACGCCCGGGTCGCGGCCAACGCGCTGCGCATCGTCGAACGGGAACTGCGCGACACCGCAGCCGATGCACCTGCCAGAGCCTTGGCGGACCTCGGTTTCACCGACGAGGCCGCGCTGGCCGCGGCGATTCGGGCCGGTGAGCTCGACGAGCGCTCCGAGGAGCTCACCGCGTGCCTCTACGCCCTGGTGGAGCATCGGCTATCCATCGACCACCCCGGCTACAACTACTAGACTGCCTGCGCGGCAACCACTTCGATGACCTGGGCCAAACCCGACGTATCCACCTCGGCCGAGCAGTAGCATTCCCAGCGTGTCCGACTCCAATGCCGCGCTGCGAATCCTTGTCTACAGTGACGACGCCGCGACCCGCGCACAGGTCGTCACCGCGTTGGGCAAGCGACTGCACCCGGATCTGCCGCCGCTGAGCTATGTCGAGGTCGCCACCGAGCCCGTGGTGATCCGGCAGATGGACGCCGGGGGGATCGACCTGGCCATCCTGGACGGCGAGGCGAACCCGGCCGGCGGGATGGGCGTCTGCAAGCAACTCAAGGACGAGATCACGCCGTGCCCGCCGATCGTGGTCTTGACCGGCCGCGCCGACGACGCCTGGCTGGCCAAGTGGTCGCGCGCCGACGCCGCGGTGTCGCACCCGGTGGACCCCATGACGCTCGGTCATGCGGTGCTGGGGCTGTTGCGTGCCCCGGCACACGGTTGACCCGGCGACTCCCGCCGCACCGCTACCGCACCCGATCCGCACCGAACCAGTGCGTTCCTACACCCGTCCCAGCTGACACACCGGTCCCAGCTGCGGCCCCCTGCGCCGAGCCTCGCCGACCCGGGAGTTAGGGCAGCCTCAGGGGCGAATTCCCCTGTCGCCGTTACCGCTACGGGTGATGCCCGTCACAGTTGCCGACAATTTCGGATTCTTCCCAACCGCCCGATTGCCGCGGGCTAGGCTGTGCTTGAACTCACATCGACGCCCGGAAGGGAACTACGTCACTGAGCATGAACCTCTACCTGCCGATCCTGGTCCTCGCCGCGCTCGCCGCCGGTTTCGCCGTATTCTCCGTGGTCGTCACGGCGTTCGTGGGTCCGAAGCGCTACAACCGCGCGAAGCTGGAAGCCTACGAATGCGGTATCGAGCCCACCGATCAGCCGGTCAGCGGGCCGCACGCCCCGCCCGGGCAGCGGTTCCCGGTGAAGTACTACCTGACCGCGATGCTGTTCATCGTCTTCGACATCGAGATCGTATTTCTCTACCCGTGGGCGGTCGCCTTCGACGGGCTCGGACTCTTCGCCCTCATCGAAATGGCGCTGTTCGCCGTCATCGTGTTCGTCGCCTACGCCTATGTCTGGCGACGCGGCGGCCTGAACTGGGATTGATCGGAAATAGGCGGACTTACATATGGGATTAGAAGAACAACTTCCCAGCGGGCTCCTGCTGTCCACCGTGGAGGACCTCGCCGGGTACTTCCGTACCGGGTCGCTGTGGCCGGCGACGTTCGGCCTGGCCTGTTGCGCCATCGAGATGATGTCGACGATGGCACCCGACTACGACCTGTCCCGGTTCGGGATGGAGGTGTTCCGGGCCTCACCGCGCCAGGCCGATCTGATGATCGTGGCCGGCCGGGTCAGTCAGAAGATGGCGCCGGTACTGCGCCAGATCTACGACCAGATGGTCGAGCCCAAGTGGGTGCTGTCGATGGGCGTGTGCGCGTCGTCGGGCGGGATGTTCAACAACTACGCGATCGTGCAGGGCGTGGACCATGTGGTACCGGTCGACATCTACCTCCCCGGTTGTCCGCCTCGTCCGGAGATGCTGATGTACGCAATCCTCAAGCTGCACGAGAAGATTCGCGCGATGCCTCTGGGCGCCAACCGGGAGCAGATCATCACCGAAACCGAACAGGCCGCCCTGTCGGCCCCGTCCACCTGGGAGTTGAAGGGGTTGCTGCGGTGAGCGAGGCGACCGGTGCGGGCGCCCCCGGCCCCGAAGACGTGATCAAGGTGCGCCGCGGCCTGTTCGGCGCGAACGGCAGCGGAGACACCTCCGGGTACGGGCGTCTGGTCACCGAGGCGGCACTGCCCGGCGCGACGCCGAGACCCTACGGCGGATACTTCGACGAGCTCGTCGACACCCTGTCCGCGGCCCTGCAGCGCAGCGGTATCGAATTCGCCGCGGCCGTCGAGAAAGTCGTGGTGTACCGCGACGAGCTGACCCTCTACATCGAGCGCACCCGGCTCCCGGCGGTGGCCCAGTTGCTGCGCGACGAGCCGGACCTGCGCTTCGAGTTGAGCCTCGGCGTCTCCGGTGTGCACTATCCGGCCGACACCGATCGCGAGTTGCATGCGGTGTATCCGCTGCGCTCCATCACCCACAATCGTCGTGTCCGTCTGGAAGTCGCTGCCCCCGACGCGGATCCACACATTCCGTCCCTGTTCGCGGTCTACCCCACCACCGACTGGCACGAACGGGAGACCTACGACTTCTTCGGGATCATCTTCGACGGCCACCCCTCGCTGACACGCATCGAGATGCCCGACGACTGGCACGGCCACCCGCAACGCAAGGACTACCCGTTGGGCGGCATCCCGGTCGAGTACAAGGGCGCGCAGATACCGCCGCCGGACCAGCGGAGGGCTTACAAATAATGGGCACTGAGACGCCGCGCACCGTCCTGAACGTCGGTGGGCAGGAATGGGATCAGGTGGTCGATGCCGCCAGGTCCGCCGACCCCGGCGAACGCATCGTGGTCAACATGGGCCCGCAGCACCCGTCGACGCACGGCGTGCTGCGGCTGATCCTGGAACTCGAGGGTGAGACGGTGACCGAAGCCCGCTGCGGCATCGGCTATCTGCATACCGGTATCGAGAAGAACCTGGAGCACCGCTACTGGACCCAGGGCGTCACCTTCGTCACCCGGATGGACTACCTGTCACCGTTCTTCAATGAGACCGCCTACTGCCTGGGCGTGGAGAAGCTGCTCGGCATCACCGACGACATTCCCGAGCGCGCCAGTGTCATCCGGGTTCTGATGATGGAACTCAACCGGATGTCCTCACACCTGGTGGCGCTGGCGACCGGCGGCATGGAGCTCGGGGCACTGTCGGTGATGCTGTTCGGCTTCCGGGAACGCGAGTTGGTACTCGACATCTTCGAGGCGATCACCGGCCTGCGGATGAACCACCAGTATGTGCGGCCCGGCGGCGTGTCGGTGGATCTGCCCGACGAGGTGATCCCGCAGATCCGGGACTTCCTCAAGCTGATGCCCAAGCGGCTCAAGGACATCGAGGATCTGCTGACCGAGAACTACATCTGGAAGGCCCGCACCAAGGGTGTCGGCTACCTGGATCTGACCGGGTGCATGGCGCTGGGCATCACCGGACCGGTGCTGCGCTCGACCGGCCTGCCCTACGACGTCCGGCGCGCCGAACCCTATTGCGGCTACGAGGACTACGAATTCGAGGTGATCACCGATGACGGCTGTGACGCCTACGGCCGCTACCTGATCCGCATCGCGGAGATCAAGGAGTCCCTGAAGATCGTCGAGCAGTGCGTAGAAAAGTTGGCCAAGCTGCACGGCAAGCCCGTGATGGTCGCCGACCGCAAGATCGCCTGGCCGGCGGACCTCAAGCTCGAGAAGGACGGACTGGGCAACTCCCGCGAGCACATCGGCTGGATCATGGGCCACTCCATGGAAGGCCTGATCCACCACTTCAAACGAGTCACCGAAGATCTGTGGGTGCCGCCGGGGCAGGTGTTCGTCTCGGTCGAGTCGCCCCGCGGCGAACTGGGGGTGCACATGGTCAGCGATGGCGGAACCCGGCCCTACCGGGTGCATTACCGCGATCCGTCCTTCACCAACCTGCAGGCGGTGGCCGCCATGAGTGAGGGCGGACTGATCGCCGACGTGATCGCCGCGGTCGCCAGCATCGACCCGGTGATGGGCGGGGTGGACCGATGAGCGCGGCAGGCGGCGAGATCGACCGGACCGGAGTCAACAAGACCGGCCGCGGCCGGCTGATGCCGCCGACCGCGGGAACCGACGGCACCCGGGTGTTCCTCCAGTTGGGACGCCAGCCCGAAGAGCCCAATCAGTTCAACCATCCCGATGCTCCGACCAGCTACGCACCCGATGTTCGGGCCCGGTTGGAGGTCGACGCCAAGGAGATCATCGGCCGTTACCCGCAGTCGCGTTCGGCGATCCTGCCGCTGCTGCATCTGGTGCAGTCGCAGGACAGCTACATCACGCCCGCCGGCCTGGCGTTCATCTCCGAACTGCTCGGCATGACCCCCGCCGACGTCGCCGGCGTCGCGTCGTTCTATTCGATGTACCGTCGCACCCCCACCGGCAAACACCTGGTGGGTGTCTGCACCAACACGCTGTGTGCGGTGATGGGCGGTGACGCCATCTACCGAGAGCTCAAAGAACATCTCGGTGTCGAAGACGATCAGACCACCGAGGACGGATCGGTCACCCTGCAGCACATCGAGTGCAACGCCGCGTGCGATTACGCACCGGTGGTGATGGTCAACTGGGAGTTCTTCGACAACCAGACACCGGAGTCGGCGCGCGACCTCGTCGACAAGCTGCGCGCCGACGCCGAGGTGCGGCCCACCCGCGGGATGCCGCTGTGCAGCTTCGCCGCGACCGAACGGATTCTGGCCGGCTTCCCCGACGAGCGCGCCGACGACGGCCAGGGCGGTGCCGGCGCGGCCACGCTGGCCGGTCTGGAGGTGGCCCGCGAACGCGGCATGACGGCACCGGAACCGGGCGGCACCAGTGGGGGCGGGAAATGACACTTGCCGAGGGCACACCGCTGACGCCGGTGCTGAGCAGCTACTGGGACGAACCCGAGTCGTGGACCCTGGAGACCTACCGTCGCCACGACGGCTATACCGGGATGAAACGCGCGCTGGCGATGACGCCCGACGAGGTCATCGAACTGGTCAAGGACTCCGGGCTGCGCGGGCGCGGCGGCGCCGGGTTCTCCACCGGCACCAAATGGTCGTTCGTGCCGCAGGGCACCGACGGCGCCGGCGCCAAACCCCACTACCTGTTGGTCAACGCCGACGAGTCCGAGCCCGGCACCTGTAAGGACATGCCGTTGCTGATGGCGACGCCGCATGTGCTGATCGAGGGCATGATCGTGTGCAGCTACGCGATCCGGGCCCGGCACGCCTTCATCTACGTGCGCGGCGAGGTGGTGCCGGTGGTGCGGCGCCTGCAGGCCGCGGTCGCCGAGGCTTACGCCGCCGGCCTGTTGGGCACCGACATCGGCGGCACCGGCTTCGACCTCGACATCACCGTGCACGCCGGGGCGGGTGCCTACATCTGCGGCGAGGAGACCGCACTCATCGAGTCGCTGGAGGGGTACCGGGGCCAGCCCCGGCTGCGCCCGCCGTTCCCCGCGGTCGCGGGGTTGTACGCGTCGCCGACGGTGGTCAACAACGTCGAATCGATCGCCAGTGTGCCCTCGATCCTGCGCAACGGGCCGGAATGGTTCCGGTCCATGGGTACCGAGAAGTCCCGCGGGTTCACCCTCTATTCGCTCTCCGGGCACGTCAAACGGCCCGGGCAGTACGAGGCGCCGTTGGGTATCACGCTGCGCGAACTGCTCGGCTACGCCGGCGGGATCCGCGACGGACACCGGTTGAAGTTCTGGACGCCCGGCGGCTCGTCGACCCCGATCCTGACCGAGGAGCACCTCGATGTCCCGCTGGACTACGAGGGCATGGCGTCGGTCGGATCGATGCTGGGCACCAAGGCATTGCAGATCTTCGACGAGACCACCTGCGCGGTGCGTGCGGCCGCGCGCTGGTCGGAGTTCTACAAGCACGAATCCTGCGGCAAGTGCACGCCGTGCCGCGAGGGCACCTACTGGCTGGTGCCGATCTACGAACGGTTGGAGACCGGTCGCGGTACCCCCGAAGACCTCGACACCCTGCTGGACATCGCCGACGTCCTGTTCGGAAAGTCCTTCTGCGCCTTGGGGGACGGTGCGGCGATGCCGGTGAAGTCCTCGATCCAGTACTTCCGCGACGAGTACATCGCCCACCTCGAGGGCGGCTGTCCGTTCGACCCGAAAGCGAGCATGTACGTGGCAGACGGCGGTGTGGCGTGACGGAGACATCGCAGCCCGGCGGTCAGGAGTCGGTGACCCTGACCATCGACGACCAGCAGATCACCGTCCCCAAGGGCACCTTGATCATCCGCGCCGCCGAACAGTTGGGCATCGAGGTTCCGCGGTTCTGTGATCACCCGTTGCTGGATCCGGTGGCCTGGTGCCGGCAGTGCATGGTCGAGGTGGAGGGACAGCGCAAGCCACAGCCGTCGTGCGCGGTGGCCGTCGCCGACGGCATGGTGGTGCGCACCCAGCACACCTCCGCCGAAGCCGATCGGGCTCAGCACCTGGTGATGGAACTGCTGCTGATCAACCACCCGCTGGACTGCCCGACCTGCGACAAGGGCGGCGAGTGCCCGCTGCAGAACCAGGCCATGACCCACGGCCGCACCGAGACCCGCTTCGAAGAGGCCAAACGCCACTACCCCAAGCCGATCAACATCTCCTCGCAGGTACTGCTGGACCGGGACCGCTGCATCCTGTGTGCGCGCTGCACCCGGTTCGCCAACGAGATCGCCGGGGACAAGTTCATCGAGATGATGGACCGCGGCGCCCTGCAGCAGGTCGGCATCTACACCGATACCCCGTTCGACTCCTACTTCTCCGGCAACACCGTGCAGATCTGCCCGGTGGGGGCACTGACCGGAGCCTCCTACCGGTTCCGGGCGCGCCCGTTCGACCTGGTCTCCACCCCGACCGTCTGCGAGCACTGCGCCGGTGGCTGTGCGGAACGCACCGATCACCGGCGCGGCAAGGTGCTGCGCCGGATGGCCGGCGACGACCCGGACGTCAACGAGGAATGGAACTGCGACAAGGGCCGCTGGGCCTTCACCTACGCCACCCAATCCGACCGGATCACCACGCCGCTGGTCCGCGACGAGACCGGAGAACTGGTGCCGGCTTCGTGGCCGCACGCGCTCGCGGTCGCGGCCCGCGGCCTGGCGGCGGCACGCGGCCGCACCGGCGTGCTGGTCGGCGGCCGGGTGTCGGCCGAGGACGCCTACGGCTACGCCAAGTTCGCCCGGCTGGCGCTGGACAGCGACGACATCGACTTCCGGGCGCGGGCGCACTCCGCCGAGGAGTCCGCGTTCCTGGCCGCGCGGGTGGCCGGCCGCGGCATCGACGTCAGCTACGCCGATCTGCAGGCCGCGCCGGTGGTGCTGCTCGCCGGGCTGGAACCCGAAGAAGAAGCACCGATGGTGTTCCTGCGACTGCGCAAGGCGGCCCGCAAGAACGGCACCGAGGTGTACAGCGTGGCACCGTTCGCCGACCGCGGGCTGGACAAGATGTTCGGCACCCTGGTGGCAGTCGTTCCCGGTGGCGAGGCGGCCGCGCTGGACGGCCTGGCCGACGGGGAACTCGGTGCGTCGCTGCGCAGGCCGGGCGCGGTGGTGCTGGTCGGCGAACGGCTGGCGGCCGTTCCGGGGGCACTGTCGGCGGCGATCAGGCTGGCCGATGCAACCGGCGCGCAACTGGCCTGGGTGCCGCGGCGCGCCGGGGAACGCGGCGCACTGGACGCCGGCGCGTTGGCCGGACTGCTGCCCGGCGGCCGGCCGCTCGACGACCCGGCCGCACGGGCCGAGATCGCCCGGGCCTGGGGCCTCGACGGCCCCGACGGATTGCCGGGACAGCCCGGGCGCGACACCGACGCCATCCTGGCGGCCGCCGCCGACGGCTCGTTGGGTGCACTGCTGGTCGGCGGGGTGGAACCGGCGGACCTCACCGACCCGGCGGCAGCCCTGTCGGCGCTGGACACCGTCGGTTTCCTGGTGAGCCTGGAGCTGCGGCACAGCGAAGTCACCGACCGCGCCGACGTGGTGCTGCCGGTCGCGGCCGCAGCCGAGAAATCCGGCACCTACCTCAATTGGGAAGGCCGGCACCGCAAGTTCGGAACCGCGTTGGCCGACCGGGGCACGCTGTCCGACCATCGGGTGCTCGACGCGATCGCCGAGGAGATGGGGCTCGCGCTGGGCGTGTCGACCGTGGAGGCGGCCCGAGCCGAACTGGCCGGCCTGGGCGCCTGGGACGGTGCGCGGGTGGCCGCCCCCGAGGTGGCCGCCTCCCCGGCGACGCAGCCCGGCGCGGGCGAGGCCGTGCTGGCCGGTTGGCGGATGTTGCTCGATGCGGGCCTGATGCAGGCCGGGGAACCGAACCTGGCCGGCACCGCCCGTCAACCGGTGGCGCGGATGTCGGCGACCACGGCCGCCGGAATCGGTGCGGCGTCCGGTGATCCGGTCACGGTCAGCACCGAGCACGGTCACATCACGCTGCCGCTGGCCGTCACCGAGATGATCGACGGCGTGGTCTGGCTTCCGATGAACTCCCCGGGTTCGGCGGTGCACCGGGATCTGGGGGTAACCCCCGGCGCCGCGGTACGGATTGGACGTGACTCATGACCGACCCCTGGTGGTTGATACTGGTCAAAGCGTTGGGCGTCTTCGTCTTTCTGATCCTGACGGTGGTGCTGGCCATCGTCATCGAACGAAAGGTCGTGGGGCGCATGCAGATGCGTCCCGGACCCAACCGGGTCGGGCCGAAAGGCTGGCTGCAGAGCCTGGCCGATGCGATCAAGCTCGCCCTCAAGGAGGACATCACCCCGTTCAACGTCGACCGGGTGATCTACGTACTGGCCCCGGTCATCTCGACGGCGCCGGCCATCACCGCGTTCGCGGTGATCCCGCTCGGGCCCGAGGTCAGCATCTTCGGCCAGCGCACCGCCCTGCAGCTGGCCGATCTGCCGATCGCGGTGCTGTTCGTCCTGGCCATGTCGTCGATCGGGGTGTACGGGATCATCCTGGCCGGTTGGTCGTCGGGATCCGCCTACCCGCTGCTCGGTGGCATCCGCTCCACCGCGCAGGTGATCTCCTACGAGGTCGCGATGGGTTTGGCGTTCGCCTCGGTGTTCCTCTACGCGGGAACGATGGGGACCTCGGGCATCGTGGAGGCCCAGGACCGGGTGTGGTTCGCCTTCCTGCTGATGCCGTCGTTCCTGGTCTATCTGACCGCGATGGTCGGTGAGACCAACCGGGCTCCGTTCGACCTGCCCGAGGCGGAGGGTGAACTCGTCGGCGGCTTCCACACCGAATACTCATCGCTGAAGTTCGCCTTGTTCTTCCTCGCCGAATACATCAACATGACCACCGTGTCGGCGGTGGCCGTCACGCTGTTCCTCGGCGGTTGGCACGCACCGTTCCCGATCAACATGTGGGCGGGCGCCAACACCGGCTGGTGGCCCCTGCTGTGGTTCACCCTCAAGCTGTGGGGATTCATCTTCGTCTACATCTGGCTGCGGGGCACCCTGCCGCGGTTGCGCTACGACCAGTTCATGGCGCTGGGCTGGAAGATCCTGATCCCGGTGGCGCTGGCCTGGGTGATGCTCGCGGCGGTGCTGCGCAGCCTGCGAAACGACGGCTACGAGCACTGGCAACCGGCACTGGCCGTTCTCAGCACCGTCACCACGATCGTGTTGCTGTTGGCGTTGCATCGCAGATTCAGTGCGATGAACTCCCGTCTGTCCGGTGCCACACCACCGGCGCCCGTCATCACCACCGAGGGATCATTCCCGACACCACCGCTGCCGCAACGCAATCCGTCGCGGATCAAGGAGGACGTCAATGGCTAGTCTGCGCGACGCCCTGGCCGGGTTCGGCGTCACCTGGAAGACGATGTTCAAACGGCCGATCAACGACGGCTACCCCGAGCGCAAGAAGCCGACGGCACCGCGCTATCACGGCCGGCACCAGCTCAACCGGCACCCGGACGGGTTGGAGAAGTGCATCGGCTGCGAGTTGTGCGCGTGGGCCTGCCCGGCCGATGCCATCTACGTGGAGGCCGCCGACAACACCGACGAGGAGCGCTTCTCCCCCGGCGAACGTTACGGGCGCGTCTACCAGATCAACTACCTGCGCTGCATCGGCTGCGGACTGTGCATCGAGGCCTGTCCCACCCGCGCGCTGACCATGACCAACGAGTACGAGATGGCCGCCGACAACCGCGCCGACATGATCTGGGAGCGCCAGCAACTGCTGGCGCCGCTGGAACCCGGCATGGTCGCGCCGCCGCACGCGATGCCGCCCGGCGCCACCGAGAAGGACTACTACCTGGGCAGGGTCAGCCCGGCCGGCCTCGATGAGGATCCGGACCTGTTCGTCATGCTCGACCGGGTGAAGCAGGGCAAGGCCTGATGGACACCGCCCTGCTCGCCTCCGAACTCGTCGTCCGCACCTCCACCGGGGAGGCGGTGACGTTCTGGATACTCGGCGCCGTCGCCCTGGCCGGGGCCATCGGTGTCGTGACCGCCGCCAAGGCGGTGTACTCGGCACTGTTTCTGGCGACGACGATGCTGATCCTGGCGGTGTTCTACTTCGTCCAGGACGCGATGTTCCTGGGTGTGGTGCAGATCGTCGTCTACACCGGCGCGGTGATGATGCTGTTCCTGTTCGTGATGATGCTGATCGGTGTCGATTCCGCCGAATCGTTGGTGGAGACCCTGCGCGGTCAGCGGGTCGCCGCCACGCTCGCCGGTATCTCCTTCGGGATGCTGCTGATCGCCGGTGTCGGCGGCGCCACCATGCACCTGCAGCAGATCGGGGCTCCCACCGTCAGCGACACCGGGTCGCCCGGCCTGAACCAGAACAACGTCGAAGGACTGGCGGCGCTGATCTTCACCCGCTACCTGTGGGCGTTCGAGCTGACCAGCGCGCTGCTGATCACCGCGGTGCTCGCGGCCATGGTGCTCACGCACCGCGAACGGCTCCAGCCGCGACTCACCCAGCGGGAGCTGTCCATTCTGCGCTTCCAGTCCGGCCGGCGGGCCACCCCGCTGCCCACGCCCGGCGTCTACGCCCGCCACAACGCCGTCGATATCGCCGCACGACTGCCCGACGGCAGCTTCTCCGACCTGTCGGTGTCGGACACCTTGACCCACCGCTGGGTGGGTACCACCGGTAACGCCGAACACGCCGACAGCGGGGAGGGGACGGACCAGTGAATCCGGAGAACTACCTCTACCTGGCGGCGATGCTGTTCACCATCGGCGCCACCGGAGTCATGTTGCGGCGCAACGCACTGGTGATGTTCATGTGCGTCGAGTTGATGCTCAACGCCGCCAACCTGGCGTTCGTCACCTTCGCCCGGCTGCACTCCCAACTCGACGGTCAGATGGTCGCGTTCTTCACGATGGTCGTCGCCGCCTGCGAGGTGGTGATCGGCCTGGCCATCATCATGACGATCTTCCGGGCCCGGCATTCGGCCTCGGTCGACGACGCGAACCTACTGCGCGGCTAGGAGTTGGGGAGCTCTATGACGAATCTGAGCCAGCTGAGCGCTCTGCTGGTGGCCCTGCCGGCCGCCGGTGCGCTGATCCTGTTGCTCGGCGGGCGCCGAACCGACCGGTGGGGCCATCTGCTGGCCTGCGCCACGGTGCTGGGGTCGTTCGCGATCGGGTTGGTGCTGCTGGCCGAGATGCTGGGCCGCGGCGGCGAGGACCGGGTGATACACACCCACCTGTTCAGCTGGGTGCCGGTCGGAGCCCTGCAGGTCGACTTCGGGCTGCTCATCGACCAGTTGTCGATCTGCTTCGTACTGCTGATCAGCGGCGTGGGTTCGCTGATCCACATCTACTCGACCGGCTACATGAAAAATGATGCCGACCGTAGACGGTTTTTTGCCTACCTGAACCTGTTCGTCGCGGCGATGCTGCTGCTGGTGGTCGCCGACAACTACCTGGGCCTCTACGTCGGCTGGGAGGGCGTCGGCCTGGCGTCCTACCTGCTGATCGGGTTCTGGTATGCCCGGCCGGTCGCGGCGGCGGCCGGTAAGAAGGCGTTCGTGTCCAACCGGGTCGGCGACATCGGGCTGTCGTTGGCGATGTTCGTGATGTTCGCCGGATTCGGCACGCTGTCCTATGAAGGGCTGTTCGGTGCGGTCGCCGACGCCGGGGCCGGCGGGCTGACCACGGCCATCGGGATCCTGCTGCTGGTGGGGGCGTGCGCCAAGTCCGCCCAGGTGCCGCTGCAGGCCTGGTTGTTCGACGCGATGGAGGGCCCCACCCCGGTGTCGGCCCTGATCCACGCCGCCACCATGGTCACCGCCGGGGTGTATCTGATCGTGCGGTCGGGCCCGGTGTTCGACCTGTCCCCCGATGCCCGGCTGGCGGTGGTGGTCGTCGGGGCGATCACGCTGCTGTTCGGGGCGATCATCGGCTGCGCCAACGACGACATCAAACGGGCCCTGGCGGCCTCGACGGTCAGTCAGATCGGCTACATGGTGCTGGCCGCGGGGCTGGGCCCTGCCGGGTACGCGGTCGCGATCATGCACCTGCTGACCCACGGCTTCTTCAAGGCCGGATTGTTCCTGGGCTCCGGCTCGGTGATGCACGGGATGAACGACGAACAGAACATGCGCCGCTACGGCGCGCTGCGCAGTTTCATGCCGGTGACGTTCGTGACGTTCGGGTTGTGTTATCTGGCGATCATCGGGGTGCCACCGTTCGCCGGCTACTGGTCCAAGGACGCCATCATCGAGGCCGCCCTGGCCTCCGGCGGCACCCGTGGCTGGGTGTTGGGGGCGGTCACCATCCTGGGTGCCGGGATCACCGCCTTCTACATGACCCGGGTGATGTTGATGACGTTCGGCGGCGAACGCCGTTGGGCGGCCGACGAGAACGAAGTGAGCCCGGAGCGGGCGTTGCAGCATCCGCACGAATCCCCGCGGGTGATGACCTGGCCGATGATCGTGTTGGCGCTCGGCGCGGTGTTCGCCGGCGGCGCGCTGGCCATCGGCGGACGGCTGGAGCACTGGCTGGAGCCCGTGGTGCGCTCGGTGGCGCCGGCCGCCGAGCAGGCACATGCACACGCCGTCCCGGCCTGGCTCAGCGGTGCGATCACGCTGGGGGTCGTGCTGGTGGGTGTCGCGGTGGCCTACAACATGTACGGCCGCAGAGCGATACCGGCCACCGCGCCCACCGATGTGTCGGTACTGACGGTGGCGGCCCGCAAGTATCTCTACGGCGATGCCTTCAACGAGGGGGTGCTCATGCGTCCGGGTAACCGGCTGGCGCAAGGTCTGGTGGGCGTCGACGACCGGGTGGTGGACGGTTCGGTCAACACCGCAGCCGGGCTGGTGGCGCTCGGGTCGTATCTGCTGCGGCAACTGCAGACCGGGTTCGTGCGCTCCTACGCGTTGACGATGCTGGCCGGCACCGTGCTGGTCGTCGCGGTGGTCCTGGCGGTGCAGCTGTGAACGCGAACTCCTGCGTGCCCTGGCTGAGCCTGCTGTGGCTGGTGCCGTTGGTCGGCGCCGGACTGGTCATCCTGCTGCCCGGCGGGCGGCCGGGGCCGGCGAAGTGCGCGGCCCTGTTGACGAGTCTGGCGACGCTGGCGGTGGCCGTCGTGGTCACCGCCGGTTTCGACACCACACCGGTGTCGGCGCCCTACCAGTTCGTCGAAACCCATGCCTGGATACCGGCGTTCGGCGCAAGCTACACCCTGGGCGTGGACGGTATCGCGGTGATCCTGGTCCTGCTGACCGCCGGCCTGGTACCGCTGCTGCTGTTGGCGGGCTGGCACGACGGTGACACCGCCGGCGGCCTGCGCAGCCGCGGTCCGCACGCGTTCGCCGCCCTGATGCTGACCGTCGAGGCGATGGTGCTGATCTCGCTGGTCTCGCTGGACGTGCTGCTGTTCTACGTGTTCTTCGAGGCGATGCTGATCCCGATGTACTTCATGATCGGCGGCTTCGGCAACGGCGCCAAACGCTCGCAAGCGGCCCTGAAGTTCCTGCTGTACAACCTGTTCGGCGGCCTGATCATGTTGGCCGCGGTGATCGGCGTGTACGTGGTGAGCTCCGATGCGGGATCGGGGGGAACCTTCGACTTCCGCGAGTTGGTCTCGATGTTCTCCCCCGCCACCACCACCGTGGATCCGGGTGTACTCAAGCTGCTGTTCGCCGGCTTCATGTTCGCCTTCGCGGTCAAAGCCCCGCTGTGGCCACTGCACCGCTGGCTGCCCGACGCGGCCGTGGAGTCCACCCCGGCCACCGCGGTGCTGATGATGGCGGTGATGGACAAGGTGGGCACCTTCGGGATGCTGCGGTACTGCCTGCAACTGTTCCCGGACGCGTCGACGTATTTCCGCCCGGCCATCATCGTGCTGGCGGTCATCGGGGTGGTCTACGGCGCCATGGTGGCGATCGGCCAGACCGACATGATGCGGTTGATCGCCTACACCTCGATCTCGCACTTCGGGTTCATCATCCTGGGCATCTTCGTGATGACCAGCCAGGGGCAGAGCGGGTCGACGCTGTACATGCTCAACCACGGGCTGTCCACCGCGGCACTGTTCCTGATCGCCGGGTTCCTGGTCGCCCGGCGCGGCGGTGCGCGGGCGATCGCCGACTACGGCGGCGTGCAGAAGGTGGCCCCGGTGCTGGCGGGCACCTTCATGGTCGCCGGGATGGCCACCCTGTCGCTGCCGGGCCTGGCACCGTTCATCAGCGAATTCCTGGTGCTGGTGGGCACGTTCAACCGGTACTGGGTGGCGGCGGCGGTCGGTTCGACCGCGCTGGTGCTGTCGTCGATCTACATGCTGTGGCTGTACCAGCGGGTGATGACCGGACCGGTCACAGCGGGCAACGAGGGGATCCGCGACCTGGTGCCGCGCGAGTTGCTGGTCGTCACCCCGCTGATCGCACTGCTGCTGTTTCTCGGCTTCTATCCCAAACCTGCCCTGGACATCATCAATCCGGGCGTCGAGCACACCTTGACCACGATCGGTGAGACCGACCCGGCACCGCTGACCGCTGAGGGGGCGCACTGACCATGTCGGGCATGCCAATCCCGTCCGTCGAATACAGCCTGATACTGCCGCTGCTGATCGTTTTCGGCACCGCGGTCACCGGGGTGCTGTTCGAGGCGTTCGTCTCCCGCCGGGCCCGTTATGTGATGCAGGTGCTGCTGGCCGTCGGCGGCCTGATGGCCACCTTCGCCGCCGTGGTGGCGGTGGGCCGTGAAACGCCGGCCGCTGGTCGGATCGCGGTGCTGGGCGCGGTCGCGGTGGATCGGCCGACGCTGGTGCTGCAGGGCACCATCGTGCTGGTCGGAATCATGGCCGTGCTGTTCATCGCCGAGCGCAACATCGGCGCGGGACCGCCCGAGGGCCCCGGTGCCGCTGCCGCACCCGCCGTCGACGCCCGCCGCGCGGGCCTGGACGCGTTCACTCCGCAGGCCTCGGCGGTGCCCGACAGTGCCGCCGAACACGACGCCACCCGCTCCGGGGTCACCCAGACCGAGGTGTTCCCGCTGGTCGTGCTGGCCGTCGGTGGAATGATGATGTTCCCGGCCGCCAACGACCTGGTCACCATGTTCGTGGCTTTGGAAGTGCTGTCCCTGCCGCTGTACCTGTTGTGCGGGCTGGCCCGTTACCGGCGTCTGCTGTCGCAGGAGGCCGCGCTGAAGTACTTCCTGCTGGGCGCGTTCTCCTCGGCACTGTTCCTGTTCGGCGCCGCATTGCTCTACGGCGCAACCGGAACTCTGGCACTGCCGGAGATCGGCGAACAGTTGCTCACCCACAGCAGCGACCCGCTGGCGCTGATCGGCGCCGGCCTGCTGCTGGTGGGTCTGTTCTTCAAAGTCGGTGCGGTGCCGTTTCATTCCTGGGTTCCCGACGTCTACGTCGGCGCACCCACTCCGATCACCGGATTCATGGCCGCCGGCACCAAGGTCGCCGCATTCGGGGCGATGCTGCGGATCCTCTATGTGGCGCTTCCCGCACTGCACGACCAGTGGCGTCCGCTGCTGTGGCTGATCGCGGTGCTGACCATGGTGATCGCCACCATCGCCGCGATCACCCAGACCGACATCAAGCGGATGCTGGCGTACTCCTCGATCGCCCACGCCGGTTTCGTGTTGACCGGTGTGCTCGCCGGCATTCCGGCGGGCGTGTCGGGGACACTGTTCTACCTGGTCTCCTACAGCTTCTCCACGGTGGGTGCCTTCGCGGTGGTGAACCTGATCCGGCGTTCCAGCGGTGAAGAGGAACTCGACATGGCCCGCTGGGCCGGCTTGGGTCGGCGTTATCCCATTGTGGGTCTGCTGTTTTCGATGTTCTTGCTGGCATTCGCCGGGATCCCGCTGACCAGTGGATTCATCAGCAAGTTCGCGGTGTTCCAGGCGGCGGCGCAAGGCGGTGCCGCTCCCCTGGTGGTGGTCGGCGTGATCGTCAGCGGGGTCGCCGCCTACTTCTACGTCCGGGTCATCGTGCTGATGTTCTTCACCGATTCCCCCGACGACCCACCACAGCTGGTGCTGCCGAGCGTGTGGAGCAAGGCGGCGATCGCGTTGTGCGCGGCGGTCACGCTACTACTGGGCGTGCTGCCGCAGCCACTGCTCGACCTGGTGAACACCGCAACACAATTCGCACTCTGAGGCGTCGCTAAGGTACCTGCATGACCGCAGTGACGCTCACAGAGATCGGCGACCGGATCGGTTGCATCACGTTGAATCGGCCGGAACGGCTGAACGCCATCGACGGGGCGCTGCTCGACGGGATGGACGCCGCTCTCGATGAACTCGGCAGCGGCGCGTACCGGGTGGCGATTCTCACCGGTGCGGGACGGGGATTCTGTGCCGGAGCCGACCTCAGCGGCACCGGGCAGCCGTGGACACCGCCGAACGACAGCCCGGCCTTCAAAGTCACCTACGACCATCAGGTTCGGCTCGCCGACCAATTGACCCGGCTCTACGAGCTACCGATACCGGTGATCGCCGCGGTCAACGGCGTCGCCGTCGGCGGTGGGCTGGCGTTTGCGCTGCATTGCGACATCCGCGTCGGTTCGGAGACCGCCCGGTTCGGGTCGGTGTTCATCAAAGCCGGGTTCTCCTCGATGGACATGGGCACCAGTTATCTGCTGCCCAAGATCGTCGGCGCCGGGGTGGCCCGCGAACTCATGCTCACCGGGCGCATCATCGACGCCGAGGAGGCCTATCGGATTCACCTGGTGCACCAGGTCGTCGCGCCGGATGACCTGATGGCAGCCGCGACCGACCTGGCCCGCTCGATCGCGCAGAACAACGCCTACGGGGTCTGGCAGACCAAGATCGGGCTCAACGCCGCCCTGGATGCGCCCAGCCTGCGCCATGCCAAGGAGATCGAGAACCGCACCCAGGTGCTCAGTGGTTTCACCAACAACCCGACCGAGGCCGCGCTCGCGCACCGGGAGAAGCGCAGCCCGATCTGGGACGCGCTCTAATCGCGTAACCGGCGCACCCCGGGCTGCGTTCAGCCCGGGTGGCGCAACGGCAGGCCGGCGGCGGTATAGATCGCGTCGATGACGCTCATGTTCTCGATCGCGTCCTGCGGGGTGGTTCGCACCGGCGCGCCCCGCAACACCGCGTCGGCGAAGGCGTCGAGCTGATAGGCATAGGAGGCCCGGTGGCTGAACCGCTCGACGCGCCTGCCCCGTGCCGAGCGAACCCGCAACCGGTGGAAGTACTGCGGCATCAACGGATTGAACGCCCGCAGTTCGCCGTCTTCCCCGACCACTCGGACGCTGACCTGCAGCAGTTTCGACGACCACAGCGAGCAGCGGATCGTGGCGGTGTGCCCGGCGGGAAACCGCAGTTGCGCGGTCATCGCCCGGTCGATGTTTTCGCTACGTAGGGTCGGCTGCGCGGCAACGACTTCCGGGGTGGCTCCGCCGAAGGTGCGGGCCATGTGCACCGTGTAGCAGCCGGCGTCCATCAGCGCCCCACCGGCCAGCGCGTACTGGTAGCGGATATCGGAGAATCGCGGCACCGGAAAGCTCAGCGCGGCGTCGATGTGCCGCAGCCGGCCCAATTCCCCCGACGCGATGATCTCTTCGATGCGGAGGGTCATCGGGTGGTAGCGGTAGTGGAATGCCTCCATCACCACCCGGTCGCCGGCCGCGGACACCGCGGCCATCTCGCGGGCTTCGTCGGCGTTGGCGGTGAACGGCTTCTCGCACAACACGTGTTTCCCGGCGTCCAGCGCGGCGCGAGTCCACTTGCCGTGCAAGTGGTTCGGTAACGGATTGTAGATCGCGTCGATTTGCGGGTCGGCGATCAATGCCGCGTAATCGCCGTGCACACCGTCGATGCCGTGCTTGGCGGCGAACGCACGCGCACGACCGATGTCGCGGGCCGCCACCGCGCTCACCACCACTTCGGGGTTGTCGCGTGCCGGTTTGATGAGCGCATGGGGGGTGATGCGGGCCGCTCCGAGCACACCGATCCGCAACGCCGGCATGGGTCCACTCATCGGTCGGTACTCCTTTGCAGAATGAATCCGGCCACCCGGCAGCCGGCATGGGAGGACGTCGTCATCTCCACCACCCTGCGGGCCTGCTCGCCCACCGGTGTGGCGGGGTCGAGCACCGACAGGTAGACCTCGTGGGCGGCCAGGGAGGCCACCGCGGCGTCGAGGTGGCCGTCCACGGTCTCCACATGGGTGGGCGCCGGCCCGCCCTGGAAAAGCCACCGCGGCTTGTCGTGCAGTCCGTCCCAGGCGTCGTTGACCGCGGCGGCGAACTCGATGTGGTCGCGGTGGTTGGGCATACCCGGCGCGAATTCGGTCGCACCGTAGACCGCCACCACGACATCGGGGCGGGCCTCGGTGATCACCGATGCGATCTTGGCGCGCAACTCCGCCGTGTTGCGGATCTCGCCGTCCGGGAAGTCCCAGAAATCCACTCCGGTGACCGGGTCGATCCCCACGGCGGCCGCTGCCCGCCGTTGCTCGGCTTCGCGGATCGGTCCCGCCTGCTCGGGGGCCATCCCGGCGATACCCGCCTCGCCTCGGCAGGCCAGCGCGTAGCGGACCGTCTTGCCCGATGCGGTCCATTTCGCCGCTGCGGCGGCTATCCCGTATTCGGGATCGTCGGGATGGGGTACCAGCACCAGCGCCGATGACCAATCGGCCGGGAAGGGCAGCGGTTCGGTGGATTCGGGAGGCATGGACATCGCTCTAGGCGATGACGCCGCGGGTGATGATGTCGGCGGTCCGTTCCACCCAGTCACCGCCCAGATCGTCGTCGGGTCGCAGCATCATGGCCAACAGGGCTGCACCGCCGATCAATTCGGCCAACCGGTCCGGGTCGATCCCCGGGCGTACCGCACCGCGGTCCGCCGAGTCCGCCACCCAGCGGCGCAGCACCTCGAACAGCCCGTCGAACCTTTCCAGGGCGCGGGCGGTCAGCTCGGCGTTGGTCGCCATGTCGGCGATCAGGCCGGGCAGTGCCGAGCGCACCACCCGGTTGGTGAAGGCGTCCCGCGCACCGGCCGTCATCGCCAGCAGGTCCCCGGCGACGTCGCCCGGTGCCGAGGTGACCGCGCTCGGCGGTACCGACAGCACGGCCTCGTGCACCAGTTCGGCCTTGCTCGGCCACCGGCGGTACAACGCGGTCTTGGTGGTCCCGGCCCGCTCCGCGACCGCGGCCAGGCTCAGATTCGTATAACCGACTTCGACGACCAGCTCCGCGGCGGCCCGCAGTATGGCAGCGTCGATCCGAGGGTCACGGGGCCGTCCGGCACCCACGCCCTTGTCAACCGGTGTAGGTTCTGATTTCATACCGCTACCTGTCGTATCGTAATTATCTTGACGGAGGACTACCCCGTGGGCGATCAACCGACTGTGGAAACCGACGTCGGACGGCTACAACGTTCCAGCCGCGATGTCACCACACTGCCCACGGTAGTGTCTCGCTGGCTTGCCACGCAGTTGCCCGGCGGGACCGCGCCGGAGATCACCGTGGAAAGCGGTGTGGACACCAACGGCATGTCGTCGGAGACGATCATGCTCACCGGGCGGTGGACCGCAGATCAAGCCCCGGTCGAGCAGCGTTGGGTGATGCGGGTCGCGCCGAGCGCCGACGACGTACCGGTGTTCCCGAACTACCGACTGGACCACCAGTTCGACGTGATGCGCCGGGTCGGCGAACTCACCGATGTGCCGGTGCCCGCGGTCCGTTGGATCGACGACACCGGCGAGGTGCTGGGCCGGCCGTTCTTCTTGATGGACCGTGTCGACGGCGAGGTCCCCCCCGACGTCATGCCCTACACGTTCGGCGGCAACTGGTTCTCCGACGCGACCGCCGAGCAGCAGCGGTCGCTGCAGGACGCCACCATCGAGGTGTTGGCCAAACTGCACGCGATCCCCGATGCCGACGCGACGTTCGGCTTCCTCGACGAGGGCTACGACGGGGACACCGCGCTGCGGCGCCACTTCAACCGGATCCGGGAGTGGTACGAGTTCGCGGTTCCCGACATGGGCCGCTCGCCGCTGCTGGACCGCGCCTGGGCGTGGCTGGAGGCGAACTGGCCTGCCGACGTGGCGGCCGGCGAAACCGTGCTGGTCTGGGGCGACTCGCGGGTGGGCAATGTCCTCTACCGCGATTTCCGCCCGGTCGCCGTGCTGGACTGGGAGATGGTGGCGCTGGGCCCGCGTGAGTTGGACGTGTCGTGGGTGATCTTCGCGCACATGGTGTTCGAGGAGCTGTCCGGTCTGGCCGGACTGCCGGGCCTGCCGCAGGTGCTGCGCGAAGAGGACGTGCGCGCCACCTACCAGCGGCTCACCGGTGTCGAACTCGGTGATCTGCGTTGGTTCTACGCCTACGCGGGCGTGATGTGGGCGATCGTGTTCATGCGCACCGGGACACGCCGGGTGCATTTCGGGGAGATGGAGAAGCCGGAGAACCCCGAATCGTTGTTCTACCACGCCGGATTGCTGAAGAGACTGATCGGAGAGCAGAACTGATGTTGGGCCCCATGGACGAATACCCGGTTCACCAACTACCGCAGCCGATCGCCTGGCCGGGTTCCTCGGATCGCAACTTCTACGACCGGTGCTATCTGAACGCCCACGACCGCACCGGTGACATCTTCTTGATCACCGGCTGCGGCTACTACCCCAACCTCGGGGTCAAGGACGCCTTCGTGCTGATCCGCCGCGGCGACACCCAGACCGCGGTGCATCTGTCCGACGCCATCGACCAAGACCGGCTCAACCAGCACGTCGGCGGCTACCGCGTGGAGGTAACCGATCCGCTGCGTTCGCTGCGCATCGTGCTGGAGGAGACCGACGGCATCGCCCTGGATCTGCGGTGGCAGGGGTTGTTCGATGTGGTGCAGGAGCAGCGGCACGTGCTGCGGATGGGCACCCGGGTGAACCTGGACGCGCAGCGCTTCGCCCAGTTGGGTTCCTGGAGCGGGCAGATCGTGATCGACGGCGAGGAGATCGCCGTCGACCCCGAGGTCTGGATCGGCTCGCGGGACCGGTCCTGGGGGATCCGTCCGGTCGGTGAGCGCGAACCGGCGGGCCGGCCCGCCGATCCGCCGTTCGACGGCATGTGGTGGCTGTATGTGCCGATGGCGTTCGACGAGTTCGCGGTGGTGATGATCATCCAGGAGGAACCCGACGGGTTCCGCTCCCTCAACGACTGCACCCGGATCTGGCGTGACGGCCGTGTCGAACAGTTGGGGTGGCCGCGGGTATCGACCCGGTACCGTCCCGGCACCCGGGTCGCCACCGGCGCCACCATCGAGGCGACCAGGCCGGACGGGACCCCGGTGGTTTTCGAGGTGGAATCCAAACTGCCGGTGCCCATTCACGTCGGCGGCGGCTACGGCGGCGACGTCGACTGGACGCACGGTGAGTGGAAGGGCGAGAAGTTCACCGAGCGGCTGACCTACGACATGACCGATCCGGCCGTCGTGGGCCGCACCAGTTTCGGGATGATCGACAACGTCGGTCGGGCGGTGTGCCGGGAGGGCGACGCCGCACCCGTGGAGGGCTGGGGGCTCTACGAGCACGGGGTGTTGGGCCGGCACGACCCGTCGGGTTTCCCCGACTGGGTCACGATGGCGCCCTAGCCGGCGAGCTCACCGACGATCGCACCGACCACCGTCGGTGCGAGCGGCGCCGCCTGGTAGACGCAGACGGTGTCGGAGATGCCCTCGACGCGGTCGCGGATGTGGGCGGCGACCTGCGCCGGTGTGCCGCACGCGGCGATGGTGTGCAGGATCTCGTCGGTGATCCGCGCACCCATCTTCGCCCACTGGCCCTGCTTGGACAGCGCGTTGAGTTCGGGCTGCAGGTCCTGCCAGCCGTGCGCGGCCAGCACCGGTGCATAGGCCGGCGTCGAGGCGTAGAAGCCGAGCAGCATCCGGGTGGCGGCTTCGGCGGCCTCCCGTTCGGCATCGGTGGCCCCGGTGGCCACGATGATCTCGGGCAGCACGGTGAAGTCCGCCGCGTCGCGGCCGGCTTTCGCCAGCCCGGCCCGCACCGACGCCATGGTGTTCTGGTGCAGGAACCGCTTGCTGGAGAACGGCATCACCAACAGCCCGTCGGCGTGCTCGGCGGCCGCCCGGGTCAGCCGCGGCCCCAGCGCGCCGACATAGATCGGTGGCGGGCCGTACGGGTTCGGCCCCGGACTGAACGTCGGAGTCATCAGGGTGTGCCGGTAGTAGTCGCCGCGAAAATCCAAGCGGGCACCGGTGTTCCAGGACTCGAAGATCGCGCGCAACGCCGCGACCAACTCGACCATCCGGTCCACCGGATGATCGAAGTCGGCACCGAATCGTTTCTCGATCTGGGTGCGGATCTGGGTTCCCAGTCCCAGGATGAAACGACCGCCGCTGAGCAACTGGTGGTCGTTGGCCTGGTGCGCGAGGTGGATCGGATTGCGCGGGAACGCGATCGCCACATTGGTCATCAGATCGAGGCCGCCCACTCCGGCGGCCAGCGTCAACGGTGCGAACACGTCGTGCGGGCCTTCGAAGGTGAAGACCCCGTTGACGCCCGCATCACGCAGGGCGCGGGCCTGATCGACGACACCGGTCAGCCCACTGAGGGCGGTCCATACCTTCACGGCGATTCCACGCGCCCCTACGAACCGAGCTCGGAGCCGACGGCCAGGCCGCCTGCCGACCCCGCGGACTGCTGCACCAGGTCGCGAAGCTCCCGGTTCACCGCGGCGGGATGTTCGAGGATGGAGCAGTGTCCCCCGCTGAGCTCGATGAAGCGGGTGAGATTCGGTGCCATATCGGCGATTCGCTGCGAGGCCTTCAACGGCAGCAACCGGTCGCGGGTGCTGCCGATCACCAGGGTGGGCACATCCAGTCCGCTCAGGTCGATGTAGGACGCCGGTCCGAGCGCGTCGATGAGCGCACGCACCCAGTGCCCGCGGCTGGATGCCGGGGTCTTGGCGAACAGGTCGCAGACCAACGCGGTGACCGACGGGTCGGCTTCGCCGCCGACGGCCAGCATGTGCACGAACTGCCGGACCGCCAGGTTCGCCGGACCGACGATCGGCACACTGCCGAACGCCAGCAGCCCGCGACGAGCCGCCTGTACCCGGGCCCGCCGCAGCGGCGGCGGCACCTGGAACAGTTCGACCTCGGCCAGCAGATTGCCGCTGGTGGTGTTGATCATCGCGACCGCATCGGCGCGCTGTCGTACCCGGTGTCGGTAGCGGTCCGACCAGGCACCGATGGCGATGCCGCCCATGGAGTGTCCGGCGATGACGGCGCGCTCCCCCGGCGCCAGGGTGGCTTCCAGCACCGCGTCGAGGTCGGCGGCCAGGTGGGTCAGGCTGTACCCGCCCCGTTTCGGCACGCCGCTGCGGCCGTGGCCGCGGTGGTCGTAGACGATCACCCGGTGGTCGGTGCTCAGGTCCGCGATCTGGTGCGCCCAGACGCGGATGGCGCAGGTGATGCCGTGCGCCAGCACGATCGGGTAACCGTCGGCCGGCCCGAAGACCTGGGTGTGCAGCTTGGTCCCGTCCGCCGCCCGGACCGCCATGTTGCGGGCCGGCGGTAACGCCACCGGTGAACTCAGAGCGCTCATCGCCACCTCATCGAAAAATGCGGCAACGCTGCCGCATCGCGAGCATACGCCGGGGTGGACTAGGTTTCTGAGAAAGCACTACTGACGGAGGATTCGCCCATGCGCGCGGTACAGATCTCCCAACTCGACGGACCGACGGCCGCCCGGGTGGTCGATATCGACGAACCGGCCGGCGACGGCCTGGTCGTCATCGACGTCCACGCCGCAGGTGTCGCGTTCCCCGACGTGCTGCAGTCCCGCGGGCTCTACCAGCACAAGCCGGAACCGCCGTTCGTGCCGGGCGGGGAGGCCGCCGGTGTGGTGCGCAGCGCCCCCGACGGCGCGCATGTGCGTGCCGGTGACCGGGTGGCGGTCCTGACGATGCTCAACGGCGGCATGGCGCAGGTGATCGCGGTGCCGCCGGGCCAGGTGTTCAAGCTGCCCGACACGGTGTCGTTCGAGGCCGGCGCGGGACTGCTGTTCAACGACCTGACCGTGCTGTTCGCGCTGACCACTCGCGGCCACTTGAGCGAGGGCGGCACGGTGCTGGTGCACGGCGCCGCCGGTGGGATCGGGACCTCGACCCTGCGGTTGGCCGGCGCGCTGGGGGCGGCGAAGGTGATCGCGGTGGTCTCCAGCGAGGCCAAGGCCGAGGTCGCCCGGGCGGCCGGCGCCACCGACGTGGTGCTGGCCGACGGGTTCCGCGGCGCGGTGGCGGAGTTGACCGGCGGCCGCGGTGTGGATCTGGTGCTCGATCCGGTCGGCGGTGACCGGGTCACCGACTCGTTGCGCTCGTTGGCACCCGGCGGGCGACTGCTGGTGGTGGGTTTCACCGGCGGGGACATCCCGACGGTGAAGGTGAACCGCCTGCTGCTCAACAACATCGACGTGGTCGGGGTCGGTTGGGGCGCCTGGGTGATGTCGCATCCGGGTGAGCTGGAACGCCAGTGGGAGGTGCTCGAGGAGCTGTTGGCCTCCGGCAAGGTGGCCGCACCCCAGCCGGATGTCTTCGCACTGGATCAGGCCGCCGAGGCGCTGGCGGCGCTGGAGAATCGCACCGCGGCCGGCAAGGTCGTGCTGCGGATGCGGGATTGAGGAATCCAGATGCCTGAACACGCGTCACCGTATGATGCGGCCGCGCTCCTCGCCGCCGTCGAGCAGTCACCGAAAGCCGTCGCCGTCCACGACAAGGCGGCCTGGGTCGGGATCTTCGCCGCCGACGGTCAGGTGAACGACCCCGTCGGCTCGACGCCGCATGTGGGCACCGGCGCCATCGAGCGGTTCTTCGACACCTTCATCGCGCCCAACACCATCAAGTTCGACGTCCAACACGATGTGGTCGCGGGCATGTCGGTGTTCCGCGACCTGACGGTCTACACCACGATGTCGACCGGCGTCACCATGGAAATCCCGATGCACCTGCGCTACGACCTGGTGGCCGCGGGAGCGGACGGCCCGCCGAAGATCCAGCGGCTGTTCGCGCACTGGGAGCTGCCGTACATGATCATGCAGCTGCTGACCGCCGGCGGCCGCGGCCTGCTGGCGTCGTTGATCCTGGGGCCGCAACTGGTTCGCCATCAGGGATTCGCCGGCGGCGCCGGCTTCCTGCGCGGCCTTTCCGGGGTGCACAAGCGCGGAAAGCGGCGCGTGGCCGACTTCGTCGGCGCCCTGGCGGATGGCGATTCCGCCGGTGTCTCGGCACTGCTGGCTCCGGGTGCCACGCTTAGCCTGGACGGCGTCTCGGAGACATCGATTGCCGAGTTCGTCTCCGCGGCACAGCATCTGGAAGTGGAGAAGCTGCTGGCCGCCGGACCCACCGTGACGGCGACGGCGCATCTGAACGGCCGACGCGGGGTGGCGTTGTTCGAGTTCTCCGGGGGCGCCACCCGTCCGGGGACGATTTCCGCGGTCCGCCTCTACCTCGGTTAGAGAATCCCCGGGATGATCGCTTTGCGCTCGGGCGGGTAGTCCGGGAACTGCTGGCGGTACCACTTGTGGGTCGCCACCGCCCGCGGTCCGAGATTGGCGATGGAGAAGAACACGAAGATCAGGCCGGGCAGCGTCCAGGCCATGATCGCCCAGCCCGTCCACAAGATGAGCTCACCGAAATAGTTGCCCGACGACACCCAGCGAAACGCCCCGCCGTAGGGGATGCGGTAGCCGCTGCTGCCGTCGGCGCGCAGGCCGATCAGGATTCGGTCGGCCTGGAAATTGATCACCCAGCCCGCCACCGCGACCGCGAGCCCCAGGATGAAGCGCGGGTCGACGAACCAGTGCTCGTCTTGCAGATGTGATGCCAGCGCGACCGCGTAACCGTTGGCGAACCCGTTGACGGCGTTGAAGACGAAGCCGAAGGCGATACCGGAGATCGGGAAACGTTTGCCGTCGCCTTTGCGGCTGAGCGGATAGATCAGCCCCCGGTACAGGTAGTGGCACTGCCACAGGATGTACAGCACCACCGCCGGCGCCCCGTGTCGGTGCGCCACCAGCCAGAAGGTCACGGTGAAGGCCCACCACTGCGGGCATTCGAACATCAGCCAGCTGATCTTTCCGGGCAGCGTGAAGCGCTCGTCCGGGTTGGCGAAGCGGCCATAGGGATTGGTGAACCAGAAGCTGCCGGCGAAGGTGACGATCGTCAACACGATCAGGAAGACGATCGCGGCGTGATACAGACCGGCCATCAGGGCGCCTTTCTTCGGAGTCGCAAGGCAGTAGTAGCACATCGGCGCCGCTGGATCGGGCATAGCGCCCGGCGACGACGTCGGCGAGGACGCCCCGATCAGACATTTCATCTGGCAAAATATCGCCTAGTCTGTTCACTAGACATACCGTCCAGTGAGTTATTGCGAGGAGTACGCCCCCGATGCCAGTCACCGATCTGGGTCCCAAGCCGGCGGAGTTCGACCCCGAGTGGGTGCGGGCGAAGTACGCGCTCGAGCGCGACAAGCGCATACGCCCCGACGCGGTGAACCAATTCATCGAGGTCACCGCCGATTTCTCGCACTACGCCGACGATCCGTGGAGTGAGCGCATCGAACGCGAACCGGTGCACGACCACGTCCGGGTGGCGATCATCGGTGCCGGCCTGGGCAGCCTGATCGCCGCTGCACGTCTGCAGGAAGCCGGTATCGACGACATCCGGATGATCGACACCGCCGGCGACTTCGGTGGGACCTGGTACTGGAACCGTTACCCCGGGGTGCAGTGCGACGTCGAGTCCTACATCTACCTGCCGCTGCTCGAAGAGCTGGATTACGTGCCCACCGAGCGCTACGCGCACGGCCCGGAGATCCGCGAACACCTGCAGAACGTCGCCAAGCATTACCGCCTCTACGACAACGCCTTGCTGGGCACCACGGTCACCGACCTGCGCTGGGACTCCGCGGCCGAGCACTGGCTGATCAGCACCGATCGCGGCGATGCGTTCACCGCCACGCTGGTGGCCGTCTCCCCCGGGTCGCTGACCCGTCCCAAGCTGCCGGGCATCCCCGGTATCAACGAGTTCCGCGGCCACACCTTCCACACCAGCCGGTGGGATTTCGGCTACACCGGGGGCGATGAATCCGGGGGCCTGACCGAACTGCGCGACAAACGCGTCGGCGTCATCGGCACCGGATCGACGGGCCTGCAGTGCATTCCGCACCTCGGCGAGTGGGCGCAGCAGCTCTACGTCTTCCAGCGCACCCCGAGCACCGTCTCCGAGCGCGGCAACCGGCCCACCGACCCGCAGTGGGCGGCCTCCCTGAAGCCGGGTTGGCAGCGTGAGCGGATGGAGAACTTCACCCGCGTCACCTGCGGGGTGGAGATGGACCTCGATCTCACCGACGACGGCTGGACGCAGAAGGCACTCGCGCTCAGTGAGCCCGCGATTTTCCGGGAGACCCAGCGTCTGGGCCGCGAGATGACGCCGCAGGAGATCGCCGATTTCCTGTTCCGCGCCGACTACGACGCGATGGAGCGCCTGCGGGCCCGAATCGACGAGACTGTGCGCGACCGCCGGACCGCCGAAGCGCTCAAGCCGTGGTACCGGCTGAACTGCAAACGCCCCGGTTATCACGACCAGTACCTGGACACCTTCAACCGGGACAACGTCACGCTGGTGGACACCGACGGGCGCGGGGTGCAGCGGTTCACCGAGACCGCGGTCGTGGTCGACGACGTCGAATACGAACTCGACGCCCTGGTGTTCGCGACCGGTTTCGAAGTGGGTACCGAGTTCACCCGCCGGCTGGGCTTCGAGATCGTCGGGCGTGACGGGGTGCGGCTGAGCGACAAGTGGGCCAAGGGCATGCGGACCCTGCACGGTCTGCAGACGCACGGCTTCCCGAATTGCTTCTTCCTCGGCTACACCCAGTCGGGGGTCTCCCCCAACTACACCCACACCGCCGAGGAGCGGGCGCGGCATTTCGCCTATCTGGTCGATACCTTCGTGCGCCGCGGCGCGCGCACCATCGAGGCCACCAAGGCCGCCGAGGACGGGTGGCTGGCCGCGATGGACGCGGCCTCGGAGAAGCCCAAGGCCTTCTACGCCGAATGCACGCCCAGCTACCTCAGTTCCGAGGGCGACAAGGAGAATCCGCACGGCATGCTCTCGACGAACTTCGGCGGCAAGCCCGTCGAGTTCTTCGACATGCTGGCCAGGTGGCGGGCCAGTGGCGAACTGGAGGGCGTGATCCTGAAATGACCGAGATGACCGATGCCGCACCGCGATTGACCATGCGCGACCGGCATCGGATCATGACCCGCGAGCACATCATGGCCGCCGCCTTAGAGGCGTTCGCCGAACGCGGCTACGTCGCGGTGACCATCGATGACATCGTGCGCCGGGCCGGGATCGGGCGGGCGACGTTCTATCTGCATTTCGACTCCAAGGCCGCGGTGCTGCGCGAGTTGCGCAATACCCGGATGACCGTCTGGTCCCAGCAGGATGCCCCGCGCGGCGGCAAGGCGGGGCGACCGTCGATCCGGGCGTTCTTCGAGAAGGTGGTCGACTTCTACACCTCCGCACCGCAGCTCTACACTGCGCTGCATCAGGCGCGGGCGGCCGATCCGGAGTTCGCCGCCGCACACCGGGCCACCATGGAGGCCAATGTCGCCGAGTGGGTCGAGGCCGATGCCATGCCCGGCGCGTCCGAAGACCAACTGCGGCTGGCGATCGCGATGATGTACACCATGGTGGATTCCTTCATGCATCTGTGGCTGGTCGACGGCTGGCCGCTGGACCGCGAGGCCGCGATCGAGGCGATGACCGACGCGCTGCACGCCACGATGCGCTGAACCCCAACAGGTGCCCCGCACCGCCCCGGGAATCGGCCGTCACGGGAGCGGTGCCGAGGCCTTGGCGATCGGCGGTTGTCGGACCGTTGCGACAGCATGAAGTGTGCAGATGACGGGTAGCCTGCATATAACCTAGGAGTTATACTCATGCATTGGGAGGTTCTCCTTCTCAAGGAGGTCGAATCCTGGTATCTGGCACTGGACACGAATACCACCGCGGCTGTTGCCGGTGCGATTGATCTGCTCGCCCAAGCAGGACCAACCCTCGGGCGGCCCGCCGTGGAAGAAATCGCCGGATCGAAGTTTCACAATATGAAGGATCTCCGACCCGCCGGGACCACCGTACGTATCTTGTTCGTCTTCGACCCCGGTAGACAGGCCATCCTCCTGCTGGGTGGAGATAAGAGCGGCAACTGGAAACACTGGTACGACAAGAATATTCCGATCGCCGAACGACGATACGAGAACTGGTTAGCAGGAGGTGAATAGGATGGCACGAAGCTGGCGCGATGTTCGCGCCGATGCCATCGCGCAAGGCCGACTCGATCCCGAACGTGCCGCGGCGACACAGAAGGAGATGCGCGACGCGGTTCAAGCACAGCGCCTCGCCGACATCCGCAAAGCACTCGGACATGCACGCCAGGCTGACGTCGCCGCCCTGATGGGCGTGTCACAGGCACGGGTATCCAAGCTGGAACGAGGTGATCTGTCACGGACCGAACTGGGCACCCTGCAGTCTTACGTGGCGGCACTGGGCGGCCAACTGACGATTGTCGCGGCATTCGGGGACGATGCCGTGGAACTGACCACCTGAGCCCGACGGCGTAACCATTCACACGGCACCCCGGTACCTGCCCGGAGTGATCGGCCACGGCATCTAGGGTGACACTCCGGACGAGATGAGCGGTTCTGACGACGAGGGGTTAGCCCGGTGACCGAGCAGCAGACAACGCGTCGCGGCGCCCTGCAGTCGCTGACCACGCTCAGCGTCCGCTATGTCGAACGGCTGATGCCCGACCCGTATCTGTTCGCGGTGATCCTGACCGTGATCGTCGCCGGCCTGGTCGCGGTATCGGTGCGGGGCGCATCGGCCGAGGGCATGCTGACCGCCTGGTACGGCGGGGTGTGGGGTTCGCAGAACATCTTCACCTTCGCGTTCCAGATGGTGCTGATCCTGGTGACCGGCTACACGCTGGCCGAGGCGCCGGTGCTCAAACGGGCCATCGTGCGCGTCGCGGCCGTGCCGCGCAACCAGGTGCAGGGTGCACTGCTGTGCTTTGCGGTCAGTGCGGTGCTGTCGCTGCTGAACTGGGGCCTGGGCCTGGTGGCCGGCGCGCTGGTCGCCCGCCAGGTCGCCAAGCGCTTCCCGGATTCGCATTTCGGCTATCTGATCGCCGCGGCGTTCATGGGTTTCATCGTCTGGACGCAAGGGCTCTCGTCGTCGATCGCGCTGGCCAACACCGATCCGGGTAGTCCGATCAACGTGATCCACAAGGTCGCCGGGTTCACGGTGCCGTTGCGGCAGACCATCTTCCAGCCCTACAGCTGGCTGTCGGTGATCGCGGTGCTGGCCGTGCTGGGGATCACGGTGTGGCGGATGGCCCCGCCGGAGGGGCTGGCGCCGGATCCCGCGGTGTTCGACGACGACGCCGCCGACGCGCCTGCCGACGCGCAGCGCGCCGCGACGTTCGCCGAATGGCTGGAGAACCAGTGGATTCTCAACGTGCTGGTGTTCGCCGCGGGCATCGCCTATTTCGTGATGAGCGGGTTCGCGTTGAACATCGCCTCGATGATCATGCTGTTCACCGTCACCAGCGCGCTGTTGCACCGCACCCCGATTCGGTTCATCCGCGCATTCACCGGTGCAGCGAAGGTCTCCGGCCCGCTGCTGCTGCAGTACCCGCTCTACGGCGGGCTGGTGGGCCTGCTGGCCTATCAGGGTGCCGAAGGCTCCCGGCCGCTGCAGACGGTGTTGGCCCAGATGCTGGTGAGCGGGGCGACGCAGTACACGCTGCCGTTCCTGACGTTCGTCGGTTCGGTGATCATCAGCCTGTTCGTGCCCTCGGGCGGTGGGCACTGGGCGGTGCAGGGCCCGATCGCGGTGGATTCGGCATTGGCGATCGGTCAGCAGTCGCCGGCCTATCTCGGGCTGATCTCGATGGCGGTGGCCGTCGGCGAAGGCGTGGCGAACATGATCCAGCCGTTCTGGCTGCTGCCGCTGCTGGCGATCGCAAAGCTGCATGTGCGTCAGGTGATGGGGTTTACCGTGGTGGCGTTCATCATCGGATTCGCGGTGCTCGGTGCGATGACGTTGGTCGCGCCGCTGATGATCTGAGGAGGTTCGTGCGGTGAGTAGGAATTCGGCGGCACGCGTGCTGGCGTCGGCGGTATTGGCCGCAGCCGTCGCGGCACTGGGGACGGCCTGTGACGCCGACGGGCCGGAGCCGACGGCCACGACCGCCGCGCCGTCGGCGGCACCGATCGGGTTCGTCGAAACCGTCGACGGCACCGACGGATCCGTCACCTACAGCGCGGAACTGCCGCAGCTGCGCGACGGCGACGCCGCGGTGCGCGAGACGTTCAACGCCGCGATGCGTGCCGCCCTCGATCAGCACCTGCAGCCCGCCGCCTACGACGCCCCGGTGACGGTCGCACCCGGAATCCTGGGCGAGAGCGGCCGCAGCCAGGTCTCCCACGTCGGCACCGGCGCGGTCGCCGGGGTGCTGCTGCTCAACATCTACGTCGACCGTGCGGCGCATCCCTATAACACGGTCTCCACGTTGGTCATCGACGCCGTCACCGCCGCGCCGATCGCGTTGACCGATCTGTTCACCGACCCGGCCGCGGGACTGCGGGCGGTGGTCGCAGGCATCGGGGACGCGATCGCCGGCCATGACCTGCTGGCCGGTCAGCGGACACCGCAACCGGTCACCGATCAGTTGACCGACTGGCTGCCCACCGCCGACGGCCTGGTGATCTACCTGTCGGTCGCCCACGTGCTCGGGGACTACTACCCGGTGCTGGTGGACTGGGATGCCCTGGCCGATGTGCTGAAAGATGGGATGCGGGAGAAGCTGACGGAGTAGTCGCCCGTCTGACCGAATCGAAAACGGCCCCCGGACCGAAGTCCGGGGGCCGTTCCTTTAGTAGCGGGGACAGGATTCGAACCTGCGACCTCTGGGTTATGAGCCCAGCGAGCTACCGAGCTGCTCCACCCCGCGTCGGTAGATACGAGGTTACCCAACGGGGGCCAAGGCGCCAAATCGCCTGTTGCCGGCACCGACCGCGTGCCGCCACCAGCGCCCGGAAGATGCGCTCGGGCGGGTAATCAAAATTAACAAAATCCCGTTCGCGGCCACCCTCCCGCAGCCCCGCCGACGCGGACCGCCGCCGGACGCACGCGCCGAAGAACACCGTTATAGCACCAGCCTGTAGCGCTTTACCCGCTATCGCGGCCACCGTCCCGGGCCTTCCGTCCCGCTTCGGCCGCACACCCCACGGGCCGCACATCCCAAAAAATCTGGGAATCCAAAATTAACTTTTTGCTTGCGAGCCCGAACGCGCCGTGTCATGCTGCTGACACAACTCCAATTGAGTCCTGCATCACATCCCCGCCCCGCGGCGGGTCCACAGAGTCGGGAGAGCCTGCGGATGCCTGGAATCGTCGACGGCATTGGCCGTGTACTGAGCTACCGGATGAGCGTCGGAGAGCTGATCGGGCTGGGCCTGATCGTCGGTACGCCCTACCTGATCATCGGGTTGATCTGGTCGTTGACGCACACCGCGCACCTGCACGACATGGCCGGCCTGGACCTGGTGGTGTCCTTCCTCGGCTCGATCGTGTCGTGGCCGGTCCTGCTGGTCTCCAACGTCTGCATGCAGTGACCCGATGGCCGCATCGGATACCGCGCGTCGGCTGATTCAGCGCGCAGACGAACAACTGGTGACCCGTCCGGGCCTGCGGGCGGTGGTCGACTGGCTGGTGCAGTACCTGAGAAACCACCCGATCCAGTCCCTGGGCACCGGCGGCAGCCAGGTGGTGCTCGGGGTGCGGGCCATCCAGTACCTGTTCGTCGACCTGTTCCGCGGCCGGTTCATGGTCGGCGAGTTCATCGACCAGACCGCGTTCGTCGCCGGTGCGGCTTTCCTGCCAACGGTTTTCGTCACCATCCCCGTCGGTGTGACGCTGTCGATCCAGTTCAGCGTGCTGGCCGGGCAGGTCGGCGCCTCATCGCTGGCCGGCGCGGCCACCGGCCTGGTGATCATCCGGCAGGCCGCTCCCCTGGTGGCGGCGATGCTGCTGGCGGTCGCCGTCGGCTCCGCGGTCTGCGCCGACCTGGGATCGCGAACCATGCGCGAAGAGATCCAGGCCATGGAGGTCATGGGGGTCTCGCCGATCCGCCGCCTGGTGGTCCCCCGCCTGGCCGCGCTGATGACCGTCGGCGTACTGCTCACCGGGATCACGTTCTTCGTCGGCTACGTGGCCGGCTACATCTTCAACGTGTTCCTGCAGAACGGCACCGCGGGCTCGTTCATCGCGACCTTCTCGTCGTTCTCCGATGTCGGCGACATGTGGTTGGCGTTCGCCAAATCCGTGGTCTTCGGGATGATCGTCGCGATCGTGAGCTGCCAGAAGGGCCTGGCCAGTCACGGCGGACCGGCCGGGGTCGCCAACTCGGTGAACGCCGCGGTGGTCGAGTCCATCCTGCTGCTGATGTTCGTCAACGTGTTGATGAGCCAGCTGTATGTGATCCTGTTCCCCCGGCAGGCGCTGTAGCCATGGTCATTCCCAGCACTTTTGAGATTCCCGGGCTCCGGCTGATCACCGGTGCGGTCAACGCCGTCTTTCTGGCCGTGGCCCGCGCCGGCCACCTGGTGCACTTCTTCGGGCGCACCCTGGCCTCGATACCGACCATGCTGCGCCACTACCGGCGCGAGATGCTGCGACTGCTCTCCGACATCGCCTGGGGTAACGGCTCGATCGTGGTGGGCGGCGGCACCATCGCCGTCGCGCTGGCACTCGGGGCGATCGCCGGGGCGCTGGTCGCCGTGGAGGGCTACAACGTGCTGGACCTGCTCGGTCTGGGCCCGGCTACCGGCCTGATCTCCTCGTTCGCCACCACCCGCGAACTCGCGCCGATCATGGTCGGAATGGCGTTCATCGCCCAGGCGGGCTGCCGCTTCACCGCCCAACTCGGCGCGATGCGCATCAACGAGGAGATCGACTCGCTCGAGGCGATGGCGATCAACCCCATCCCGTTCCTGGTCACCACCCGCGCGGTCGCCTCGGTGATCGCCGTCGTCCCACTGTTTCTGGTGGCACTCGGCGTCGCCTACCTGTCCTGCCAGTTCTCGGTCATCTTGATCTCCGGGCAGTCCAACGGCTCCTACCTGCACTACTTCTCACTGTTCGTCAACGGCCGCGACGTGCTGTACGCGACGTTCAAGGCGACCGTCTTCGTGTTCGTGTCCTCGACCATCCAGAGCTACTACGGATTCGTCGCCTCCGGCGGCCCAGCCGGTGTCGGGGTGGCGGCCGGACGCGCGATGCGCACCAGTGTCACCGCGGTGGTGGTGGTGAACATGTTCATGACCATGGCGCTGTGGGGCGTCGAGTCCGGCGCCAGGTTCGGGGGCTGATCCGATGCCGAACTCCTTCGACACCGACCCGCGGGGGCCCTCCAACCTGCGGGTGTTCGTGCTGGGCGTGGTGTTCGTCGTCGTCGCGGTGGCCACCGCAACGCTGATGGTCGCCAAATCCCAGGGGAAACTCGATGATCTGGTCCGCATCGACGTGCGACTGTCCAACATCGGCGACGGCCTGCCGCCGCGCTCCGACGTGAAGTACCACGAACTGCTGGTCGGTTCCGTCGACGACATCACCCCCTCCACCCACGGCCTGCCCAACGAGGTCCACGTCGTGCTCAAACCCGAACACGCCGCCAAGATCCCCAATACCGTCACCGCGCGGGTGGTACCGGCGAACCTGTTCGCGGTCTCGGCGATCCAATTGGTGGACAACGGCGCCGCCGACGACCACCTGCGCTCGGGGTCGGTGGTCTTCGAAGACGAGTCGCTGCCCACCGTGCTGTTCCAGAACGTGCTGAACAAGCTGCGGCAGTTGATCAGCCCGCTGGGCCGCAAACCCGACGACACCACCGTCGGAGTGATCGCCGCCCTGGGCACCGCCACCCACGGCCGCGGCCAGGAGCTGACCGACACCGGCCACAACCTCAACGAGATTCTGGCGCAACTGAACTCCGTCGTCGCCGCCGACGACACCGATTCGACCACGCTGTCGGCATTGAGTGCGGCCGCCGAAGGCCTGCAGCGGGTCTCCCCCGAACTGTTCGACGCATTGGACCGCTCGATTCAGCCGATGACCACCATCGCCGATAAGGGTCCGCAGCTGTCCAGCCTGCTCACCGGAGGAACCGACACCGCGACCACGGTGGCCGCCGCGCTGGAGAATCAGGCGGAGCGGATGATCACCATCACCACCGGGTTCACTCCCGCCCTCGGGGTGATCGCCGATCACGCCGACGAGTTCCACGGGGTCTCGACCAAGCTGCAGACCCTGGCCGATCGGGTCTACGACGTCATCTGGGATCCCGAGGAGAAGCTTCTCAAGGTCAAGGCCGCGATCGCACTGACCCCCAGCCGCACCTACGTGCGAGCCGACTGCCCGCGCTACGGCGAGCTCGCCGGGCCGAGCTGCAGCACCGCCCCCGAGGTGCCCACCGCACCGGATCTGTTCCCCGCGTTGGAGTCCCAGGGTGTCTCCCCCACCCCGGGCATGACCGAGAACCGGCCGAACATCACCCCGCCCCGGCACTCCATGCCCGGCGACCCACAGGGACCCCCGATCCCGCCGCCACCGGGACCACCGCCGGCCGGGGACCCGGCCGTCGCTCCCCAGGGCGCGATCATCGGCGGCAACGTCGGCGTGGTCGGCAGCCCCCAGGAGAAGCAGCAGATCAACCTGATCGCCGGAACCTCCGATACCCCCACGATGCTGCTGCTGGCCCCGTTGCTGCGCGGCGCCACGGTGCAACTGTCCCAGAGCGTGAAAGAAGGTGGCCGATGAGAAGTCGCCGTGCATCGGTGATCGGCGTGGCCCTGTTCACCACCTTCGCCCTGACCGTCACCTGGATGGTCTACAACACCCTGCGCCGCGACATCGCCGGCCCCACCTACTCCTACTCGGCGATCTTCAGCGACGCCTCCGGCATGGCACCCGGCGACGACGTGCGGGTGGCCGGAGTGCGGGTGGGCCGCGTCGACCGGGTCAAACTGGAGGGCACGGCGGCCAAAGTCCAGTTCCGGGTGCAGCGCAGCCAGAAGCTCTACCGCGACACGATCGCCTCGGTGACCTACCAGAGCATCATCGGGCAGCGCTACCTCGGGCTGGCCCAGGGATCCGGTGACAACCACGAGATCCTGCCCGACCGCGGCCAGATACCGATGGAACGCACCAACCCGTCGCTGGACGTCTCCTACATGCTCAACGGCTTCGAGCCGCTGTTCGCCGAACTCGACCCCGAGCAGGTCGACAACATCAGCAACGCGACAGTCCTGGCGTTGCAAGGCAATAAAGCGTCGATGCTGACGCTGATCACCCAGGCCTCGCAGATGGCCGAGACGTTCGCCGGCCCCGACGAAGTGCTCAGCGCGCTCATCACCAACCTGGACCGGCTGATGATCGACTTGGCCGAACAGAGCGCCAACATCGAGAACATGATCCGTCAGTCCCGTGACACCATGGTCACGCTGGCCAATCACCGCGAACCGTTGATCGACTCGGTCGGTTCGATCAACGCCACCATGGCGCGGCTGTCCACCATCGTCGACAACATCGCCCCGGACCTCGAAGAGTTCGTCGGGCGCCAGCCCGGTCTGCTCAACTACGGCGTCAACGACGGCCGGGAACGGTTCGCCTACATGGCCGCGAACCTGCCCTACGTCCTGCAGGGCCTGGCGCGAATCACCCAGAGCGGCACCTACACCGACGTCTACGCGTGCGAACTGGACTTCGGCCTGTGGCAGGGCCTGTTCCACTGGTTCCGGGCGTTCGTCGGCGCCGCCACCAACAGCGAGGGTCTCGCGCATCAGCATTCGGCGGCCTGCCGATGAACCTGCTGCCCGCCACCCTCCGGCGCCCCATCGAATCCTTCAGCAGGCCCTGGATGGGCGTGATCTCCATCGCCGTCGTGTCCGCGGTGCTGCTGGCAACCGTGGTCTACTCAGGTCTGGGAATCGGAAAGACCCGCTACTTCGGCGAATTCGCCCAAGCCGCGCAGATCCGCTCCGGTGCGGTGGTGACCATCGCCGGAGTCAAGGTCGGCACCGTCGAACGCGTCAAGCTCGCCGGGGACAAGGTGCTGGTCGGCTTCAACGTCGAGCGCGGCATCCCACTGGGCGCCGACACCCGCGCCGCCATCAAGTTGACCACCATCTTGGGATCGCGCTACCTGGAGTTGTCCCCGGCGGGCGGCGGCCGGCTGGAGAACCGGATGATCACCCTGGCGCACACCGAGGTTCCCTACGATCTGCAGCGCACCCTCGCCGGAGCGACCCGCACCCTGGGCCCGGTGGACGCCAACCGGTTCGTCGACTCGCTGAACATGCTCAACGCCAACCTCGGCGGCGTCGCCGAAGAACTGCCGCAGGCACTGGCCAACCTGCAGGCGATGGCCGACATCATCGCCGACCGGCGCGAACAACTCGGCACCCTGCTCACCAACACCGAGACGCTGACCACCATGCTGCGCGATCAGCGGGCCAACCTCGGCGCACTGGTCATGCAGGGCCGGGATGTGTTGCGGGAGATCGCCACCCGACGTGCCGCCGTGCAGCAACTGTTCGCCAGCGCCACACTGCTGGTGGACCGCGCGCACACAATCCTGGGCGACGAGGCGGCGGTCAACCAGATGATCCGGGACTTCCACGAGTTCATGAGGATGACCGCCGACCACGATGCCTTGCTGCGCAGCTTCCTGCAGTCCACCCCGGTAGCGCTGCGCAACTTCACCAACGCCACCGGCAGCGGCAACGCCGCCGACGTCTTCCTGCCGGCCGGGATCTTCGTGGACTCCTGGATGTGCGCACTGAGCGGACGGGCCCGCCAGTTCAACCTCGTCGAGTACTTCAAGGACTGCGAATGAGGCGCTCCGTGAAGCTGTACGCGCTCGCCGGTGCCGCCGCGCTGGTCCTGGCGGTGACCGGCGCCGCGGTGGTACCGCAACTGATGCCCGACCTGCCGCGGGTGTCCCTGCACAAGACCCAGGTGACCGCCCAGTTCCAAGACGCCGTCGGGCTCTACGTCGGCAACGGGGTGTCGGTGCTCGGCATGGATGTCGGCAAGGTCACCGGGATCACCCCCAGGGGCGGCTACGTCGAGGTGAAACTGTCCATCGACGCCGACATCGACGTACCCGCCGACGTCGAAGCGGTCACCGTGTCCAACTCCGTGCTCACCGACCGGCACGTCGAGCTCACCCCGGCCTACACCGGCGGGCCCAAACTGCGCAGCGGCGACGTGTTGGGCCTGGACCGCACCCGCACACCGGTGGAGTTCGAACGCACACTGACGATGATGCACAAGCTGGGCAGCGCATTACGCGGCGACGACAACAACCAGGGCCCGCTGGGGGAATTCGTCACGCTCGGATCGCAGATCACCGTCGGCAACGGACCCGACATCAAAGCGACACTGGGCCGGCTGTCGGAGGCCCTGCAGGTCGGGGCGGACAAAGGCGAGCACAGCAAGAAGACGATTCAGACGATCATCGCAAGCGTCGCCGAGCTCAGCGAAGCCGCTTCCCGAAACGACGGCGCGCTCCGCGAATTCGGCTCGTATGTGCACCAGCTCAGTGAGATCCTGGCCGCCGAGAATCTGGGCGCCGGTAAGACCGGCGCGAAAATCAACCGGCTGCTGGCCGAGACCTCGCGGCTGCTCGAGGGCAATCAGGATCGGCTCCGCGACGCCTTCGCCGGTGTCCGCACGGTGGCCACCACGCTGACCGACAACGAACGCGACCTGCGCGAAATCCTCGACGTGGGGCCCTTGTTCGTCGACAACTTCTACGACGTCATCGATGAGAACGCCGGCAGTCTGCGGTCCCACCTGCTGCTGACCAAGACGCTGCTCAACAGCCAGTTCGGCAAGGAGATCTGCAACCTGATGGGCCTCAAGCAGCTCGCCTGCGCGACCGGAACCGCGCAGGACTACGGACCCGACTTCGGGCTGGGCAAGATGCTCGACCTGATGCAGGACGGCATCGGAGATCAGCCGTGATGCGGCCGTCGCGCTGCAGGCGCGCCGTACGCGCCGTGCTGGCGATCGCCACCGCGCTGCTGACGGTGGGATGCGGGCTCGATCTGGAGAGCGTCGCGCTACCGGCCCCCGGCGGCGGCGGGCCGTACTACACCATCACCGCGGTCTTCTCCGACGCGCTGAACCTTCCGGAGAAGGCCAAGGTGCGCCTATACGGGGCGCAGATCGGCGAAGTGGAATCGATTTGGGCGCAGGACTTCAACGCCTACGTCACCATGCGGATCAAGTCCACGGTGCCGCTGTATGCCGGCAGCAGCGCCGAACTGCGCTCGGCCACCCCGCTCGGCGACATCTTCGTGCAGATCTGGCCGGACAAGAACCGGCCCGACGACGCCCCGCTGTTGCGCACCGGCGCGGTACTGCCGCTGGAGGCCACCGCCAATGCGCCGACCATCGAGGAACTGATCAGCTCGATGGCGATGCTGGTCAACGGCGGCACCGTGCGCCACCTGGTGTCCATGCTCAACGGGGCGGGCAAAGCGGTCGGCGGGCGCGGCGAGAAACTCGGGCTGCTGCTGGACCAGACCGCCACCCTGCTGTCCCGGATGAGCGCCCGCTCGCACCAGTTGGACCTGACGCTGCGCCGATCCTCGGAGTTGGCCGCGACCATGTCCGCGCGGCAGCACACCTTCGACGACTCCCTGACCCATCTGGCCCCGGCGCTCAACGTCATCTCCGACAACACCTCCGATCTGATCGACCTGGTCGATACCGGTGCGCGGATCACCCGGCAGTTGTCGCGGTTCCCGTCCCTGCAGGGCACCGACACCCGCAGCCTGACCGCCGATCTCAACAAGATGGCGGGCGTGTTCAACGACATCGCCGTCGACCCGGAGCTGTCGCTGATGTCGTTCAACCGGTTCCTGGGCATCTTGATGAAGACGTTCAACGGCACCGCGGCGCACACCAAGGGTGAGATCGACAAGATCACCCTGGTGCCCTGGCCGGACAAGAACTACCCGGGCGATCCGGGCTTCCACTGGACCGACGGCACCGACTGGCATCTGATGATCTCCGACCTGCGCTACGAGTGGAACATGCTGCTCTCCCACATCTACGGACCGCAGCGATGAGACCGTTCCTCGACCTCCTCGACCTGTTCGCCCGGCTGGGCGTCTGGCTGGTGCACGTCGGCTACCGGCGGCGGATCCTGTTGTCCGGCATCGGATTGGCGCTGACCACGCTGTTGGCCGCCGCCTACGTGACGATCTTCGGCGTGGGGATCAACCCGACGCAGAAGACCATCTCGGTGCGGGTGCTGCTCCCGCAGTCCGGTGGCCTGCTGGTCAACCAGGACGTCACGCTGCGCGGTATCCCGATCGGCAGGGTCACCGACGTGCACCTGACCGCCGAGGGAGCCGAAGCCGTCGTCTCGCTGCGCGCCGACCGCCCCATCCCGCGTGACGCCCGGGTCCGGGTGTCCGGGCTGTCGGTGGCCGGCGAGCAGTACCTCGACTTCCGCCCCGACCACGACAACGGGCCCTACCTGACCAACGGATCGCTGATCGGCCAGGAGCAGACCTCCGTGCCGGTGTCGCTGCCCCAGATCATCGACGACAGCCGCGGCGCCCTGGGCCAGGTCGACGCCGAGAAACTGACCGCGGTCTTCGACGAGCTCCGGGTCGGCCCGGACGGCGGCAAGAAGCTGTCGGCGCTGCTGGACGGCACCGTGCTGTTGGCCGCCACGCTCGACGGCGTACTGCCGGAGACGGTCAGCATGCTGCGCAACACCCGGGTCACATTCACCACCTTCGGTGATGTCTCCCCGGGGCTGGGCGGCACCAGCCAAGACCTGAAGAAGATCCTCGACGGGGTCAACACCATGGACGGCGGATTCCGCACCCTGGTGGACCTCGGCGGCACCGAACTGGGCCAGGTGGACAGCTTCATCGGCGACAACCGCGAGAACGTCTACGCCCTGCTGGGCAACCTGACCACCCTGTCGCAGATCTTCTACCAGCGTGTCCCGGCCCTGCAGAATCTGTGGCGACCGGATCACGGTTCCCTGGTGGACCGGCTGGCCGGCACCGTGCACGACGGCGGCATCTGGGTGATCGCCGACATCTACCCGCGGCACCGCTGCGACTACGACCTGCCCCGCAAGCCGCCGTCGGCGGTCGACTTCCCGGCCCCCTACCGCTACACCTACTGCCCCGACGACGATCCGTCGCTGCTGGTCCGCGGCGCCCGCAATGCTCCGCGCCCACCCGGTGACGACACCGCCGGGCCGCCGCCGGGCCATGACCCGCTGGCCACCCTGGAGCCGCCGCCGGTCTATCCGCCCTACACCCTGCCCACTCCCGACGGCGGCCCGGTGCTGCCCGCCTGGATCCCCAATTGAGAAGGAAAGCCGAGCCACATGGGTAAAGCCAGCGCACCCGACGTCTTCGAGCAACTCGACGACCAACCCGACACCGACGCGCCGCCGGCCGACGCCGAGAGCGACACCGACAGCGCGGCCGCCGAGGCCACCGACAGCGCACCCGCGACACCACCGGTGCCGTCACCGCGGCGGCGCGCTGCGACGGCGCTGCTGGCCGCCCTGTTGATCGCGGCGGTGGCCTACTCGGGTTATGCGGGCTGGCGGCTACACCAGATCGATGCGCGCACCGCCGCCGGGCAGGCCGCCCTGGCCGCGGCCAAGGACTACGCCATCACCTTGACCACCCTGGACACCGCCGATATCGACGCCAACTACGCCCGCGCGCTCGACGGTGCGACCGGCGCGTTCAAGGAGGCCTACAGTGCCGGCGCCAAACAGTTACGGCAGATCCTGATCGACAACAAGGCCTCCGGCAAAGGGATCGTGATCGATGCGGCGGTCAAATCCGCCACCACCACCCGCGTCGAGGTACTGCTCTTCGTCGACCAGGCCATCACCAACGCGGTGCGTTCCGAACCACGCATCGACCGCAACCGGATCCAGATGACCATGGAACTCGTCGACAACCGGTGGCTGGCCGGCCAGGTCGACCTGCTCTGAGCGACGAGACGACATCGGAATGACCATGCGACGTCCACGCATCGCCCGAGCGGCCGCACTGCTGTGCGCCGCGGCCGTACTCACCGGCAGCGGCTACCAGAGTTGGCTGCTGTACCGGCACCATCGATCCGAGGCCTCCTCCCGCGAAGCATCTGTTGCGGCAACGCAATACGCGGAGCTGCTGACCACAGCCAGCCCCGCAACCGTCGACCGCCAGATCACCGACCTGCTGGACCGCTCCACCGGCTCCTTCCACGACCGCTACGCGCGGCAGAGCGCCGACCTGCGCGCGATGCTGATCGCCAACCAGGTGACCACCCGCGGCACCGTCGTGGACTCGGCGGTGAAATCCGCCGACGCCGCGTCCGCCACCGTGCTGCTGTTCGTCGAGCAGACCTTCGCCAGCGCGGCGGTCAAACAGGCGCCCGGCGGGCGGGCGGCCGAGGCGGCCCCGGACGTCACGGCCATGGCGATCACCCTGCATAAAGACGCCGGCCGGTGGCTGGTCAGCGACGTGGTGGCGGGACAGCAGCAGCGATGAGGACACCGAAGATGCTCGGCGCCGCGGTGGCACTGCTGGCCGCCGCGACCCTGACCCCCGGCGCCGCACCCGCCGCCGGTTCCGCACCGGGCTTCTGCGACGAGTTGCAGGCGGGCTGGGATGGGAACCGCTGCACGACGCTGGTCGTGTCCGGGCGGAAAGCGGAGCGATACATCGCCTTCGACCTCCCCGAGGCGCTGCTGGACGACGCCGCGACCGGGCCGGTGCTGCGCAACTTCTACCACCGCCTGATGGACGGTTGGCGTGCATCCGGCGCCGAGGCGATACGCGACAGCAGTGCGATCGCCTACTACGACAGCTTCCCCGGCCCGGCGACGGTGCAGTCCCTGGTCGTGCACGAGTGCCTGGAACCGTTTGGCATGCAAGCCAACAACGCCTATCGAACCTTCGTCTTCGACATGCGCACCGGCCGCCGGCTGGGTCTGGGCGACCTGTTCAAGTCGGGGGTCGATCCGATGGCCGTCATCCCGGCCGCGGCGGCCCCGGTGCTGCCCGCGGCCCTGGATGCGGCCGCACCGCCGCACGCACCGAACACCTACCCGTTCACCGTGGCGGAGTTCTCGCCCGGCCCGCACGGCAGCGGATACACCGGCGACTACCGGGCGTTCGCACTCACCGCCGACGAACTGGTGCTGTATCTGCCCGATGTTCCGATGCTGCGCGAGAACCCGCAGCCCGCCGACCGGTTCGTCTGGTCGATGGACGGCGGAGCGGTGGTCGTCAGGGTGCCGTTGACAGCCCTGTCCGACGCATTACGACCGGAATACGGTGGAACATGACACCGCGCAGAACGATCCGAAGGACGACGTCGCCTACCGATAGGAGGACCCACCGATGATGCTTCTGGTACGGATCATCGATCTGGTGGTCAGCATGCTGCGCTACCTCGCCTCGCCCGACGGCCGGGTGCTGCGGATCGGTGTGCTGGTGGTGCTGTTCTTCGGCGCGTTGGTGGGGGCGGCCGGAATCCTCTGGGGGCTCGCCCAACTGCCGCACTATCTGGCCGGGCCTTAACCGTCACACACCGTTCAATCGAAAGGATCGCCGATATGTCGACCTGCCACGACCAGGACAGTCCGGACCGGACCCGCCATCGCGTGCTCACCACCGCCGAGACCCGGATTCACGTCGACACCTACACCCCGCGCTGGGATGACGATGACGACGTCGACATCACCGAGGGACTGGACTTCTGGACGGCCGCCGCGTCGGCCGCCAACGTGATCATGCAGATGAGCATGCCCGGCGTCGGCCACGGGGTGGTGGAGAGCCGGGTGGAATCCGGTGCGCTGATGGAGCATCCGTGGAAAAGGCTGCGCACCACCGCCCAGTACATGGCGGTGGCGATACTGGGCACCGACGCAGAACGCGCCGCCTACCGGGACGCGGTCAACGTGGCGCACCGCCAGGTCCGCTCCACCGCTGACAGTCCGGTCAAATACAACGCCTTCGACCGTGATCTGCAGCTGTGGGTGGCGTCCTGCCTGTTCGTGTTCTACGAGGACACCTACCAGTTGCTGCGCGGCAAGCTGACCGCGGAGCAGGCCGAGAAGTTCTACCACCAGGCCAGCCCGTTGGGCACCACCTTGCAGGTGACCGCCGATCAGTGGCCGGCCACCCGGGCCGATTTCGACGACTACTGGAACGCCACCTGCCAGACGCTGGAGATGGACGACGCGGTACGCGACTATCTGCTGCGTCTGGTCGGCCTGAAGATGATCAACCCGATCTACCGGGTGCTGTTCGGGCCGCTGTTGCGGTTCCTGACCATCGGCTTTCTGCCGCCGGTCTTCCGGGAACTGCTCCGCGTCGAATGGTCGCCGACCGAGCAGCGCCAGTTCGAGAACCTCTTCTTGTTCGTGTCGTTCGTCAACCGCTTCATTCCACGGTTCATCCGGACCGCCAACTACAGTGTGCTGATGGCCGATGTCCGTCATCGCATCCGCAGAAACAAGTCGTTGATCTGATGGCGAGAAACCACGACGACGGCCTCGGGCCCGACAGCATGCTGTGGCACTTCCTGGCCGACCGGCGATACCTGTTCGTACTGCCCCGGGCGGTGTGTCTGCTGCTGTTGGATCCGGGAATCGCGGCCGGGATCACCGATCACGCACTGATGCGCAAACGCATCTGGCTGCACAAGAAGCGCACCTTCACCCAAGCGGTCAACTACGCGTTCGCCGACGACGACATGTCCCCGCAGATGCGGTTCTCCCATGAGCACGTCAAAGGTGTCGACGACACCGGGCGCAAATACCATGCACTGAACCCGGACACCTTCCACTTCCAGCACGCCGCCTACGTCGAGTCGCTGTTCTACATGGTCGAGACGTTCATCCGTCCACTCGACGCCGACGACCGGGAACAGCTCTACGCCGAATGCTGCGCCTGGTATCGCCGGTACGGCATCTCCACCCGGCCCATGCCGGCGAGTTGGCCGGAGTTCGGCGAATACTTCGAGGACTACTGCGGCTCACATCTGATGGCCGGTCCGCACTTCGAACCGTTCCGCGAGCAGATCTTCGCCCCCACCGATTGGTGGATGCGCGCCGTTCCCCAGCCGGCCATCCGGGCGATGCAGCACCCGCGTGCGCTGGAGCTGACCGGGACCACCGTCGGCGTCACCGACCGCTGGTCGTTGCGACAGTTCGTCCTGATGACGCAGCTGTCCACGCTGACTCCCCGACATCATTGGAACGCCCGGGCCCGTACCGCGCTGCGCAAGGCGGCCCACCACCGGTCGCCATCATTCGGCACGGCTCGTGGCTGAGACCGCACCGGCGGTGCGCCGGCGCCCCAAAGACCGCAAGGACCAGATCGCCCGGGCCGCTGCCGAATCCTTCAGCACCCTGGGATATCACGCGGTCAGTGTGGAGAACATCGCCACCGAGGTCGGCATCTCGGCGCCGGCGCTGTACCGGCACTACGCCAGCAAGTACGACCTGTTCCGGGTCGCGGTGTTGGAGCTGGGACGCCAGTTGGTCGATGCGACCGATCCGGCGGGCGAGGCACTCGCGGGCTGCGGCGACGACCCGGCAGCGGTGCTGGATCAGCTGATCCGATCCTTGATCGACGTGGCGCTACGCAACCGAGAATCCGGCGGCCTCTACCGCTGGCAGGCCCGTTACCTCCGCGACGCCGACGCCGTCGAGCTGGTCGAGCAGATCCGGCTGGTCAATCAACGACTCCAGCAGCCGATCGCTGAATTACGTCCCGCCGCACCGGTTCTGCATCAGCAGATGCTGGCCGTGGCGTTGCTCAGTGTGGCCGGCGGTATCACCGACCACCGGGTGCGTGCCGCCCCCGACGACATCACCGATCTGCTGACCGAGGCGTCGTGGGCGGTGCTGAACACTAGCCTGCCCACCCCGGACGACTACACGCCGGGGACGCCCGGGAGCCGCATCTTCACCTCCGACGCCGGGATCTACGAGGCGGTGCTGCACGCGTCGATGACGCTGTTCCATCGGCACGGCTACGCCGAGACCAGCGTGGCCCAGATCGCCAAACTCGCCGGCATGCGGGTTTCGGGTATCTACCGTTTCTTTCCGGGCAAGTCCGACATCCTCAGCACCGCGTTGCGGCGGTCCTCCGACCGGCTCTCCGCGGAGTTGTCGGTGGTCAACACCAAACAGTCCGAACCGGGCGAGGCACTGACCCGGCTGGTCGACATCTACGTCGCGACCTCGTTCGCCACCCCGGAACTGGCGGCGATCTACTACAGCGAACAGGTCAACCTCTCGGCCACCGATCGGGCGATGCTGCGCAATGTGCAACGGTCCACCATCGATTCCTGGGTCGGCCTGCTGCTGTCGGTGCGGCCGGAACTGACCGCGACCGCAGCCCGGTTCCTGGTGCATGCCGCGATGGGACTGGTGGTCGACATCGGCCGGCTGGTGCACTACGACCGTCCCGAGTCCGAACCGGACTCGGTCATGGCCTACGAGCAGGCGTGCGTCCGCGCGCTGATGCACGCGATACTGTTCGGCAACTGAGCCGAACCCGCTGCGCCGCGCGCTATTTGGCGTCGTCGAACTTCGCCATGGCGTCGTCGAGGCGTTGCAGCGCCGCACCGTAGTCCGCGAAGTCACCGCGATGTTGGGACTCCCGTACCGCGGTGATCGCCGATTCGATCTCGCGCAACGCCGCGGCCTTGGCCGGGGACAGTCCGGATTCGGCGGCCGGTGGCGTCGGTACCGCCGCCACCGGCGGGGTGGCCGCCGGCGGGTTGCCCGGCGACGCCGCACTGCCCTCGGCGGGTGCGATATCGGTGGCCGCCGCACTGGCACCGGGCCCGAACAGTCCGTCGATCGCGGCCGAGACCGTCTTGCCGTAGCCGATCTTGTCGTTGTACATCATCGCCACCCGGATCAGTCGCGGGTAGGACGACGAGGCGTCACCGGAACCCGGTGAGGCGTACACCGGTTCGACGTAGAGCAATCCGCCGTCTGCGATCGGCAGGGTGAGCAGATTGCCCCACCGGATGCGGTTCTGGTTGTCGCGGCCGATCACACCGAGGTCCTGGCTGACGTCGGTGTCGGTGGTGATCGCGTTGTTGGCGAGCTTGGGCCCGTTGACCTGACCGGGAATGGTCAAGACGGTGATCTTGCCGTAGGTGTCCGGATCGGAGCTGGCACTGATGTAGGCGGCCAGGTAGTCGCGCTTGAACCGGTTCATCGCGCTGGTCAGCTGGAACGATGCCGAGTTGTCGCCCTTGGCAAGGTTTTTCGCGACGATGTAGTACGGCGGCTGGAAGCTGCTGGCGGTCGGGTTCGGGTCCAGCGGCACGTCCCAGAAGTCCGAGGTGGAGAAGAACGTCACTGGGTCGTTGACGTGGTACTTGGCCAGCAACATGCGCTGGACCTTGAACAGGTCTTCGGGGTAGCGCAGGTGTTCGGCGAGTTCGGGCGAGATCTCCGACTTGGCTTTGACCGTGCCGGGGAACACCTTCATCCAGGCCTTCAGGACCGGGTCCTGCTCATCCTGCGCGTAGAGGCTCACCGTTCCGTCGTAGGCGTCGACGGTGGCCTTCACCGAGTTGCGGATGTAGGACACCCGCCGGTCCGGTAGCAGCCGGTTGAACTCGACCTCCTTGGAGTCCGCCGTCGCCGACGACAGCGACGTCATCTGCGAGTACGGGTAGTTGTCCAAGGTGGTGTAGCCGTCGATGATCCAGACCATCCGCTTGTTGACGATGGCCGGATACACCATGGAGTCGGTGGTCAGCCACGGCGCCACCGCCTGCACCCGGCGGGCCGGATCGCGATTGAACAAGATCTTGCTGTCCGGTCCGATCACCGAGGAGAACAAGAAGTTGCGTTCGGCGAACTTCGCGGCGAACACGCTGCGGTTCAACCAGTTTCCGATGCCGACACCACCGGCGCCGGTGTAGGTGTAGTTCTTCGTCTCGGTGTTGGTCTCGTAGTCGTATTCCCGGTCGGCGCCGTTGCGTCCGACGATGGCGTAGTCGGCCAGCGTGTCGGCGATCACCGGGCCGTAGTAGATGCGCGGCTGGTCCAGGCGGGCCGGGCCGTTGGAGACGACGGTGCCGTTGGCGCCGACCACGTTGGCCAGGAACTCCGGATAGCCACCGTTTTGTTTGGGATCGTCGGCGATGCCGCGCACGGTGTTGGCCGGCGAGGCGATGAAGCCGTTGCCGTGGGTGTAGACGGTGTGCCGGTTGATCCAGTCACGCTGGTTGTCGATCAACCGGTCCGGGTTGAGCTCGCGGGCGGCGACCACATAGTCGCGCAGTTGGCCGTTCTTGTCCCGGTAGCGGTCGATCGACAGCTGGTCGGGGAAGTTGTAGAAGTTCTTGCCCTGCTGGAACTGGGTGAACGCGGGGCTGACGATGGTGGGGTCCAGCAACCGGATGTTGGAGGTGGTGGCCGCGTCGGCGCGCACCTGCGCTGCCGTCGCCTTGGCATCGCCACGGTAGTCGCGGTAGGTGACCACGTCCTCGGTCAGGCCGTAGGCCTGCCTGGTCGCGGTGATCGAGCGGGAGATGTATTCGCTCTCCTTCTGCGCCGCGTTGGGCTTGACGCTGAACTGTTCCACGATCAGCGGCCAGCCGGCACCGACGACGACCGAGGACAGCAACAGCAGCACCAGTCCGATCGCCGGGATCTGCAAGTCGCGCAGCACAATCGCCGAGAACACCGCGACCGCGCAGATCAGTGCGATCGCCAGCAGGATCATCTTGGCCGGCAGTACCGCGTTGATGTCGGTGTAGCCGGCGCCGGTGAAGGGCTTGCCGGTACGGGTGTGGCTGAGCAGCTCGTAACGGTCCAGCCAGTAGGCACCCGCCTTGAGCAGCACCAGGGTGCCGATCAGGCTGACCACCTGGATGCGCGCCGGGCGACTCAGGGCACCGGCACGTCCGGACAGCCGGATGCCGCCGAAGATGTAGTGCGTCGCCAGGTTCGCGACCGTGGCCAGGCACAACGTCGCCAGCAGCAGACCCACCACCAGCCGGTAGAACGGCAGGTCGAAGGCGTAGAAACCCAGGTCTTTGCCGAACTGCGGATCGGTGATCCCGAAGTCGTCGCCGCGCAGGAACAACTGGATGCGCACCCAGTAGCTCTGCGCCACGATGCCGGCCAGCACACCGATGCCCGCCGGCACCCCGAACCCGACCAACCGCAGGCGCGAGAGCACCGTCGTGCGATACCGGGCGACCGGATCGTTGACACCGTTGCTGGGTACGAAGACCGGCCGGGCCCGGAAGGCCAGCGCCATGGCGGCGAAGACGAACCCGCCGACCAGCAGCGCCACCACCGTGAACGCGATGAGCCGGGTGACCAGGGTGGTGACGAATACCGAGCGGTATCCCAACTCCCCGAACCACAGCCAATCGACATAACCGTCGATCAGCCGCGGTCCCACCAGCAGTAGAACGATAACGACGAACGCGCTGCCGACCATGACCCGACTACGGGCGGTCAGTTTCGGCATCCTCGCGGTGGGCCGCATACCCACGTTGTCACGCTCCCTAGCTCAGTTGTCCCCGACGGCCCCACTGTAGCCAACCGCGGAGTCAGCAAGAGGGCGGCTGACCTCCGTCGGTGATGGTGCGCAACGAATCCACCGCCTGGGCGAGGTTGTCGACCTTGACCAGGGTCAGGCCCTTGTCGTCGGATCGGGCTTCGTAACAGTTGTCGGAGGGGACCAGAAACACCGTCGCGCCGGCGTCGCGGGCCGCCGTCATCTTGTGGGTGATTCCGCCGATCGGGTCGACCTGCCCGTTGGAATTGATGACCCCGGTACCGGCGATGAAATTCTGTCCGGCCAGGGTGCCGTCGGTCAGCTTGTCGATGACGGCCAGCGAGAACATCAACCCGGCGGACGGCCCGCCGATGTTGGCGAGATTGAAGTCGACGGTGAACGGCGCCCACGGTGCGTCGATCACCGAGACACCCAAGAATCCGTTGGCGCGGTCCTTGTTCTCTCCCAGCGTAATCCGCGCGGTTCCTGCCGGTGCGTTCTTGCGCCGGTAGTCGATCGCCACGGTCTGGCCCGGCTTGGTGTCGGCCAGCTTGGCGGTGAACTGCTGCACCGTGTAGACGGGTTCGCCGTTGACGGCGTCCACGGCGTCACCACGTCGCAGCCCGCCGGCCGACGGTCCCGGATCCTGCACCTCGGCGAGCGTGACCGCGTTCCGGTAGCGCAGATATCCCAGTGCGGCGTATTCGGCGCTCTGCTCGGAAGCCCGGAACTCGGCGTCGTTGTCGTCGTTGATCTCCTCGCGGGACTTTCCGGGCGGATAGACCAGGTCACGGGGCATCAACTGCTCGCGCCCGGACAGCCACAGCGTCAACGCCTCCCCCAGGGTCAGCCCGTCGCGCTGCGACACGGTGGTCATGTTGAGGTGGCCGGTGGTGGCGTGCGTGGCGGTGCCCTCGATCTCGACCACCTGCTTGCCGTCGATGGCGCCGAGGGTGTCGAACGTGGGGCCGGGGCCGAAGGACACGAAGGGGACGGTCACCGCCGTCAGCAGTGCGCCGAAAACGGCTACCGGCAGCACCGCCGCCAACAGCGTGAGAATCCGCCTGTTCACCCCGGGTATGGTAAACGGCCCCTACCCCGATCGCGGTCCCGGCGCGTGTCGCTCCGCCGATCGATGCCGGTGGGTACGGTTGTAGCTATGGCTGATCTGCCCTTCGGTTTCTCTTCCGGGGACGACCCCGACCGCGAGCGAGGCTCCGGACCCAGCGACCCGTTCGGGATGGGCGCTGGTTTCAACATGGCCGATCTGGGGCAGGTCTTCACCCAACTCGGGCAGATGTTCAGTGGAGCCGGGCGGGTCGGTGCCGACGGCCGTCCGGCCGGCCCGGTGAATTACGACCTGGCGCGTCAGGTGGCGATCAGATCGATCGGCTCGGTCCCGCCGGTCACGGCGTCGACCGCCGCGGCCATCGGCGACGCGGTACGCCTGGCCGAGACCTGGCTCGACGGTGCGACCCCGTTTCCGGCCGGGACCACCGCGGGAGTGGCGTGGACGCCGGTGGAGTGGGTGGAAAACACCATGTCCACCTGGCAGCGACTGTGCGACCCGATGGCCCAACAGGTCTCCTCGGTGTGGGTCTCGGCGCTTCCCGAAGAAGCCAAGACCATGGCCGGACCGCTGCTGTCGGTGATGTCGCAGATGGGTGGGCTGGCGTTCGGCTCCCAGCTGGGTCAGGCCTTGAGCCGGCTCTCCGGCGAGGTGCTGACCTCGACCGACATCGGACTGCCGTTGGGGCCGGGCGGCACCGCGGCGCTGCTGCCGGGCGCGATCGAGGAACTGTCGAGCGGGCTGGACCATCCGCGCAGCGAGGTCGTCACGTTCTTGGCGGCCCGCGAAGCCGCCCACCACCGGTTGTTCTCCCACGTGCCGTGGCTGTCGAACCAGTTGCTCAGTGCGGTGGAGGCCTACGCGCGGGGGATGAAGATCGACATCCGCGGTATCGAGGAACTGGCGCAGAACATGGATCCGGCGGCCATGACCGATCCCGCCGCCATGAACGAACTACTCAACCAGGGAGTTTTCGAGCCGAAGTCGACCCCCGAGCAGTTAGCCGCGCTGGAACGGCTGGAGACCCTGCTCGCCCTGATCGAGGGCTGGGTGCAGACCGTGGTCAATGCGGCGCTCGGTGACCGGATTCCCGGCACCACCGCACTGTCGGAGATGCTGCGTCGCCGTCGCGCCACCGGTGGCCCGGCCGAACAGACCTTCGCCACCCTGGTCGGCCTGGAGTTGCGGCCCCGCAAACTGCGTGAGGCCGCCGTGCTGTGGGAACGGCTGACCACCGCGGTCGGGTCCGACGCCCGCGACAAGGTCTGGCAGCACCCCGACCTGTTGCCCTCCTCCGACGACCTCGACGACCCGGCCGGGTTCATCGACCGGATCATCGGGGGCTCCAACGACATCGACTCGGCCATCGACGAGGCGATCGCCGAGTTCCAGCGCGAGGCCGACAACACCGAGGACTGACGGGCCGTCGCCACGGGCGCGGGCCCGGCGACCGCTGTGGATAGCCGAAGACCCGGCGGCGCCGTCCGTGCCAGGGTCGGGGGGTGGCCCCCGCCTGCATCACCCTCGATCCCAGGTTGCCGGTGCTGCTGCGCCCGGACGGCACGGTCCAGGTCGGCTGGGATCCGCGTCGGGCCGTGCTGGTCCAACCGCCCCGCGGCCTGACGACGGCCGCGCTGGCCACCGTCCTGCGCTGCATGCAGATCCCGACCACCGCGGCCGCACTGTGCCGGGAAGCCGGCCAGCACGGCCCGGTGGACCCCACCGAGTTGGACGATCTGATGTCCAGCCTGGTTCGGGCCGGTGTCGCGGTACACGGCGCCGGTGACCGCCGCGCCCGGCATCCGGTGGCGCTGCGCGTGCACGGCCGCGGGCCACTGTCGGACCTGCTGGTGGAGTCGCTGCGGTGTTCGAGCGCCGTCGTCCGGCACACCAGCCACTCGCATGCGGCGATCAGCGGCGCCGGCACCGATCTGGTGGTGCTGTCGGACTATCTGGTGACCGACCCGCGGCTGGTGCGGGAACTGCACACCGAGCGCGTACCGCACCTGCCGGTGCGGGTGCGCGACGGGATCGGGGTGGTCGGCCCGCTGGTGCTGCCCGGAGCCACCAGTTGCCTGGCCTGCGCGGATCTGCATCGCCGGGATCGGGATTCGGCGTGGCCGGCGGTGGCCGCCCAACTTCGGCACACCGTCGCCCACGCCGACCGACCGACGGTGCTGGCCACCGTGGCCCTGGCGCTCAAGCAGGTCGATTCGGTGATCGACGCGGTGCGCGGCACCGCGGCCGGCGGGCCGGTGGCCGCGCCGCCGACGCTGAACGCCACCCTGGAGTTGGACCTGACCGCCGGGTCGATCGTGACCCGGCGCTGGACTCGGCACCCGTTGTGCGATTGCTGAGGTGGCGTCCGTCACCAAGAATTTTCAACGCGGTGACCGGTACCACAGCAACGTCGTGGATGATGGACACGTGTCAGAGATCAAACGCGGTAGCGCGGCGCGCAATGCGAAGCTGGCCAGCCTGCCGGTCGGTTTCGCCGGCCGGGCAGCACTCGGGTTCGGGAAGCGACTGACCGGCAAGTCCAAGGACGAAGTCACCGCCGAACTCATGGAGAAGGCGGCGAACCAGCTGTTCACCGTCCTCGGTGAGCTCAAGGGCGGGGCCATGAAGGTGGGCCAGGCGCTGTCGGTGATGGAGGCGGCCATCCCCGAGGAGTTCGGCGAGCCCTACCGCGAGGCACTGACCAAGCTGCAGAAGGACGCCCCGCCGCTGCCCGCGGACAAGGTGCACCGGGTGCTCGACGCCCAGCTGGGCACCAAGTGGCGCGAACGGTTCAGCGACTTCGACGACACCCCCGTCGCCTCGGCCAGCATCGGCCAGGTGCACAAGGCGGTGTGGGCCGACGGACGTCCGGTAGCGGTCAAGATCCAGTACCCCGGTGCCGACGAGGCGCTACGCGCCGACCTGAAGACCATCCGGCGACTGACCGGTGTGTTCAAGCAGTTGGCCCCCGGCGTGGACGTCAAGGGCGTCATCGACGAATTGATCGAGCGCACGGAGATGGAGCTGGATTACCGGCTCGAGGCCGACAACCAGCGGATCTTCGCCAAGGCGTACGCCGGCCACCCGCATTTCCACATCCCCAACGTGGTGGCCAGTGCTCCCAAGACGGTGATCCAGGAGTGGATCGACGGCGTCGGGATGGGCGAGATCATCCGCAACGGCACCGTCGAGCAACGCGATCTGATGGGCACCCGGCTGGCCGAGTTCACCTGGGACGCCGCCCGCCGGCTGGAGTTGATCCACGGTGACGCCCACCCGGGCAACTTCATGCTGCTGCCCGATGGCCGGATGGGCATCATCGACTTCGGTGCCGTGGCGCCGATGCCCGGCGGGTTCCCCCCCGAGTTGGGCGCCTCGGTGCGCTACGCGCGCGACAAGGACTACGACAAGGTCATCGAGACCATGCGCAAGGGCGGGTTCATCCAGGACGGCAAGGACGTCTCGGTGCGCGAGATCGATGAGATGCTGCGCCAGTACGTCGAACCGGTGGAAGTCGAGGTGTTCCACTACACCCGCAAATGGCTGATGCGGATGGCCGGCAAGCAGCTGGAACGGCCCGTCGAGCAGCTCAAGACCGCCCGCCAATTGGACCTGCCGCCCAAACTCGCGATGCCGATGCGGGTGCTGGGGTCGACCACGGCGATCATGTGTCAGCTCGATGCCCACGTGCCGATCAAGCGGCTCTCCGAGGAACTGGTGCCGGGCTTCAACGCACCCGAGGACGTCTCCGCCTAGCGCTCAGGCTGCCACCGGCTCCTTGCGCGGGCGGCCGCGAGGCCGTTTGCGGCCGATCACGACACCCCGGTCGAGGATCTCACCGCCCCACACCCCGCACGGCTCGGCACGCTGCAGGGCCGCCGCCAGGCACTGGCGACGGATCGGGCACTGACCGCACTGGGTCTTGGCGCGTTCCAGGTCGGCGGGGTCGTCGGCGAACCATAGATCGGGGTCGCTGTTGCACGGGAATTCGGGTTGGTCGGTCATCGTCGGTCACCTGTTCTGGGAAGAATGCAAAAAAATGGCCACGGCCCCTTCGCGGGTCCGTGGCCATCGGGTGGCTGAGTTCTCAAAAGTGTCAGACGAAACCCCGATGCACGGACTCTGCGGCCGCGGCGGCATGCGCGCCGGCGGCACGTGCGGCAGCGGCCGCACGTACGAGGAAGGCACCCGGGGTGGTCATGGTCGCCAAGGTTAACCGCCGGCCCGGGAGCCGCACAACCGAATTTTCGGGCCGGGTACTCAGCCCCGGTTGCGGACGAGTTCGAGCACGTCGGAACCGAACTGTTCGAGTTTGCGCGCACCGATGCCCGGGATCGCGACCAGTGCCGCCTCGTCGTCGGGCAGCATCTCGGCGATCGCGGTGAGCGTGTTGTCGGAGAACACGATGTAGGCGGGCACCTTCAGCTCGGTGGCGGTACGCAGCCGCCAGTCCTTGAGGGCGACCAGCAGTTCGGTGTCGACATCGGCGGCGCAGGTCTCGCAGCGGCTGAGCATGATGGCCGCGGGGGTGTCCAGCGCCTTGTTGCAGATCCGGCAGAACTTGGGGGCGCCGCGGGCCTTGCGCCGGGAGCTCGAACCCCGACCGGCGCCTTCTGCGGCCTGCGGGGCGATACCGCTGAGGAAGCGGGACGGCCTGCGGCCCGCCCGTCCGCCCGGGGCCCGGGCCAGCGCCCAGCTCAGCGTCAGGTGGATCCGGGCCCGGGTGACGCCGACGTAGAGCAGTCGGCGTTCCTCCTCGACGGCCTCACTGTCCGGGCCGTGTGCCAGGGCGTGCGAGATCGGCAGGGTGCCGTCGGCCAGGCCGACCAGGAACACCGCGTCCCATTCCAGCCCCTTGGCGGCGTGCAGTGAGGCCAGTGTGACGCCCTGCACGGTCGGCGGGTGCCGGGAGTCCGCGCGCATCCGCAGCTCGGTCAGCAACGCGGGAAGATCGAGGTCCGGGCGTTGCGCCACCTCGTCGTCGACGAGTTCGGCCAGCGCACCGAGCGCCTCCCACCGCTCCCGGGCTTTGGCGCCGGCCGGGGGTTCGGCGGTCAGTCCCAGCGGCTCGAGGACGCCGCGCACCACGGCGGGAAGCGGCCCGTCGGCGCCGCGCTCGGCGGCACGCTGCAGGGCGACCAGCGACTGGCGGATCTCCTGGCGGGTGAAGAACCCCTCGCCCCCGCGCACCTGGTAGGCGATGCCGGCCTCGGTCAACGCCTCCTCGTAGACCTCCGACTGCGCGTTGATCCGGTACAGCACGGCGATCTCGGCCGGTGCCACACCGTCGCGGATGAGACCGGCGATGGACTTGGCCACCGCGGCGGCCTCGGCGACCTCGTCGGGATGCTCCCGAAACGTCGGTGTCGGCCCGGAATCGCGCTGGCCGATCAGCTTCAGTTTGCTGCCGGCCACCCGCCCGCGCGCGGCGGCGATCACCCGGTTGGCCAGTGACACCACTTCCGGTGTGGACCGGTAGTCGCGTTCCAGCCGCACCAGGGTGGCGTCGGGGAAGCGCCGGGTGAAATCCAGCAGGTAGCGCGGCGAGGCCCCGGTGAACGAGTAGATGGTCTGGTTGGCGTCGCCGACCACGGTCAGGTCGTCGCGCTCCCCCAGCCAGGCCGACAGCACCCGCTGCTGCAGCGGCGTGACGTCCTGGTATTCGTCGACGACGAAGCAGCGGTAGCGGTCCCGGAATTCGGTGGCCACCGCGGCGTCGTTCTCGATCGCGGCGGCGGTGTGCAGCAGCAGGTCGTCGAAGTCGAGCATCGCGACCTCACCGCGGGCCTTGAGCGCCTCATAGCCGGCGTAGACGTCGGCCAGTTTGGTCGCGTCCAGCGGGATGTCCCGGCCGGCTTCGGCCACCGCCGCCGGGTATTGCTCCGGTCCGATCAGGGATGCCTTGGCCCATTCGATCTCGCCGGCCACGTCGCGGACGTCGTCGTTGCTCAGGCGCAGGCCGGCGTGCCCGGCCGCGCGTGCGACCACCCCGAATTTGCGGTCCAACAGTTCCCAGGAGGTGTCGCCGACCACCCGCGGCCAGAAGTAGCGCAACTGGCGGCGGGCGGCGGCGTGGAAGGTCAACGCCTGTACCCCGCCGACCCCGGCGGCCGCACCCGATCCGGCCGCCGAACCCAGCGCCCGCAACCGCGACCGCATCTCCCCGGCGGCGCGCTGGGTGAACGTCACCGCCAGCACCTGTCCGGGTGCCACATGGCCGCCGGCCACCAGTTGGGCGATCCGGTGGGTGATGGTGCGGGTCTTGCCGGTACCGGCGCCGGCCAGCACGCACACCGGCCCGCGCGGTGCCAGCACGGCGGCACGCTGCTCCTCGTCGAGTCCGGCGATGAGCGCATCCATGGCGTCCATCTTGGCAGGCGCCCCCGACGGCCCCGGACGCCGATTCGGGAATCATCGCGCCACCGATTAGGTTTGGGCAGTTATGGACCAGCTCGTCATGTACACGACCCAATGGTGTGGCTACTGCCGGCAGCTCAAGGCGGCGTTGAAGAATCTCGGGATCGACTACACGGAGATCGATATCGAGCAGGACCCCACGGCGGCGGAGTTCGTCAGCTCGGCCAACGGCGGTAACCGCACGGTGCCGACGCTGCGGTTCGCCGATGGTTCCACGCTGACGAACCCGACCGGGCGTGAGGTGAAGGCGAAGCTGGAGCGCCTCGGCGGGTAGACCGCCGGCTCAGTCGCACTCGGCCCAGGACTCGATGATGGTCCGGGCGATCGAGATCGATCCGGGCAGCAGCAGTTTCGCATCCGGGTCGCCGTTGTTCCAGGCGCCGGCCGACAGCGCGGCCCGGACCTCGTCACGGGTGAACCAGTTGGCCTCGGTGATCTCGCCGTCGCTGAATGCGAACGTCTGCCCCGGGTCGGCGACGGCATGGAAGCCGACCATCAACGACCGCGGGAACGGCCACGGTTGGCTGCCCAGATAGGTCACGTCGCGCACCGACAGCCCGACCTCTTCGTGGACCTCGCGGACCACGCAGGCCTCGAACGATTCGCCGGCCTCGACGAAGCCGGCCAGCAGCGAGAACATCCGGACCGGCCAGTTGTGCTGCCGGGCCAGCACCACCCGGTCGGCGCCGTCGTGCACCAGGCAGATCACGGCGGGGTCGATACGTGGGAACTCCTCGACGCCGGTGAGCGGATTGGCCCGCGCCCAACCACCGCGGACCGGCTTGGTCGGGGTTCCGTCGACGGCCGAGAACCGGGCGTTGTCGTGCCAGTTGAGCAGCGCGATCGCCGAGGACACCAGTTGCGCGCTGACGTCGTCGAAAACATCACCGGTCGCGCGGATGTCCAGCACCGAGACGTCGGCTCCGTCCGGCGCCTGCAGTGCACCGCGCACCGCCCAGACATGCCTGCCGTTCTCGATCCGGCCCAGAAAGACCGCATCCACCGGCGGGGTCTCGCCGAGTTCGCGGGCGTCCTGCAGCACGACGCGGCCGTCGGCCACCAATACCTGGTTGCGGGGGTCGACCCGCAGCAGTGCGGCGGTCGGCCAGCCGGCGACGGCGGCATCGGTGTCGGTGCGCAACTGATCCGAACGGTCGGCCCCGACGCGTGACAGCAGCGGTACCCGGCGTAGCTGGAAATTCACTAGGCGCTCACCGTCTTGACGTAGAGCAGGCGGTCGCCCGCTTCGATCACGTCCACCTCCGGCGTGTCCAGCCGCAGTAGCCGGCCGTCCCTCACCACCGCGAGCACGATCTCGTTGAGGTGCTTGGCCGATCCGCCGACCTCCGCCTGCTCCACCTCCCTCTCGGTGATGGCGTACCCGGCGTCCGGGGTGAGCAGATCCTCGATGATGTCGACGACGTTGGGGGTGGTGGTGGCGATGCCCAGCAGCCGCCCGGCGGTCTCGGAGGACACCACCACCGAGTTGGCGCCGGACTGTTCCAGCAGATGCTGGTTCTCGGCTTCCCGGATGGCGGCGACGATGGTGGCCTGCGGGGCGATCTCCCGGGCGGTCAGGGTGACCAGCGCGGCGGTGGCATCGGAGCCGGTGGCTACCACGATCGCCGCGGCCCGCTGGGCGCTGGCCAGTCGCAGGACGTCCGAGCGGGTCGCATCGCCGTCCACCGTGACCAGTCCGGCACTCTTGGCGCGGTCGAGCACCGACCGGTCGTTGTCCACCACGACGATGTCGCTCGGAGTGGTCTCGTCGTCGCCGAGCATCGCCGCGATCGCGGTCTTGCCCTTGGTTCCGTAGCCGATGACGATGGTGTGATCGCGCACTCTTCTCCTCCAACGCTGAATGCGGAATGCCTGCTGGGACGTCTCGGTGAACGCTTCCACGGTCGTTCCGACCAGCAGGATCAGGAAGGCGATCCGCAGTGGGGTGATGATCGCGACGTTGATCAGGCGCGCGAACTCGGTGACCGGCGTGATGTCGCCGTATCCGGTGGTGGACAGGGTCACCGCCGAGTAATAGAGGCAGTCCAGGAACGTCAGGCGCCCGTCCTGCACATCCTCGTAGCGCACATCCTGGTAACCGTCGCGGTCCAGGTAGACCAGCACCGTGGAGACCAGCAGCGCACCGAGCGCGATGAGCGTGCGCCGATAGACGGTGCGGCCCGGGCCGGACTGGCCGTGCGGGATGCGGAGCACACCCACGAGCGCGTGACTGGGTTGGGCGGTCAGCGTCTCATCGAGACGACGCAACCGCCGCCAGCTAGCTCCCGCCACGGCGAGCGGTCATCGGTCGGCCTGACGCACGGACCCACTGTAGCCACTCCCGTTGTCACCGGCTCAGCAGTGCGGCCAGCTCGGGCAGATCGGGAAGCTCGTCGGCGATCACGGTGGTCCCGGAACGCACGTAGTGGAAGGCGGCACGCACCTGTGCCGGCGGGCATCCGGTCAGCGCGGACCAGGCCAGCCGGTAGACGCCCAACTGGATGGTGGCGTGTCGGCGTTCCTCGGCGCCTTTGGGTGCGGCCCCGGTCTTCCAGTCCACCACCGTCACGCCACCGTCCCGGTCGGCGAACACCGCGTCGATGCGCCCCCGGACCACGGTCTGCCCGACGGTCATCTCGAACGGCACCTCGACGTCGGTGGGAGTACGGGCCGACCACGGCGAATTCAGGAACGCCGCCTGCAGGTCCGCCAGTTCGCGGGCATCCGCCCGGGCGACGTCGGCATCGGCGGCACCGGGCAGGTCGTCGAGTTCGAACAACCGCTCCGCCCCGTAGAACCGCTGCACCCAGTCGTGAAACGCGGTGCCCAGCAACGCATGCGGGTCCGGGCGGCCCGGGAGGCGGCGGGTCAGTCGCTGCGCGGCACCGTCGGGGTCTCGGCTCAGCTCCACCAGGTTGCTGACCGAGAGCAGGCCGGGCAGCCGCCGGACCGGGGGTTCGACGACGGCGGCCTGTTCGGCCAGCAGCGCGTCGACGTCGGCCGCCCAGGAGCCGGCCTCCGCCGACTCGTCCGCGGGCGCACCGTCGCGCAGTGCCGCGGCGACCAGCGCGGCACCGCGTTCCACGTCGCCGCGCCGGCCGCCCAGCGGATCGACCGGCCATGTCCCCTCGACGACGGTGTCGGTCAACGGGTTCTGCGCTCCGGCGACCGGTTCCGGCGCCCAGTGCTCGATCACCCCGCAGGGTGTTCCCGCCTCGGCGGCCCCGTCGAGCACCGCTTTGATCTCGGTGAGGAACTCCGACGGGCCCCTCGGTTTACTGGTGCCGGGCCCCCAGTGGTAGCCGGAGACCAGCAGGGTGTCCTCGGCGCGGGTGACCGCGACATAGAGCAGTCGGCGTTCTTCGTCGACGCGCCGCTGCGCCAGTCGGCGCTTGTGTTCGTCGATGACGTCTTCCAACTGCTTTCGGTGGGTGACGGTGTCGGTGTCCAATACCGGGACCCCGTGATCGTCGAGTTGGGCGCGGTCGCCGCGCAGCAACGGCGGCAGTTCGCCGGCATCCGACAGCCAGCTGCCCTTCGCCGTCGTCGAGGGGAACACCCCCGACACCAGGTGCGGTACCGCGACCACCTGCCATTCCAGGCCCTTGGCGGAGTGCACCGTGAGGATCTGAATCCGGTCGGTGGCGACCACCGGCGCGGCGGACTCCAGCCCCTTCTCCTCCTTGGCGGCCACGTCGAGGTAGGCCAGCAGACCCGCCAGGGCGTTCTGGCCGCCGCCGGCGCCGTCGGCATAGCCGGCCACCACGTCGGCGAAGGCATCGAGTTGCTCGGTGCCGGAGGCCGCGGCCCCCAGCGGCTGTTCGGCACGCACCTCACAGTCCAGCCCCAGGACACGGCGTACTTCGGCGACCAGGTCCGGCAGCGGATGCCACAGGTGGCCGCGCAGCAGCGTCAGCTCGTCGGCCAGCGCGACGATCCGCCGGTATCCGGTGGCCGAATAGCGTTCCGCCGGACCGGGATCCGCGAGCGCATCGGCCAGGCACGCGGTGTCGGAATCGGGTCCGGCGGCGGCGGCGATCTCCACCGCCGAGACCGGCCTGGCTGCCCGCCCGGTCAGCTCGCCGGCGCGCCGCCACAGTACGGCCAGATCCGCGGCACCGAGCCGCCAGCGCGGCCCGGTCAACACCTGCATCGCCGCCGCTCCGGCGGTCGGCTCCTGAATGAGCCGCAGCATCGCCACCAGGGCGGCGACTTCGGGGACCGCCAGCAGCCCGCCCAGGCCCACCACCTCCACCGGGAGTCCGCGAGCCCGCAGCGCCTGGGCCAGCGGTGCCGCGTCGGAGTTGCGCCGGATCAGCACTGCCGCCGTCGGTGGGGCCGTACCGTCGGCTTCGGCCTTCCGATAGTGGTCCTGCAGCGCGTCGGCGACCCAATCGTTCTCACCCGCCAGATCGGGCAGCAGCGCCACCCGGACCGTGCCCGCGGGTGCGCCCGGACGCGCCCGCAACGATTCCACGGCCACCGACCGCTGCCGCGCCACCGCGGAGACCTCGTTGGCCACGTGCAGTACCTCCGGCGGATTGCGCCAACTGGTCCGCAGTTCCAGGGTGGGGGCTGGGCTGCCGTCCGACAGCGAGAAGTCGGTGGCGAACCGGGGCAGATTCGTCGCCGATGCACCGCGCCAGCCGTAGATGGACTGGATCGGGTCGCCCACCGCGGTCAACGCCAGGCCGTCGTCGGCGCCGCCGCCGAACAGCGACGACAGCAGGACGCGCTGCGCATGTCCGGTGTCCTGGTATTCGTCGAGCAGCACCACCCGGTAGGTGCCGCGCAAGCGAGCCCCGACCGTCGGATTCGACTGCGCCAACCGGGCGGCGGTCGACATCTGCGCGCCGAAGTCCATCACACGTTCGGCCCGCATCCGCTGATGCAGCGCCTCGATCAGCGGCACCAGTTCCGCGCGCGCCGTCTGCGCGTCGAGCATCTTGCGCAGCGTCTGGTTGGGTTCGGCGCGCTGGCGGGGCCCCGGCGGCAGGTGATGGACCAGTCGCTCCAACTCCAGGTGCGTGTAGCGCAGTTCGTCGACGTCCACCAGGTGTTCGGCCAGCTGCCCCGACAGCCGCAACAGCATCGAGGCGATCGCGGCCGGATCCCGCTCGGTGCGCAACGGCCCCGGGTAGTCGTTGACCACCTCGAACGCCAACTGCCACCGTGCGGTCTCGGTCAGCAGCCGGGTGTCGGGTTCGATGCCCTCCAGCAGCCCGTATTCGCGCAGCAGCGCCCCGGCGAAGGCGTGATAGGTGCTCACCGTGGGCGACTGCTCGGCGGCCTCCCCGGCACCGAACGCGGGCTGCCCCGGATCGGTGACCGGCAATCCCGTCCCGGCGAGCCGGGCCAGGCGGGACCGGACCCGGCGCAGCAGTTGACCCGCGGCTTTGCGGGTGAACGTCAGACCCAACACCTGACCGGGTTCGGCGTAGCCGTTGGCGACCAGCCACACCACCCGGGCGGCCATCGTCTCGGTCTTGCCCGCACCCGCCCCGGCGATCACCACCAGGGGCTGCAGCGGGGCGGCGATGACGGCCGCCTGCTCGTCGGTCGGCTGGTGCAGTCCGAGCGCATCGGCCAGATCGGCCGGACTGTAGCGGGCGGTCATGCGTCCCTCCCCTCGTCGTAGGCGGGGCAGATCGGCCGGACCGGGCACGTCGAGCAGCCGTCGTTGACCCGAGCGGTGAATTCCGGGCCCACCGTGTCGGCGGCCGCCTGCGCGATCCGTTCCCGCCACAGTCGCCCGGTTTCGGGGGTGAGCGGATCCTGTTCGCGTTCGGTGGCCCCGGTTTTGCCGGGTTTGGCGGGGTAGACCAACCGGGCCCCGCCGGGCTGTTCGTCGGCGCCGAGCAACCCGGCCTGCACCGCCAACTGGTAGACGGCCAGTTGGGCGTGCTGCTGCGCCTCGACCCTGGTGGCCTGGGTCTTGCCGGTTTTGACGTCGATGACCACCAGCCGGTCGGCGGCGTCACGTTCGACCCGGTCGATCTGGCCGCTCAGCCGTACCCCGGCACCGGCGCCGACGTCGAGCACGCCCTCGAACGCGATCTCCGTGCCGACCTCGGTGAGCTGGTCACGGGTCGCCGTCCGCCACGACAGGAACGCTTCGATCATGACGCGATGCCGCTGAAGTTCGTTGGCCGCGTGCCACTCCGCGGTGAACGGCAACCGCTGCCAGGCCCGGTCCAGCTCGGCCAGCAGTTCTGCTGGGTTGCCCGCCGATTCGGCCACCAGGGCATGGATCACCGACCCGATCGTCGAACTCAGACCGTGCGGATCGCTTCCGCCGTGGCGTTCGGCCATCCACCGCAGCGGGCAGTCCAGCAGCTTCTGCAGCGCCGAGGGCGACAGCGTGACGGGCTCTCCGGCCACGACGTCCAGCACCGGCTCCGCGGTGCTCAGCGGTATCACGCCGTACCAGCTCTGCGGGTCGGCTCCGGGCACCCCGGCGCGGGCCAGCCGCGCCAACTGTGTTGCCGCGTCGCCACGTTCGATGTCGCTGACCGCCCCCTCCGGGGCACAGACCACGGCGCGTAGCCGGCCCACCAGACCCGCCGGGGACAGCACCGGAGGGGCCACTACGGGCGGCGTCGCCGAGGATCGATCGCCGGTGTCGCAGGCCGCGAGTTCGGTGAAGAACTCCGAGGGGATCTGCTCGTCGGTGCCGCCGTCCCCGTCTCCGTCGACCGCGGTGACCACCAGCCGACGCCGCGCCCGGCCGATGGCCGACACCAGCAGCCGTCGCTCGTCGGCGAGCAACGGAGCCCGCGCCGACACGTCTTCGCCGAAACCCTGCAGCGTGTCCAGCAGTCGTTGGGTGCCCAGCACGCCGCCACGCGGAACGGTGTTGGGCCACAACCCGTCCTGCATGCCGGCGATCACCACCAGATCCCATTCGCGGCCGATCGCCGCATGGGCACTGAGTACCTCGACGGCGTCGGAATCGGCTGCGGCATCGGAGCGGGGTGCGGCCAGCTGCATCGCGGTGACGTACTCCACGAGCCCGGTCAGGGTCGCGCCGGCGGTGTGGTTCACGTACTGCTCGGCGAGGTCGAACAGCGCGGTCACCGCGTCCAGGTCGCGGCCGGCCTGCGCTCCCGCGGTACCGCCGCGCTCGGCGGCGGCCAGCCAACGTTGTTGTAGGCCGGACCGATTCCAGGCCTGCCAGAGCGTGTGGTGCGGATCGTGGCCGCCGGCATGGCTGCGGGCCGCGGCCTGCAGCACCCCCCGCACCCGACGCAGCGCGCGCTGGTGCGCGGCCGGGAGGTCCTCGCCGGTGCCGCGCAGCACCGCGGCGAGCCGTTCCCCCGGATCGGCCGCCGCATCCGCGTGCGGCGCCGCGCGGCGCAACGTCCGTTGCAACTGCCGCAGCGAGATCGGATCCACCCGTCCGATCGGACCGCTGAGCAGGGTCAGCGCCCGCGGCCCGTCCACGGTGTCCGCGGTGCATTCCAGCACCGTCAGCAGTGCGGCCACCGCAGGCTGTTCGGCCGGCAACCCGCCGGCCGCCGGCAGCGCGACCGGGACGCCGGCCGCCGTCAGGGTTCGGGGCAGCCGCGCCGCTGCCCGCGGCACCGACCGGACGATCACCGCCATCTGCGACCACGGCACGCCGTCGACCAGGTGGGCGCGGCGCAGCGTATCCGCGATCAGCGTCGCCTCGGCGTGGCCGGTGGCGGCGGTGCACACCAGCACCGACCCGGCCTCGTCCCCGGTGCCCTCCAGGCGGCGGGTGGCACGGGTACCGGGCAGTCGTGCGGCCACCGCGTCCACCGCCCGGGCCACCGCCGGGGCGCACCGGTGCGACGCGGTCAGCACGATGGCCGGGGTGGTGTCCCCGTCCGGCCGGTCGGCGAGCAGCACGGTGGGTTCGGCGCCGCGGAAACCGAACACGGCCTGATCCGGGTCGCCGGCGATCAGCGTTCGCGGTACTCCGGCGGCCAGCACCCGCACCAGCCGGGCCGCCTGCGGATCGAGTTGCTGGGCGTCGTCGACCAACAACACTCGGATCCGCTTGCGTTCCTCGAGCAGCAGATCGGTGTCGACGGCCAGGGCTTCCAGCGCCGCCCCGACCAGTTCCGCGGCGCCCAGGGCGGGGGTGGTTGCCTGCGGGGCCGCGGTACCGACCGCCGCACGCAACAGCATCACCTGTTCGTACTGCTGGGCGAACCGGCCCGCGGCCGACCATTCCGGGCGACGGCACCGCTTGCCCAGCCCGATCAGTTCGGCCGGGTCCACGCCACGCTCGGCGCAGCGGGCCATCAGGTCCCGCAGTTCGGTGGCGAAGCCGTCGGTGGCCAGCGCCGCATGCAGCGCCTTCGGCCAGGCATCGGCCCCCTCCCCGGCGAGCAGATCGCGGATGACGCTGTCCTGTTCGGCCCCGGTGACCAACCGGGGCGGCGCGGCCTCGGCCCGTCGGGCGGCCCGCTGCAGCACCGCGAAGGCGTAACCGTGCACGGTGCGCACCAGCGGGTCCCGGACCGCTCGCCCGGTGTCCGCGCCGGCGGCGGCCAGCACGGTGGCGGTGAGCGCACCGCGGGCCGCCGCGGGCAGCCGGCCCGATCCGGTCAGCAGCAGCACGGCGGCCGGGTCGGTGCCGGCGGCGACGTGCGCGACGGCCGCATCGCGCAGCAGGGCGGTCTTGCCGGTGCCGGGCCCGCCGAGGATCCGCAGGACACCGCGCTGCGCCGGATCCAGCGCGGCGTGCACCTCGGGACCCCAGCACTCACTCACCCCGTCATCACACCATCGGGGTCTGACATCGCCGGCGACGGCCGCCCGCCGCAGCGGGTCGCCCCGTGGCCGCAACCGGCCTGCTGGCAGCATCAGCGACGTGAGCGATCTTCTGCACGTGCACCGCTTCGGGCCCGACGGTCCGGTCGGATTGCTGGCGGTACACGGACTGACCGGCCACGGGGGCCGCTGGCGCTATGTGGCCGGGCAGCTGCCCGACGTCGCCGTGGCCGCGCCGGACCTGATCGGCCACGGTCATTCGTCGTGGGCGGCGCCGTGGACCATCGACGCCAACGTCGCGGCACTGGCGGTGCTGTTGGACAGCGCCGCCGACGGCCCGGTTCCGGTGGTCGCGCATTCGTTCGGCGGCGCCATCGCGCTGCATCTGGCCGCCGCCCGGCCCGACCTGGTCGAATCTTTGGTGCTGCTCGATCCGGCGATCGGGTTGGACGGCGAGTGGATGGCGACGATCGCCGCGGCGATGCTGGCCTCCCCCGACTATCCCGATCCGGCCGAGGCGCGCGCCGAGAAGGAGCACGGCGCGTGGTCGGACGTGGATCCGGCCGTGCTCGACGCGGAGCTCGACGAGCATCTGATCGTCTTGCCGAGCGGACGTTTCGGCTGGCGGATCAGCGTGCCCGCGGTGATGTCCTACTGGAGCGAGCTGGCTCGCCCCGTGGTGCTTCCCCGCTCGACGCCGACCACCGTGGTGCGGGCGACGCGCACGTCCCCGGCGTATGTGCAGGCCGCCCTGATCGACGCCCTGCGGGCCCGGCTGGGCGAGAACTTCGCGCTGGTGGATCTGGACTGCGACCACATGGTGGATCAGGCCCGCCCGGCCGAGGCCGCCGCCGTGATCCGCGCGCAGCTGGACCGGCGCTAGGAGCGGACCGGATGGCGGCGGTCACCGACGATCAGGTGGAGCGGGTGCGCGCGTTGATCCTCGCCATCCCCGCCGGCCGGGTCGCCACCTACGGCGATGTCGCCGACGCGGCAGAGCTGTCCAGCCCGCGCATCGTCGGCTGGATTCTGCGGGTGGACGGCGCCGACCTGCCGTGGCACCGGGTGGTTCCCGCCTCCGGACGGCCGTCGACCCAACTGCGCACCGAGCAGCTGGCACGGCTTCGCGCCGAAGGGGTACCGGCCGTCGACGGCAAGATCGATCTGCGCAGTGCGCGCCACCGGTTTTGAGCGGGCCGGCTCCTACAGCATCAGCCGCACGAGTGCCGCGGTGCGGGCCAGACCGGGGAACGCCTCAGAGGTGGAGCGCGGATGCAGCGCGTGTACCGCAAGACGGAACATCAATGCGCGCAACAGCATCTGCGGCCATTCGGGCAATGTCTCCCAGCGTTCGATGAGCCCGTCATCGGCGTCGCCCCAGGACAGTGCATCGACGACCACCACCCCGGCGGCCCAGGAGGCCGGCCGCCAATAGGGCGTGATGTCGGTGATCCCCGGTGCCGCGGCGCCGGAGAACAGCACCGTGCCGTAGAGGTCGCCGTGCACCAACTGGCTGGAACTCTTGGTCGGCTTGCGCAGGCTGGCCAGCTGGTTGATCAGGTCGATCGACCGCTGCCCGTCCACCGAACCGGGGGCCAGCCGGGCGCCGGCCTGCAGCGAGGCGAACGGCCGCTCCTCCCAGGCCGCCCGGTCCGCGGCGATGAACACGTCGACGTCGGCCCACGGGGCCACCGGTGCCTGGGTGAGGAATCGGGGCCGCTCCAATTTGGCGGTGGCCTCATGCAGTCGGACGGCGGCCGACACCACCTCGTCGTGCCGGGGTTCGGGGTTGCCGGCGACGAAGGTATCGGCGCGCCAGCCCGACGCGACGTAACGTCCGTCGGTGGACCGCACCGGGCGGGCCAGCCGGATGCCGTCGGCGAACAACGTCTCGCGGATCTTCGCCGACCACGCGGCCCTGGCATGGTCGGCGACCATCGACAGCACCACTTCACCGCACTTCCAGCCGTCCTCCCAGCCGGCTCCGAGCGGTGTCGGTTCTATGTTGCGAATACCGAACGTCGCCAACACATGTTCGGGAGGCGGATCGACGGTCACCCCGTCAGAGTAACGGGAGTGCCCCCGTCTGGGCCGTTAGTACATGACCATGTCGGGCTGCATTTCCTTGGCCCACGCCACAATTCCGCCCTGAAGATGCACGGCGTCGGCGAATCCGGCCTTTTTCAGGGTGGCCAGGGCCTCCGCGGAGCGGATGCCGGTCTTGCAGTAGAGCACCGCCCGTCGGTCCAACGGCACCTTCGCCAACCCTGCGCCGGTGTTGATCGACGACTGCGAAATCAGTTGTGCGCCCTCGATCCGGTTGATCTCCCACTCCCCCGGCTCACGCACATCGATCAGCGCCACCCGCTGCCCGGAGTCCAACAGTTCCCGCAGTTCCGCCGGAGTGATCGTCGACCCGGCGGTCGCTTCGGCCACCTCGTCGGCGACGACACCGCAGAACGCGTCGTAGTCGATCAGACCGGTGATCGGCGGGGCCGCCGGATCCTTGCGGATGGCGATGCTGCGATAACTCATCGCCAACGCGTCGTAGATCAACAGCCGGCCCAGCAGCGACTCCCCGATGCCGGTGATGAGTTTGATCGCCTCGGTGCCCATCACCGATCCGATCGAGGCGCACAGCACACCCAGCACGCCGCCCTCCGCGCAGGACGGGACGGTGCCCGGCGGCGGTGGCTCGGGGTAGAGGTCGCGGTAGTTCACGGCCCGGCCGTCCGGTGCGTCCTCCCAGAACACCGACACCTGCCCCTGGAAACGAAAGATCGACCCCCACACGTACGGCCTGTGGGCGAGCGCCGCCGCATCGTTGACCAGATACCGGGTGGCGAAGTTGTCGGTTCCGTCCAGGATCAGGTCGTAGCGGCTGAACAGCTCGACCGCGTTGGACGCCTGCAGGCGCACCTGATGCAGGTGCACCCGCACCAACGGGTTGATCTCGGCGATCGAGTCCCGGGCGCTTTCGGCCTTGGTGCGGCCGACATCGGCCACCCCGTGGATGACCTGCCGCTGCAGATTCGATTCTTCGACGACGTCGAAGTCGACGATCCCGATCGTGCCGACTCCGGCGGCGGCCAGATACAACAGTGTCGGCGCACCCAGACCGCCGGCTCCGATCACCAGCACCCGGGCGTTCTTCAGCCGCTTCTGACCCTGTACACCGACGTCGGGAATGATCAGGTGGCGGCTGTAGCGGGCCACCTCTTCCCTGGTCAGTTCACCGGCCGGTTCCACCAGCGGCGGCAGTGCTGTCGACACCAGACCATCTTCCCGCAAAGTCACGCGATCGGCTCAGGCGATGGGGGCCGGCCACGGGTTGAACCGGCAGGTCTTCCCGTCGGGTTTGACCCACTCGGGGTCGAACTTGGCCGCGTCGTCGTTGGACGTACCGAAGGTCTGCTGCATCATCACCGGCGCCAGGCCGTCCTGCCTGTCGCACGGTTCATGGTGCTGGTAGCCGATCGCGTGACCGACTTCGTGGTTGATCAGGTATTGCCGGTAGGAACCGATGTCGCCCTGGAAGGGCACCGCGCCGCGAACCCAGCGGGCCTCGTTGATGAACACCCGCGGTTCGGACTTCGCCCCGTAGGACGGGTTGTAGCAGGACGCCTCCAGCGGAATCTCGTAGCCGCAGCCCTCCCGAACCGTCATCGGCGAGGTCAGCGAGATCCGGAAATCGGGGGCGATCGTACTGCTGTCGTCGACGCGGACGAATCCGATCTGCGGCGTGTGCGTCCACCCCTTGGGGTTGCGCAGGGTTTGGTCGACCATCCTGGCGAACGCCTCGTCGCCACCGAACGCGGTGGTGTCGATGCCGTCTTCCACCTCGATGGTGTAGGCGAACACCTTCTCGGTGCCCTGGCCGAACTCCGGTTCCGTACCGGGGATGACGTGCCAGGTCATCGCGGCGGACTCGGTGAACGGACCGCCGTTCGGCAACACGCCGGTCGGCAGGTTGACGTCGAACTCGGTCAGACCGCGCGGCGGCGCGCCGATGATCGAGGTGCCGGCGGATCCGATCGTCGGCGGACCCTGCACCGGTTCGTCGGCGGCGTCGGTGCGCACACCGGTACCGGTCACGGCCTGATAGACCACGATGACGGTGAGCGCCATGAGCACCGGAAGCGCGTAGGCGCGCCAGCCGTAGGTCGAGACGAATCTGCCCAGCCAGGTCTGCTTGCGCCACTGCCGGTGGATCTCGCGGTCCGACCGCACCCGCCCGGCACCGCCCGCCAGCGGGTCACGCTGGGCACGCAGAGGTTCGCGGAAGCGATCCCGCAGTACCGGGGCTCGACCGCCGCCACTTCGCCCCGGGTCGTAGGTCACCGTCTCAGGATGGCACAAGGTCTGCGAGCTGGGACTCTACGGCACGCCAGGGGCGGCCCCCGGGAACGAATCGAATTGCCCTCAGACACCCGATTGGCGGATGTCGCTGGTGGAACGCGACGACGTGAAGCGTAGTCTCGCTCTCACGCACCGGCCGTCGGTTTCCTGGATCCCGGCGTCCGGCCGAATCGGATTGAGGAGTTGATGAGCAAACCGATCGACACTGCCGAGCGGGACGGAGCCAAGCCCGCCGGCCGCCGTTCGAGTGGCGCCAAGGCGTCGCCGACCACCGGCCGCCGGGGCAGCCGGCTACCCCGCGACGAGCGTCGCGGCCAGTTGTTGATCGCCGCCAGCGATGTGTTCGTCGACCGCGGCTACCACGCGGCGGGCATGGATGAGATCGCCGATCGGGCCGGCGTCAGCAAACCGATCCTCTACCAGCACTTCGCGTCCAAGCTGGAGTTGTACCTGGCCGTGCTGGCCCGGCACGTGGAGAACCTGGTCTCCGGTGTCCGCAAGGCACTGCGGACCACCACCGACAACCGGCAGCGGCTGCGTTCGGCGGTCCAGGCGTTCTTCGACTTCATCGAGCACGACAGCCAGGGCTACCGGCTCATCTTCGAAAACGACAACGTCGCCGAGCCACAGGTGGCCGTACAGGTGCGGGTCGCGACCGAATCCTGCATCGATGCGATCTTCGACCTGGTCAGCCACGATTCGGGGCTGGACCCGCACCGCGCCCGGATGGTCGCGGTGGGGTTGGTCGCGATCAGCGTCGACTGCGCCCGGTACTGGCTCGACAGTGACCGCCCGATCTCCAAGGACGACGCCGTCGACGGAACGGTGGCGTTCGCCTGGGGCGGCCTGTCGCACGTCCCGCTTACCCGGTAGCTACGCGGTCGCGCTGTCCGCGCCGATCCCGAAGCCCACCCGGCGGCTGTCGGCGACCCCGATCTCCACGTAGGTGATCTTGGCGGCCTGCACCAGGAAGCGGCGGCCCTTCTCGTCGGTGAGGGAGAGCAGTCCGGCGGCCTCGCCCAACGCGGCACCGACCAACTTCTCCACTTCATCGGGCGTCTGCGCACTGTTGATGACCAGTTCGCGCGCGCTGTCGGTGACCCCGATCTTGACCTCCACGCCGACCCCTTTCGATTGCGTTGGGCGTTGCTAAGCAGGCTAGTAGACGAACACCGACTCGGTGCGCACCGGCCGTTCGCCCTCGGCGATACCGGACGCGTCGGCTAAGGGCTACGCCAGGCCCAGCTCGCGCATCCGCGCGTCATGGGTCTGCTGCAGTCGGTCAAAGAACCCGGTCAGCTGTGCCAGCCCGTCCGCACCCGACATCACCAGGTCCACGAGTTCGTCGTGATCGGCCAGCACGTACTGGGCCTGCGTGATCGCCTCGCCGAGCAGTCGGCGCGACCACAACGCGAGCCGGCTGCGCTGTTTGGCGCTGGCCGTGACCGCACCGCGCACCTCGTCGACGACGAACTGCGAGTGCTTGGTCTCGGCGAGCACCGCACGCACCACATCGGCGATCTCATCGGGCAGTCCGTGGGCGATCTGCAGGTAGAAGTCGGCCGCCATCGCATCGCCGATGTAGGTCTTCACCAACGCCTCCAGCCAGGTGCTGGGCATCGTCAAGCGATGGTAATTATCAAGCGCGGTAACGTATTTCGACATCGCCGCCACCGCATCGACGCCGCGGCGCTCGAGGGCTTCCCGCAGCAGTTCGAAGTGGCCCATCTCCGCGGCGGCCATCGCCGCCATCGAGATCCGGCCGCGCAGATCGGGCGCCATCCGGGCTTCATCGGTGAGCCGGTAGAAGGCCGCCACCTCGCCGTAGGCGAGCACCGCGAACAGTTCGTCGATACCGGGATGATCGGCGGGCAGTCGCGGCACAGCCGGCTGCGCTTCGGCGTCGGCCGAGGGAACCGAATTCATCACCACACTGTAGGCGTTCCGCGGCAGTAGACCGATGCCCGGCCCGACCAGGTAGTATGAGTCATAGGCAGCGCCTGTTCGGCGCTGCCGCGCAATGTGCGTACACGTGGTCGGCCCGCCCACTCGGCGAGTGCTGGACCCCCGACGGTGCCTTCGAAAATGGGCGCCTTCGATGATCGGCTAAGCATCGACCGTCGCAGTGTGTGCGCCCCGACCCGCACCGCGATCGATCGACATACCGCGCCGACTTCGAAAGGCACCCGCCAGCGCATGACCCCACTGATCTCCACCACCGTTCCCAGTACCCCTCCGAGCTTCGCCAGCCTGGGTGTTCGCGACGAAATCGTCCGCGCCCTGGCCGAATGCGGCATCGAGCACGCGTTCGCGATCCAGGAACTGACGCTTCCGCTGGCCCTGGCCGGCGACGACCTGATCGGCCAGGCCCGTACCGGCATGGGCAAGACCTACGGTTTCGGCGTCCCGCTGCTGCAGCGGGTCACCACCAGCCCGGACCGTCCGCTGACCGGGGCGCCCCGGGCCCTGGTGGTCGTACCCACCCGGGAGCTGTGCATCCAGGTCTCCGGCGACCTCGCCGACGCCGCCAAGTACCTGACCGCCGGTGACCGCCCCCTGTCGGTGCAGGCCATCTACGGTGGCCGCCCGTACGAGCCACAGATCGAGGCGCTGCAGGCCGGCGCCGACGTGGTGGTGGGCACCCCGGGCCGGCTGCTGGACCTGGCCCAGCAGGGTCACCTGCAGCTCGGCGGACTGTCGGTGCTGGTGCTCGACGAGGCCGACGAGATGCTGGACCTGGGCTTCTTGCCCGACATCGAGCGCATCCTGGCCCGCATCCCCGACGACCGCCAGTCGATGCTGTTCTCGGCGACCATGCCCGGCCCGATCATCACGCTGGCCCGCAGCTTCATGAACCAGCCCACCCACATCCGCGCGGAGGCACCGCACTCCTCGGCCGTTCACGACGCCACCGAGCAGTTCGTCTACCGGGCGCACGCGCTGGACAAGGCCGAGCTGGTCGCCCGGGTGCTGCAGGCCCGCGGCCGCGGCGCCACGATGATCTTCACCCGTACCAAGCGGACCGCCCAGAAGGTCGCCGACGACCTCGACGAGCGCGGGTTCAAGGTGGGCGCGGTGCACGGCGATCTGGGGCAGGTGGCCCGCGAGAAGGCCCTCAAGTCGTTCCGGGCCGGTGACATCGACGTGCTGGTGGCCACCGACGTCGCCGCCCGCGGCATCGACATCGACGACGTCACCCACGTCATCAACTACCAGTGCCCCGACGACGAGAAGACCTACGTGCACCGCATCGGCCGCACCGGCCGCGCCGGCCGCACCGGTGTCGCGGTCACCCTCGTCGACTGGGACGAACTGGCCCGCTGGACGATGATCGACAAGGCCCTCGACCTGAGCTGCCCGGATCCCGCGGAGACCTACTCCAGTTCGCCGCACCTCTACACCGAGTTGGACATCCCCACCGACGCCGGCGGCTCCATCGGCAAGCCGCGCCGGCTGGCCAAGCGGACCGACGACGAGACCCGCGAGACCTCTGCCGATCGGGAGCGGTCACCGCGCAACCCGAACCGGTCCCGGCGCCGCACCCGGGGCGGCCGGGCGGACTCCGCCGGCACCGGAACCCCGGCCCCCGAGACGTCGGAGGCCTCGACGGCGCCGACATCCGAGGCCGGCGGGACCGGCGCACCGCGTCGCCGTCGCCGCCGTCGGCCGAACAAGGCCGCCGCCGCTGCCGCGAACGGCAGCTGAGCCGGGCCGCTGAGATGGTGCGACCCGAGCGCCGCACCCCCGGCGATCTGATTGCCGCAGCACTGATCGCGGTCGTCGTCGCCGCCGCGGGCGTGGTCATCTGGTGGACCAGTGATGCCCGCGCCACGATCAGCACACCGGCATCCGACGGCGAATCCCGAAATCCCCCGTCGGCCGCGATGGTCCCGAAGTCGCTGTCGCAGCTGTGGACGGCCCCCAGCCCGGCCACCTGGGCGCCGGTGTTGATCTCGGGCACGGTGGTCACCGGTGACGGCCCGCGGATGAGCGGTCGCAATCCCGACACCGGGGAGGAACGCTGGAGTTACGTCCGCGGCGTCGACCTGTGTGCGGTGTCGTGGATCTACCGCTATGCCGTGGGCGTGTATCCGGATTCGCGCGGCTGCGGGCAGGTCAGCACCGTGGTCGCCGGCACCGGCCTGCGCGGTCCGGCCCGGACCGGCTACGCCGACCGCAGTGTGCGACTCACCTCCGAGGGAAGTGCGGTGTTGTCCGTCGGCAGCAGTCGTCTGGAGTTGTGGCGTTCGGACATGGTCCGGGTGCTGTCCTACGGTGAGATCGATGCCCGGGTGAAACCCTCGGCGCGCGGCCTCGGCCAGGGCTGCAGGCTGGTCTCGGCGGCCGCGGCCTCCACCGCGGTCTCGGTGCTCGAGGCATGCCCGGACAAGAACGACCTGCAGCTGACCCTGCTGCGCGCCGGCAAAGAAGAAGACGAACCCGAGACCCAGCACGTCGCCGAGCCCGGCGTGGCCGTCGACTCCGACGCCCGGGTGCTCGCGGTGACCGAATCCGACTCCGGCCCCAACACCGCGGTCTATCTGCCGACCCCGCAACCCCGGGTCGAGGTGGTCGACCAGACCGGCACCACGATCGCCAAGACGCTGTTGCCGGCCGCGGCGAGCCCGGACAGCGCGGCCCTGCCGGTGTCGCGGCCGACCGGGTTGGTCTGTTGGTGGACCGGTGACACGGTGATGGTGTTCGACTCCGGCACGCTGTCCCACCGCTACACCATTGCGTCGTCCGGTTCGGTGGTTCCGCTGGGACCGGCGGTGCGGATGGCCGATCATCTGCTGATCCCGGTGACCGGCGGGGTCGGTGTCTACGACCAGGACACCGGCGCCGCCGAACGGGTCATCCCGGTCAGTCGGCCGCCGGGAGTGACGACGGTGTTCCCGGCGGTGTCGGGTCCGACCGTGCTGGAACAGCGCGGCGACACCGTGGTGGCGCTGGGCTGACGAGCGGCGACCCGCATCGCCCGGCTCCGCCGCGCTCGCGATCACCACTGGGCTGACGAGCGGCGACCCGCATCGCCCGGCTCCGCCGCGCTCGCGATCACCGCTGGGCTGACGGCCGACCGGCTCAGACCTCGGGGGTGAAGGTCGGCAGCTCCTTGCCGGTCTTCCAGTACTCGAGCAGGCCCTCGGCCAACTCCCGGTACGCCTGCGCGCCCTTGTTCTTGCGCGCCGCGATCACCGACGACCCGGATGCGCTGGCTTCGGCGAAGCGCACCGTCCGAGGGATCGGCGGGGCCAGCACCGGCAGGTCGTAGCGGTCGGCGATGTCGAGCAGGACGTCGCGGCTGTGGGTGGTGCGCGAGTCGTAGAGGGTCGGCAGGGCCCCCAGCAGTCGCAGCTTCGGATTGGTGATCTGCTGGACATCGCCGACGGTGCGCAGAAACTGGCCGACTCCGCGGTGCGCCAGCGTCTCGCACTGCAGCGGCACGATCACCTCACCGGCGGCGGTCAGCCCGTTGAGCGTGAGCACCCCCAGTGACGGCGGGCAGTCGATGACCACCACGTCGAAGTCGTCCTCGAGCTTGGCCAGCGCCCGTTGCAGGACGTATTCCCGGCCGGCTCGCATCAGCAGCATCGCCTCGGCGCCGGCCAGGTCGATGTTGGCGGGAAGCAGGGTCATCCCCTCACCGGTCGGCACCAGTGCGGCATCGGGTTCCACTTCGCCGAGCAGTACCTCGTGAACCGACACCGGCAGCGTGTCGGGATCGTGCCCCAGCGAGAAGGTCAGGCACCCCTGCGGATCGAGATCGACCAGCAGCACCCGTCGCCCCTGCTCAGCCATCGCCGCGCCCAGCGACGCCACCGTCGTCGTCTTGGCCACGCCGCCTTTCTGGTTGGCTACCGCCAAGATCCGCATCCCCGTCACACCGACATACTGGCACGGGTCAGCGCGCAAGAGCACCAATCAGGGGCCGATGTCCCCCGTCGGGCAGAATCGGTCGGCGTGGGCATCGAGGAGCACCGACTGTTGCTGCTGCGCCACGGGGAAACCGAGTGGTCTGTGAGCGGTCGGCACACCGGGCGCACCGATGTGGAGTTGACCGAAGCCGGCCGCGATCAGGCGGCCGCCGCCCGCCCGGTGTTGGCCGGGCTGGCACCGGAGCACCCGCTGGTGGTCTGCAGCCCCCGTCGTCGCGCCCGGGCCACCGCCGAACTCGCCGGTCTGCACGTCGATGAGATCTGCGACGACCTCGCCGAATGGGACTACGGCGGCTACGAGGGGCTCACCACCGCACAGATCCGCCGGACCGAACCCGGCTGGCTGATCTGGACCCACGGTGGCGCGGGAGGCGAGACGGTCACCCAGGTCGGTGCCCGCGCCGACCGGATGGTCGCCAGGGCATTGCGTGAGCTCACCAGCCGTGATGTGGTGTTCGTCGGGCACGGCCACTTCTGCCGGGCGCTGATCGCCCGCTGGTTGGAACTGCCGGTGACCGCGGGGGCGGGGTTCGGGATGCCGGTGGCATCGGTGGCCGTCTGCGGGTTCGAGCACGGGGGGCGTCAGCTCCGCGCGCTCGGGTTGACCGGATCGAAGGCCGGACGGCTGTGAGCACACCCGCATTCGCGTTGTCCGGGCCCTCGGGCACGCTGTCGGCGGAGGCGATGGCGACCGGTTTCGCCGACATCGCCGACGCCCGCGCCGCGCTGTCGTCCGGCGAAGCACCGATCGTGGTGGGCGCGTTACCTTTCCGTCCGGATGCTCCGGCAGCATTGTTCGTCCCACGCGGGTTGCGTCGCGGCGCCGCCCTGCCGCCCCGGCCCGAGGCTCCGATGCCCGCGGTCCGGATCGGCACGCAACAGCCGCCTCCCGACGAGCACCGGGCCCGGATCCGGCGGGCGCTGCGGGAACTGACCGCACCGAACAGCGCGCTGCACAAGGTGGTGCTGGCCCGGGCGCTACGACTTGAGGCCGACGATCCGCTGGATGCCGGGACCGTGCTGCGCCGACTGGTCGCCGCCGACCCGAGCGGTTACGGCTACCTGGTGGACCTGAGCGCGGCCGGGGATCCCTACCGCGGGGCCGCGCTCGTCGGAGCCAGCCCGGAACTGCTGGTCGCCCGTGACGGCGACCGGGTCACCTGCCGCCCCTTCGCCGGTTCGGCGCCGCGTTCAACCGACCCGCAGATCGACTCCGCCAACGGCGCGGCGCTGGCGGAGTCCGGCAAGAACCGCCACGAGCACCAACTGGTCGTCGATCAGTTGCGCGCCGCACTCGAGCCGCTCTGCGACGAACTCGACGTCGCGCCGTCACCACGGCTGAGCAGTACCGCGGCGGTCTGGCATCTGAGCACGCCGATCACCGGCCGGCTACGCGATTCGGCAACCACCGCACTGGATCTGGCTCAGTTGCTGCACCCGACCGCCGCGGTCGGGGGCGTTCCGACGGCCGCCGCGGTCGAGCTGATCGACGAACTGGAGGACGATCGCGGTTTCTACGCCGGCACGGTCGGCTGGTGTGACGCCGACGGGAACGGACGCTGGGTGGTGTCGGTGCGCTGCGCGCAACTCTCCGCCGACCGGCGGTTCGCGCTGGCCCATGCCGGCGGCGGAATCGTCGCCGAATCCGATCCCGACGATGAACTGGCCGAAACGGTGACGAAGTTCAGCACGATTCTGGCGGCGCTGGGGATTGCGCCGCCCAGCGCAGCGCCGCCGGGCTGAACAGCGCCAGCAGCACCACCAGCGCCGCCGCGCCGACCACCACGCCGTACCCCCAGCGGTGCGACCCCACCCCCAGATACCAGGCCACCGGCAGCAGGATCAGGTTGGCGAACACCGCGATTCCGCGGCCGAACCGCCGGCCCCGCAAGAGCGCCCAACCGGCCGCCGAGACGGCCGCACCGAGCAGCGCGAACCACCCGGCGGTGGCGTAGCCGTTGGCGGAGTGCTGATCGGCGCCGGCGAGCGCCCGCAGCACCAATATCGCCGCCACAACCCATGCCACCGCACCTTGCACGGCAACGATCAGGCCCGCTCCGTACACGGCTCGCGGTGGTTCGACGACGGCTTTCACGCCGCCAGCGTAACCACCCTCCCGGATCCCTTCGATGCCCATAGACTGCTAATCCGTGCGCGCCGTGCTGATTGTGAACCCCAATGCCACATCCACCACCGCCGCGGGCCGGGACCTGCTGGCCCACGCACTCAAGAGCCGGCTCGATCTGACCGTGGTGCACACCGACTACCGCGGCCACGCCATCGAGATCAGTCAGGCCGCATGCCGGGACGGGGTCGACCTGGTGATCGCGCACGGCGGCGACGGCACGGTGCACGGGGTCGTCAACGGCCTGCTCGGGGCTCCCGGTTCACCGCCGCCCGCGCATCTGCCGGCGGTGGCCGTGGTTCCGGGCGGGTCGGCCAACGTCTTTGCGCGTTCGTTGGGGATCGCCGCCGATCCGATCACCGCGACCAATCAGCTCATCGAGTTGATCAATCCTCCGCACGGCCGGCCCACTTGGCGCCGGATCGGCCTGATCGACTGCGGCGAGCGCTGGTCGGTGCTCAACGCCGGCATGGGGGTCGACGGCGAGGTGGTGGCCGCGGTCGAAGCCGAACGTGAGAAGGGTCATGCCGTCACCGCGTTGCGGTACATCCGTGCCGCGGTGCCGGCGGTGCTGGCCACCACACGCAAAGCGCCCACGCTGACGCTGCGCCTGGGCGACGGCGAACCCGTCACCGGTGTGCATCTCGTGTTCGTCTCCAATTGCGCGCCATGGACCTATGCCGATGAACGGTGCGTGTGGACCAACCCCGATACGACCTTCGAGTCCGGCATGGGCATCTTCGCGACCACCAGCATGAAGGTGTTCCCGACGCTGCGGCTGGTGCGCCAGATGCTGTCGAAACAACCCAAACTCCAAGCCAAACAACTCATTCGGGACGACGATGTGGCCCTGCTGCGCGTCGATGCCGGTGATAATCCGATTGCGACGCAGATCGACGGCGAATACCTTGGGCTGCGTAGCGAGATGACTTTCCGCGCGGTTCCCGATGCGCTGAGCGTGGTAGCGCCTCCGGCGATAAATCCCGCTGACCTGCGGAGATAGCGCGTCAATCCGTTGATGAGCGCATAACTGAGCCCACTGTAATACATCGTCGCAGGCGGCCGCAGAGCAGCCCCGCGAAGACGTGACGTGGGCCACGTGATAGAGCGCACTCTTGACATCTGTCCAAGCTGTGAAACGATCAAGCGATCGGATGCAAGCCGTAACCATTTCTTGCGCCGCTTATAAACAGCCGAAAAGCACTAGCGCACCCCGCTGCGCCCAAAGTAAGGAGTTGGAGACCTATGGATTGGCGCCACAAGGCGGTCTGTCGCGACGAAGACCCGGAGCTGTTCTTCCCGGTGGGAAACAGCGGTCCGGCGATCGCGCAGATTGCTTCCGCTAAGCAGGTCTGCACCCGCTGCCCGGTGGTCACCGAGTGCCTGACCTGGGCACTGGAGACCGGCCAGGACGCCGGCGTGTGGGGTGGCATGAGCGAGGACGAGCGGCGTGCGCTCAAGCGCCGCAACGCCCGCACCCGGGCGCGCAGCGGGGTCTGACCCAACAGTCGGACGACGACGCGGCCCCGATCTTGTCGGGGCCGCGTCGTTTTGCGTCGGGGGGTGGGTAGGTTCCTCACGGCGTCTGGCGTACCCGCCGTCCGCCGACCGGGACCCGCAGGACCATCTCCGTGCCCCCGCCCGGCGCGTCGCGGGCGGTCAGCGATCCGTTGAGTTCCGCCGACACCAAGGCGTTGACGATCTGCAGACCGAGCCGGTCGGACGTCTCCAGCCGGAAACCTTCGGGGAGCCCGTGCCCGTCGTCGTGGACCACCACGTCGAGCCAGCGCGCCGAACGTTCCGCCCGAATCGTCACCGCCCGCCCGCCGTCCTCCGCCTCGAAGGCGTGCTCGATGGCGTTCTGCACCAGTTCGGTGATCACCATGATCAGGGCGGTGGCCCGGTCGGCGTCCAGTGCTCCGAGCGATCCGATCCGGGCGACCCGGATGGGGATGTCGACGCTGGCGACGTCGTTCATCATCGGCAGGATGCGGTCGATCACCTTGTCGAGGTTCACCACCTCGTCGACCGACATCGACAGGGCGTCGTGGACCAGTGCGATCGACGACACCCGACGTACCGATTCCAGCAACGCCTCGCGTCCCTCCACGCTGGCCGTGCGGCGGGCCTGTAATCGCAGCAGTGCCGCCACCGTCTGCAGGTTGTTCTTCACCCGGTGATGGATCTCGCGGATGGTCGCATCCTTGGACAGCAGGGCGCGATCGCGGCGTTTCACCTCGGTGACGTCACGGACGAGCACCGCCGCCCCGGCCGGCCGGCCGTGCACGATCAGCGGCAGTGTTCGCAGCAGGACCACCGCGCCGGCGGCATCGACCTCGAATCGCATGCTCGATCCACCCGAAAGCGAATCGGCGATGTGGTCGGCCAACTCGTGCGCTTCGAACGGATCGGAGATCAGCGGCCTGGTGACGGCCACCAGATCATGTCCGGCCAACTCGGCCGCCAAGCCCATCCGGTGGTAGGCCGAGACCGCGTTCGGGCTGGCGTAACGGACGGTGCCGTCCACGCCCAGCCGGATGAAGCCGTCACCGACTCGGGGGCTCGATCGCGACACCGCGATGTCGCCGACGTCGGGAAAGGTTCCCTCGGAGAGCATGTGCACCAGATCGGCCGCGCAGTCGAGATAGGCCGTCTCCAGGCGGCTGGATTCCCGCTCACCGGTCAATGCCGTCTGGTGGGTCAACACCGCCACCACCCGGTTGCCGTACCGGACCGGAACGGCTTCCATATTGCGTTGCCCCGCAGAGTTTTCCGGGCCGCGCCGCTCGACCACCCCCGACTCGAACGCGGCGACGGCCAGCGGCATCCAATCCGGTGCGACGACGGTGCCGACGGCGTCGCTGAGGAGCACCGTCGGTGCGGTATTGGGCCGACATTGCGCCACGCACACCAGCGAGCCGTCGGGATCCTGGTGGCGACGCACCCACATCAGATAGTCGGCGAACGACAGGTCCGCCAGCAGTTGCCACTCCCCGACTACGGCGTGCAGATGATCGACCGCGCTGCCGGGCAAGACGGTGTGTTCGGCGAGCAGGTCACCGAGGGTGGACATCGGCTACCCGGCGCCGTTCACGGTGGGTGCGCTCAGCTGATCACGGCGATCAGGTCGCCGGCCTGAATCACGTCGCCGACCTGGACGGCTACCTTGCTGACGGTTCCGGCGGTCTCGGCCAGCACCGGGATCTCCATCTTCATCGACTCCAGCAGGACCACGGTGTCGCCTTCATCGATCGATTCGCCCTCGTGGACCACGACTTCGAGCACGCTGGCTACGATCTCCGCGCGAACGTCCTCGGCCATCTTCACCTCGTTCATCAACCAGTCAATATCGAAAAAACCTGGACCTATCGAACCACAACCGGGGCGCCGGACCGGACAGGGCGCTCTGGTAAGCGAACTCCAAGATAATTAAGGAGATGGAGAGAGTTCGATCCGTGACCGTGTCGTGTTTCTCCTGTGACAATTGCATAGCACCGTTACTCGAGTGTTTCGAACGCGTGACGTATTCGCCGTGACGCGGCACAAGTCGACAGTGAACTTGAGGAGTAGCGCGTTGTCTGTGAACCGATTTGCCCAACCCCGATTCCGGCTACCGCTGGTGTGTGCCGGCGCGATGACACTGGCCACACTCGGATTCGGGATCGCCTCCGCCAAAGCGGCTCCGACCCTGGTCGACGAACCGATGCCGATGCCCGCCCAACTCAGCACGCCCACCATGACCGACATTCCCGGTGTCGGGGCGGCCGGTCTCAGCGCTCCCGGCATCGGTGTGCCCGGGGTCGGCGTCCCCGGCCTGCCCGGAGCGGCGGCCGGCGGGCCGACGGCGGGCGTGAATGCCGCGAACTCCTTCCTGCAGGCCCTCAACGGCATGCTGAACCGCGTGGTACCCGGCGTGGGCTCGATCATGCCGAACGACGTCAGCGCCCTGACCCCGCCCGGCGCGCCGATGTCGGGCGGCCCGGCACTGGAGGCCCCGCCGGCACCGGCGGCACCGGCCGCGCCCGCAATCGTGCCGCAGACCCTGGCCGGAGCGCGGTCCTTCTCGGTGCACTGAGACGTGGCGCCGGCCGGGGCCGGTCGACTGCACGATTACGGCCGCGCCCGGTCATGTGAGAGACTGGCCTGTCGGAATATCTGCTAGGAGGACCCACCATGGCCAAGCGAGGCCGCAAGAAGCGCGACCGCAAGCACAGCAAAGCCAACCACGGCAAACGACCCAACTGCGGCTCGAAGTCCGTATAAGCCTCGCCTCCAGGTAGAAAACCGGTCTTCGACTCGACGACGACAGGTACGTCCGCGAGGCAAAAGGCTTACCGAAAAGACCGCCCGGCTCAATCGAGCCCGGGCGGTTTTTTCATATGTCGACCGACCTACTCCCCTGCGGGAAACGTCCGGACGATGGTGGTGCGGCTGATCTCCAATCGCACCCGCTCATAGAGCCCCCGCGGGGCCTTGTCACCGCTGCATTTGCGGGCGATCAGCGTCTTGATCCGCTCCTCGACGCCGTAGTGCCGCAGACAACCCGGGCACTCCTCCAGGTGCTGACGCAGCTTGGCCTTGGTCTCGGCGGTGCATTCACCGTCGAGCAACGTCCATACCTCGGCGATCACCTGGGCACAGTCGGCATCGGCCTCGCCCGGCGAACTGCTGTGATTGCGTGGATGCTCGGTCACGACGGCACCTCCTCAGACTTCTGGCCGTCGCGGATGAACCCGCGGTCGCGGGCAACATCGGCCAGCAGACCACGCAACTGACGTCGCCCGCGATGCAGGCGCGACATCACCGTGCCGATCGGCGTATCCATGATCTCGGCGATCTCCTTGTAGGGGAATCCTTCGACGTCGGCGTAGTACACCGCCATCCGGAAATCTTCGGGAAGCTGCTGCAACGCCTCTTTGATCTCGGTATCGGGCAGCGACTCCAGCGCTTCCACCTCGGCCGAGCGCAGGCCGGTCGAGGTGTGCTCGGCGCTGGCCGCCAGCTGCCAGTCGGTGATCTCCTCGGTCGGATACTCCGCCGGACTGCGCTGCTTCTTCCGATAGCTGTTGATGTACGAGTTGGTCAGAATGCGGTACAGCCAGGCCTTGAGGTTGGTGCCCTCACGGAACGACCGGAACCCGGCGTAGGCCTTGACCATGGTTTCCTGCAGCAGATCCTCGGCGTCGGCGGGATTGCGCGTCATCCGCAGGGCGCCGCCGTAGAGTTGGTCGAGCAACGGGATCGCGTCGCGCTCGAATCGGGCGGTCAGCTGTTCGTCGGTCTCATCGGAGCGCACGGGGGTTTTGACTTCGGCCCCGGACCCGGTCGCCTCGGTCTCACCTTCGACGTCAGCCATCTCGATCGCCACGGTCCCTTCTGTCGTGGTGCCGATGACCAACAGAGCAGTTGGCTCGCGTTCCAGCAGATCCATCGCCGTTGACACCCGGACTCCTTCCCGATCCTAATGACTGCCCTACTCAACAGCGCCACCGGCGGAGCTATTTCCGGCCGTTATCCTGGCGCGGTGAGTCGCGCAGCCACCCCGGCCCTCGCGGCCCTGTCCGCCGCGCAGGTCCCCCACGAGGTACTTCGCTACCGCCACGACCCTCGCCAGGTGTCATTCGGCACCGAAGCCGTCGAGCAACTCACAACGGCCGCCGGCGTAGCGCCCGAGCAGATCTACAAGACGTTGATCCTGGCCGTCCCGGGCGGCCTTGCCGTGGCCGTGTTGCCGGTGCCGGCAAAACTGGCACTGAAGGCTGCGACCGCAGCGCTCGGAGTGGCCAGGGCGACGATGGCCGACCCCGCGGTGGCCCAGCGGTCGACCGGTTACGTGGTTGGCGGGATCTCGCCGTTCGGGCAGCGCCGTGCACTGCCCACCGTGGTGGACTCCTCAGCCCTGGACTTCGAGAAGGTGCTGTGCAGCGCCGGGCAGCGCGGGTGCGACGTGGCGGTGGCTCCGACTGATCTCATCCGGCTCACCGGTGCGACGACCGCGGACATTCAAGCCCGCTGAACTGCGGAAGTCTCTCCTGGCACGGTCGGCCCAATCCGAGTACCATCGAACATGTGTTCGATATCGATCTGCCTGATTTGGGGGTCATCCGGGGTTTGGATGATGCCGGGTTGGTCGATGCGATGGCCGACGGGGTGCGGTTGCAGTCGGCGTGGTTGGCGCGGGTGTTCGCCGCGGGTGCGGAGTTGTATCACCGGCGGTTGCGGCAGCAGCCGGTGGCGGGTCGGGAGATCTGGGCGATCGACGGCTGGGAGGAGGTCGCCGCGGAGATCTTCGCCGCGCAGGGCATCAGTCGGGGTCGGGCGGCCGGGCAGTTGCGGATCGGGTTGGCGCTTCGCGAGCGGTTGCCGCGTTTTGAGGCGTTGTTCGCCGCCGGGGTGGTGGATTTCCAGATCGTGGCCGCGGTGGTGCATCGCAGTGAGTTGATGCTCGATCTCGACGCCATCCCCCGGCTGGATCGCTGGCTGGAACGCAACGCCCCGCGGTGGGGGAAGTGGTCGCGGGCCCGCATCGTCGAAGCCGTCGACTACTGGATCCAGGTCCTCGAACCGGTCGCGGTCCGCGAAGCCCGCGCCACCGAGGCGACCCGCCATATCGGGATCTCACCGATGCATTCCGGGCTGGCCGAGATCTTCGGCGATGTCCGCACCCCCGACGCCCTGGCCTTCGACCAACGCCTGGGTGAGCTGGCCGGCACCGTCTGCGACGCCGACCCGCGCACCAAAGAGCAACGCCGCGCCGATGCGCTGGCCGCGTTGACCGCCGGGGCGGCCACCATGGTCTGTGAATGCGGGTCGCCGCAGTGCCCAGCGGCGGCCGGCGATGCCCCGGTCGGGGCGGTGATGATCCACGTGCTCGCCGAGCAGGCCACCCTCACCGGGGCCGGGGACAAGCCCGGCTATGTGCCCGGCTTCGGGGGCCTGGCCGCCGACACCGTGCGGCAGGTAGCCCAAAGCGCTCGACTGCGCACGGTGCGTCATCCCGGCGATGCGCCGCCGGAATCGGGGTACCGGCCCTCGGCGGCGTTAGCCGATTTCATCCGCTGCCGGGATCTGACCTGCCGATTCCCCGGGTGCGGGCGGCCGGCCGAATACGCCGATATCGACCACACCGTGCCCTGGCCGGCCGGGCCCACCCACGCCTGCAACCTCAAACTGCTGTGCCGTCGCCATCATTTGTTGAAAACCTTCTGGACCGGGCCCAACGGGTGGCGCGATCGCCAAGAACCCGACGGCACCGTCATCTGGACCGCCCCCACCGGACAGACCTACACCACCACACCCGCCGGCACCCTGTACTTCCCACACCTGGCCGCACCCACCACCACCTTGGACCTACCGCCCTGGATACCGGTCGGTGACCGCGGCGCACGGATGCCCACCCGCCGCCAGACCCGCGCCCAAGACCGCGCCTACCGAATACAGCTCGAACGCCACCACAACCAAACCCGCCTCGACATCCACGCCGCCGAAGCCCAACTAGCCCACACCGCTAAGCACCGCGCCGCCCTCGACGACCCACCGCCCTTTTAGCGTCGCGCCGCGGTCTTCTGCCGACACCGTCGGCGGCATAGGGTGGTGCGCATGTCGAACTCCGCCCCGCTCGCCGGTAAGACCATGTTCATCTCGGGTGCCAGCCGCGGAATCGGCTTGGCCATCGCCAAGCGGGCCGCGCGCGACGGCGCCAACGTCGCGCTGATCGCCAAGACCGCCGAACCGCACCCCAAACTCGACGGCACGATCTACACCGCGGCGGCCGAAATCGAGGAAGCCGGCGGCCAAGCACTGCCGATCGTCGGCGACATCCGCGACGGCGACTCGGTGGCGGGAGCGGTGGCGGCCGCCGTCGAACGCTTCGGCGGCATCGACATCTGCGTCAACAACGCCTCGGCGATCAACCTCGGTTCCATTCTCGAGGTGCCGCTCAAGCGCTTCGACCTGATGAACGGCATCGAGGTACGTGGCACCTACGCCGTATCGCAGACCTGCATCCCGCACATGATCGGCCGGGCGAACCCGCACATCCTGACGCTGTCGCCGCCGATCCGGTTGGAATCCCAGTGGCTCAAGCCGACCGCGTACATGATGGCCAAGTTCGGGATGACGTTGTGTGCGCTGGGGATGGCCGAAGAGCTGCGCACGCACGGCATCGCCTCCAACACGTTGTGGCCGCGCACGATGATCGCGACTGCGGCGGTGCAGAACCTGCTGGGCGGCGACGAGGCGATGGCCCGCTCCCGCACTCCCGAGGTGTACGCCGACGCCGCCTACGCCATCGTGACCAAGCCCGCTACCGAATACACCGGTAACACCCTGCTCTGCGAGGACGTGCTGGTCGACTCCGGTGTCACCGATCTGTCGGTCTATGACTGCGTGCCCGGCAGTGACCTGGGGGTGGACCTGTGGGTCGACTCGGTCAATCCTCCGGGCTACGTCCAGGGCTGATCTCGGCCCCACCGGGATCGATCGGGAGGACCAACCGGAAGGTGGCTCCCCCGTCATTGGCCAGGCACGTCAACGTTCCGCCGTGTGCGTCGGCCAGCGCTCGAGCGATGGGCAGCCCGAGTCCGGCACCGCCGTGGTCACGGCCCCGGGCACTGTCGAGGCGCACCAGTCGATCGAAGATCCGCTCGGTGTCCTCACCGCGGATGCCGATGCCGGTATCCGTCACGACCACCTCGACGGTGCCGTTGCCACGCTGGACGTCGACGTTGATCTGCCCGCCGGGCGGGGTGTATCGGCGAGCGTTGTCGAGCAGATTGGACAGTATCTGCGCCAACCGGGTGGGATCCACCCGGACCGGTACCGATTGCGCGCCGGTGCGGCCGATACGCAGTTGCGGGGCAAGCAATGCCGCCCGATCCAGCTGCGTGTCGATGATCCCGATCACATCGACGTCCTTGAGCTCCAACGGCAGACCGGCGTCGATGTAGCTCAAGTCGAGCATGTCGGTGACCAGTCGCGTGGCCCGACGGGCCTCGGTCAACAAGAGGGTGGCACGGCGGTGCTGGCGAAGCGCTTCCGGATCGACGTCGTCCCGGTCGAGTGACTGGCCCACATGTTGGCTGACGTTTCCGGCGATCTGTTCCGCAGCGGCCTGCATTCCGGCGATCGGGGTGCGCAGTTCATGCGCTGCATCGGCCAGGAATCGACGGACCGCGGCCTCGGCGCGCCGCGCGCCCTCCGCGGCGTGCTGCGCTCGTTTCTCGGAGTCTTCCAATTCGTCGAGCATGTCGTCGAATGCCTCTGCCGCGCGGCCGAGTTCGGTCTTCGGCCGGTCGGGACGCAGGCGACGGCCCCGGTCGCCGGTGGTGATGTGCCGGGCGAGATCGGTGAGTCGGTCCAATGGCGCGAGCAGGACCCGGCCGACCCCGGCCATCAGGCTCGAAGCCAGGAGCAGCGTCCCCAGGCCCGCCTCGATCATCAAGCGCCGCAGCCTACTCAGGGTCTCGTCGGCCTCCGTGGTGTCGGCGACGAGAATGACCCGGCCACCTCCCGCCAGGGGATGCACCAGGACCGTCGCGGTCTCGTCGGGCTCCAGCGGCGGGGCGGCGATCTTCGATCCGGTGGTGGTATCCGGCTCGATGGTCGGGTCACCGTAGCTCTCCCCGTCAGCGGTCACCACCAGGGCCGAGATGATTCCGCCGTTGAGTTGCTCGGCGACCTGCTCGGCTGAGATACCCAGCGCCACCAGAGAATCCGCCCTATTCGTGGCGGCCGCCAGTCGCTCGTGCAGGGTGTGTTCGGAGACCGCGGTCAAGGTTGTGTTGATCACCAGTCCCATGCCGACCATCAGTACGGCGAGTAGCGCCAGCACCATCACCGTCAGTCGGCGCCGCAGCGAAGGGGTGGCCGTCACGAGCCCGACAGTTCCAGCCGGTAGCCGATCCCGCGAACCGTATGCAGGATCCGTGGCCCGTGCGCTTCCAATTTCTGCCGCAGGCCGCTGATGTGGACCTGAACCAGATTGGGGTCATAGGCCTCATAACCCCAGACCGCGTTGAGAATCTGAGCGCTGCTGACGATTCGGCCACGCTGCTCGACGAGGTAGACCAGCACCCGCAGTTCGGTGGCGGTCAGATTCAACGGAGTCCCGGACCTGGCGGCCACACCGGCGTCGACGTCGACCATCAGGTCGCCGAACTGTACCGCCGCGGGCAGTCGGCCCCGCCGTCTCAGCACCGCACCGACACGAGACACCAACTCGGCCAGCTCAAACGGCTTCACCACGTAGTCGTCGGCACCCCCGTCGAGGCCACGCAACCGGTCCGGCAGGCCGTCGCGGGCGGTGAGCAGCACCACACCGACTTCGCCCCAACGCAGCACCACATCCATCAATGCAAACCCGTCACGTCCGGGCAGCATGACGTCGAGCACCACCAGATCCGGCCGGAATCCGTCCAGGACCTCCTCCAGCGCCTCGCCGTCGGGCCGGGTATCGGTCAGATAGCCGGCATCGGCCAGTGCCTCGCTGACCATCTCGCGGATCGTCTCGGAGTCCTCCACCACCAGGACTCGCGGGGTGCCCACACTGAAGGGGCTACCGCCGCGACGTTCGGCGGACCGCGAATCGGCCATGCTCCATTGATAACACCGCCCGGCCGCCATGGGGAGAGCCCGGCCCGGGTGTTTTCCCGCCCGGTCGCGTTCTTCAGGTTCACTTCAAGTTGGCGGTCTACGGTCACCTTGACCGCGTGCGGACAACGGTGCGTTCAGCGGCCCGTCGACCGAGGCAAACCGGGGGAATTCAGGAGCAACGATGACGCGCACCACCAATCAGACTGCCTGACAATGGATTTCGCAATACTACCGCCGGAGGTGAACTCCGGTCGGATGTATTCGGGGGCCGGAGCACAACCTTTGTTGGCCGCTGCCGCCGCATGGAGCGCCCTTGCGGCCGAGCTCAACAGCGCCGGCCTGGCCTACGACGCCATCATCGATGAACTATCCGCCGATTGGGTCGGTCCCAGCGCGGCGGCGATGGCTGCTGCCGCGGCCCCGTACGCCCAGTGGATGCATGCCACCGCCGCCCAGGCCGAACAGGCAGCCTCGGCCGCCAGGACGGCCGCCGCCGCCTACGACACCGCGTTCTCGATGACCGTTCCGCCCGCGGCCGTCACCGCCAACCGCAGTCAGCTGGCATCGCTGCTGGCCAGCAATTATCTGGGCCAGAACGCCGCGGTGATCGCGGCCACCAACGCTCAGTACTACGAGATGTGGGCGCAGGACTCCACCGCCATGTACGGCTATGCGACCAGCTCGGCGGCCGCCAGCAGATTCGTCCCGTTCACTCCTCCCCCGCCCACCACCAACGCCGCGGGCAGCACCAATCAGGCCGGGGCGGTGAGCCAGGCCACCGCTACCGCAGCGGGCAATCAGGCCAACAACGCAGCCACAGGCATCACCCAGGCCCTGCAGAGCCTCACCGCACCCGGATCGGCTGCCGCGGGATCGAATGCGGCCCTGACCAATTCGATCGGGTCCGCCGCGGCGCTGGAACCCGGTCTGGCGGCGTCCTACGCGGCCTTGGCATCCAGCTTGTTCGGCACCTTCGTCATCGACTCGGCGGGCACCTTCGGCATCGATGCGGCCGGCACCTTCGGCATCGACCTGATCGGCGTCGGGGAGATAGAGGCCGAGTTGCTGCCGGAGATGGCACTGGCCCATGCGGTCACCCCGGTCACCGCCGAGATGGGCGAGGCCGCCGCCCTGAGCGGCTTGTCGGTACCGCAGGCCTGGGCCACCGCGGCACCCGCGACGACGGTGATACACCAGGTGGGCGGTGCGTTGCCGACCGCGACCGACAGCGCCCTGCCGGCCTCTGCGGCCGGCGTCGGCGCGTTGCCGCTGGCCGCGATGGGAGCCGCCGGTCTGGCCGGTCGGGCCACCGCCGGAATCGGGCGCCGTAACTCGGCCGCCGGCGCGAAGACCACCCCGAAGAAAGCGGCCCCCCGAGCGATCGTCAAGCAGCGCGACCACCCCGAGGAGCCCGCTCAGCCGCCGGTACGGCCGCTGAGCGGCCCGATCACCCGGGTCTCCGGCGAACTGCGCGAACTGGCCGACCTCCGCGACGCCGGGATCCTCACCGAAGAAGAGTTCACCCAGGAGAAGCGGCGCCTCCTCGGCCGGTAACGCTATGGATTTCGCTTTCCTGCCTCCGGAGGTCAACTCCGGCCGGATGTATTCCGGCGCCGGGGCCGGCCCGCTGCTGGCCGCCGCGTCCTCGTGGGACGCGCTCGGCGCCGAACTGCACACCGCCGGCCTCGCCTACGAGTCGGTGCTCACCGAACTCGGTTCCGGGTGGGCGGGGCCCAGTGCACAGGCGATGGCCGCGGCCGCAGCACCTTATGCGCAATGGATGCGCACCGCCGCCATGCAGGCCGAGGAGACCGCGATCGCGGCACGTGCCGTCACCGCCGCCTACGAATCGGCATTCGCCATGACGGTGCCACCGCCGGTGATCGCCTCCAACCGCAGCCTGCTGGCCGCCCTGGTGGCAACCAACTTCCTGGGGCAGAACACGCCGGCGATCGCCGCGACCGAGGCCCACTACTACGAGATGTGGGCCCAAGACGCCACCGCGATGTACGGCTACGCCGCCGGTGCCGCCGCTGCCGGCAAGCTCAGCCCCTTCAGCCCGCCGCCGCGCACCACCGATCCCGCCGCCGCGGCCGCTCAGTCGAGTGCGGTCGGGCACGCGGTCGCCACCTCCGCCGAGGGCAACGGCGACGGCGTCCTCACCGCCATCACCCAGGCACTGGAGTCCTCAACGGCTCTCACCGAAGCGTTCGCCGCCGACGCCATGCTGCTCAGTACACCGGCGATGGAGCTCGAGATCGCCGGCATCGAACTGGTGGTGGATTCGATCGGCACCTTCGGTATCGACGCGCTCGGAACGTTCCTCATCGACGCGATGGGGGCCGCCGAGGTGGGCCAGAGCCTGCTGCGGGCGGCGATGGCGGGTGCGTTGCCGGTGAGTGCGAGCTTTGCCTCGGCGACGTCCCTCAGCGGCCTCTCGGTGCCGCTGAGCTGGGCCTCGGCGGTGGCTGCGCCCGCGGCCGTCGGCCAGGTGGGGATGTCGTTGGTGTCGGCCGGAACCGTGGCCGGTACCGCCGCCGCTTCGTCCGTCGCCGCCGGGGAGACGGTGCTTCCGGCGGTGGGGATGGCCGCCGCGGGGTTGGCCGGGCGGGCGACCGCGGGTGCGGGACGGTGCGGCCCCACCGCCGGAACCGCCAAGCCGCCGCGCACGCCCCGGCCCGACGAGGACGCCGGGCTACCGGTCGCGTCGCCCTTCGATCTACTGATGGGCGCCGATCTCGAGCTGCGGGAGTTGGCCGAACTACGCCGCGCCGGGGTCCTCACCGACGACGAGTACGCCACCGAGCGGCACGGGCTGATCGGCCGTTAAAGCAGGTAGCCCTGCTCGGGTCGGGGCGCCGCCGCCGCGATCAGCTCCGGCGAGTTGTTGCGCACGCTGTTGACCAACGTCGACACCTCACGCACCGCTATCCCGGTGACATCCGGCGCCTCGGACAGCACCGCGGTATCGATCCCAGCTCCGGGATCCAGCCAGGATTCCCAACGGTTTTCGGGGAGCAGCAGGGGCATCCGGTGGTGGATCTCGGCGAGTTCGCCGACCGCCGCGGTGGTGATGATCGCGACGCTGCACACCGCGGCGGACCGCCGATCGCGACGCCAGGACGACCACACCCCGGCCGCGAACAGCGTCGTCCCGTCACCGTGGATGTAGAACGGCGTCTTGCGGGCCCTGGGCGCGGTTTCGGGTCCCGCACGCCACTCGTAGTAGCCGTCCATCGGAACCAGGCAGCGCCGCCGTTCGGCGGAGCCGCGATAGGCCGGCGTCGTGGTGAGCTTCTCCGCACGTGCGTTGATCAGCAATGGGCCGCCGGCCAACGGAGCGCCGTCGGAGCCGGCCGTCGCCCACGGCGGAATGAACCCCCAGCGCATCAGCGTCAGCAGCCGGGTCGATTCGTCGCCGAAATCGGGGCGCCGGCCCACCACCGTCAGGACCGCGTCGGTGGGCGCCACGTTGTAGTTCGGTCCGGTGTCCGCGGCCTGCGGCACCTCGTTGACCGCGTCGATCCGGGTGGCCAACAACGCCGGGTCGGTGGTTACCGCGAAACGGCCGCACATTCCACCATGGTGACAGCTAATCGATCCGGGTGGCGGTGACGGTCCAGAACGGCATGTGCACCAGATTGTCTTCCAGCAGCGGTTGCAGGTAGGCGAAGCGCTCAGCCAGTGCGCGTACCCCGGCCAGCAGGTCCGCACGCCCCATCGCCTCCATCACCTTGATCATCTCGGTGAAGTCATCGGGGTCGAAGGTGCCCTGGTAGGTGGTGGTGCCGATGTGGTCGATTCGCCAACCCGCCGACTCCAGCAGCGGTCCGAAACGCTCGGGCGCCATACCGTCGAGTTGCCAGCCGTTGACGTTGTGGCGTCCGGCCTCGAACATGAACAACCGTGCCTGCGGCTTGGTCGCCCGGTGCAGGTTGCGCGCATAGCGCAACTGGATCTCCTCGTCGTCCTGGAACAGGTGGTAGAACGCGCTGTCCACGACCGTGTCGAATCGGCCGTCGAATCCGAGGAGCTCGACGGCGTCGGCGACCTGGAAGTCGACCGTCACACCGGCTTCGGCGGCGTTGCGTCGAGCCGTCGCGATCGCCACCGGGGAACGATCCAGCCCGGTAACCGAATATCCTTGCGTTGCATAGTAAATCGCATGATGCCCTGAACCCGTCCCGGGATCCAGCACCTCCCCGCGCAACGCGCCGTGAGCCACCAACTCCTGGACCACCGGTTGCGGACGGCCGATCTCCCAGGGCTCGGGAGGGGCCTCGGGCGGCGCACCACCGGAATCGGCATGGCTGTTCATCGCCCACCACTGTGGGTGATCACGGTGAACGAAGTCCGAACGCCCGGTGTACGACCGGCGACGTCGCGCCCGGTGGTGGCAAGATCGCCGCTGTGCGCCTCTCCGTCCTCGACCTGACACCGGTTCGCACCGACCAGTCCACCCCGGACGCGCTGGCGGCCACGATGCACCTCGCCAAGGCGGTCGATCGTCTCGACTACCACCGGTACTGGGTCGCCGAGCACCACAACGTCCCGTCGGTCGCCGCAACCAGCCCGGCGGTGCTGACCGCGATGATCGCCGCGGTCACCTCGCGACTGCGGGTGGGCTCGGGCGGGGTGATGTTGCCCAACCACGCGCCGCTGGCCGTGGCCGAGCAGTTCGCGTTGCTGGAAGCCGCCCATCCGGGCCGCATCGATCTGGGGATCGGACGGGCGGCGGGCGCCGACCCGGTGGCCACGACGGTGCTGCGCGCAGCGACCGGCCGTGGCGATCGCGAAATCGACGAATTCGCAGACAACCTCGCCGATGTGATCGCACTGCTGGGTACCGCGGGAGTGGCGCTGCAACTGGGCGAGAGCAGCTACGTCCTCAAATCGACGCCGCACGCGGTGACACGGCCCCGGGTGTTTGTACTGGGATCCTCGATGCAGTCGGCCCGCGTCGCCGCAGCGCAGGGACTGCCGTACGTGTTCGGCCATCACCTGTTCGGCGAACAGACCGAGGAAGCGCTGGAGTGCTACCGGTCACAATTCGTCCCGAGCGAGTTCTGCGCCGCACCCGCGGCCTTCCTGACGGTCAACACCGTCGTCGCCGAAACGCCCGAAGAGGCAACGGCTTTGACCCTCCCCTACCTGCAGTTGCAGGCGCGCGCGGCGACCGGCCAGCCGGCCGGCCGGCTCGATCTGGTCGAAGACGCCCAGCAGGTGATCCTCACCCCGCAGCAGCAGCACGTCGCGCAGGGCGAATTCGAACGCGCCGTGGTGGGTACCCCGACCGAGGCGCTCGCCGCGTTGCAGCGACTGGCCGACCGCCTGGGAGTGGATGAGTTGATGCTCAACCCGGTCGCCTCGGCCCGGCGCGGAACCGCTCCGACCCGGTCCCCGGGACGGGAGAACACCCTGGCGCTACTGGCCGAAGCGGCGGCGACGAAGGTGAACAACAAGTGAAGCAAAACCAACGCCGGAGGGCTGGTCGGTGAATATTTCCGGTCCTGTTTCTAACGGTCAATGAACAACTGCTGACAGTCTCAAAAAAGGCCCCTTCGTGGCTGTTTCCCGGGGGTGGGATCGCTTAGCGTCGTGACTGTGCAACCACTTGCGCACGCGATCGGCAGTACAGCGTTCGCGGGATAACAAAAGACTTCTCCAAGGAGCCTTCATGTCGTTCGTCACAACGCAGCCCGAGGCGTTGCTGGCTGCCGTCGCCAACCTGCGGGCCATCGGCTCGTCGATGGCCGCGCACAGCGCCGCGGCCATGAGCCCCACCACGGGCGTCGTGCCGGCCGCCGCTGACGAGGTCTCCGCGCTGACCGCCGCACAGTTCGCGGCCCACGCACAGGCCTACCAGACCGTGAGCGCCCAGGCGATCGCCGTCCACGAGATGTTCGTCAACGCGCTGAGCAGCGGGGCCAACGCGTACGCGGCGACCGAGGCGGCCAACGCCGCGGCGGCCGGTTAGGGCACCCCAATGGACTACATGTCGTTGCCGCCCGAGGTGACCTCCACCCTGATCTACTCCGGGCCCGGCTCGCAGCCCATGGTGGTAGCCGCCTCGGCGTGGAGCACACTGGCCGCCGAGCTGAAAGCTGTTGCCGCCGAGTACCGGGCCGTCATCACCCTGCTGACCTCCGAGGAGTGGCTGGGGCCGGCATCGGCGACCATGGCTACGGCGGCCGCCCCCTACATCAACTGGATGGAGCTCACCGCCGCGCAGGCCGAGCAGGCCGCCGCGCAGGGCCGTGCCGCCGCGAGCGCCTACGAGATGGCGCACGCCCAGATCGTGCCGCCGGTGGCCGTCGTCGCGAACCGCCAGCAGCTGAACCAGCTGGTCGCCACCAACATCCTCGGGCAGAACACCCCGTCGATCGCGGCGACAGAGGCCGAGCACAGCGAGATGTGGGCGCAGGACACCCTCACCATGTACGGCTACCAGGCGCAGTCCAGCACCGCGACCCAGCTCAGCGAGTTCACCCCGCCGCCGAACCCGACGAACCCGGGCGGCGAAGCCGCCAACGGCAATGCGGCCGCGAACGCAGCGGGTACCTCCACCGCGACGCAGGCGACACGGGCGTCGAGCACCTTGCAGGGGCTGCTGCGGTCCGCCGAGGCGACCCCGGGCAGCAGTCCGGCGCAGGACATCCTGGACGACCCGAACTACAACCTGGGCAACAACACCCTCAGCCAGGCCATCTCCAGTACGAACCTGCACGCGAACAACCTGTGTGCGGTGTGGCGCGGTATGAGCGGTATCACCGGTGTGCAGAACCTCATGACCGCGGCGGCCAAGGATGCCGCCAAGGCGGCCGAAGGCGCGGCCAAGGGCGCCGCCGGCGCCGCAGCAGCGGGTGCCGCGGCGGCCAGCGGTGCCGCGGGCTCGGTCGGCGGCCTGTCCGTTCCGGCGGCCTGGGCACCGCCGTTGGCGGCCGCCTCGGCGCTGGGTCCGGTCTCCGGTGGCTCCTGGGTGCCGGTCGGTCCGGCCGCTGCGGCGGCGGTGCCCGCTGCGGGCGGCGGGATTCTCGGTGGGGCCCCGATCGCACCGCCGGCGGGCATGGCGCCCGGGGTGGCGGGTATTCCGGCCGCCGGTGCTGCCGGTGCCGGTTTCCGCGGGTTCGGTGGCCCGCGCTACGGGACCGCGTTGACGGTCATGCCGCGTCGTCCCTTCGGCGGATAGCACCGAGACGACCATGATCGACTACGGGGCGCTTCCGCCGGAAGTCAATTCCACGCGGATGTACACCGGGGCCGGGGCCGGCCCATTGCTGGCGGCGGCGGCCGCCTGGGACGTCTTGGCCCAGGAATTGAGCCTGACGGCAGCCGCGGTGGAGATGAACATCGCCGACCTGACCAGCGGCCCCTGGAGTGGGCCGTCGGCGACCGCCATGGCCGCTGCGGCACTGCCGTTCACCACGTGGTTCAAGACGACCGCTGCCCAGGCCGAGCAGTCGGCCATGCAGGCCAAGGCCGCAGCGGCCGCCTTCGAAGCGGCGTTCGCGATGACGGTGCCTCCGCAGATGGTGTTCGCCAACCGGGCCCAGCTGATGACGTTGGTGGCCACCAACTTCTTCGGCCAGAACACCCCGGCCATCGCGGCCACCGAAGCCCACTACGCGGCGATGTGGGCACAGGATGCGGTCGCCATGTACACCTACTCGGTCGGTTCCGCGGCGGCCACCCAGCTGACGGAGTTCACCGCACCCCCGCAGACCACCAACCCGGGTGGGACCGCCGAGCAGGCCGCCGCGGTCGGCCAGTCGGTGGCCAACGCCACCGCAACCAATGTGGCCCAGCCGCTCGCCGAAGCGGGATCCGGCGCCGGGGCGGGCGCGGGCGCGACGGCTCCGACCGCACCGGCAGCGACCACTCCGATTCCACCGGGCATCACCTATCTGCTCAGCGAGTGGACGGCGCTCAACAGGCTGGTCAACTCGGGCTACAGTCCGGCGTCGATCGGTGCTGCCGCCGGTGCGGAGCTGGAGAGTTGGGACCACGCACCCAAGGGCTACACCGGGGTCCGCGACCTTCTCGCGAAGGCTGCCGAAGCCGAGGCGAAGGCGGCCGAGATTCCGGCCAAGGCTGGTACCGCCGCCGCCCGCACGCCGGGTTTCAATCCCGCGACCCCGTCGGCGGCACTGGGCCGGGGCATGCAGGTCGGCGCGTTGTCGGTGCCGCAGAGTTGGCCGACGACTCCCAGCCCGGGCGCCCAGCCCGCGACCCTGGCCTCCAGCCGGATGGCCGCTGCCGCCGAGAGCGCTGGAATGTCGCGGGGCAGCATGGCAGGTATGTCCGGACTGGCGGCTCTTCCCGCCGCCGCCAACGCCAACGCCAACAGCGGGCCGACCGGTTTCCGGTTCGTTCCCCGCTACGGCTACCGCCACCGGGTGATGAATCGGCCGCCCAGCGCCGGATAGGCCCGGACACCAAAGGAACCGGCAAAAAGCTACCGGCGCCGCAGGCCTGACTCATCAGGCTCGCGGCGCCGATTCGCTTGAACTACCGGGATCGATCAGGCCGGCTTTGCCGGCTTTGCGGCATCGGTGTGATCCTCGGGTTCGGGGGGCGCGCTGATTCCCGCAGGCACGTCACCGAACCGGCTGGCCACCACCGGAACCCAGATCTGGGCCCCGCGCTGGCCACACTCGTTGCTTTCGACGGTGGCGACCATCGCGCCGTGCAGCACCCCTGAGATGGTCGGCTCCAGCGTCAACACCTGAACGGTGGTCTGGGTGTCCTGGCGCCCTTCGACGCTCAGGCAGGGGGTCTGCACCGTCTCCGGCTGGGACCGCCAGTTGCCGTCGATGAAGTCGAGCGCCAGATGATTGCCGCCGGACGGGGTTTTCACCGCCCGCCGGTGATCTTTGGTGTCCAGCATCGTCGCCGACGCCGTGCAGGCATCGCCGTCACAGGAGGATTGGATGGCCCACCAGGTACTGATGTTGGGCAGTGATGGGTTGGGCACGCCGTTGTACTTCTCCCCGGCCCGGTTGGCGTCCACCCGGTAGGTTCCCTCGAACTCCGACGCCACGTCGTCCTGAACGGCTTTGGGGGCCGTGGTGATCGCCGGTGCGCTACTGGAACCTGCGGCCGGAGTACTGACCGGCTGGTCGGCCACCAGACGCGGGACGACGGCCGCCACCGACCCCACGACCGCGAGTCCCAACGGCACCAGCACGGCAGGACGCGCCAGTTTCGAGCGCCGGCTCGGCGGCGGCGTGGGCACGGCACGCGGAATACCGCGAACGACGGTTCGGGCGGATTCTGGTTCGCCTTCGGCGTCCGGATCGTCGAGTTGCTCGGCCAGTGCGATGACGAAATCCGTGCAATCCCGAAATCTCTCGTTGGGGTCCTTGGCCAATGCCGCGGCGAGCACGTCGTCGAACTGCTGCAGTTCCGGGCGCCGCTCGCTGAGCAACGGCGGCGGGGTGTTCAGGTGCTGACTGATGACCGTCACCGGGTTCTCGTGCTGGTACGGCGGTGTTCCGGTCAATATCTGGAAGGTGGTGGCGGCCAGCGCGTACTGATCGGCGTACTCCAGGCCGTCGGAACCCATCAGCTGTTCGGGTGCGGCGTAGGCGATGGTCCCGATCGCCAGGTTGCTGGCGGTCAGACCGGTCGGCCCGCTGAGCTGCCGGGCGATGCCGAAGTCGGCCAGCACCGGGTGCAGTTCGCCGTTCTCCTCCTCGGTCACCAAGATGTTGCTCGGCTTGACGTCGCGGTGTATCACCCCTTGCCGATGGGCGTAGTCCAGCGCGTCGGCGATGCCCGCGACGATCGGGATGGCGAGGTGTGCCGGCATCCCGGCGGGATACTTGCGGGTGATCAGCTCACCGAGCGTCTCGCCCTCGATGTAGTCCATCGCGATCCAGAGGCGTCCGCGGTAGTCGCCTCGGTCGTGCACTCGCACGATGTTCGGGTGCACCAGCACGGCGGCGGCTTCGGCTTCGCGCCGAAAACGCTCCTCGTAGTCGTCGTCCGAACTCAACGAACGGCGCATGATCTTCAGCGCCTCCTGCCGAGGCAACCGGGGATGTTGCGCCAGATATACCTTGCCCATTGCCCCAGCACCCAACAGTTTCAAGATGGTGTACTCAGCAAAAATTGAGCCCGCTGCCAGAGCCATGGGAACGAGCGTAGTGATCGCGGGTGAACAGTTGGGTGACGCCAGGCTTCCGGCCGGCAAAGAACCACGCCGCGCACCGGATACCCACTCCCGGGCCGAGCGCTGGCAGGATGAAACCGTGACGACTTGGCCGGCACCGACCCCCACCACACCCGTCGACGCGACCGTGACCGTACCCGGATCGAAGTCCCAGACCAACCGGGCGCTGGTGCTGGCCGCGCTGGCCGCGGCACGCAGCGGCGAAGTCTCCACCCTCTCCGGGGCGCTGCGCAGTCGCGACACCGATCTGATGCTCGACGCGCTACGTGCTCTTGGCCTGCGGGTCGAGGCGGTCGCACACCACGTGACCGTCAGCGGCCGAATCGATCCGGAACCCGATATCCGGCTGAACTGCGGCCTGGCCGGTACGGTGCTGCGCTTCGTGCCGCCGCTGGCCGCCCTGGGCACCTCGACGGTCACCTTCGACGGCGACGAGCAGGCCCGGGCCCGTCCGATCGCGCCACTGCTGGACGCCATGCGCAGCCTGGGCATCCCGGTCGACGGTGCATCGCTGCCGTTCGGGATCCACGGCCGCGGGACGGTGGCCGGTGGGACGGTCGCGATCGACGCCTCGGCGTCGTCGCAGTTCGTCTCCGGGCTGCTGCTGTCGGCGGCAGCCTTCGACGACGGACTGACCGTGACGCACACCGGAACGTCCCTGCCGTCCGCCCCGCACATCGCGATGACCGTCGCGATGCTGCGCCAAGCGGGTATCGACGTCGACGACAGCACAGCAAACCGCTGGCGGGTCGAACCGGGGGCGGTGGCGGCCCGGAACTGGGAGATCGAACCGGATCTGTCCAACGCCACCCCGTTCCTGGCGGCCGCGGTGGTCACCGGCGGCCGGGTGCACATCTCCGGCTGGCCCGACACCAGTGTGCAGCCCAGCGACGACATCGTCTCCGTCATCGCCGCCACCGGCGCCCGGGTCAGCCATACCGACGGGCAACTGCAGGTGCAGGGGCCCGCCGGCTACGGGGGTTTCGACGTCGACCTGCGCGCGGTCGGCGAGCTGACCCCGACGGTGGCGGCACTGGCGGCACTGGCGGCACCGGGTTCGGTGTCGCGGTTGAGCGGCATCGCGCATCTGCGCGGGCACGAAACCGACCGGCTGGCGGCGTTGACCGCCGAGATCAACCGGCTCGGCGGTAACAGCGTCGAAACTCCGGACGGCCTGGTGATCACCGCGTCCCCGCTGCACGGTGGAACCTGGCAGTCCTACGCCGATCACCGGATGGCCACCGCCGGCGCGATCATCGGGCTGCGCGTGCCCGGCGTCGAGGTGCAGGACATCGAGACCACCGCCAAGACCCTGCCGGCGTTCCCGCGGATGTGGGCCGAGATGCTCTCCGATGCGGGGCCGGGCGCTTGAAAGCCGGCGGTTGACCAGGCTCGACGGAGGAGAGGCGAAGTTGGACCGCCGAATCAACACGGGCGACTACGACGAATCCGACGTCAAAGTCCGGTCCGGCCGTGGATCACGGCCGCGCACCAAGATTCGGCCCGGCCACGCCGATGCGCGGTCGGCCATGGTGGTCAGCGTCGACCGTGGCCGCTGGGGTTGCGTCCTGGACGGCGAGGCGGACCTGCAGGTCACCGCGATGCGTGCCCGCGAGTTGGGACGCACCCCGATAGTCGTCGGCGACCGTGTCGATGTCGTGGGCGACCTGTCCGGCCGACCCGACACCCTGGCCCGCATCGTGCGGCGCAGCCCGCGGCGCACGGTGCTGCGACGCACCGCCGACGACACCGATCCGACCGAGCGCGTGGTGGTCGCCAACGCCGATCAACTGCTGATCGTGGTGGCGCTGGCCGATCCCCCGCCGCGGACCGGATTGGTGGAGCGGGCGCTGATCGCCGCCTACGCGGGCGGGCTGGCGCCCATTCTGTGCCTGACCAAGACAGATCTGGCCGATCCGCGGCCGTTCGCAGAACAGTTCGCCGACCTGGATCTGACCGTGGTCACCGCCGGTCGGGACGATCCGCTCGACGCGGTCGCGCCGCTGCTGCGGTCGCAGGTGACGGTGCTGTTGGGGCATTCCGGGGTGGGCAAATCGACGTTGGTGAATCGCCTTGTCCCGCAGGCCGATCGAGCCGTCGGCAGAGTCACCGATATCGGCCGGGGTCGGCACACCTCGACCCAGTCGGTGGCACTGCGATTGACCGGATCCGGCTGGGTGATCGACACTCCGGGGATCCGCTCGTTCGGCCTGGCCCATATCGCGCCCGACGACGTCCTGCTGGCGTTCTCCGATCTTGCCGAGACCATCACCGCCTGCCCGCGCGGATGCGGCCACCTGGGCCCACCCGCCGATCCCGAATGTGCGCTGGACACCTTGACCGGTGCGGCCCTCCGTCGCGCCGGGGCGGCCCGGCAACTGCTCACGGTGTTGCGAGAGGCCCGAAACCCCTAGGCGGCCACGGCGGTCCGCTTGTCGCGACGCAGACCCCGCACCGCCGAGATGGCGGTCTTGAGCCCGCGCCGGCGACCGGTGGCCGGGTCGACGCGGAAGAACTCCGGTGCCATCTCGGCGAACATCTTCTCGCTGCGGGTCTCCGGGGCGTCATCGGCGGTGTCGCGCAGGAATCGATCCGGCAGCGACAGTTTGGCGATGGTGCGCCAGGTCTTGGCGTACTGCACCAGGAACGGGCCCGACGTGTAGGGCAGGTCGTAGCGCTCGCACACCTCACGCACCCGCACCGCGACCTCGGGGTAGCGGTTGCTCGGCAGATCGGGGAACAGGTGATGCTCGATCTGATGCGACAGACTGCCGCTGAAGAACCGCATCGGCTGGCCGGCGTCGATGTTCGCGCTGCCCAGCAGTTGCCGCAGGTACCACTGTCCCCGCGACTCGCCGACCATGTCGGTCTTGGTGAACTTCTCTGCGCCGTCCGGGAAGTGACCGCAGAAGATGATCGCGTTGGACCACACGTTGCGGATCACGTTGGCGATCGCGTTGGCCTTCACGGTCGTGGCGAACGTCGCCCCGGGCGATAGTGCGGTCAGGGCGGGAAATGCGACGTAATCCTTGAAGACCTGCCGCCCGGCCTTGCCGGCGAACTCCCGCAGTCGCACCAGGGAGGCCCGACGGTCGTCGCGCCCCTTGAAGATCTTGCCGATCTCCAGGTGCTGCAACGCGACTCCCCACTCGAAGCCGATCGCCAGCATGACGTTGTAGAACACGTTGAACAGGTTGAAACGCCGCCAGGGCACGTCCCGGGTCACCCGCAGCAGGCCGTAGCCCACGTCGTCGTCCATCCCGAGGATGTTGGTGTACTTGTGGTGCGCGAAGTTGTGGGTGAACCGCCAGTGCTTGGAGAACCCGGCCATGTCCCACTCCCAGCCGGTCGAGTGGATCTCGGGGTCGTTCATCCAGTCCCACTGGCCGTGCATGACGTTGTGGCCGATCTCCATGTTCTCCACGATCTTGGCCACGCCCAGGGTCGCCGTACCGGCCCAGCGCGCCCACCGCCGATTGCCCGCGGCGAGCAGCACCCGGCCGGTCACCTCGAGTGCGCGCTGAGCGGCGATGGTGCGGTGGATGTAGCGTGCGTCGCGCTCGCCGCGACTCGCCTCGACGTCGCGGCGGATGGCGTCGAATTCGGCGGCGAGATTCTCCACATCGGCGTCACTGAGGTGCGCGAACACCTCGACGTCGGTTACCGCCATCAGACCGCCTCCCCGAGAAAACGCGAACAATTAGACCTACGTTATCGTAACCTACGATCCCGTAGGTTACCAGCGGGTAATGGTCAGACGTCGAGTTCGCAATCGCCGGCAGCGGTGCTGACGCAGGTCTGAATCCGGGCGCCCGGCTCGTGATCGGCGCCGGTACGCAGATCGCGCGCCTGACCCGCGGTCAAGGTCACCACACAGGACTGACAGATCCCCATCCGGCAGCCGAACGGCATCAGCACGCCGGCACCCTCCCCCGCTTCCAGCAGGGTCGTCGCGGCATCCGCGGTCACGCTCTTACCGCTCGCGGCGAAGGTGACCGTGCCACCGCCGTCGGCCGACGCCGCCCGCGCCACGGTGAAACGCTCGATGTGCAGGTGATCGGCGATTCCCGCTGCCGCCCATACCCGCTCGGCGTCACCCAGCATCGCCGCCGGTCCACACGCCCAGGTCTGCCGGTCACGCCAGTCGGGCACCAGTTCGTCGAGCGCGTCGGGCCCGTCGAGCGGCAACCGGCCCTGGTCGCGGGTGGTGCGCAGTTGCAGCCGGTAGCCCGGGTGCGCACTCGCCAGCGCGGCCAGTTCCTCGGCGAACAGCGTCTCGGCGGAAGTGGGCGCGGAATGCAGATGGACGACGTCGGCGAGGGCGCCGCGGCGGGCCAGGGTGCGAAGCATCGCCATCACCGGCGTGATCCCGGACCCGGCCGTCAGGAACAACACCGCGGCCGGGGCGGGGTCGGGCAACACGAAGTCGCCCCGGGGGGCGGCCAGCCGGACCACGGTTCCGGGCGCGACACCGTCCACCAGGTGGCTGGACAGGAAGCCTTCGGGCATCGCCTTCACCGTGATCGCGATGGTGCGGTCGGCGCTGACCGGCGGCGACGTCAGCGAGTACGACCGCCAGCACCATCTCCCGTCGACCAGCAGACCGATCCCGATGTACTGGCCGGCACGGTAGTCGAACTGGAACCCCCAGCCCGGTTTGATGGTCAGCGTCGCCGAGTCCGCAGTCTCGCGGCGCACCTCCAATACCCGGCCGCGCAGCTCGCGCGCCGACCACAGCGGGTTGGCCAGTTGCAGGTAGTCATCGGGCAGCAGCGGCGTGGTGATCTGTGTCGCGATGCGGCGCAACACGTTCCAGGCCCGGTTCCGGTCGGCTCCGACGACGGTCGGCCGCCGGGTATCACCGATGTGCGCGACGATCGCCGCATGCTTCTTAGCCACTAACCTACGGTAACGTAACTTCGCCCGGGCGGCATCAGAGCAGGTCGAGCAGGAATGGCAGCTCCTGCGTCGCATACCAGGCCAGGTCGTGATCCTGCGCATCGCCGACGGTCAACTCGGCGTCCTCGTCGCCGAGGTCGGCGGCATCGATCACCGCGAGCGCCGCGAGGACGGCCGGCTCGGCCGCCGCGTTGTCGACATACGCCGCGATCACATCGGTGAACGCAACCGGCCCGGCCAGCCGGACCACCGCGGTATCCAGGTCGGGGCGCGCGACGGCGTCGGCCACCTCGGCGACCAACACCGCACGGCGGGTGGGTGCGCCCGGTCCGGACGGGTCGGGTTCCGCACCGCCGAGCAGCCGCAGCGAGGCCAGGGCGGCTTCGCCGAGGGCGACCTCGGCCAGTTCGTCGTCGTCGCCGTGCGCGTAGGACTCCCGCAGCGCGGGCGTGACCGCAAAGGCCGTCCCGCTCACCGGCTGCAGCGAACCGTCGGCGACCAGTTGGGCGAGCATCGACAGCGTCGCCGGGATGTAGACCCGCATTCGCCAGACCTTAGCCGCGATCGCAAGCGCGGCGAAGCCGGGCGCCGCGGGTCGCGGCCGTCAAGCCAGCCGCGATCGCAAGCGCGGCGAAGCCGGGCGCCGCGGCGGAACGGGCGAGGACGTAGCCTGCTGTCCAGACGCGTAACGGTTTCACCCCCAGCGACAGGAGTCTCCCGTGTCATTGCCCAGCCAGCCCGCGCCCGGTCTGTCCCGCTACGCCGATCGCCGCGTACTGATCACCGGCGGCGGGTCGGGTATCGGCCAGGCCTGCGTGCTGCGGATCCTCGAGGAGGGTGGCCGGGTGGTTGCCGCCGACATCAGCGCGGACGGCCTGGGCGACACGGTCACCAAGGCCGGTGAGCTGGCCGACCGCCTGTCGACGGTCGTCGTCGACATCGGCGACGAAGACTCGGTCCGCGCGGGCGTGGCCCGGGCCGTCGACGTGCTGGGTGGGCTGGACACCCTGGTCAACGCCGCCGGAATCCTGCGGTCCGCGCACCTGGCCGAGACCACCCTCGCCGACTTCGAGCAGGTGCTGCGCATCAACCTGGTCGGCACCTTCCTCGTCACGCGAGAGGCCATCGCGGCACTGCGCGAGGGCAAAAACCCCGCGGTGGTGAACTTCAGCTCGACCTCGGCGCACTTCGCCCACCCGTACATGTCGGCCTATGCGGCCTCCAAAGGCGGGGTGCTGTCGATGACCCACGCCTGGGCGATGGAGTTCGCCCGCGCGGGCATCCGATTCAATTCGGTTCAGCCCGGCTCCATCTCTTCGGGGATGACCGATGGCTCGGGCGCCTCGCGGCAGAGCATCGGCCCCGGGCTCCCCGAGGACGTGGACTTCACCCTGTTCGGCAAGGTCGCTCCGATGCTGCCGCTGGACGGGGGCGCGATCTTCGCCAACCCGGATGCGGTGGCCGGTGTGGTCGCCATGCTGGGCAGTGACGACGCGTACTTCATCACCGGCACCGAGGTCCGGATCGACGGTGGCTCTCACATGTAGGGATTCACTCGTCGTCCAGCAGGGTGGCGGCGTAGTCGTCGACGTACCGGAACAGTGAGCGGTCCGGACGTTCGTAGAAACCGGTGACGATGGGTTTCTTCGGCAGATCCACCTTCTTGCGCTCCACGTCGCGATAGGGAATCGACTCCAGCAGGTGCGCCATCATGTTCAGCCGTGCGTGGGTCTTGACCTCCGACTCGACCAGGTACCACGGGCTGGAGGCGGTGTCGGTGTGGGCCATCATCTCGTCGCGGGCCTGTGAGTAGTCGTCCCACCGGCGCAGTGCCTCGATGTCCATCGGGGACAGCTTCCACTGCCGCAGCGGGTCGTTGCGCCGTTTGCGGAACCGCCGCAGTTGCTCGTCCTGGGAGACCGAGAACCAATACTTGCGCAGCAGGATTCCGTCGTCGATCAGCAACTGTTCGAATACCGGCGCCTGCTTGAGGAACTGGGCATGCTCTTCGGGGGTGCAGAACCCCATCACCTTCTCCACCCCGGCCCGGTTGTACCAGGACCGGTCGAACAGGGTGATCTCACCGCGGCTGGGCAGGTGCGCGACGTAACGCTGGAAGTACCACTCCCCGCGTTCGCGTTCGGTGGGCGCCGGCAACGCCACGACCCGCACGCTGCGCGGACTCAGATATTCGGTGATGCGCTTGATGACCCCGCCCTTGCCCGCGGCGTCGCGTCCTTCGAAGATCACCACCACGCGGGTCCCGGTCTCACGGACCCATTCCTGCAGCTTGACGAATTCGCTTTGCAGCCGGAGCAATTCCTTCTCGTACACGTCCTCGGCGAGCCGCTTTGCCGCGGCCTTGAATTCGTTGTCGCTCACTGTGCCGCCTCCAGTAGTTCGGCCAAGGCCTCATCCAGCAGTGCCGAAACCATTCCTACGTCACTCATCGCCTTGCGGTCGGCATTGACGCCGTAATAGAGCGTGCCGTTGTAGGACGTCACCCCGATCGTCAACGCCTTGTTGGGCAGCAACGGGGGCACACTGTAGGTCGCGAGCAGCTTCGCACCGCAGACATACAGTTGCCGCTGGGCGCCCGGCGCATTGGTGATCAGCAGGTTGAACACCCGCCCGGAGAACCCGGCGTAGGCGGTCGCGACCCGTACGCCCATGGCATGCAACGTCGGCGGGGCGAAGCCCGCCATCGTCAGGATGGTCCGGGCGTCCACCAACCCGGTCGGGGTGGGATGCGATTCGGTGGCGTAGGCGATCTGCGAGAGCCGGACCACCGGATTGGGTTCTCCGACCGGAAGATCCACCAAGAACGGTGTCACCGCGCCGATGGGCTGCCCCGCCGAATCGACTTCGTGGTCGGAGTACACCGACAACGGCGCCAGGGCCCGCACCGTACGGGTGGATCCGACCGGTTCGCCGCGCGAGAGCAACCAGTTCCGCAGGGCACCGGTGATCACCGCCAGCACGACGTCGTTGATGGCACAGTCGTAGCGGGCCCGCACCGTGCGGTAGTCCTCCAGCGAGCCCTGCGCCACCGTGAAGAGTCGGTTCTGCGACACATGGGTGTTGAGCGGGCTGCGCGGCGCCGTGCCGCGGATCACCGCACGGGCCGTGCCGACGGCTTTGCGGCCGGCCCAGGCCAGCGGACTGCCGACCGTCGACCCCACCGCCCGCAACTGGGTCCGCGGGGCCGCCAGCCAGTCCCCCAGCGCGCCGAAGACCAGCTCGACGGCACCGGGTTCATCCCGCGGCACCCAGATGTCCTCGTCGAACGGCGGGGGGCGCTGGCTGCGGTCCACCAGGACGTGTCCCATGGCCGGTGCAGCCATGCCGTTGACCAGAGCCTGATGCGACTTGATGTAGAGGGCGACCCGGTTGTCGGCCAGCCCCTCGATCAGGTAGGCGGCCCACAGCGGTCGCGACCGGTCCAGCGGTTGTTGGCCGAGACGCGCGATCAGTTCGTGCAACTGCCGGTCACTGCCCGGCGAGGGCACCGCGAGATGACGCACGTGATAGGTGATGTCGAACTCGCGGTCGTCGACCCAGACCGGGCGGGCCAGGTTCATCGTGACTTCGCGGATCGTCTGCCGGTAGCGCGGGATCTGCGGCAGCCGTCGTTCGATGGTTTCCAGCAGTTTCTCGTAGCTCAGGCCGCCGCGGGGATTGCGCAGTATGAACAGGGACTGCACATACATCGGTGTGGTGGAGTTCTCCAACTGATAGAACGAGGCCTCCGACGCCGACAGCCTGCTCACCATCGCGGTCTCTCCTTCCTGCTGACAGAGCCCCGGCCAAAACCGCTACGCCGGCCTCGAATCGGAGAAAAACACTGCCGCTCACGGTAGCCCGCCGTTCGGCAGCGTCGCACCCGAATACCCACCCGGCCGGATTGTGCGATGATCGCGAACACACCCTGCCACTCTCCAGCGGGATCGCCTGTCGGATCGACCCTGGAGAATTGCCGTGTCCACCGTCCCCGCCCCGCCCCGGAGTCCGGCCGTCGCACCGGTGATCGACTACGAACCGCCCGCGCGGGCGACCGTCGCGCGGCGCACCGCGCACGCACCGGCATCGTCACGCTCCGCCCGGCCGCGCCGCGGGCATCCACCGGGAGTCCGGCCCGGCCCGCCTCCCCGCGATGCGACACCCGCCTCGGTGCATGCAGCGGCACGGTTCTGCGACGCGGCACTGCGACGGGTTCTGGAAGTCGTGGATCAGCGTCGGCCGGCAGCGCATCTGTACCCACTGCTCGCCGCCGGTCTCGCCGACTCGGTGCTGGCGGCACGTCCGGCGGCACCACCCGGCCGGGTCGAACCGGCCATCCTGCAGCGAGTGCGGGTGCAGTCGGTCGATTCGGCCGAAACAACCCGTGCGATGGAGGTTTTCGGCACCTACCGACGCGGTCGGCGCACCCACGCACTGGCCTGCCGGATCGAATCGGTCACCGGAACCGGCAACGGTCTCGCCTGGCAGATCGTCGCCCTGCACATCGGCTGATATGCGCGATCGACGCCGCGGATCTCAGCCCTTACGCGGGGTCTTGGGCAGCCGGGAGCCACGGCCTTCCCGGCGAGCCGCTTCACGGCGCTCCCGGCGGGTCCCCGGGGCGGCGGCCTGCAGGTCGCGGTTGCGCCGCACCTGGGCGGAGCCGTCCTCGTCGGGCCCGGAGTAGGTCAGGCCCGCGGCGCCGTCGGCACCGTTGGCACCATTGGCTCCGTCGATTCCCTTGGCGCGCAATCCGAATTCCGCCAACCCCTCGGGGGCGTCCATCGGTGCCACCGTCTGCTTCGGAACGGATTCGACGGCGACGTTGAACAGGAATCCGACCGACTCCTCCTTGAGTCCGTCGAGCATCCCGCGGAACATGTCGAAGCCCTCGCGCTGGTATTCCACCAACGGGTCGCGCTGAGCCATCGCCCGCAGGCCGATGCCCTCCTTGAGATAGTCCATCTCGTAGAGGTGCTCACGCCACTTGCGGTCGAGCACGCTCAGCAGCACACCGCGCTCCAACTCCCGCATGGCCCCGGCGCCGGCGGTCTCGTCGACCTTGGCCTCGCGTGCCGCATAGGCCTTCTCGGCGTCGGCGAGCAGCGCCTCCAGCAGTTCCTCGCGGGTCAGGTCGTCGGCCTCGCCGATATCGTCGGCGTGCAGCAGTTCGTGGTAGTCGATTCCCACCGGATACAGGGTCTTGAGCGCCGTCCACAGCTGCTCGAGGTCCCAGTCCTCGGCGTAGCCCTCGCCGGTGGCGCCGTCGACGTAGGCGGTGATCACGTCGACGAGCATGTCGTGCGCCTGCTCGGCGAGGTTCTCGCCGTCGAGGATCCGCCGGCGCTCGGCGTAGATCACCTTGCGCTGCTGGTTCATCACCTCGTCGTATTTGAGGACGTTCTTGCGGATCTCGAAGTTCTGCTGCTCGACCTGCGTCTGGGCGCTCTTGATCGCCCGGGTGACCATCTTGGCCTCGATCGGCACGTCCTCGGGCAGATTCAGCCGGGTCAGCAGCGACTCCAGCGCCGCACCGTTGAACCGCCGCATCAGCTCGTCGCCCAGCGACAGGTAGAACCGGGATTCGCCCGGGTCACCCTGGCGGCCGGACCGGCCACGAAGCTGGTTGTCGATACGCCGCGACTCGTGCCGCTCGGTACCCAGCACGTAGAGGCCGCCGGCCTCCATCACTTCTTCGGCCTCGGCGGCGGCGGATGCCTTGATCTCGCTCAGCGTGGCGTCCCAGGCGGCCTCGTACTCCTCGGGGGTCTCCACCGGGTCCAGTCCCTGGCTGCGCAGCCGCTGGTCGGCCAGGAAGTCGACGTTGCCGCCGAGCACGATGTCGGTACCGCGGCCGGCCATGTTGGTCGCGACCGTGACCGCGCCGCGCCGGCCCGCTTCGGCGATGATGTGGGCCTCACGCTCGTGCTGCTTGGCGTTGAGCACGTTGTGCGGGACCCGACGCTTGGTGAGCTGCTTGGACAGGTACTCCGAGCGCTCCACGCTGGTGGTACCGATCAGCACCGGTTGGCCCTTTTCGTAGCGTTCGGCGACGTCGTCGACGACGGCGAGGAACTTGGCCTCTTCGGTCTTGTAGATGAGGTCGATCTGGTCGATGCGGGCCATCGGCCGGTTGGTCGGGATGGGCACCACACCGAGCTTGTAGATCTCGTGCAGCTCGGCCGCCTCGGTCTCGGCGGTACCGGTCATACCGGCGAGCTTCTCGTAGAGCCGGAAGTAGTTCTGCAGGGTGATGGTGGCCAGCGTCTGGTTCTCGGCCTTGATCTCCACCCGTTCCTTGGCCTCGATGGCCTGGTGCATACCTTCGTTGTAACGCCGCCCGACCAGCACGCGGCCGGTGAACTCGTCGACGATGAATACCTCGCCGTTGCGGACGATGTAGTCCTTGTCGCGGTTGAACAGCTCCTTGGCCTTCAACGCGTTGTTGAGGTAACTGACCAGCGGGGAGTTGGCGGCCTCGTAGAGGTTCTCGATGCCGAGCTGGTCCTCGACGAACTCCACCCCGACCTCGTGCACACCGATGGTGCGCTTACGCAGGTCCACCTCGTAGTGGACGTCCTTCTCCATCAGCGGCACGATCCGGGCGAACTCGGTGTACCAGTGGGAGCTGCCGTCGGCCGGCCCGGAGATGATCAGCGGGGTGCGGGCCTCGTCGATCAGGATCGAGTCGACCTCGTCGACGATGGCGAAGTTGTGCGGTCGCTGCACCAACTGGTCGAGCGAATGCGCCATGTTGTCGCGCAGGTAGTCGAAGCCGAACTCGTTGTTGGTGCCGTAGGTGACGTCGGCGTTGTAGGCGACGCGACGCTCGTCGGGAGTCAGATGCGACAGGATCACCCCGACCTCCAGGCCGAGGAACCGGTGCACGCGCCCCATCCACTCGCTGTCGCGCTTGGCCAGGTAGTCGTTGACGGTGACGACGTGCACGCCCTTGCCGGAGATCGCATTGAGATAGGCCGGCAACACACAGGTCAGGGTCTTGCCCTCACCGGTCTTCATCTCGGCGACGTTGCCGTAGTGCAGCGCCGCACCACCCATCAACTGCACATGGAAGGGCCGCTGGCTCAGCACCCGCCAGGCCGCTTCGCGGGCCACCGCGAACGCTTCGGGCAGCAGGTCGTCGAGGGATTCGCCGGCTTGGTGGCGCGACCGGAACTCGTCGGTCTTGGCCCGCAACTCCTCGTCGGTGAGCGCCTCCACGCCCTCGGCGAGGGTGTCGATGTAGTCGGCGACTTTCCTGAGCCGTTTGACCATGCGGCCTTCACCAAAACGCAGCAACTTGGACAGCACGGCTATGTCCCCTACTCAGTCTTCGGCATTACGAGCGTCACCCATGGTAGGTGACACCGTCGCCATGGGCGGCAATGCGGCGGCCGAGCAGTGCCTGGGGCGTCGTACCCGCCGTTTCAGTCCAAGCGACGTCAGACCAAACGGATCAGCCCGTAGTCATAGGCGTGCCGGCGATAGACCACCGACGGCTGGTCGGTCTCCTTGTCCTGGAACAAGAAGAAGTCGTGGCCGACGAGCTCCATCTCATAGAGCGCGTCGTCGACGGACATCGGCGTGGCGCTGTGCTCCTTGGTGCGGACGATCTGGCCCGGCCCGTGGTCGTGCGCCTCGTGGTCGCCGGCCGCTTCACGGTGGTCCGGCTCGGCCGTGCCGTCCCGGTTGAACGCGGCAGCCAGGATATCGGCGTCGACCATGCCGGTGGCCTCGGCCACCGACAGCGGGGTCTTGTCGCCGTAGGAGACGCTGCGGCGGCCCTTGTCCCGGCGCAGCCGGCCCTCCAGGCGGTCGAGCGCAGCCTCGAACGCGGCATAGAAACTGTCGGCACGGGCCTCACCTCGGACCACCGGTCCGCGTCCGTGCGCGGTGATGTCGATCTGTTGGCAGGACTTTCGCTGACGGCGATTGTTCGCATGCTTGAGTTCGACGTCGAACAGGCGTATCGAGCGATCCAATCGCTCCAGCCGTGCCAGCTTCTGCGAAACGTAAACCCGGAAATGGTCCGGAATCTCGACATGGCGGCCTTTGACCACGATCTCGGCGTTCGGCCCGTCGGCGTTGTCGTCCAGCTCCGCCGACGCTGCGCTGGTTTCCACAAATTGATTTGCCATGCTCGACACTCTTTCCTGTCGTCTCGACCACGTAACTGCAAGGCCCCCCGCCCTTGATGACGACCGTAGCCATGCCGCGGTGGACGTGCCACCGATTTGGCACACCCATTTGACGGCCGTCTCATACCGATGCGATCACAACCGCTCCGGTTACCGGCAAACCGGCACGACGCAGCACCCGGACCGACTCCGAGAGCGTGGCACCGGTGGTGACGACGTCGTCGATGAGCACGACGTCGCCCGCGGCCATGACCGGATCGCTCAATCCGCGCCGGCGCAGCACGACGCGCCCGGCGACGTTGCGTTCCCGGGCACCGCTGCCCAGCCCGACCGAGTCACGCGCGAACGCCCGCATGCGCAGTACCGGCGCCACCGCCATCCCGCGATGGCGGGCGGCCACGGCGGCGGCCATCCGCGTGATCGGATCACCACCGCGGCGGCGCGCGGCGCTGCGACGTGTCGGGGCCGGCACCAGGGTCAGCGGGAGTTCCAGCATCCGCCAGCACACCAGTCGCTGCAGCGCGGTGCCTACGGTCGCCGCCAGTGGAACGATCAGGTCGCTGCGCCCCCGCTCCTTGACCGCGACGATCGCCTGGCGTCGCGCTCCGGCGTAACGCCCCAGCGCGAACACCGGAACCTGCGGATCCAGCCGCGGGCTGACCAACCTCGGCCCGTCCGGCCCGACGGCCAGCTGGGCCGCGCACACGGCGCACCATCGGGTGCCGGGGGCACCGCAGCCCCCGCACTGCAGGGGCAGCACCGCGTCGAGCATCGTCCGATCATGCCGCCGGGGACCGACCGGCGCTATTCGCCCGCGAGGTCCGCCGACAGGTCGGTGGCAGCGCCGCCGTCGGGCGTCTGGACCTCTGCGATGGGTTCGGGGCGGTCGTCGAATTCCAGGCGAAGCGCCCGGCAGATCGTGGCATGCATGTCATACATGCAGGTGATGTAGGTCAGCTCCATGATCTCGCGGTCGGACAGGTGTGCCTTGAGCACCTCGAACACCTCGTCGGGCACTCGGCCGCCGTCGTAGACCAGGGCGTCGGTGTAGGCGAGCACGGCGCGCTCGATCCCGGAGAAGACATCGGCGACCTGCCAGGACGGCAGCGCCGCGATCTTGCGCTCGGCCATGCCCAGCGAACGCATCTGTTTGCAGTGCTGGGAGAAGACGAACTGACTGCCGCGCGCATAGCCGGCCCGGGCCTGTCCGAGTTCGCGCAGCAGCGGATCCAGCGAGGCGTTGCGGTACAGCGCGAACCCCTGAACGGCGTGGGAGAACACCCGGGGAGCCTGGGCGAACACCGTCCACCAGTCCCCCGGCGTGCCGTGGATGGTGCGGGTGACGCCGGGGGCCGCCGGTGCCGCCGGGTCCACGTCGGCCCCGAACAGCCGGTCGTAGAAGTACAGGATTCGCTCATCGGTCACTTCGGCGCGTGGGATCTCGCGGAGTCGGGGCATGCTCGAGCGTCCTTTCCGGCCCACCGGGGGCTTTCTACTACGTGATGTCGTATTTTGAGTCAAGGGGCAATTGGTCCGCAGTGACGCTAACGTCTGACTCTAAAACCGTGACCCCCCTAACAGTTTCACGAAAATCGTGTCGCGATGCTGTTAGCGTCCGTTCATGAGCACCGATGTAACTCAGGTGAGCGCCTCAGGTGGCGACACGGGCCGCGCACAGGCGCTGGTCGGCAAGGGCTGGGCGCAGGGCGTGGCCCTGGTCATGATCTTCGGATTCCTGGTGATGGGCATCCTCGCCTACCGCACCTACACGGCGTCGATGCCGATGCCCGACAAGGTGGTCAGTGAGACCGGCCAGGAACTGTTCAGCGGCGCCGACATCACCGCCGGCCAACAGCTGTATCAGGCCCGCGGCCTCATGCAATACGGCTCGGTGCTCGGCCACGGCGCCTACCTCGGCCCGGACTACACCGCCGAATACCTGCGACTGGCCACCGAAGACGTCACCGAGCAGTTCAAGGCCCAGGGCGTGGCCAACCCCCACGACGAGGTGGTCAGCGAGTTCCGGACCAACCGCTACAACGCGGACACCAAGACCTTGGTGTTCACCGACAAGCAGGTCGTGGCGTTCAACAACATCGAGAAGTACTACGCCGACTACTTCGGTGAGGAGTCGACCAAGTACGGCCTGCTGCCGCACATGATCACCGAGCCGGGCGAGATCCGCGACCTGACCGCGTTCTTCGCCTGGACCGCGTGGGCTGCCGCGGCCGACCGGCCCGGCCACAACTACAGCTACACCAACAACTGGCCGTCGGAGCCCCGCGTCGACAACGGGCCGACCGGATCGGTCGTGGTGTGGTCGGTGCTGTCGCTGATCATGCTGCTGGGCGGCATCGGCGTCATGTTCACCGTCTATGGACGCTGGAGCCAGAACATCGGCTGGCACGGCACCGAGATGACCAAGCTGCAATTCCGTCAGCCCGGCGAGGTGCCGCTGACCCGCTCGCAGCGCGCCGCGATCTGGATCTTCGCCGTCGTCGCGGTGCTGTTCTTGGCGCAGGTGCTGCTCGGCGGCGCCGTCGAGCACTATCGCGCGGATCTCTCGGCGTTCTACGGGATCGACCTGGCGAAGATCCTCCCCTACAACCTGGCCCGCACCTGGCATCTGCAGTTGTCGCTGTTCTGGACCGCCGCGGCGTTCTTGGCCGGTGGAATCTTCTTGGTGCCCTTCATCACCCGCCGCGAACCCGCCAAACAGTCGGTGCTGGTCTACGGCCTGCTCGGCGCGCTGGCGGTGGTGGTCTTCGGTTCGCTGACCTTCGAGGCGCTGTCGATCTTCGGGGTGATCAAGCCCGGTACCGCGTTCTCGCAGCAGTGGGAGTTCCTCGACCTGCCGCGGCTGTTCCAGGTACTGCTGATCGTCGGATTGTTCCTGTGGATCGTCATCATCTGGCGCGGCATGCGCGCGAAGCTGACGACGACGTCGAAGATGAATCTGCCCTGGCTGTTCTTCTTCACCGGCCTGGCCATCCCGACCTTCTACGCGGTCAGCCTGCTGGCCGGCAGTGAGACGCACTTCTCGGTCGCCGACTTCTGGCGGTTCTGGATGGTGCACCTGTGGGTGGAGGACTTCCTGGAGCTGTTCACCACCGCGATGGTGGCCTACATCTTCGTCCAGCTCGGTGTGGTCCGGGAGCGGGTGGCTCTGCTGGTCATCTTCCTCGACATCATCTTGTACTCCGCCGGTGGCGTGATCGGCACCATGCACCACCTGTACTTCTCCGGTACCCCGGTGGAGCACATGGCGCTGGGCGCGTTCTTCTCCGCCGCCGAGGTCATCCCGCTGACCTTCCTGACCGTGGAGGCCTGGGCCTTCCTGCAGCTCGGCGCCCGCCAGGAAACCGGTGATGAGAACAACTTCCCGGCACGCTGGGCGGTGATGTTCCTGGTCGCGGTCGGATTCTGGAACTTCATGGGCGCGGGTATCTTCGGCTTCCTGATCAACCTGCCGGTGGTGTCCTACTACGAGATCGGCACCGCGCTGACCGCCAACCACGCGCACGCCGCCATGTTCGGGGTCTACGGCATGCTCGCGGTCGCCCTGGCGATGTTCGCCTTCCGGTACGTGATCCCGGCGGACAAGTGGCCGAACAAGCTGGCCCGGATCTCCTTCTGGTCGATGAACATCGGCTTGGCGTGGATGGTCTTCGTGACCCTGCTGCCGCTGGGTGTGCTGCAGCTGTTCCACTCGGTCAACGCCGGCTACTTCGAGGCGCGCTCGCTGGGCTACATCACCCAGCCCGGCAACGCGCTGCTGGAGTGGCTGCGCCTGCCCGGCGACGCGATCGTGATCGTCGGCGGTGTCCTGCCGTTCCTCTGGATCGCCCTGACCGCACTGCGCAATTTCCGCTCCGGCGAGACCGTCGACGAATTGCCGGAGAACGCGCTCTACGTCGAGGTCGCCGCGGATTCCGCGGCCGTGGGCAAGGGCTGACGATGAGCGGGCCGGCGACATGGGTGTGGCTGGTTGCCGGTTACTCGCTGCTGCTGTTGACCTTCGCCTGGGGCTTCGACCGGATGGCCCAGCGGACCTCCGAGCGTGCCGCCCAGTGGCGCACCGGCAAGTTCGTCTACCACGAGGACCACGACGCGTGGAAATGCCCGGAGGACCAGTGGTTGTGGCCCACCTCGTTCGACCCGGAGAACAGGGTGATGCGCTATCGGGCCACACCGTCGATCTGCAACTCCTGCCCGGTCAAGGACACCTGCACCACCTCCGGCCACGGACGGGAGATCAGTCGCGCGGTCGATCCGTGGCCGCATTCGGAGACCGGCCGGTTTCATCGCGGCATCGCCTGCGCGGTAGCGGGTTTCGGGATCGTGCTGCCGGTGGCGACGTTGTTCGTGAACCACACGGCCGCCGACGTGTTGGTGTTGGCTGCGACGATGGCCGTCGTCGCGGCGGGTAGCATTCCCCTGCTGCGGCACCTGTGGAACACCCCCAGCAACGCCCCCGACGACCGACCGCATCGGTCCGTCGCCGAGGACCGGGAACTGACCGTGGAGGCCGCGATTGACCGCTACTCCACCCGGTGGGGCAGCTTTTCCGATGATTCGTCGACCCGGAGGCAGCAGCTGAAGTGAGCGAAGCACTGATGACCGTGCTGGCGCTGGCCCTCGTGGCGCTGGCGGTACTGGCGTACTTCGCACTGAACGTGGTGCGCGAGTACGAGCGCGGCGTGGTTTTCCGGATGGGCCATGTGCGTCCGCTTTACCAGCCGGGCCTGAAGGTCCTGATCCCGTTGGTGGACAAGCTGATCCGGGTCGACCAGCGGGTGGTGACGCTGACCATTCCGCCGCAGGAGGTGATCACCCGGGATAACGTCCCGGCCCGGGTGAACGCGGTGGTGATGTTTCAGGTCACCGATCCACTGAAAGCGATCATGGCGGTGGAGAACTACGCCGTGGCGACCTCGCAGATCGCCCAGACCACGCTGCGGTCACTGCTGGGCCGGGCGGATCTGGACACCCTGCTGGCGCACCGCGACGACCTCAACGCCGACCTGCGCACGATCATCGACAAGCAGACCGAACCGTGGGGTGTACAGGTGCGGGTGGTCGAGATCAAGGATGTGGAGATCCCCGAGTCGATGCAGCGGGCGATGGCCCGCGAAGCCGAAGCCGAACGTGAGCGACGGGCGAAGGTGATCAACGCCCGCGGCGAGTTGCAGGCCTCCGAGGAGCTCAGCCAAGCCGCCGAACGGCTGTCGCAGAACCCCGCATCGCTGCAACTGCGCTACCTGCAGACCCTTTTGGAACTCGGTGCCGACCAGAACTCCACCGTGGTGTTCCCGCTGCCGGTCGACATCATCACCCCGTTTCTGGGTGGCGCCGCCGAGTCGCTGCGCGCCGCCAAGCGCCAATAGGCGCCGGGCCCTACCGCGCGACCATCCCCCCGTCGGGATGAATGGTCTGGCCGGTGATGTAGCTGCCGGCGTCCGACACCAGTAGCAGCACCGGGCCGACCATTTCGTCGGGCTCGGCCAGACGCTGCAGCAAGGTGGCGGACTGCAACTCGGCGATGAATTCCGGCGGATTGTTGCGCACCATGTCGGTGTCGACCGGACCCGGGGCGATCGCATTGACCCGGATTCCCGCCGGGGCCAGTTCCGCGGCCATCGACCGGGTGAAGGAGACCAGCGCGGCCTTGGCGGCCGAGTACATCGCGGTGGCCGGTGAGAAGCTGAAGGCGCCGGCCGACGACACGTTCACGACCGCGGCGTGCGCACTCTTCCGAAGGTGTGGCAGCGCGGCCTGGACCAGGAACACCGGCCCCTGCAGATTCACCCCGAACGACTTGTCCAACGCCTCGGAGGTGATCTCGTCCAGCGGCAGCGCGAGCGCGTTGGCGGCGTTGTTGACGACGATGTCCACTCCGCCGAATCGCTCGACGGTGGCGTCGACGAGGCGCCGGATCCCCTCGACATCGCCGAGGTGGGTGGGCACACCGATCGCCTGGGCGCCGGCCTGGCGCAGTTGTTCGGCGGCCCGCTCGCACGCGTCGGCCTTGCGGCTGGCCACCACCACGTTGGCGCCGGCCGCGGCCAGTCCGTGCGCTACCGACAATCCGATGCCGCGGGTGCCACCGGTCACTATCGCGGTGCGTCCGGTCAGATCGAACAACGCGTTGAGGGCGGCTTTGTCCACTGGGATCTCCTTGTGTCGACCGGGGCGCCTGAAGCCTAGTTCACCGGCGATCGGCAGCCGCTGGACGGATCGGGGCTTAATGCCCTGTGCATGCGCGGGCCGCACCGCTACCGTGGTCAATGCCAGCCAGGGTGCCCCGACGGCTTGGGTGAAAGGACGCGATGTGGTCACAGTCTTTCTGGTCGACGACCACGAGGTGGTGCGCCGCGGCCTGATCGACCTGCTCGGCGCCGACCCCGACCTGGATGTGGTCGGTGAGGCGGGTTCGGTGGCCGAGGCCCTGGCCCGGATTCCGGCCCTGTGCCCGGATGTGGCGGTACTCGATGTCCGACTGCCCGACGGCAACGGGATCGAGTTGTGCCGCGACCTGCTGTCGCGGATGCCGGAGTTGCGGTGTTTGATCCTGACCTCGTTCACCTCCGACGAAGCCATGCTCGACGCCATCCTGGCGGGTGCCAGCGGCTACATCGTCAAAGACATCAAGGGCATGGAGTTGGCCCGCGCCGTCAAGGACGTCGGGGCCGGAAGGTCGTTGCTGGACAACCGGGCCGCGGCCGCGCTGATGGCCAAGCTGCGGGGTGCCGCCGCCAAACCCGATCCACTGTCCGGCCTGTCCGAACAGGAGCGCACGCTGCTGAACCTGCTCGCCGAGGGCCTGACCAACAAGCAGATCGCCGACCGGATGTTCCTTGCGGAGAAGACCGTCAAGAACTACGTGTCGCGGTTGCTGGCCAAGCTCGGGATGGAGCGGCGCACGCAGGCCGCGGTGTTCGCCACCAAACTCGAACGCAGCCGGAATGCCTGACGAGCCACCACAGGACGGCCTGAAACCACTGCGCGACAAGCTTTCCCACCTGCAGCTTCGCGACCTGCTGGCCGGTGTGCAGGATCGTGTCGAACAGATCGTCGAAGGACGCGACCGGCTCGATGGACTGCTCGCGGCGATGCTGGCCGTCACCTCGGGCCTCGAACTCGACGAGACCCTGCAGACCATCGTGCAGACCGCCACCAATCTGGTCGACGCCAAATACGGTGCGCTGGAAGTGCACGACCGCGACCGCCGCATGCTGCACTTCGTCTACGAGGGCATCGACTTCGAAACCTACAATCGGATCGGACAACTGCCCGAGGGGATCGGCATCGTCGGCTTGCTGATCGACGACCCGCACCCGCTGCGACTCGACGACCTGTCCACCCACCCCTTTTCGGTCGGATTTCCGCCGCACCATCCACCGATGCGGACGTTTCTGGGTGTGCCGGTCGGGGTGCGCGACGAGGTCGTCGGCAACCTGTATCTCACCGAGAAGGCCAACGGCCAGCCGTTCACCGAGGACGACGAGGTGCTGGTACAGGCGCTGGGCGCCGCCGCCGGGATCGCGATCGCCAACGCCAGGCTCTACGCCCAGGCCAAGGCACGCCAGTCCTGGATCGAATCGACCCGCGACATCGCCACCGAACTGCTGTCGGGAACCGACCCCACCACCGCGTTCCGGCGGATCGCCGAGGAAGCCAGCAAGCTCACCGGCGCCAGGTCGGCACTGGTCGCGATCCCCCTCGACGTCGACACCGCCGACGGTGAGATCGGCGAGCTGTTGGTGGTCGAAACCATCGGGACGGCAATGGCTTCCCTGTCCGGGGAGACCTTCCCGGTCATCGGCAGCACCCTCGGCGAGGCCTTCACGAAACGGCAGCCGCGGCGCGTCGACCGCTTGAAGCTGCCCGGGGTCGACGAGACCGGTCCGGCGCTGGTGCTGCCGCTGCGCGCAGCCGACGCGGTGGCCGGGGTGGTCGTGGTGGTGCGGCACGGCAGCACGAAGGCCTTCAGTCTCGAACAGCTCGACATGATGGCGGCATTCGCCGATCAGGCCGCGCTGGCCTGGCAGTTGGCCACCACGCAGCGCCGGATGCGCGAACTCGACGTCATCACCGACCGGGATCGGATCGCCCGCGACCTGCACGACCATGTGATCCAACGACTTTTCGCCGTCGGATTGTCGTTGCAGAGCACCCTGCCCCGGACCGCAGACCCCGATGTGCAGGATCGGCTGTCCGACGCCGTCGACGACCTGCAGGCCATCATCGGCGAGATCCGTACCACGATCTTCGACCTGCACGGCGTCTCGTCGGCGGCGACGCCGTTGCGGCAACGACTCGACAACGCGGTGACGCAGTTCTCCGGTTCGGGTCTGCACACCACGGTTCAATTCGTCGGGCCGCTGTCGGTGGTCGAGCCGGGCCTGGCCGACCATGCCGAGGCGGTCGTCTCGGAGGCCGTCAGCAATGCGGTACGGCATTCCGGTGCCACCGCGTTGACCGTGCAGATCAAGGTCGAGGACGACCTGAGCATCGCGGTGACCGACAACGGCCGCGGCATGCCGGAGAGGGTCACCCGCCGCGGCCTGGCGAACCTGCAGCGGCGTGCCGAAGATGCCGGCGGAGAGTTCAGCGTCGAGCCGGCGCCCGGCGGTGGCACCGCGCTGCGCTGGTCGGCGCCGCTGGTCACCTAGCGACGCGCGTCAGGCGTAGACCGCCAGAGCCCGCACCTCCCCGGTTTCCGCACCCGACGGTTCACCGCCCACCCATTCCACGGTGTCGTTCAGACCGCGTCGGGGCGTCGCCGGCAGCGGGTCGGCGTTGATCGGCGCCCAACCCACCCGCAGCAGCATCTGCGGATAGCCGCCGGTTCCGAAGACGTCGCGGCGCACCTCGGCGCGGGTTTCGGCGATCTCCAACGGTTCGGTGACCGGGCAGCTGGCCAGCCCCAGCGCGGTGGCGGTCAGCAACACCACGCTGGTGGCCTCTCCGGCGCGCAGTTGCGCCAGGCGATCGTCGTCCTCGGTGCCCAACGCCAGCATCACCGCACGGTCCTGCCCCGGGGTGGCGCCGGGAGGTTGGGGCAGTTCCGGGTCCGCGAAGAGCCGCCCGGGGATCGGCGCACCGGCATCCGAGGCGGGCACACTGCGCGCCGGCACACCGGCCACCGACCCGTACCGCCCGCTCCAGGTCGTCAACTCGGCGATGTACCCGTAGTCGGTGCGATGCTCGAACACCGCCCGGGCGACCACCGCGTTCAACCGATCCAGTGCGTCGACCCGGCGCAGCATCACTCCCGCCCGAGCGGCTCGGGCACCCATCAGGGCGATGTCGGCGGCGGCTACCGGCCAGCCGCTGAAGTAGCGGCGGTCGGTGCGCCGGCGGGGTATCGCCGCCGCCAGGGTGACGTCGGCCTGTACACAGTCCTGCGCCGCATCCGATGCGCACAGCTCGATCGACGCCAGGTGCTCGGGCCGGTCGGGATCGGGTAGCCGATGGACTCTGACCCGGTGACCCAGCGCAGCGAAGGCCACCACGCAGTGATGCAGTGCCGCACCACAACTCAAGATCATTCCCCGACCATCGGGATCGACGTGGCTCAGCTGCAGATCGGGTTCGACGTAGAGGTCCAGTCGCGGTTCCGGCCGGGTCAGATCCACCCGCCAGCGCCACGGTTGGGAGTTGTGCACCGACGGCGCTCGGCTCGCCAGCTGCAGCGCGGTGCGGATCGTCTCCGGCGACACCGTCGCCTCCGGGCGGTACACAGGTCTATCAGCCACGATCCGGCCCCTTTCTTCCCGCGCGGCCCCGGAACCGAACGCCCCCATACCCTGGGCCCCACGTACTTCACGATCCTCTGCCCACTCGGGCGCGAACAGGGCAGGAAGACCTGCGACCGGGGCCTCGAGCAGGGACTTCTGGCCCTGCTCGACCGGGACGACCGGCCAAACCCCGGCGCCGACGCGGGCCGGGGAGGAGTCGGATCGCCGCTCAGCCGGGCAGGACCGGCAGCGCACCGGCGGCCATGAACGGTGCCACCGGCACCCAGCCCCGCTCGTCCTCGGCGGCCGACGACGACAACGCCAGCACGCCACGCGGATCGGCCACATAGACCGTGGACGGGTCGGCGACGATCGTGGACACCGGCGACTCCAGGTTGCCGCTGGGTGCATCGGAGTTGACCCCGTCGATGTTGACGTAGGACACCGGATGTTTCGGATCGGACCGGCTGACCACGATGTCGTCGGCGGTGCGCCAACTCAGCGATACCGCCGATGATCCCAGCCCGAAACCGAGTCGACGGGGGTAGTGCAGCACGAACTGGCCGCCGGGCATCTGCTCGACGCCGGCCAGGATCACCTGACCGTCGATCACCATCGCCGCCCGCGTGCCGTCCCGGGACAGTTGGAGTTCGCTGATGGGCCCGGGGAACCGGGCGGAGACCGCCCCGGAGTCCACCGGGAACCGGGCCGGGCGGCCGGTGGCCACCTCCTGGATGGCCCGCAGCACGTTGTTGCCGTCGACCACCACCCACACCGCCTCGTCCAGCGACCAACTCGGCCTCGACAGGGTGTGCCCCTCGGCCGCCTGCACGGCCTCGCCGCCGAGGTCACCGATCCACAGCGTGGCCTCGGGATCCCCGGGATGCACCACCACCGAGGCGACCTGACGCCCGTTGCGCGAGAGCGCGCAGGACTGTTGATCGGGTTCCCGGCCGAACGCCCCCGGCACCCGGTTGGCCTGCTGGCCGTCCAGGACGAGCAGTGAACCGCCCACCAGTGCGTGTATCCCGGCCCCGGCGCCGTCGGAGGCGCCCGGGTCGGTGGTGGCGACATCGGAAGTCGTCCACCCCTCGGGGAACCGGTCGTCGAGCGCCGCACCGTCGGCGTTGATAACGTAGGGCCCCTTGATGTCAGCCCGGTCCAGCGTCCAGATCAGTTGCGCGGCAAGCAGTTGCCGAGTGTTCGGGTCGGTGGCGGACAGACTGTCCAGGTCGATCTTCGCTCCGCCGTAGCCGCTGCCCACCCCGCTCTTGCCGCCGTCGGCACGGGTCACCGGGCCGCGCAGTCGCAGCGGTGGCGCCAGCAGGTTGCGCACCCCGGACATCTCCGGTCGCGGCCCGGCGATCAGCTTGGAGACCAGTTCGGTCGCCAACTGATCCGGGTCGGAGACCGCGACGTAACGGGGATCGGGCACGACGGTCTTGCCGGTCGGGTCGACGAAGTACAAGGTGTTGCGTTTGTAGGTGGCCTGGAACTGCTGCCAGTCCAGGAACACCCCGTTGGGCAGCCGATCGATCCGCCAGCCGTCGGGAGTCTTGAGCAGTTCGATCGGTTCGGGGGCCGGCAGTGCGCCCTCGGCGGTCTCGAACACCCCCATGTCCGACAGCGAGCCCAGCATGTCGGCACGCATGGTGACCGCGACCCGGCCGGCACTGCGGGTCTCGACGAACACCACGTTGTCGATCAGCAGCGCGCTGCCGGCGTCGTCCCAGGAATCCGATGCCTCCTGGGTGAGGAACTGCCGGGCGGCCCGGTGCCGGTTGGCCGGATCGGCGGTGGCCTTGAGGAATTCGCGCAACAGGACGTCGGGGTCCATGCCCGGGGTGGGTTTGGGCAGCACCGACGGCGGCGGCGCCTCCACGGTGCCGATCGCCTGCGGCGCCGACGTACTGGGGACCCCGGCGCAGCCCGCCAGCGCGACGACCATTCCCAGTACGACCGACAGCAGCGTCGCCGTCCGCATGCGACGCATCAGCCGATCCTCTCCGCATGTTCGCGCGCCCGCTGACGGCGCTCGCGGCGCTCGGCGGCGCTGACCGGCTTCATCGGCAGGGGGCTGGTGGTGACCTTGTGCCCGCGCACCAGCGGCAGGGTCAGCCGGAAGCAGGCGCCGCGGCCCGGCTCTCCCCATGCCTCCAGCCGGCCCTGGTGCAGCCGGGCGTCCTCGACGCTGATCGCCAGTCCCAGCCCGGTCCCGCCCGAGCGTCGCACCCGCGACGGATCGGCTCGCCAGAACCGGCTGAACACCAGCTTCTCCTCTCCCGGACGCAGCCCCACCCCGTGGTCACGCACGGTGACGGCGACCGTGTCCTCATCGGCGGCCATCCGGATCACCACGGGCCGGTGCTCCGCATGGTCGATGGCATTGGCGATCAGGTTACGCAGAATCCGTTCCACCCGGCGCGGATCGACCTCCGCGATCACCCCTTCGGTCGGCACGTCGACCCGAAGTTCGACGCCGGCGTCGGCGGCCAGGTGCCCGACGTTCTCCAACGCACTGTTGACGGTGGCACGCAGGTCCACCGATTCCACCGACAATTCGGCCACACCGGCGTCGTGACGCGATATCTCCAGCAGGTCGTTGAGCAGCGACTCGAACCGGTCCAGTTCACTGACCAGCAGTTCGGTGGATCGCCGCAGCGACGGCTCCAGCTCGTCGCTGTGGTCGTGGATCAGGTCGGCGGCCATCCGCACCGTGGTCAGCGGGGTGCGCAACTCATGGCTGACGTCGGAGGTGAACCGCCGCTGCAGGTTGCCGAACTCCTCGAGTTGGGTGATCTCCCGCGACAGGCTCTCGGCCATGTCGTTGAACGACACCGCCAATCGGGCCATGTCGTCTTCGCCGCGTACCGGCATCCGTTCGGACAGGTGGCCCTCGGCGAATCGCTCCGCGATCCGCGAGGCGGATCGCACCGGCAGCACGACCTGTCGCGACACCAGCAGGGAGATGCCCGCCAGCAGAACCAACAGCACCAGGCCGCCGGTGACGATGGTGCCGCGGACCATGCTGATGGTGTTGCGTTCGGTACCCAGCGGATAGATCAGGTAGAGCTCCAGGGTGGTGATCCGCGACGTCGTGGGCGTGCCGATCACCAACGCCGGCCCGGCGAAACCTTCGACGTGCACCGGCGCGTACTGGTAGCTGACCTGGCCGGCCTTGACGAATTCCCGCAGCGCGGCCGGCACCTGGTCCACCGGTCCGGCGGTGGTCGCCGCACGCGGCCCCTCACCGGGCACCACCAGCACGGTGTCGAACACGCCCGCGGTTCCGCTTCCGGCGGCCGGGTCGGTCTTGGACATCAACGTGTTGCGCGCCAATTGCAGGCTCGACGTCAGCGACCTGGCCTCTTCCCCGCCGACGATGTCACCGACGGTCACCCGCGCGCGCTCGATCTGCTCGGTCGCCGCGCGGACTTTGACGTCGAGCACCCGATCGGTGATCTGGCTGGTCAGCACGAAGCCGAGTCCCAGAATGACCGCCGCCGACATGCCCAACGTCAACACCACGACACGCAGCTGCAGAGAGCGGCGCCACGCGATCTGCACCGCCCGGCGCAACGTGTTCACCCCGAGCAGCAACGGGCCCGAACGCCGGGGACGCCGCCTGGAACTGAAGATCACGTGCGCAGTTCCCCGGCGGGGATCACGGAGGTCCGGCCTTGTAACCCACTCCTCGGACGGTCAGCACCACAGTCGGGTTCTCCGGGTCTTGTTCCACCTTGGCCCGCAGGCGCTGGACGTGCACGTTCACCAGCCGGGTGTCGGCGGGATGCCGGTATCCCCAGACCTGTTCGAGGAGCACCTCACGAGTAAACACCTGGCGGGGTTTGCGGGCCAGCGCCACCAGCAGGTCGAATTCCAGCGGTGTCAGCGAGATCTGTTCGCCGGCCCGGCTCACCTTGTGCGCCGGCACGTCGATGTCGATGTCGGCGATCGAGAGCATCTCGGCCGGTTCGTCGTCGTTGCGACGCAACCGGGCACGGACCCGGGCCACCAACTCCTTGGGCTTGAACGGCTTCATGATGTAGTCGTCTGCGCCCGATTCCAGGCCGAGCACCACGTCGACGGTGTCGGTCTTGGCGGTCAGCATCACGATCGGCACGCCGGAGTCCTTGCGCAATACCCGGCACACGTCGATGCCGTTCATGCCGGGCAGCATCAGGTCCAGCAGTACCAGGTCGGGCCGCAGTTCGTGCACGGCGGTGAGCGCCTGGGTACCGTCCCCGACGACCGCGGTGTCGAAACCCTCGCCGCGCAGCACGATGGTGAGCATCTCGGCCAGCGAAGCGTCGTCGTCGACGACGAGAATCCTTTGCCTCATGGCGTACATGGTGTCACCCGATCGAGATAAAACCCGGCTACCACACCCGCGTTTCGCGGAGTTACCCGCGCATTTCCGCGACCAACCCGGCCGCCAGCCCGTCCGCGGCGACCTCCGGGCCCACGATCTGCCAGCGTCCGCCGAAGCCGGTTCGCGCCAGCTCCCGATACACCGCGCCGGTGCGGCGCTGTAGTCCGTCATCGCGCTCGTAGGAGTCGCGCGTGCGGGTGGCGTCGTGGTCCTCGCGGCGCCGCGCGCGGTGCGCGGCGAGTTCGGCCGGGACGTCGAGCAGGATCTGCCGATCCGGGGCGGGCAGCCCCAGCCGGTCGAACTCCAGCCGCCGGACCCAGTCCACCACCTCCCCGGCGGCCTCCTGGTGCAGTCGGGCCGCACTGTAGGCGGCGCTGGAGGCCACGTAGCGGTCCAGGATCACCACGTCGTTTCCGGCGCACAGCGCCAGGATCTCGTCCTTGGCGCCGGCGCGGTCCAGGGCGAACAGCATCGCCATCGCGTACACCGAATCCGCCAGGTCACCGTGCCGGCCGTGCAGTGCTTCGGCGGCCACATCCGCGGTCACCGAGACGCCGTAGCGCGGGAACGCGCACGTGGCCACCGACTTCCCGGCCGCCTCGAGGGCCGTGCGCAACCCCTGGGCCAGGGTGTTCTTGCCGGCGCCGTCAACGCCTTCGATCGCGATCAGCACGGCGGGAAGCCTATCCGAGCGAACACAAAAGCCCCCATCTCCAGGCCGGAATGGGGGCTTTTGTGACTGTTCGCGAAGGAAATCAGTACCGGTAGTGGTCCGGCTTGTACGGGCCCTCGACGTCGACGCCGATGTACTCGGCCTGGTCCTTGGTCAGCTTGGTCAGCGTGCCGCCGAGCGCCTCGACGTGGATGCGGGCCACCTTCTCGTCCAGGTGCTTGGGCAGTCGGTAGACCTCGTTGTCGTACTCGTCGCCCTTGGTCCACAGCTCGATCTGCGCGATCACCTGGTTGGAGAAGCTGTTGCTCATCACGAACGACGGGTGCCCGGTGGCGTTGCCCAGGTTGAGCAGCCGGCCCTCGGACAGCACGATGATCGACTTCCCGGTGTCGGGGAAGGTCCAGACGTCGACCTGCGGCTTGACGTTCATCCGGGTGGCGCCGGAGCTCTCCAGCGCGGCCATGTCGATCTCGTTGTCGAAGTGGCCGATGTTGCCCAGGATGGCCTGGTTCTTCATCGCCTTCATGTGCTCGAGGGTGATGATGTCCTTGTTGCCGGTGGTGGTGACGACGATGTCGGCCTCACCGATGGCCTGCTCGACGGTCTGCACGTCGTAGCCCTCCATCAGCGCCTGCAGGGCGTTGATCGGGTCGATCTCGGTGACGGTCACCCGGGCACCCTGGCCCTTGAGGGAGTCCGCACTGCCCTTGCCGACGTCGCCGAAGCCGCAGACCAGCGCCTTCTTGCCGCCGATGAGCGCGTCGGTGCCACGGTTGATGCCGTCGATCAGCGAGTGCCGGCAGCCGTACTTGTTGTCGAACTTGGACTTGGTGACCGAGTCGTTGACATTGATCGCCGGGAACACCAGTTCACCGGCGGCGGCCAGCTGGTACAGGCGCAGCACGCCGGTGGTGGTCTCCTCGGTGACACCCTGGACCGACTCGGCGATCTTGGTCCACTTGGTCTTGTCGGTCTCGTAGCGCTCACGCAGCCGGGCCAGGAAGACCTTCCACTCGTGCGAGTCGCCCTCTTCGGCGGGCGGCACCACGCCGGCCTTCTCGTACTGGGCGCCGCGCAGCACCATCATGGTGGCGTCGCCGCCGTCGTCGAGAATCATGTTCGCCGGCTCGCCCGGCCAGGTCAGGGCTTCCTCGGCGCACCACCAGTACTCCTCCAGCGTCTCGCCCTTCCAGGCGAAGACCGGGGTGCCCTTGGGCTCCTCGACGGTGCCGTGCGGCCCGACGACGACCGCGGCGGCGGCGTGGTCCTGGGTGGAGAAGATGTTGCACGACGCCCAGCGGACCTCGGCGCCGAGGTCGACCAGGGTCTCGATGAGCACCGCGGTCTGGATGGTCATGTGCAGCGAACCGGTGATCCGGGCACCCTTGAGCGGGTTGACGCCGTCGTATTCCCTACGCAGCGCCATCAGGCCCGGCATCTCGTGCTCGGCCAGCCGGATCTCCTTGCGGCCGAACTCGGCCAGCGACAGGTCTGCGACCTTGTAGTCGATCCCGTTGCGGCTGTCCGCGGTCAAACTCATCAGTACGCCCCCGTTAGGTTGGGTGAATTTAGGCTCCGGTACAAGCTACCGGCGCAGGTCCGAGAACGCTCGGGCGGGTCAATCGACGTCCACGACCCCGTAGGCCTCGGCTGCCGGGGTGAACAATCGAGCCAGGTCGGCGGCCACGTCGTGATCGGCCTCCGGCGGCATGGAGACGTAGCTCATCGCCAACCGGACCACCGCCCGGGCCAGGATGCCCGCATCGTCCTGGCTGACCTTGACCCAGCTGTGCATGAACGACGACGTCAGCCGTTGCGAACTGCGGGCGATGATCGGCCCGCTGTCGGTGGTGATGATCTGCAGCAGGTCGGGCTTGGCGGCCCCGGTCAGCAGGGAGATCACCAGCGGGTCGGCGGCCGAATCGGAGAAGAAGGACCGGAAGCCGTCCAAGAACGCGGCGTGGATGTCGCCGACGTTGTGGGACATCGCGCAGTCGACGGCGTCGACCAGGCGGTCGGCCAGCCGGATCGCATACCCCTGCGCCAGGCCCTGCCGCGAACCGAATTCGTTGTAGATGGTCTGCCGGCTGACCCCGGCGGCCTCGGCCACCGCGGCCAGCGTGATCGCCGACCAGTCGCGGCCGGTCAGCAGTTCCCGCATCGCGTCGAGCACCGAGTCGCGCAGCAGCGCCCGGGAGGCCTCGGCGGCAGGAATGCGTTTCACCGTCGTCAGGTTAGCGCTTGCCCCGCCGTGGCCCGCAGGTCCGTATAACTTGGGAGCACAACGCACTCAGGGATGGGCACGACCGCGATGACGACTGCAGGATCTGGCGTGGACGCACGACCGCGCAGAACCGTCCGGGTCCGCGACTACGCGACCGGACTCGCATTCGCCCACCTGCTCACCAGCGCCGAAGCCGTCGCGGTGGTGCTCTCGCTCAACGGCGAGACACCGGTCGCCGACGGGACCCTGTTGCGTGGCCCGAACCTGGTCCTGGTCGCGGTTCTGGTCACGCTGGGCACCCTGGCCGTCGTCACCGCGGGAACGGTCAGCATCGCCCCGTCGGTGCGCTGGTACACCGCCGGAGCCGAACCCGATCCCCGGCAACGCCGCGCCGCGATCAACATCCTGCGCCGGCAGTCGCTGATCGTGCTCGGGACCTGGCTGATCGGCGGGGCCATCGGCGTGGCCGCGATCCACTCGCACAATCTCGGGCTGATCGCGTTGCTCAGCGCGGTCATCGTCTTCGGCGGTACCGCATCGGTGAGCACCAGCATGCTGTTCACCCAACGCACCTTCCGGCCCATCGTGGCCGCCGTCTGGCAGGACAGCGACGTCCGTGCGACCGCCCCCGGGGTGCTGGCCCGGCTGGTGACCATGTGGTTCATCACCTGCGCGATGCCGTCGGCGGCCATCGTCGCGCTGATCGTCTGCCGACAGATGGGCTGGATCATCGACCCGAACTCCTCGGTGGAGGTCCCGGTGCTGGTGCTGTGCGTGGTGGCGGTGCTGCTCGGGGTCCGGGCCATGATCCTGGTGGCCAGGTCCATCTCGGATCCGGTCGGTGAGGTCGTCAGTGCGATGGCGCGGGTCGAGCGTGGCCAGATGAACACCTCGGTCGACGTCTACGAGCAGTCCGAGATCGGCCGGTTGCAGACCGGCTTCAACCGCATGGTCGCCGGTCTGGCCGAACGTGACCGACTGCAGGACCTGTTCGGCCGGCACGTCGGCTCCGACGTCGCGCGCCTGGCGGTCGAACAGGATCTCGCCCTGTCGGGGTCCGTGCAAGAAGCGGCGATTTTGTTCATCGATCTGGTGGGATCGACCGAACTGGCGGCCACCCACCCGCCCGACGAGGTCGCCGCGGTCCTCAACGACTTCTTCCGCATCGTGGTCGACACCGTCGACGCCCAGCGCGGTTCGATCAACAAGTTTCAGGGCGATGCGGCGCTGGCGGTCTTCGGCGCACCGGTGCCCGACGCGGATGCCGCGGCGGCGGCGTTGATCGCGGCCCGCACCCTGATCACCCGGCTCCGCCGGCTGCCGCTGGTGGATTTCGGGATCGGGGTGTCGGCGGGTCCGGTGTTCGCCGGCAACATCGGCAGCGAGAACCGCTACGAATACACGGTGGTCGGCGACGCGGTCAACGAGGCCGCCCGGCTCGCCGACCGTGCCAAATCCGTCTCCGCCCGCGTGCTGTGCTCGGCATCGGCGCTCGAATGCGCCGGCGACGAACGCGGCCACTGGGTTCGGCACGGATCGGCGGTACTGCGCGGTCGCACCCGGCCCACCGAGATGTCGACGCCGGTCGAAATACCCGGCACCGGGGGATGACCAGATCCGCGAACGCATGCCAGACTCCGAACATGGCTTATGACATCGCTCGCCCCCAGATGGAGGGCAACATCGCCGTCGGCGAGGACCGTCAGCTCGGATTCGCCGAATTCGGCGCACCACAGGGCCGGGCGATGTTCTGGTTGCACGGCACCCCCGGCGCACGTCGCCAGATTCCCGTCGAAGCGCGCGTTTATGCCGCCGAGGCCGACATCCGGCTGATCGGGGTGGACCGGCCCGGTATCGGTTCCTCGACGCCGTTCCAATACGAGTCGGTGTCCGAGTTCGCCGGGGACCTGCGGACCGTGGCCAACACCCTCGGCATCGACAAGATGGCGGTCATCGGGCTGTCCGGCGGCGGCCCCTACACGCTGGCCTGTGCCGCGGCGATGCCCGACCGGGTGGTGGCCGCCGGGGTGCTGGGCGGTGTCGCCCCGGCGGTGGGGCCCGAGGCGATCGACAGCAGCCTGATGAAGCTGGCGCGGCTCGCCGAACCGGTGCTGGATCGAGCCGGGCGACCGATCAGCGCGCTGGCCGCCGGGCTGATCCGGGTGATCCGACCGGTGGCCTCACCCGCACTGGAGATCTACGCCCGCCTCTCCCCCGACGGCGACCGCGAGATGCTGGGCCGCCCGGAGTTCAAGGCGATGTTCCTCGACGACCTGCTCAACGGCTCCCGTAAGCAACTGGCCGCCCCCATCGCCGATGCGGTGCTGTTCGCTCGGCCCTGGGGCTTCCGGCTCAGCGATGTCACCGTGCCGGTGCACTGGTGGCACGGCGACGCCGACCACATCGTCCCGTTCTCGCACGGCAAGCACGCGGTGGCACTGCTTCCCGACGCCCGGCTCTATCCGATCCCCGGCGAGAGTCACCTGGCCGGCTTGGGCCGGGCCGAGGAGATTCTGCGCACCATGTCGCAGACCTGGGACGCCGCCGAGGGGCCGACGGCATGACCGCACCGCAATCGATCCGGGAGTTGTTCGACCAGCTCGGCCTGCGGGAGGTGCCGTCGGCCGAGGGCACCTTGACGTTGGAGATGCCCGTCGACGAGCGGGTGGTCAACACCTCCGGCGGGCTGCAGGGCGGGCTGATCGCCACCATGGCCGACGTGGCGGCCGGACAGCTCGCGGCACGCAGCACGCCCTTCGGCAACGGCATCGCCACCACCGATCTGTTCATCCGCTACCTGCGGCCGATCAAGGTCGGCCCCGCCCGGGCGGTGGCATCCATCCTGCGTACCGGCCGTCGATCGGTGGTCACCCAGGTCGACATCTACCGCGGCGAAGACGATCAGCTGGCCGCCACCGCGACGGTGAACTTCGCCGCGATCGAGCTGCCCGGCTGATCGTCGGGGCCGTGCGATCGCACCGCCGTGCGATGATCTGCTCATGTCGGTAGTTCTGGTGCACGGTAACCCCGAATCGGATGCGATCTGGGATCCACTGGTCGATGCCCTGGGCCGCGACGATGTCGTGCGGCTTTCGCCTCCGGGATTCGGAGCCCCACTGCCGCAAGACTTCTCGGCGAGCTACACCGCATACCGTGATTGGCTCGAGACCGAGCTCGAGGGCCTGCAGGACCCGCACGACCCGATCGATCTGGTCGGCCACGACTGGGGCGGGGTGCATGTGGTGAATGCGATGATGCATCGCCCCGAACTGGTGCGCAGCTGGGCCAGCGACATCATCGGGGTATTCGACCCGGACTACGTCTGGCCCGAGACCGCGCAGATCTGGCGGACCCCCGGCAAGGGTGAACGACTGGTCGAGAACATGCTCGGCGGGACGGTGGAAGACCGGACCGCGCTGTGGTCGGCCACGTTGCCGGCCGACATCGCCGCGTCGCTGGCACGCGCCCAGGGGCCGGAGATGGGCCGGGCGACGCTGCTGCTGTACCGCTCGGTGGAGGGGCCCGGGGCGATGGCGGCGGCCGGTGGCGGGTTGGAGCGGGCACGCACCCGCCCGGGCCTTTCACTGCTGGCCACCGGGGATCCCTACGTCGGGTCCGATGAGATCCGTCGTCGCGCAGCGCAGCAGGCCGGTGCCCGCACCGAGGTGCTCGACGGGCTCGGCCACTGGTGGATGACGGACGACCCCGTTCGCGGCGCCGAGGCGCTCACCCGGTTCTGGGCGTCGCTGCCCTGACCGGGAGCCGCGACCGCGCTCAGTTCGGGGTGCTCAACCGACTCTCGATGAAGTGCGGCAACCGGAACCGCCGCGGCGGGCGCACGACCGGGGACTCCGGTCGGGCATCGCCGTTCTGCGCGGCGGCATAGGCTCCGGCGTTGCCGGTCACGCGCAGCACCTGGCCGCGCCAGGTGATGTCGGCTTCCCGATAGGCCTCGACCAGTGCGCGTTCCAACAGGTCGTCGGCCTCGCCGATCGACAACGCGGCCGACTCGATGAATTCCCCGTCGCGGGCATCCAGCTTGAGCGTGGTGGGTCCGGTCTCGACCAGGTCGCAGTTGGCGCGGATGCTCAGTTCGGCGTTGGCTCGGGCCAGACCGGCCAAAGCGTAGGCGGCCAACAGGACTCGGCACGCCTCGTCACCGGCCGGGCCGCAGTCGAAGCGCAGTTGCCGCAACGCGGCGAAGCTGAGTACCTGGGTCCGGATGATCCGGCTGCAGCAGACTCCGGCCTCGGCTGTGGTACGCGAGTCCGGCGACGCCCCGTCGACGACCACTCCGATGATCTCGCCGGACAGCACGCCGCGAAAGCGGCTCTGCCCGGAGCCGAGTGCGGCATCGATGGCGCCGAACACCAGGCTGCCCGGACTCAGTTCCAGCAGCGCGCGGGCGTTATCGGGCGTGCTCTCGCGGGCCGCCCGGTAGGCCGGGTGCGCGATCGCCGGCTTGCCGTCGATGGACCCGGTGAGAAAGTGACCGTCGAAAATACGTTGCGGCAGTTCGAGATCGGTGTAAATCACATGGCCGCCGTCGTAGCTGACCTCGATGCGCGGCACGCGGCTCAACAACGGGTGCTGGTCGCGGATGTCCTGGAGGATCGCGGCTTCGACGCGTTGGACCTGGCTGTGGTTGTCGTCGACGAGGACCGTCGCGGTCGGCTCCCCGTCGATCAGTCGCATGGCCGGCGCGGCACCCGATGCGCCGCGCCCGGAACGATGGGCCGGGCTGATCGCCGAATGGGCTCCCCCGGCGGGGGCCAGTTCGGTGGACACGCTCAGCGTGCTACCGCCGCCGGCCTGGCATGCGGCGGTGAGCTGTCGGTAGGACAGTTTGGACAAAGCGATCAACCTTTCTGCTCCACCGAGTCTGGCACAGGCGTCCGATCCAGGTCCGGCTCGAGATAGATGACCCGCGCCGTGGGCACGGCCGCGCGGATGTTGGCCTCGGCGGCGTCGATCGTGGCCGCGACACCGGGCAGGTCGAGTTCGGGAGCGAGCGCGATCTTGGCTCCCACCAGCATCTCCTCCGGCCCGAGGTACTGGGTGCGGATGTGAATCAACCGGGTGACGTGCTCGGTGCGTTCCAGGGCGCCGCGGATCTCCCGGTCCTCGGCCACCGTGGCCCCCTCGCCGATCAGCAGGCTGTGCATCTCGATCATCAGGAATACGGCGACCGCCCCGAGCAGGAGGCCGATCGCGATCGTGCCCACGCTGTCCCACACCGGGTTGCCGGTGAGTACGGTCAAGCCCACACCGGTCAGCGCCAACATCAGCCCGATCAGCGCCGCGGCGTCTTCCAACAGCACCACGGGCAGTTCGGGATTGCGGGAGGTGCGAACGAACCGCCACCAGCTTCCGGGCCCCTTCAGCGGGCGTGACTCTTTCAATGCGGTACGAAAACTGAAGGATTCCAAGGCGATCGCCACCACCAAGATGACGATCGCCACCTCCGGCGAAGTCAACTCGACCGGGTGACGGATCTTTTCGTAGCCCTCGTACAGCGCGAACATCGAGCCCATCGTGAACAACACCAGGGCCACCACGAACGACCAGAAGTAGCGGCTGCGTCCGTGCCCGAAGGGGTGCAGCGCATCCGGCGCCTTGGCGGCGGCGTGTTGCCCGAACAGCAGCAGGGCCTGGTTGGAGGTGTCGACCACCGAGTGCACCGCCTCGGCGAGCATGGCCGCACTGCCGGTGATCAGGTAACCGGTGAACTTCGCCACCGCGATACCGCCGTTGGCCGCCAGCGCCGCGATGATCGCCTTGGTGCTCCCCGACGACGACACGTCAGAGGCCTATCGTCGCCCGGAACAGCGCGGACGGTTGTTGGGCAGACAACCGGATCGGCCCGTCGTCGTAGGGCACCCAGGCGGATTGTCCGCGGTGCAGCGTCAACGTCTTCGACTTGGCGTACACCGTGACCGCGCCTTCGGCACAGAGCAGAATCTGCGGGCCGTCGTGACGCACCGGCGCATCCACCTCGTGGCCGAGGAGGCTCCCGTCGAGGCTCAGCCGCGACACCGCGAATTCGTCGGCCGCGGTGCGGTAGACGACTTCCGGTCCATCGGTGTAGGTCGCCGACCGCAGCGCCTGCTCGGTGGTGGGGGCGAAGTCCAGGACCCGCAACAACTCGGGCACGTCGACGTGTTTGGGCGTCAGACCGCCACGAAGCACGTTGTCGGAGTTGGCCATAACCTCCAACCCCACACCGTGCAGGTAGGTGTGCAGGTTGCCGGCCTGCAGGAAGATCGCTTCACCCGGCGCCAGACTGACCCGGTTGAGCAGCAGCGACGCCAGCACCCCGGCGTCGCCGGGATAGCGCTCGCCGAGTTCGAGCACCGTCTTGGCCTCCGCGGAGAACTCCCCGGCATCGGAGCTCAGGTAGTGGATGGCGCCTTCGAGGACCGCGGGCACCAGCACGTCCAGATCCGGCTGCGGCGCAGTGATCCAGGTGGTGAACAGTGCCCGCAGGCCGTCGGCGTCGGATTGGGCATCGGCCGGATCCAAGCCGGGCCGGTCGTTGCCGGCCTCGCCCCCGAGCAACTCGATGAACGGATCCAGGTCGGATACCGCCAGCGCCCGCAGCAGTTCGACGGTGCGGGCCACGGGCCGGAATCCGGCCAACGCCTCGAACGGCTGCAACGCCACCAGCAGCTCGGGTTTGTGGCTGGTGTCGCGGTAGTTGCGGATCGGCGAGGACACCGGAACACCGAGTCGCTCTTCGCGCTCGTACCCCTCGACCGCCTGTACGGCACTGGGGTGGGCCTGCAGCGACAGCGGCTCGTCGGCGGCGAGCACCTTGACCAGAAACGGCAACCGGTCCCCGAAGCGGCCCTGGGCCACCGCGCCCAGCTGGCCCTCCGGATCCTTGTTCAACTCGTCGAGCAGCGACACCTCACCGCTGTCCGTCTCCAGCCATGCCGGATCTCCGGGGTGCGCGCCGAGCCACAGTTCGGCCTCCGGGTGCATCGCCGGAACCGGTCGACCGGTGAACTCGGCGATGGCGGTCCGCGAGCCCCAAGCGTAGGTCCGTATCGCTCCGCGTAGTAGTTCCACTGTTCCCGTCAACCCCGCAAAAATCCCACATAGGCGGCGGCCATCTCCAACCGCACCGACAACACCGCAAGCTGCTGCTCCACCCCGCCGGGGCCGGTGGCGACCGCCCCCGGGGCCGTTGCCTCAGCAGGACCTCCCGACGCTACCGGGATGTCCTCGACCCCGACCAGATCGACGTCGGGCAGGCCCGCGGTCCGCGCCGCCACCACGGTACGGTCGGCGGCCAGCGTCAACGCCAGCACCCGCAGCCGCCCGGCGGCCGGACCGTCGATCTGTTCGTCGTGAAAGATATCGGCGACATCGCGACCCGCGGCGGACCGCGCCCGCAACGCGCTCACCGCGTCGGCCAGTCCGGCCGCCGCCACGGTGCTCCGCCCGATCCGCAGCATCGCCGCCGCACCGTGCCGGGCCAGCTCCAGCGTCGCCGCACAGTCACCGACCAGCGCGACGTCCCGGCCGACGATCCGGTCCGCCAGCAGTTTCGCCGGGTTGGTGAAGAGTTCCCGGGCCGCACTGTTACGCAGTGCCTCGGCGTCGAGTTCGTCGGCGAGCGCGCCCAGATCCGTCGGGTCACCGCCGCTCAGACCCAGCGCGTCCAGGACGGCCAGGCCGGCCGCGAGATAGCGCTGCAGGCCGTATTCCGCCGCAACCGGGATCCGCGGCTCCAGCACCGCGACACGGCCGGCGGTGGCATCGCGTAGCGGGCCCTCGAACGGTGCGACCACCACGACCCGCGCACCGCGCCGCACCCCGGCGGCGGCCCCGGCGACCAGCGCCGGGTCTCCCGGGTCGTCGCCGGCGACGATGAGCACATCCAGCGACCCGATCCAGGACGGCACTTCGGCCGCCGCCACCAGCGGCGTCCGCGCCGAGGCACCGCGTGCCGCGGCCAGCAGGGTTCCCGCCGTCACCGCCGCGCCGCGGGTGGACAACCAGATCACCGTCCGCGGCGGATAGTCGCCGGCGTCGCTGCGCACGATGTCCAGGGCACCTTCATCGACCGTCGCCCCGGTGGCGCGCACCTGCGCGCCGGCCATCGAAGCCGCCCACAGGGCGCCGTCGTGGTCGGCGGCCAGCAGCGCCTCGGGGTCATCGAGGTCGACGGTGGAGAAGGACCCGGAGAAGGCGGTCACGGCCGGGGCTTCTCGGCGACGGCTTCGATCTGTTCGGCGACCCTGGCCACCACCGCGTCCACGGCCGTGGAGCCGGGTGCTTCCACGTTGAGCCGCAGCAGCGGTTCGGTGTTGGAGCTGCGCAGGTTGAACCAACTCCCCGCGCCCAGGTCGACGGTCACCCCGTCCAGGTCGTCGACGGAGACCCGCTCGCCGAACGAGCCCACGACGGCGTCCACGCAGGCCTGGGCATCGGCGACGGTGAAATTGATCTCGCCCGACGCCGCGTAACGCTGGTAGTCGGCGGTCAGTTCCGACAGCGGTCGCTGTTGTTCGCCGAGGGCGGCCAGTACGTGCAGGGCGGCCAGCATGCCCGAGTCGGCGCCCCAGAAGTCCCGGAAGTAGTAGTGCGCCGAGTGCTCGCCGCCGAAGATGGCACCGGTCTGCGCCATCAGCGCCTTGATGTAGGAATGCCCGACCCGCGACCGCAGCGGCGTACCGCCGCGCTCGGCGACCAGTTCGGGCACCGCCCGCGACGTGATCAGGTTGTGGATCACCGTGGCGCCCGGTTCGCGCGCCAGTTCGCGGGCGGCGACCAGTCCCGTCACCGCCGACGGGGAGACCGGCTCTCCGCGCTCGTCGACGACGAAACAGCGGTCGGCGTCACCGTCGAAGGCCAGCCCGATGTCGGCGCCACTGTCCCGTACGAACGCCTGCAGGTCGGTGAGATTCGCCGGGTCCAGCGGGTTGGCCTCGTGGTTGGGGAAGTTGCCGTCCAGTTCGAAATAGAGCGGCAACAGCGTGACGGCGTCGACCGACCCGAACACCGCGGGTGCGGTGTGGCCGGCCATACCGTTGCCGGCGTCGACGGCGACGCGCAGCGGCCGTGAGCCGGAGATGTCGACCAGGGAGTGCAGGAACGCCGCGTAGCCGGCCAGTACGTCGCGGTCGGTGCCGCTGCCCGGCGAGCCGTGCCGGCCGGGGGCCGGGTCGACTCCGGCGATCAGCTCGTCGCTGATGCGCCCCAGGCCGGTGTCGGCGCCCACCGGCTTGGCACCCGCCCGGCAGAGCTTGATGCCGTTGTAGGCGGCCGGATTGTGGCTGGCGGTGAACATCGCACCGGGGCAGTCCAGCGATCCCGAGGCGTAATAGAGCTGGTCGGTGGAGGCCAGCCCGATCCGGATCACGTCCAGGCCGCGCGCGGTCACCCCGCCGGCGAAGGCCGCCGACAGCGCCGGCGAACTATCGCGCATGTCGTGGCCGATGACGACCTGCCGGGCACCCTCCTCGGCCATTAGCTGGGCAAACGAGTACCCGACCTCGGCGACAAGGGATTCATCGATCTCCGAACCGACCAGGCCACGTACGTCGTACGCCTTGATCACACGGTGGACAGCCGCAGCGGGCCGAGACATGGACAGGGCTCCTGACGAAGTGGACTCTTGCCGCTCAAGCCTAGCCCGGAACGGGCGATCAGTCCGACGGGTCCGGCAACACGCGCAGGTGGCCGCGCCGGCGACCGGTGGTCTTGGTGGACGAAACGGGCGGCGCCAGCAGGCCGCCACCGGGTCCGGCACCGGATCCTCCCCGGTGCTGCGAATCGCCCGCACCGGCCTGCGGGTACCACCCGCTCGCCGGGGCGGCCCGGCCCGATTCGCCCTCGCGCACCGCTTCGGCGAGAGCAACGAGGTCGTCTTCTTCGGGGGACACCCAGGGCCCCGGGTGGCGGACCATCTCCCAGCCCCGCGGGGCGGTGATCCGGCCCGCGTGACTGAAGCACAGGTCCCAGGAATGCGGCTCGGCGGCAGTGGCCAGGGGGCCGACCACAGCGGTGGAGTCCGAGTAGACGAACGTCAGCGTCGCCACCGCATAGTGCGGACACCCTGGCCGACAGCAGCGGCGGGGAACGTTCACGCGGTCGAGGCTATCGTGGCCGCGCACCGCCGTGGCGCCGGACACGCGCAATGGAGACGCACCCTATGCGCAACCGTTACCATCGCTGCGTGATCGCCACGCGTCGTCGAAGGCGCGGCCGCGAAGCCCGCGGGCCGCTGCTGCCGCCGACCGTCCCGGGTTGGCGCAGCCGCGCGGAACGCTTCGACATGGCGGTGCTGGAAGCCTACGAACCCCTCGAGCAACGCTGGAAGAGTCGTCTGGCGGCACTCGACGTCGCCGTCGATGAGATTCCCCGGATCGCGGCGAAGGATCCGGACAGCGTGCAGTGGCCGCCGGAAGTCGTCGCGGACGGTCCCATCCCCCTGGCCCGGCTGATTCCCGCCGGCGTCGACGTTCGGGGCAACCCGACTCGGGCGCGAATTCTGCTGTTCCGCAAGCCGATCGAGCAGCGCGCTAACGACAGCACCGAACTCGGGGATCTACTGCACGAAATTCTGGTGGCTCAGGTCGCCACGTATCTGGACGTCGACCCCACCGTGATCGACCCGACACTCGATGACTGAAAGGCGCTGACCGCGACGGGTCCGCGCCGACAGCGAACTCAGATGATGCCGCGCTTGAGGCGCCGGCGCTCGCGCTCGGACAGCCCGCCCCAGATACCGAAGCGTTCGTCGTGCGCCAAGGCGTATTCCAGGCACTCGCTGCGCACCGCGCACCGCTGGCAGATCTTCTTGGCCTCCCGGGTGGAGCCGCCCTTCTCCGGGAAGAACGCCTCGGGGTCGGTCTGCGAGCACAGCGCGCGATCCTGCCACTGCTCGTTGGTGGCCGACTCGGGATCGAACGGATCGAACTCGTCGTAGTCCTCGGGTTGCGGCACCAGGCTCAGATGCGGCCGGTTGGGCATCGGCTCGACCGTCTCCGACGGGGTCATCTCCACACCGGCGTGCGACGTTCCTCCCATCACGCCCCAAAGGTGCTCATAGGACATGCTCGGCCTCCTCACCTCGTAGCGCGATACTGATATTCGGCCCGCTTGCCGCCACTGCCAGCCGTTCCAATTCGAACATGTGATCGAATCTCGGTCTGCGACACCGAAATCGGCTGCCAACCGGGAAATGACACTGATGTGATTAGACACGCACCCGACGTGCCCGGTCAAGCCGAACGGCCGAATTCCTTACCATCTCGTGACTCATTTCCGACGTGTCTGATACCGGCGAGTCCTTGTCATCTACCCCACATCGGCCGATCGGCGTGTCACAGCCGGACTCTCAGGCTCGCGTGACGGCGGTCCGCCACACCGCCCCCGAGACCGCCAAAGGTACTGTCGTGCGCTGTGAAGGTCACGGTTCTCGTCGGCGGGGTCGGCGGCGCCCGATTCCTGCTCGGCGTCCAGAAGTTGCTGGGGTTGGGCCAGTTCGCCGCCGCCTCGGACGGCGACGAGGCCGGCCCGCACGAGCTGACCGCCGTCGTCAACGTCGGCGACGACGCCTGGATGCACGGTGTGCGCATCTGTCCCGATCTGGACACCTGCATGTACACCCTGGGCGGCGGCGTGGACCCGGAGCGCGGCTGGGGCCACCGCGACGAAACCTGGCACGCCATGGAGGAGTTGGCCCACTACGGCATGCAGCCGGACTGGTTCGGCCTCGGCGACCGCGACCTGGCCACCCATCTGGTCCGCACCCAGTCGCTGCGAGCCGGCTATTCACTGACCGACGTGACCGCGGCACTGTGCGAGCGATGGCGACCGGGCGCACGGCTGCTGCCGGTCACCGACGACAGCTGTGAAACCCACGTCGTGATCACCGATCCCGACGACGAGACCCGGCGGGCGATTCACTTCCAGGAGTGGTGGGTGCGCCACCGCGCCCAGGTACCCACCCACGGATTCGGCTTCGTCGGTGCGGAGAAGGCCACCGCGACACCCGATGTGGTGGCGGCGATCACCGATGCCGACGTCGTGCTGGTCGCCCCGTCCAATCCCGTGGTCAGCGTCGGTGCGATCCTGGCCGTGCCGGGGGTCCGGGCGGCGCTGCGCTCGACATCCGCGCCGATCGTCGGCTACTCCCCGATCGTCGCCGGGAAGCCGTTGCGGGGCATGGCAGATATCTGCCTGAGCGTGATCGGACTGGACTCCACCGCACGGGCGGTGGGCGAGCACTACGGCGCACGCAGTCAGACCGGCATCCTGGACTACTGGCTGGTGCACGAGGGCGATCCCACCGAGGGCATCGACGGCCTGACGGTCCGCTCCGCACCGTTGCTGATGACCGATCCGGCCGCGACGGCCGAGATGGTGCGCACCGGACTGGATCTCGCGGGCGTGCGATGACCGAGCACGGCAGCGCCGCCAAAGTCGAGATCCTGCCGGTCACCGGGCTCGGCGAGTTCCGGCCCGGCGACGACCTGGCGGCCGCGCTGGCGTCGGCCGCACCGTGGTTGGCCGACGGCGACATCGTGGTGGTCACCAGCAAGGTGGTGTCCAAGTGTGAGGGCCGCATCGTGCCGGCTCCCGGCGACGCCGAAGCCCGAGATGCGTTGCGCCGCCAACTGGTCGAAGCCGAAGCGGTCCGGGTCCTGGCCCGCAAGGGCCGCACCTGGATCACCGAGAACCGCATCGGACTGGTGCAGGCCGCCGCCGGTGTCGACGGTTCCAACGTGGGCTCCGACGAACTCGCCCTGCTCCCGGTCGATCCCGATCGCAGCGCCGCCGCACTGCGCGCCGGACTCACCGCACGGCTCGGCGTCGAGGTGGCGGTGCTCATCACCGACACGATGGGACGCGCCTGGCGCAACGGCCAGATCGACGTCGCGATCGGGGCGTCGGGCCTGACCGTGCTCAACGGCTATGCCGGATCCGTCGACCGGCACGGCAACGAATTGGTGGTCACCGAGGTGGCCGTCGCCGACGAACTGGCCGCGGCCGCCGACCTGGTCAAGGGCAAGCTCACCGACGTACCGGTGGCCGTGGTGCGCGGAATCGCCAGTCCCGACGACGGTTCCACCGCCGCCGCACTGGTGCGCTCGGGCACCGACGACCTGTTCTGGCTGGGCACCGCCGAGGCGATGGAGGCGGGCCGGATCCAGGCCCAACTGCTGCGCCGTTCGGTGCGTACCTTCACCGACGAGCCGGTGCCGGCACAGCTGGTGACCGACGCGGTGGCCGATGCGCTGACCGCCCCGGCACCGCACCACACCCGGCCCGTTCGATTCGTCTGGCTGCAGCGGCCCGACGTCCGCATTCGGCTGCTGGATGCCATGGCCGCCAAGTGGCGGGCCGACCTGACCGCCGACGGCCGGTCACCCGAGGCTATCGACGCCCGGGTCTCGCGCGGCCGAATCCTCTACGACGCACCGGAAGTCATGATTCCGATCATGGTTCCCGACGGGGCCCACCACTACCCCGATGCCGCGCGTACGGCCGCCGAGCGCACCATGTTCACCGTTGCGGCCGGCGCGGCCGTCCAGGGACTGCTGGTCGCATTGGCGGCGCGCGGGGTGGGCAGCTGCTGGATCGGCTCCACCATCTTCACCCCGGATCTGGTGCGCGCCGAACTGGATCTTCCCGACGACTGGGAGCCCTTGGGCGCCATCGCGATCGGCTATCCGACCGAGCCACTGGAGCCGCGTTCGCCGGCGCCGGTCGACGAACTTCTGGTGCACCGGTGAGCCTGCACGATTCCGCCGTGGCGGCCCTGACGGGCTGGGCGGCACCGGATTCCGCACAGGACTCGTTGCGGCACGCGGTACTGGCGTTCCTGGCCGCCCGCAGCGACGCCTGTCGGCGCGAATGCGAGCCCGGGCACATCACCGCCTCCACCCTGGTGCTCGACCACACCGGCTCACACGCCCTGCTGACCCTGCACCCGCGGGTCGGCCGCTGGCTGCAGCTCGGTGGGCATTGTGAGGACACCGACGTCGACGTCACCGCCGCAGCGCTGCGCGAGGCCACCGAAGAGTCCGGGATCGCCGGGCTGCGGCTCGCCCCGCAACTGGCGGCCGTGCACGTGCACCCGGTGACCTGTTCGTTGGGCGTGCCGACCAGACATCTGGATCTACAGTTCGTGGCGCACGCGCCGGCCGACGCGCAGATCCGCGTCAGCGACGAATCGCTAGCCCTGCGCTGGTGGCCGGTGCACGCGCTTCCCCCGGACGCCGACGACGCCCTGGTTCATCTGGTGGGGCAGGCCCTCGCCCGCACGCGATAGCCCCCTTCCCTGCGTTGACACTGCGGCTATGGCGGGAAAGTGCGAGAAGGGTGCGCCCTGAGCGCAGAGTGAACGGGGAATCGGCTCAGACGTCGCTGGAGTAGCGGATCCCGCAGTCCGGAATCGACACCCCGGGCCAGACCCGGGCACCGCGCAACAGTTCGCAGCGCGCCCCGATGTCGGCGCCGTCGCCGATCACCCCGTCGCGGATCAGCGCACGCGGGCCGATGCGGGCACCGAATCCGATGATCGACCGCTCGATCACGCTGCCCGCCTCGACCTTGACGCCGTCGAAGATCACCGCGCCGTCGAGTCGGGCACCCGGGCCGATCTCGGCGCCCCGGCCGACCACGGTTCCGCCGATCAGGACCGCTCCGGGCGCCACCGAGGCGCCGTCGTGCACCAGTGACTCGCCACGCTCACCGACCAACGCCGGGGACGGCGCGATACCGCGGACCAGATCCGCCGAGCCCCGGACGAAGTCCTCGGGTGTGCCCATGTCACGCCAGTAGCTGGTGTCGACGTAGCCGCAGACCTTGACGCCGTCGGACAGCAGCCCCGGGAACACCTCGCGTTCCACCGAGACCGGCCGTCCGCGCGGGATCCGGTCGATGACCTCGCGGGACAGTACGTAGCAGCCGGCGTTGATCTGATCGGTCGGCGGGTCCTCGGTCTTCTCCAGGAACGCGGTGACGCGGCCGTCCCGGGTGGGAACACAGCCGAACGCCCGCGGGTCGCCCACCCGCACCAGGTGCAGGGTCGCTTCGGCGCCCTGTTCGCGGTGGTAGTCGTGCAGGTCGATCAGGTCGGCCCCCGAGAGCACGTCGCCGTTGAACACCATCGCGGTGTCGTGGCGCAGCTGCGAGGCGACGTTGGCGATTCCGCCGCCGGTACCCAGCGGCTCCTCTTCGGTCACGTACTCGATCTGCAGGCCCAGATCCGAGCCGTCACCGAACTCCTCGGAGAACACCGCCGGCTTGTAGGAGGTGCTGAGCACGACGTGTTCGATGCCGGCGGCCGCGATCCGCGACAGCAGGTGGGTGACGAACGGCAGCCCCGCCGTCGGCAGCATCGGTTTGGGCGCGGACAGGGTCAGCGGCCGCAGTCGCGTCCCCTTGCCGCCGACGAGGACGACCGCGTCGACCTTGCTCAATGTCACGGTTGTCCCTTCGTCAGTTTGCGGCGGGCATGGCGTACCGCCAGGTGCGAACGCACCGCCAGCGCGCCGCGCATGCTCCAGCGCAACGGCGCCCGCCACCAGCCGGTGTGCCGGTCGGCCAGATAGGTATAGGTGCTGCGGTGATGCGCGGCCAGGTTACGGGCCGGGTCCTTGCCGGTGGCGTGCCCCTTCTGGTGCAGCACCTCCGCCGAGGGCACATAAACGTTGAGCCAGCCGGCCTTGGCCAGCCGGTCCCCCAGGTCCACGTCTTCCATATAGAGGAAGTACCGGTCGTCGAAGCCGCCGATCGCGTCGAATGCCGCGCGGCGCACCAGCAGGCACGCCCCCGACAGCCACCCGACCGCGCGCTCGCTGGGTTCCAGGCGCTCCTGCCGGTAGGCCCGGCTCCAGGGATTGTTCGGCCACAGCGGTCCGACGACGGCGTGCATGCCCCCGCGCACCAGGCTCGGCAGGTGACGCGCCGAGGGATACACCGAGCCGTCGGGTTCGCGGATCAGCGGGCCCAGCGTCGCGGCCTGCGGCCACCGGTCGGCCGCGGCCAGCAGTTCGTCGATGCTGCCCGGTCCCCACTGGACGTCGGGGTTGGCCACGATCAGGAATTCCTCGCGCTGGGCGCCGTCGGCGTCGAGCCGTGCCACCGCGGCGTTGACCGCGCCGCCGTAGCCCAGATTGGATCCGGTGCGCAGCAGTTCCACGTCGGGATAACGCTGCACGGCGGCTTCCGGTGCCCCGTCGGTGGAGCCGTTGTCGGCCATCACCACCCGCACCGGGCGCTCGGTGGCCAGCGACAACGACGCCAGGAAGCGATCCAGATGCCACCCCGGCGAATACGTCACCGTCACCACGGGTAGGCCCTCACTCACGGCGTAGAGGTTATCTGGCGACCGCGGCGGACAACGCATCGCTCCACCGCCGCAGCGGTGTCAGGCCCGCCTTCGCCGACTCGACACCCGACAGCGCGGAGTAGGCCGGCCGGGCCGCCGGTCGCGGGTTCTGCGCACTGCTGACCGGGCGGACCCGCTCCGGATCGGCGCCGACCGCGGCGAACACCGCGCGGGCTTGGTCGAAGCGACTGACCGCGCCGTCGTTGGCGGCGTGCAGCACCCGGGCGCTGGGTGGTGCGGCGGCCAGGGCCAACAACGCATCGACGAGGTCACCGGTGTAGGTCGGTGAACCGACCTGGTCGTCGACCACCGCGACGTCGGCGCCCGCGGCGGCCCGGTCCCGCATCACCGCGACGAAATCGGAGCCACCGGCGGCACCGGTGTACACCCAGGAGGTCCGCACCACCAGCGCGTCCGCCGATCCCGTCAGCACGGCCTGCTCCCCGGCCAGTTTGGTGCTGCCGTAGACCGACAGCGGCCGGGTGGCGTCACCCGGCTCGTACGGGCGCGGTGGCTCGCCGCCGAAGTCACCGTCGAAGACGTAGTCGGTGGAGATGTGGATCAGTCGCGCCCCGGCCCGCGCGCAGGCGGCCGCCAGGTGGCCCGGGCCGGCCGCGTTGACCGCGTGGGCGCGCTCCCGGTCGGTCTCGGCGGCGTCGACGGCGGTGTAGGCGGCACAGTTGATCAGTACGTCGCCCGGCCGCAATGCAAGGCCGTCGACGGCGGCGGGGTCGGCGATGTCACAGTCCGCCGAGGTGAGGGCCAGCGTGTCGAGGCCGGCCTGCGCGGCACGGGCGGTCAGGAAGGTGCCGACTTGGCCGCCGGCGCCGGTGATCACGATGCGCTGCAGAGTGGTCATGGGGGCGAGCCTATGCGGCGGCCCCAGCGCCGAACCTGGCACGCCGAATTCGGCTACCGCCGATACAGCAGTTACGCAAGTAATCTGAAGTGATGCCTGCGCAACGTGTGGTTCGCTTGATCGCCGCGGCGGCAGCCGTCGCCATCGTCCTGGGCACCGGGGTGGCCTGGAGCCAGGTCCGGTCGTTCGAGGACGGCATCTTCCACGTCTCGTCGCTGGCGTTGGGCAACGGCGGATCCGACGGCGCGGTCGACATCCTGCTGGTCGGGATGGATAGCCGCACCGATGCCCACGGCAACCCGCTGACCCCGGAGGAGTTGGCCGCGCTGCGGGTCGGCGACGACGAAGCCACCAACACCGACACCATCATCCTGGTCCGGATACCCAACAACGGGAAGTCGGCGACGGCGATCTCGATTCCGCGCGACTCCTACGTCGCGGCGCCCGGCCTGGACAAGACCAAGATCAACGGCGTGTACGGCGCCACCCGACTGGAGACCGCCGACGCCCTCGTCGAAGCGGGCATGGACCCGATCCAGGCGCAGGCCCGCGGCACCGAAGCGGGCCGTGAAGCGCTGATCCAGACGGTGGCCGACCTGACCGGCGTCACCGTCGACCACTACGCCGAGATCGGCCTGCTGGGGTTCGCGCTGATCACCGACGCGCTCGGCGGCGTCGACGTCTGCCTCAACGAGCCGGTCTACGAGGAACTCTCCGGGGCGGACTTCCCGGCCGGCTGGCAGCGCCTCGGCGGCGCCCAGGCGCTGAGCTTCGTGCGGCAGCGCCATGGGCTCCCGCACGGCGACCTGGATCGGGTCCGGCGCCAGCAGGTGGTGATGGCGTCACTGGCCCACCAGGTCATCTCCGGCAAGACCCTGTCCAGCCCGGGCACGCTGTCGCGACTGCAGTCGGCGGTGCAGCGCTCCGTGGTGCTGTCGGCCGGCTGGGATGTCATCGACTTCGTCACCAAATCCCAGGACCTGGCCGCGGGCAAGGTGGCGTTCGCGACCATCCCGGTCCTCGAAGAGGCCGGCTGGAGCGACGACGGCATGCACAGCGTGGTGCGTGTCGACCCCACCCAGGTGGCCGACTGGGTGGCCGGCCTGCTGCACGACCAGGACGAGGGCAAGACCGAACAACTGGCCTACAGCCCCGAGAACACCACCGCCAGCGTGTTCAACGACACCGACATCAACGGTCTGGCCGCCGCGGTCTCGGGGGTGCTCGACGCGAAGGGATTCGGCACCGGCGCCGTCGGCAACTACGAATCCGAGCACGTGGCCGCCAGCCAGGTCCAGGCCGCCTCGGCCGACGACCCCGGCGCGCAGGCGGTGGCCCGGGATCTGGGCGGGTTGCCGGTGGTCTCCGACGAGTCGGTGCCCACCGGCGCGGTACGCGTCGTGCTCGCCAACGACTACACCGGGCCCGGCTCGGGCCTGAGCGCCGGAAGCCACACGCAGGTGGCCGGCATCTCCGGCACCGACGATGACGAGCCGGCCCAGATCCCGGTCGCCACACCGATTCTGACCGCGGGTTCCAACGACCCCCAGTGCGTCAACTAGCGTCGACGCAGTGACCAACCTCAGCTCGGCGATCCTCGACCCGATCCTGCAGGCCGACCCGGTGGGGCCACGTATCACCTATTACGACGACGCCACCTCCGAACGCATCGAGCTGTCGGCGGTCACCCTGGCCAACTGGGCGGCCAAGACCGGCAACCTGCTGCGCGATGAGCTCGGCGCCGGCGCGGGGAGCCGCGTCGCGGTGCTGCTGCCGGCGCACTGGCAGACCGCGGCGGTGCTGTTCGGGGTGTGGTGGATCGGCGCCGAGGTGCTGCTCGACACCGCGGATTCCGACGCCGACATCGCATTGTGCACCGCCGACCGGCTCGACGAGGCCGATGCGGCGGTGGCTGCCACCGGGGGCGAGGTGGCGGTGTTGTCCCTGGACCCGTTCGGGCGGGCCGCTCCGGACCTTCCTGTCGGCGTCACCGACTACGCGACCGCGGTGCGCGTGCACGGCGACCAGATAGTCGCCGAACGACGTCCCGGTGCGGCCCTGGCCGGATCGTCCGCCGACGACGTGCTGACTTCCTGCCGGAAACGCGCGGCGGAGCTGGGAGTGTCGCCCTCGGACCGGGTGTGGTCGGCCAACACCTGGCGGACCCCCGCGGAGTTGATCGACAACATGCTCGCGGTGTTCGCGATCGGCGCCTCGCTGGTGCAGGTCGCCCACCCCGATCCCGGCCTGCAAGCGCGCCGACGGGAGACCGAAAGGGTCACCCGCAACTTCGACTGACGCGATTTCGGCGCGATTCGCCCCGCTGAGCGGATACAACCGCGCCGAAATCGCAAGGGGATACATGCATAAATGCCTATATGATGATAGCCTTGCTCGCACGGAGCAGCCCCGGGCGAGAGGAGACAACACATGGCGGTACAGGGATTGCTGGCAAAAGCGGCGTCGACGGTGTTCACCGGCCTGGTCGGTGTCAGCGCCTACGAACTGGCGCGCCGGGCGTTGGCGAAGGCGCCGCTGCACGAGGCGGCCGTCACCGCCACCGAGTGGAGCCTGCGCGGCACCCGGCGGGCCGAGGAGGTCGCCGAATCGGCGCGGCTGAAAGTCGCCGACGTGGTCGCCGAGGCACGGGACCGCATCGGCGAGGAAGCCACCCCGCCGGCGGCGGCCGTCGCACACGACCACGACCACTGACGGCCATGAACGCGGCCGATGACGAACCGACCGTCGTCTCCGATGCGGCCGGCCGGATGCGGGTACAGGTCGACTGGGTGCGACGTGACTCGCGGCGCGCGGTCGCCGCCGAAGAGGCCGCCGGCCGGGTCAACGGGGTGCGCACCGTGCACGCCTACCCGCGCACCGGCGCGGTCGTGGTCTGGTACTCCCCCAAAAGAACCGACACCGCGGAGATCCTCGCGGCGATCGCATCCGCGGCCACCGTGGCGGCCGAACTGATCCCGGCCCGCACCCCGCGCTCGGCCGACGTCCGCAACACCGACGTGCTGCGCATGGCCATCGGCGGTGCCGCGCTCGCACTCCTGGGGATACGCCGCTACGCGTTCGCCCGGCCCCCGCTGTTGGGAGCGAGCGGCCAGCTCGTGGCGACCGGCGCCACGGTGTTCATGGGCTACCCCTTCCTGCGCGGCGCACTGCGTTCGATCCGGTCCGGCAAGGCCGGCACCGACGCACTGGTGACCGCCGCGACCGTGGCAAGCCTGGTGCTGCGCGAGAACGTGGTCGCGTTGACGGTGTTGTGGCTGCTCAACATCGGCGAGTACCTGCAGGATCTGACGCTGCGCCGCACCCGGCGCGCGATCTCGGATCTGCTGCGCGGCAACCAGGACACCGCCTGGGTGCGGGTGCGGCAAGGCCCCCCGGAAAGCCCGGATTACGCCGAAGTGCAGGTGCCGATCGACACGCTGCAGATCGGCGACGAGGTGGTGGTCCACGACCATGTGGCCCTGCCGGTCGACGGCGAGATCATCGACGGCGAGGCCGTCATCGACCAGTCCGCGATCACCGGCGAGACCCTGCCGGTCAGCGCGGCGACCGGAGCGCGTGTCCATGCCGGTTCGGTGGTGATCCGCGGCCGGGTGGTGGTCCGGGCCACCGCGGTCGGCGACCAGACCGTGATCGGCCGGATCATCAGCCGCGTCGAGGAAGCGCAACACGACCGCGCTCCCATCCAGACCGTCGGCGAGAACTTCTCCCGGCGTTTCGTCCCGGCCTCGTTCATCCTGTCGGCGATCACCCTCGTGCTCACCCGCGACGTCCGTCGCGCGATGACCATGCTGCTGATCGCCTGCCCCTGCGCGGTGGGACTGGCCACCCCGACCGCGATCAGTGCGGCGATCGGCAACGGCGCACGGCGCGGCATCCTGATCAAGGGCGGCTCCCATCTGGAACAGGCGGGCCGGGTGGACGCCATCGTGTTCGACAAGACCGGGACACTGACCGTCGGCCGCCCCGTGGTGACCAATATCGTTGCCATTCACAAGGATTGGCAGCCCGAGCAGGTGCTCGCCTACGCCGCGAGCTCGGAGTTGCATTCCCGCCACCCACTGGCCGAGGCGGTGATCCGTTCCACCGAGGAACGTCACATCAGCATTCCGCCGCACGAGGAGTGCGAGGTTCTGGTGGGCTTGGGTATCCGCACCCGGGCCGACGGCCGCACGCTGCTGCTGGGTAGCCCGAACCTGCTGCGCTCGGAGAAGGTCCGCATCTCGAAGAAGGCCGCCGACTGGGTCACCAAGCTGCGGGCCCAGGCGGAGACTCCCCTGCTGCTGGCGGTCGACGGCACCCTGGTGGGGTTGATCAGCCTGCGCGACGAGGTACGCCCTGAGGCACGTGACGTGCTGGACGCATTGCGCGCCAAGGGAATCCGTCGCATCGTCATGCTGACCGGCGATCACCCCGAGACCGCGGCCGCGGTGGCGAGCGAACTCGGCATCGAAGAGTGGCGTGCCGAGGTACTGCCGGAGGACAAGTTGCAGACGGTCCGTGCGCTACAGGACGACGGGTACGTGGTCGGCATGGTCGGCGACGGGGTCAACGATGCACCGGCCCTGGCCGCTGCCGACATGGGCATCGCGATGGGCCTGGCCGGCACCGACGTGGCCGTGGAGACCGCCGACGTGGCACTGGCCAACGACGACCTGCGCCGGTTGCTCGACGTCCGGGATCTGGGCGGTCGTGCGGTCGAGGTGATCCGTCAGAACTACGGCATGTCGATCGCGGTCAACGCCGCGGGTCTATTGATCGGTGCCGGCGGCGCGCTCTCCCCGGTGCTGGCGGCGATCCTGCACAACGCATCGTCGGTGGCGGTCGTCGCCAACAGTTCGCGGTTGATCCGTTACCGGCTGGCCGCCGATCCGTTGGCTTCCAGACCCGCGGTGTCGTAATCTGTCCTGGTCCCGACTGTTCCTGTCGAGCACCACCACCAGCTCCAGGGCAGTCGGGACTTCACCTCAAGGATGGCAACCGCCCTGCCGAAATCCGGGTCTCAGCAGCCGCAGCCCTCGCCGCGCCAGGACCGGAAACCCTGCCACACCGACACCGCGGCCACTCCCAGACCGATCAGCGGGTCCAGCCACCAGCCACCGGTCCACTGCATGCTGAGGATCAGCCCGACCAGCACGGCGCCGGCCTGCATCGCGCACAGGTAGTTCTGCACGCCCTCACCGACGGTCGCCGCCGACCCCAACCGCCTACCGAGCCGACGTTGGCTTCGGCCCAGGATCGGCATCACCAGTACCGCGGTGGCGGTGACAGCGATCCCGATGGCGCTGCTCTCGACCTGGTGCTCGCCGAAGAAGTGCCGCACCGACTCCGCCGCGATGTAGGGGGCGTTGATCCAGAACGAGATCGCCACCCACATCTGGGCGCGCCGTTCGGCCGTCTCCGACAGGGTGCGGGCGCCGGTGAACCGCCAGATCACCACGGCCCCGGCCAGTCCTTCGGGAATGGCCCCCAGGGCCCAGCCGGTCAGCGCGATCGAGCCGGCGGTCAGTCCCTGCCACAGCCCCACCACGCCTTCCACCCCGACCAGCAGCAGACTCGCCCAGGCGAGCCGGCGGGCCCACACCGCGGCACGGTGCCATCCGTCGTCCCGGACGGTCGGGGTGTGGTGGGTGTGGCCGGCGTGCTCATGGTCGTGCCGGTGACCGACGGCATCCGGGGTACGGACGTCTGTCACCGGATCGATGATGCCCGCCTCGGGGCCGGCGACGCGACTGTCCACAGGAAAAATGCTACCTGCCGTTTCGACCGGCAACCGCCGCCCGCGTCGCTGCCGCGCCGGTCGCTAGTCGGCGGCGTCCACCTTGACCACCCGGTCGTTGCCCCGGTCGGCGACGTAGATGTTGCCGCGCTTGTCGACGGCGACGTCCAGGGGCGCGTTGAGTCCGGTGAAGGGAAGGACTTCCGGGATCGCGGCATCGGCGGCCAGTTTCACCACCTTGTTGCGGTTCTGTTCGGTGACGTAGACGTCGCCGGCTTCATCCACTGCGATGCCGCGCGGCGAGACGATCCCGGAGAAGGACAGCACGACCTGTTCGTTGGATGCGGCCAACAGTTTGACGACGCGATTGTTGCCGGAGTCGGTGACGTAGACGTTGCCGGCGGAATCCACCGCCACCCCGGCCGGCTTGTTGAGCCCGACGAACGGCAGCGTGGTCTGGGTGTTGGTGACGGCTTCCATCCGCAACACCACATCGTTGCCGCGATCGGCGACATAGATGTTGCCGGCGGAGTCCACGGCGATCCCGTCCGGATCCTCCAGCCCCGCGAACGGGAGCACCACGTGGGTGTCGGCGTCGGCCCCGAGTTTGACCACCCGGTTGTCGACGTCGGAGAAATACACGTTGCCGACGTCGTCGACGACCAGTCCCCGGGGTTGGTACTGGTCGCTGAACGGCAGCACCGTGGAGCGGTCCGACCCGGCGGCCAGTTTCACCACCCGGCCGTGCATGCCGTCGCTGGTGACGTAGACGTTGCCGTCGTCGTCCAACGCCACCCCACCCGGCGACAGTCGATAGTCGAGGTCGGTGAAGGGCAGCACCGCCTGCGGCGGCGAGGCCACCGGTGTGGCCGACGAGGGCCGCGACACCAGCTGTCCGACACCGCCGACGACGGCCACCGCCGCAACCACGGCCGCGGCGACCAACACCGGTTTGCCGGGCAACCGCCAGCGTCGTCCCGGAGTGGGCATGACCACGTCCGGGGTGCCCAGATCGGTGCGCAGCAGCGGCGACATCGGCAACGGTGCGGGCAGCGGCCCGCCCGGGCCGATACCCGCCAGGGCGCCGAAACCGGTGTCCGACGGCGCCCCGCCGATCAGGCCGGCGGCGGCCCGCGCCGCGCCGCCGCGCCCCTCGAGGCGGGGTGCCGGCTCGGGCTCCAATCCGCCGGGCAGGTGCAGTGCCGGCTCGCCGCGACGCAGAATCCGGGAGACCTGATGCCGTTCGGCTTCGGTCAGCGCCTGGTAGGCGGCGGCCGCCAATTCACCGGCACTGCTGTAGCGGTCCTCCGGTTTGCCGGCGAGGCCCCGCGCCAGCACCGCGTCGACGGCGGCGGGCACCCGCCCCGGGCGCAGTTTGCTGGGCTGCGGCGGCGCCGCGGTACGCCGCTCCTCGATCGCCGCCTCGACGGTGTCGGCGGAGAACGGCGGAACCCCGCTCAGAGCCTCGGCCAGCACACACGCCAGCGAGTAGATGTCGGAGAGATGGGTGACCTGTTCACCGGTCAGGCGCTCGGGCGCCATGTAACCGAGGGTTCCCAGCGACGGCTTCGCCGGCGCGCCGGGGCCGGCGATGGCCGCGGCCACACCGAAGTCCATCAGGTGCGCCAGATCGTCCTCGGTGACCAGGATGTTGTCGGGTTTGACGTCACGGTGCACGACATAGGCATTGTGGGCCGCGTCCAGGGCGGCGGCCACCTGCCGCACGATGGCCACCGCACGCGGTGCGCTCAGCGGCCCCTGCTCGGCCAGCACCGTCGCCAGATCCGTGCCGTCGACCAGGCCGGTCTCCAGGTAGAGCACGTCGTCGATCTCGCCGTAGGCCCGGATCGGCGTCACGTGCGGTTCGTTCAACTGCCCGGCGGCCTCGGCTTCATCCTCCAGCCGACTGCGGAACGCTTCGTCGGCCGAGAACGACTCGGAGATCAGCTTCAGCGCCACCGTCTCGTCGTTACGGGTGTCCTCGGCCCGGTAGACCTCCCCCACCACGCCATGCCCCAGCAGTTCGCCCAACTGGTAGGGGCCGAATCGCGACCCGGCCCGCGAACCCGGCTCGGGATTGTTCACCGACGACGCTCCCCTCGACCACACGATGCCGCGCACCGCGGCGAAAGATTGGCTACCAGACTAACCGGCACGGACGCCGCAAACGCTCACGAGATGGCGTTCACCGCTGTCAGGAGCCTGGACTTGAACGACTCCGGCAGCGGAATGAAGCCGTACTGGTCCAGCCCGCCCTGACCGGGACCGACCGCGGCCTGCAGGAACGCCTTGACCGCATCACCGGTCGCGGCGTCGGGATATCGCGAGCAGACGATCTGATAGGTCGGCGACACGATCGGGTAGGCGCCGGGTACCGCCGGCCGATGGATCGAGGTCATGTCCAGCACCAGGTCGTTGCTCGGACCGCCCTCCGACAGGAATTTCGCGCCGTCGATGGTTTTGCCGACCGATTCCGCGGAGATCGCCACCGGCGCGGCTCCCGCCGAGGCGATGATCTGCGCCATCGGCAGACGTTTGCCGACCGCGAACGACCACTCGCTGTAGGTGATGGACCCGTCGGTGGCCTGCAATGCCGCCGCGGCGGCGTTGTTGCCGGTCGCGGCCTCGCCGACGCCACCGTTGAAGATGTCGCCGCCGCCGGCGTACCACGCGCCGTCGGACGCGACCTCGAGATATTTCTGGAAACCGGCGCTGCTCGACGCCCGGTCGCCCCGATACACCACATGAATCGGCAGTGCGGGCAGCGCGACCCCGGAGTTGAGCGCCTTGATCGCGGGGTTGTCCCAGCTGCCGATGGTGCCGTTGAAGATCTTTGCCAGCGTCGGGCCGTCCAGGGTCAGACTGTTCACCCCGCTGAGGTGGTAGGTCAGCGCGATCGGGTTGAACACCACCGGCAGGTCCCACGCCGGCGCATCGCAGCGCTCCGCCGCGCGTTCCGGTTGCGACCGGGTGGGGTCGAGCGCGGTGTCCGATCCGGCCAGGTCGATCTCACCGGTCAGGAAGTCGTCCACTCCGGCGGCCGAGCCGTTGGCGGTGTAGTCCAGCGCCTGGCCCGGGCAGGCCCGGGCGTAGGCGTACCCGAACTGGTCGATGGCCTTCGCCTGGGCGGACGATCCGGCGGCCCGCAACTGCTGCTTACCGGCGCAGTCCACCTCCACCGCGGGGTTCTCCGCCGACACCGCGTCTCCGACGCTGTCTGCGCAGGCCGAAACCGTCAGTGCGCCAACCGCGAGCAGCGTCGCCGTCCACGTCGCTCGGCCGAATTTCACAGGACAAAACCATACCGCCACCGTTCCCGGCCCCACCCGGCACTGCCGGTTCCGAATCGGTGGGTTCGGTGGTCACACGAACTGCCAGGCGGCGCGGGCGATGGCCAGTTCCTCATTGGTGGGCACCACCAGCACGGTGGTCGGTGAATCGTCGGGCGAGATGACGCGGGCGCCTTTTCCGGATCGGTTGCGCGCACGGTCTACCACGATCCCGAGGCCGTCCAGACCGGCCAGTGCGTCTTCCCGGACACTGGGCGCGTTCTCGCCCACCCCGGCGGTGAATGCGATGGCATCGACGCGGCCCAGCACCGCCAGGTAGGCACCGACGTATTTGCGGAGTCGGTGAACGTAGATGTCGTAGGCCAGGCCGGCGGCCTCCCCGGCCGCGCCCCCGGCATCGCGTTGCTCGAGCAACTCTCGGAAGTCGTTGACCCCGCACAGCCCCTTGAGTCCGGAGGACCGGTTGAGCAGTTCGTCGAGTTGGTCGATGTCGAGTCCGGCGGCACGGTTGAGGTGGAACAGCACGCCGGGATCGATGTCACCGCTACGGGTGCCCATGACCAGGCCTTCCAGCGGGGTCAGGCCCATCGACGTCTCGACCGCGACCCCGCCGCGGATCGCCGACGCCGAAGCCCCGTTGCCCAGGTGCAGGACGATGACGTTCAGCCCGCCCGGTTCCCGTCCGAGCAGGGTCGCCACCTCACCGGCCACGTATTCGTGGGACGTGCCGTGAAATCCATAGCGCCGGATGCCGTAGCGGGTCGCGACGTCGCGGTCGATGGCATACCCGGCGGCCGCCGGCGGCAGCGAGTGGAAGAACCCCGTATCGAAGACCGCCACGTGCGGAACATCCGGAAAGTCCTTGCGGGCTACCTCTATCCCGATCACGTTGGCCGGGTTGTGCAGGGGTGCCAACTCCGCCAGCCAGGCGATCTCCCGCACCACCTCGTCGGTGATCAGCGTCGGCGCGTGGAACAGTTCGCCGCCGTGCACCACCCGGTGCCCCACCGCGGCCACCGCGGCCAAATCGATCCCGGAATCCTCGAGTTGTCGGTGGATCAGGCGCAAGCCGGCGCCGTGGTCGGTCACCGGGCCGCCGGGCTCGCCGATCTGCTCCACCAGGCCGGACAGCACCGCCGTCCCGGCTGCCGGGTCGACCAGTTGGAACTTGATCGACGACGAGCCGGAGTTGAGCACCAGCACCAGCCCGGACGACGCGGCGGTCATCGCGGCACCTCCTGCGCCTGGATCGCGGTGATGGCCACCGTGTAGACGATGTCGTCGACCAGCGCACCCCGCGATAGGTCGTTGACGGGCTTGGCCAGCCCCTGCAGTACCGGACCGATCGCGATCGCTCCCGCGGTGCGCTGCACCGCCTTGTAGGTGTTGTTGCCGGTGTTGAGGTCCGGGAACACCAGCACCGTGGCCCGCCCGGCGACTGCAGAGTCCGGCCGCTTCGCCGCGGCCACCCCCTCGTCGACCGCGGCGTCGTACTGGATCGGCCCGTCGGCGAGCAGATCCGGTCGGCGTTCGTGCACCAATTGCGTTGCGGCACGAACCTTGTCGACGCCCGCCCCGGACCCGGATTCACCGGTGGAGTAGGACAGCAGCGCCACCCGCGGCTCGATGCCGAACGCCGCGGCGGTGGCCGCCGACGAGATCGCGATGTCGGCGAGCTGCTCGACGGTCGGGTCGGGCACCACCGCGCAGTCCCCGTAGGCCAGTACCCGGTCGGACAGGCACATCAGGAACACACTGGACACCGTGGACACCCCGGGCGCGGTGCGGATGATCTCGAACGCCGGCCGAATGGTGTGCGCCGTGGTGTGCGCGGCACCCGAGACCATGCCGTCGGCGATGCCCAGCTGCACCATCATGGTTCCGAAATAGGAGATGTCGCGCATGATCTCGCGGGCGCGCTCCTCCGTCATGCCCTTGTGGGCGCGCAGCCGGGTGTATTCGGCACCGAACCGATCTCGCAGTTCGCTGGACTCGGGATCGATCACCCGTGCGGCATCGAGGTCCACGCCCAGTTCCGCGCCCCGCCGGCGTACCGCGTTCTCCCGCCCCAACAACGTCAGGTCCACGATTCCGCGAGACAGTAATCGACCGGCCGCCAACAGGATCCGATCGTCACCCGCCTCGGGTAGGACGATGTGGCGACGGTTGGACCGGGCCCGCTCCAGCAGCCGGTATTCGAACATCTGCGGCGTGATGACGCTCGACGCGGGCACCCGTATCCGCTCGGCCAACTCGGCGCCGTCGACGTGGTTGGCCATCAACTCGAGCGCGGTGTCGATCTTGCGCAGCGCACCGACGGTGATCCGTGATCCGGTGTTCGACACCATCTCCGCGGTGTCGTAGGTGCGATGCGAGGTGGCGATCAGCGGCAGCGTCGGGCGTAGCCCCTTGACCAGCTTGTCGATCGCCGGGTGCGGTAGCAGACCGCCGTTGAGGATGATCCCGGCCAGCGACGGAAATCCCTGCGCCTCATGGGCGTTCACCAGTGCCAGCAGCACGTCGGAGCGGTCCGCCGGCACGATCACCACCTGGCCCTCGGTCAACCGGTCGAGGATGTTCTCCGCGGTCATCCCGCCGACCATCACGCCGAGCGCCTCCCGGCGCAGCAACTCCGGGTCGCCGCTGTAGACGGTGCCGTCGAGCGCCGCGCAGAGTTCGGCCATGGTCGGGGCCGACAGCAGCGCCGCCTCGGGAACCGCGAACGCCGGGATGCCGGCGGCGGCCGGGCTCGCCGAGATGCCCGCGATGATCTCGGCCAACCGGTCCGGGTCGCAGCGGTTGGCGATCACCGCGGCCGGATGGGCGTGTGCCGCGGCGACTTCGGCCAGACAGCGCGTGGTGATATCGGCGATCGCCTGCACGTCGCGATTGTGACCGTTGATCGCCAGTATCAGCGGCGCACCCAGGTTCACCGCGATCCGGGCGTTGAAACCCAGTTCGCTGGGGTTGACGACGTCGGTGTAGTCGCTGCCGACCACCAGGACCGTGTCGCACCGCCGGGCCATCTCGTGGAAGCGCGCGACGATCTCGCCCAGCGCGGCTTCCCGGTCGGTGTAGACCTGCTGATAGGTCACTCCGCGGCAGGCGGCATGATCGTCGATCGTCGCGGTGGCGTGCGCGAGCAGCAGTTCGAGTTGCTCGTCGGGCTCGTCGAGGGAGCGCACCACCGGGCGGAACACGCCGACCCGTGCCGAGGACGCGGCCAGCATGTGCAGCAAGCCCAGCGCCACCACGGTTTTGCCGCTGCCGCCTTCTGCTGCGGCCAGATAGATACTCGACGCGCCGGATTCGCTTTCGCCCATCGGCTCAGCCGATCTGGTCGATCGCGGCCCGCAGTCGCGCCACCGTTCCCTCGACGTCGGCGAGTTTGTCCAGCCCGAAGAGCCCCACCCGGAAGGTGCTGAAAGACGCCGGTTCGTCGCACTGCAGTGGCACGCCGGCCGCCGTCTGCAACCCGTGCGCCTTGAACTTCGCACCGGTGCGGATGTCGGGGTCGGTGGTGTAGCTGACCACCACGCCGGGTGCTTCGAATCTCGGTGCGGCCACACTGGGAAAGCCGCGCTCGGCCAACAGCGCACGCACCTTGCGCCCGAGGGCGAACTGCTGCTCGCGCACCTCGGCGAAGCCACGCCGGCGGGTCTCCGCCATGGCGTCGCGGAGTCGACCGATCACCCCGGTCGGCATGGTGGCGTGATAGGCGTGACCGCCGCCCTCGTAGGCCACCATGATGTCGCGCCACTTCTTCAGGTCCAGCGCGAAGCTGCTGCTGGTGGTGGCCTCCATCGCCTGCACCGCCCGATCGGAGAGACAGACCATGGCGCAGCCCGGCTCCGAACTCCAGTCCTTCTGCGGCGCGGTGACCAACACGTCCACCCCGAGGGCGGCCATGTCGATCCACACCACGCCGGAGGCGATGCAGTCCAGCACGAACAACCCACCCACGGCGGCCGTCGCCGCGCCGATGCGGGCCAGATAGTCGTCGGGCAGCAGGATTCCGCTGGCGGTCTCCACATGCGGTACGAACACCACCGCCGGCCGAATCCGCGCGATCGCCTGCTCGACCTCCTCGACGGGCGCGGGGATCCACGGCGCCTGATCGCCTTCACCGGTGCGACGCGCCTTGAGCACGGTGACGCGGTCGGTGATGCGACCGGCCTCCAGGATCTGACTCCACCGGTAGCTGAAGAAGCCGTTGCGGACGACCAGCGCTTCGGCGTCGTTGGCGAATTGGCGTGCGACCGCCTCCATCCCGCATGTGCCGTTGCCGGGCAGCACGATCGCCGCGTCGGCGCCGTACACCTCGCGCAGCATCTGCGAGACGTCGTTCATGACGTCCTGGAAGCGCACCGACATGTGGTTGAGCGCGCGGTCGGTGTAGACGACGGAGTATTCGAGCAAGCCGTCGGGGTCGACCTCGGGCAGAAGTCCTGGCATGAAGCCTCTCCTAGGTGGGACGGACGGTGCCGGCCGCCGATTTCACAGCTGCCGATCCCCGCTGATCTGGACGTCGGATACGTTTCTGCCGCCGAGCCACAGGCCCAGCGCTTCGGTCGTGCCGCGCACGACCTTGCCGCGGCCACGCGGCCGGGAGATCCCGTCGGTGGGCACCACGCGATAGCGCAACAACGTGGGTTGCAGCTTCTGCACGGTCAGGTTGACGCCTTCGGCGAGGATCGCGGCCGCTTCGGCCGGCGGGATCTCGCGGGTTCGGCCCAGCCCGCGCAACACGTCCTGGTGGTGCATGGCCACGTCGCCCAACAACAGGCCGGCCAGTCTCCGGTCGGGCACCTGCGCCCAACGTCGGCCCTCCGCGATGAGTTCCGCCCGCGGCCGGCGTCGTCCGGCCGCCACGATCTCGGCGTTGATCCGATGCAGGCGCCACGGCGCACGCAGGTAAGGGCCGATCCGCGAGGTGCCGATCAGATGCGCCAACACGTCGCGCGGTGACCAGCCCGCGCACAACGTGGTGCCGTCGTCGAACTCCTCATCGGTGAGCCCGTCGACGGTGTCGACGAACGCCTGCCGTGCGCTACGGACGGTGTCCAACCGGGATGTCATCGGGCCACGCTAGCCCAGCAGATGCCGGCTCATCACGACACGCTGAATCTGGTTGGTGCCCTCGTAGATCTGGGTGATCTTCGCGTCGCGCATCATCCGCTCCACCGGGAAGTCGGTGGTGTAGCCCGCGCCGCCGAACAGTTGCACCGCGTCGGTGGTGACTTCCATGGCCACATCGGAGGCGAAGCACTTGCTCGCCGCGGAGATGAAGCCCAGACCGGTCTCGCCGCGCTCGGCACGCGCGGCGGCCGAGTACACCATCAGCCGGGCGGCCTCGAGCTTCATCGCCATGTCGGCGATCATGAACTGCACGCCCTGGAAGGTGGCGATGTTCTTGCCGAACTGCTTGCGGTCCTTGGTGTATTCGATCGCCGCGTCGAGTGCGCCCTGCGCGATACCGACCGCCTGGGCGCCGATGGTGGGACGGGTGTGGTCCAGGGTGCGCAGCGCGGTCTTGAAGCCGGTCCCCGGTTCGCCGATGATCCGGTCGCCGGGGATGCGGCAGTTCTCGAAGTACAGCTCGGTGGTGGGCGAGCCCTTGATGCCGAGCTTGTGCTCCTTGGGCCCGATGGTGAAGCCCTCGTCGTCGATGTGGATCATGAAGGCGGAGATGCCGTTGGCGCCGCGGTCGGGATCGGTCACCGCCATCACGGTGTACCAGGTGGACTTGCCGCCGTTGGTGATCCAGCACTTGGACCCGTTGAGGATCCAGTCGTCGCCGTCGGCCTTGGCGCGGGTGCGCATGGCCGCGGCGTCACTGCCCGCTTCGCGCTCGCTCAACGCGTAGGACGCCATCACCTCGCCGGCGGCCAGCCCGGGCAGCACCTGGTGCTTGAGTTCCTCGGAACCGGACAGGATCAGGCCCATGGTGCCCAGCTTGTTCACCGCGGGGATCAGCGAGGACGACGCGCAGACCCGGGCGACCTCTTCGATCACGATGCAGGCCGCCACCGAGTCCGCACCCTGTCCGCCGTAGGCCTCGGGGACGTGGACGGCGTTGAAACCCGACGCGTTCAGTGCGGTCAGGGCTTCTTCGGGGAAGCGGGCCCGCTCGTCGACGTCCTTGGCGTGCGGGGCGATCTCCTTCTCGGCCAGAGCGCGGATCGCTGCGCGCAGTTCGTCGTGCTCCTCGGGGAGCTTGAACAGGTCAAACGACGGATCTCCGGCCCACCCAGCCATGACAGCCTCCTAAGCTACTCGCCGGTAACTTTACCTTGAAGCGCCGCGTCCTTCGCAAGCACGCTGTCGGCCATCTGGTCTTGAAAGGCCACCATTCGAGCCCGCAACGCCGCATCCGCCGAACCCAGAATACGCACCGCCAGCAAACCCGCATTTCTTGCGCCGCCGATGGAAACCGTGGCCACCGGCACCCCGGCGGGCATCTGCACGATCGACAGCAACGAATCCAACCCGTCCAGTCGGGCCAGCGGGACCGGTACCCCGATCACCGGCAGCGGTGTGGCCGATGCCACCATCCCGGGCAGGTGCGCGGCACCACCCGCGCCGGCGATGATGACCTCGATACCGCGGCCGGCGGCGTCGCGCGCGTAGTCGAACATCCGCTGCGGGGTGCGGTGCGCCGAGACCACGCCGACCTCGAAACGGACATCGAACTCGGCCAGGGCCAGGGCGGCCTCTTCCATCACCGACCAGTCACTGTCACTGCCCATGATGACGCCGACCCGGGGACCGGGCTTGTGCTCACTCATGCGGGTCCCATCCATCACTCCATTCCGCGTGCGACAACCAGTGTGCCGCGCTTTCGGCCCGCTCGCGCAGAGTCGCAGAATCCTGCGCGCCCACCCCGAGCAGATTGATGTGGCCGATCTTGCGGCCCGGTCGTTCGCCCTTGCCGTACAGGTGGACCCGGGCGTCGGGATAGCGGGCGAACAGGTGGTGCAGCCGTTCGTCCATGGTCATCGCCGGCGTCTCCGGGGCCCCGAGCACGTTGGCCATCACGGTCACCGGCGCCACCGGTGTGGTGGCCCCCAGCGGATAGTCCAGTACGGCTCGCAGGTGCTGTTCGAACTGGCTGGTCGCCGCGCCGTCCATGGTCCAGTGCCCGGAATTGTGCGGGCGCATCGCCAGCTCGTTGACCAGCAACCGGCCGTCGGTGGTCTCGAACAGCTCGACCGCGAGCACTCCGACCACGCCGAGCTCGTCGGCCAATCGCAGCGCCAGTTGCTGTGCGGCGGCGGCCGACTCGGCCGAGAGATCGGGGGCGGGCGCGATCACCGTCACGCAGATCCCGTCCTGCTGCACGGTCTCGACCACCGGCCACGCCGCGCCCTGCCCGAACGGCGAGCGGGCGACCAGCGCCGAGAGTTCCCGGCGCATCGCGACGCGTTCTTCGGCGAGAACCGGAGCCCCGGCGGCCAGGTACTCCGCGACCGCGGCGCGGGCCTGGTCGATGTCGTCGACGAGGGAGACGCCGCGCCCGTCGTATCCGCCGCGGGCGGCCTTGACCACCATCGGGCCGCCGGTGAGCGCCGCGAACCCGTCGAGGTCCTGCTCGGTCTCGATGGCCGCGAATCGTGGAATCGGGGCGCCCAGTTCGGCCAGTTTGCGGCGCATCACCAGCTTGTCCTGGGCGTGCTGCAGTGCCGCGGGCGGCGGGGCGACGTTGACGCCCTCGGCGACCAGCTGGTCGAGCAGGTCGCCGGGAACGTGTTCGTGGTCGAAGGTGAGCACGGTGGCCCCGGCGGCGGCGGCGCGCAGGTCATCGAGATCGGTGTGCGAACCGATCACCACGTCCGGGGTGACCTGGGCCGCCGGCTCATCGGCCGCGGTGGCCAAGACCCGCAGTCGCTGACCCAGCGCGATCGCGGCCTGATGGGTCATCCTCGCCAGCTGACCGCCGCCCACCATGGCGACCAGGGGGTACCGCCCGCTTGCGGGAGACGGGCTACGTCCACCTGCGGGCGGTGTCGTGGTTGGGGGTTTCGGCACGCGCCATATGGTGTCATGCGGCCCGCGGTAACCGTTATCCAGTCATTAGGCACAGATCCGGCCGAGTCCGTACACTGGCAACTTGTGTCTTTTACCGACGCCACCATCGCCCGCCTGCCGCGGGTGATCCGTCCGCTGGCCGAGCGCCATCACGAGTTGATCAAGTTCGCCATCGTCGGCGCAACCACCTTCGTGATCGACTCGGCGCTGTTCTACACGCTCAAGCTGACGATCCTGGCGCCCAAGCCCGTCACCGCCAAGGTCATCTCCGGGATCGTCGCGGTGATCGCGTCCTACATCCTCAACCGGGAGTGGAGCTTCAAGGACCGCGGCGGCCGGGAACGACACCACGAAGCACTGCTGTTCTTCGGCGTCAGCGGCGTCGGGGTGGTGTTGTCCATGGCCCCGTTGTGGTTCTCCAGCTATGTCCTGCAGTTGCGGGCACCGATGGTGTCGTTGACCCTGGAGAACATCTCCGACTTCGTCTCGGCCTACATCATCGGCAACCTGCTGCAGATGGCGTTCCGGTTCTGGGCGTTTCGGCGCTGGGTCTTTCCCGACGAGTTCGCGCGCAGCACCGACGCCGCACTCGACGCGACGATCGAGACGGGTGCACTGGCCGAGGCGCTGGAGGATTCCCGGGAAAACCACCCGGACAGCGGGGTGGTGACGCTGTTCCGGCGTCCGCCCCGGCGTCAGCCGCCGACCGACGGGTTGTCGAAGACTTCGTGATACAGCAGCGTGTGGACCTGTTCCACGCGCGGGACGTCGTAGAACTCCAACGGTTCCTGTGACGCCGATTCGATGATCAGCGTGCCGGTCCGCAGCATCCGGTCGATGAACCCGTGCACGAACTCGACGCTGTTGATCCGGCTCAGCGCGATGTCGAGGCCGCTGCGGGTCAGCAGACCGTGCCGGAACATCACCCGCCGGTCGGTGACCACGAAGTGCGTCGTCAACCACCCCAGGAACGGCCAGAGCGTCAGCCACCCCACCACCACGGCCCAGATCGCCCAGACCACCCCGAAGACCACGTTCTTGGCGGTGGGATCCCAGGCCCGGGGATTGACGATCCCGCAGGCGAAGGCCGCGCACGCGGTCGCGGAGAACAGCACCAGCACCGGGACGATCAATCGCTTGACGTGCGGGTGCCGATGCACCACCACCTGTTCGTCGTCGGCGAGCACGCTCTCCGGGTATGCCACGGGACGTCCTACCCGGTGGGCCGCAGCCGGGTCACGTCGCCGGCCGAGACGGTGACCGGCCCGTCACCGGTGGCGATGACCAGCCGGCCCATCTCGTCGATGGACTCCGCATGGCCCTCCACCCGCCGGTCACCGGGGATCTCGGCCCGCACCTGCACACCCAGGGTGCAACTGTGTCGCCGGTAGTCGGCCACCAGTGCGGCGTCGGCCCCGCCCGCGGCACGCCAGGCCGAGACCCGCTGCGCCAGGTTCCGAAGCACCGTCTCCGCCCAGACGTTTCGGTCGAGCACCGCGGCGCCGAGCATCGCCAGTGACACCGCCGCCGGATCCGGGGCCTGTTCGGCGGTCATGGTCACGTTCAGGCCGAGTCCGACCACGATCTGCTGTTTGGGGGCGGCGACCTCGGCCAGGATGCCCGCCAGCTTCCCATCGTCGACGATGACGTCGTTGGGCCATTTCAGGCCGACCCGCAGACCCGACACCTCGGCGATCGCGTCCGCCACGGCGACGCCGGTGGCCAGGGTCAGCCAGCCCCATCCCGAGGTCGGTACGTCATCGGCCGCGATTCCCACCGACAGCGAAAGCTGGCTGCGCGCCGGGGCCTCCCAGCGCCGCCCGTGCCGGCCGCGCCCCGCCGTCTGGTGCTCGGCCAACAGCACCGCCCCGTCGATGTCCTCGCCGGCTGCGGCGCGCGCCAACAGATCGGCGTTGGTGGATCCGGTTTCGGCGACCACATCTACTGCGCGCCAGCCGTGCGGACCGATCAGTCGGGCGCGAAGCCCGGCCACGTCGAGCGCGGGGGTGTCCATGATCGCCAGCTTACGGGCGGTACGGGCTTCCGAAGAGCCACCACACGATCTAGGTTGGCATCATCATGGCCCGATTCCGCGCTACCGGTAAAGACGTCGCCTGCGACTACGACGAGCACGACGTGACCGTCGTGCCGCCCAAAGCCGAAGCGGCGGGCGTCCGCGCGGTGTGGGTATCGCTGCAACGCAGCCTGGCCCAGATGGGCCTGCTGCGGACCGGTGCCGCGTGGGCCCGGCTGAACCAGCGGCACGGCTTCGACTGCCCCGGCTGTGCCTGGCCCGAGGAGCAGGGCGGCCGCAAAATCGCGGAGTTCTGCGAGAACGGCGCGAAAGCCGTCGCCGAGGAGGCGACCAGTCGCGTCATCGGCCCCGAGTTCTTCGCCCGGCACTCGGTCACCGAACTGTCGGGCAAACCGGAGTACTGGTTGTCACAGCAGGGCCGGCTGACCCACCCGATGGTGCTGCGGCCCGGCGACGACCACTACCGCCCGATCGACTGGGACGACGCCTATCGGCTGATCGCCGATGAACTCCGGTCGCTGGGCAGTCCCGACGAGGCGGTGTTCTACACCTCCGGGCGCACCAGTAACGAGGCCGCGTTCGCCTATCAGTTGATGGTGCGCAGCTTCGGCACCAACAACCTGCCCGACTGCAGCAACATGTGCCACGAGTCGTCGGGTACCGCACTGACCGAATCGATCGGGATCGGCAAGGGCTCGGTGACCGTCGAGGACATCGAGCACGCGGATCTGATCCTGATCGCCGGCCAGAATCCGGGCACCAACCACCCGCGCATGCTGTCGGTGTTGGAGAAGGCCAAGGCCAACGGGGCACGGGTGGTGGCGATCAACCCGCTCCCCGAAGCCGGGTTGATCCGTTTCAAGGATCCGCAGAAGCTGCACGGTGTGGTGGGCCGCGGTGTGTCGATCGCCGACGAGTTCGTGCAGATCCGCTTGGGCGGCGACATGGCGTTGTTCGCCGGGCTGGGCCGGTTGCTGTTGGAGGCCGAGGACCGCGATCCGGGCACCGTGGTGGACCGTGCCTTCATCGAGGCGCACTGCGCCGGGTTCGACGAGTACCAGCGGCGAACGCGCGCAGTCGATTTCGACGTCGTGTCGGCCGCGACCGGGATCGAGCACGCCCAATTGGTGCGTGTCGCGGAGTTGTTGCGGACCTCGCAGCGCACGGTGCTGTGTTGGGCCATGGGCCTGACCCAGCACAGTCATGCGGTCGCCACCATCGGCGAGGCCACCAATGTGCTGCTGCTGCGCGGCATGATCGGCAAACCGGGTGCGGGCGTGTGCCCGGTGCGGGGGCACTCCAACGTGCAGGGCGACCGCACGATGGGGATCTACGAGAAGATGCCCGAGTCCTTCCTGTCGGCACTGGATCGCCGGTTCGGCATCGAGACCCCGCGGGAACACGGGTATGACACGGTCGCCGCGATCCGGGCGATGCGTGACGGCCGGGTCCGGATGTTCATGGCGATGGGCGGCAACTTCGCCTCGGCGACACCGGACACCGAGGTCACCGAGGCCGCGTTGCGCCGTTGTGCGCTGACGGTGCAGGTGTCGACCAAACTGAACCGCAGCCATGTCGTCCACGGCACCACCGCACTGATTCTTCCGGCCTTGGGGCGCACCGATCGCGACATTCGAAATGGCCGCAAAGAGGTTGTGTCGGTTGAGGATTCGATGTCCATGGTGCATCTGTCTCGGGGCCGCCTGCAGCCGCCGAGCGATATGGTGCGCAGCGAAGTGCAGATCGTCTGCGACGTGGCGCGCCGCACGCTCGGTCCCGATCACCCGGTGCCGTGGGAACGGTTCTCCGACGACTACGACAGCATTCGGGATGCGATCGCCGACGTGGTTCCCGGCTGCGCCGATTACAACGTCCGGGTCCGCCGGCCCGACGGCTTCCTACTTCCCCACCCGCCGCGGGATTCCCGTGAGTTCCCCACCCACACCGGCCGGGCCAACTTCGCCGTCAATCCGCTGGAATGGGTACCGACGCCACCCGGTCGCCTGGTGCTGCAGACGCTGCGCAGCCACGACCAGTACAACACCACGATCTACGGACTCGACGACCGCTACCGCGGCATCAAGGGCGGCCGTCGGGTGGTGTTCGTCAACCCCACCGACATCGAGGCGCTGGGCCTGCGCGACGGCGACCGCGTCGACCTGGTGTCGGAGTGGCGCGGCGAGGACGGCGAACTGCAGGAGCGGTACGCCAAGGATTTCCTGGTGGTGGCGTATTCCACCCCGGTCGGCAACGCGGCGGCCTACTACCCGGAGACCAATCCGCTGGTACCGCTGGACCACACCGCGGCCAGGTCGAACACGCCGGTGTCGAAGGCCGTGGTGATCCGGTTGGAGCCGGCGGCGCGCAGGTAGCGGCGCCCTACCGGCGAGTAGGTTTCCGGTAGCCGGGTCCGGTCGGGCGATCGAACGGCCCGCGATTAAGATCGTTTCTTATGACCAGTGTTACTGAGCACCCCGGTGAGTCAGCCGTAGAGGCGCAAGCCGACCATGTCGTCGACATCCACACCACCGCGGGCAAGCTCGCCGACCTGAAGCGTCGGGCCGAGGAAACCCTGCACCCGGTCGGCGAGGCCGCCGTGGAGAAGGTGCATGCCAAGGGCAAGCTGACCGCTCGGGAACGGGTCTACGCGCTGCTCGACGAGGGTTCGTTCGTCGAACTCGACGCACTGGCCAAGCACCGCAGCACCAACTTCGGCCTGGCCGACAAGCGTCCGCTGGGCGACGGTGTGGTGACCGGCTACGGCACCATCGACGGCCGCGAGGTCTGCATCTTCAGCCAGGACGCCACCGTGTTCGGCGGCAGCCTCGGCGAGGTCTACGGCGAGAAGATCGTCAAGGTTCAGGAACTGGCCATGAAGACCGGCCGGCCGCTGATCGGGATCAACGACGGCGCCGGTGCCCGCATCCAGGAGGGCGTGGTCTCGCTGGGCCTGTACAGCAAGATCTTCCACAACAACATCCTGGCCTCCGGGGTGATCCCGCAGATCTCGCTGATCATGGGTGCCGCCGCCGGCGGGCACGTCTACTCCCCCGCGCTTACCGACTTCATCGTGATGGTCGACCAGACCTCCCAGATGTTCATCACCGGCCCGGACGTGATCAAGACCGTCACCGGCGAGGAGGTCACCCAGGAGGAACTGGGCGGGGCGCATACCCACATGGGCAAGTCCGGCACCGCGCACTACGTCGCCTCCGGTGAGCAGGACGCGCTGGACTACGTCCGCGACCTGCTGAGTTACCTGCCCCCCAACAACTACGCCGACCCGCCGCACTTCCCGGTGGCCGCGCCCGAGGGTTCCATCGAGGACAATCTCACGCCCGAGGACCTCGAACTCGACACGCTGATCCCGGACTCGCCGAACCAGCCCTACGACATGCACGAGGTCATCACCCGGATCCTCGACGACGACGAGTTCCTGGAAGTGCAGGCCGGCTACGCCCAGAACATCATCGTCGGCTTCGGCCGGATCGAGGGCCGCACCGTCGGGATCGTGGCCAACCAGCCGACCCAGTTCGCCGGTTGCCTGGACATCAACGCCTCGGAGAAGGCCGCCCGGTTCATCCGGACCTGCGACTGCTTCAACATCCCGATCGTGCTGCTGGTCGACGTGCCCGGCTTCCTGCCCGGCACCGAGCAGGAGTACAACGGCATCATCCGGCGCGGCGCCAAGCTGCTCTACGCCTACGGTGAGGCCACCGTCGCCAAGATCACCGTGATCACCCGTAAGGCCTACGGCGGCGCGTACTGCGTGATGGGCTCCAAGGAGATGGGCGCCGACGTCAACGTGGCGTGGCCGACCGCCCAGATCGCGGTGATGGGCGCCTCCGGCGCGGTCGGGTTCGTCTACCGTTCCCAGCTCAACGAGGCCGCGAAGAACGGCGACGACGTCGACGCGCTGCGCCTGCAGCTGCAGCAGGAGTACGAGGACACCCTGGTGAACCCGTACGTGGCCGCCGAGCGGGGCTACGTCGACGCGGTGATCCCGCCGTCGCACACCCGCGGCTACATCGCGACATCGCTGCGACTGCTGGAACGCAAGATCGTCCAGCCGCTGCCCAAGAAGCACGGGAACATCCCCCTGTGAGCGACGAGAACGAGGCAACCACGGCCGAGACGACTCCGACCATCGCCGAGCCGCACATCAAGGTGCTGCGCGGCAACCCCACCGACGCCGAGATCGCGGCGCTGGTCGCGGTGCTGGGCACCGCGGGCGGCGGCGCGGCCGAGACCGGCTCCGGGGACCGCAACATGTGGGGCCATCCGGTCGACAAACTGCGGATTCCGTTGTTCAGCTGGCAGCGGATCACCCTGCTGGAGCGCACCCACATGCGCCGGTGAGGCGCCGGTGACGAGACTGGTTCTCGGCTCGGCGTCCTCGGGCCGGTTGGCCGTGCTGCGCGGCGCCGGACTCGACCCGTTGGTGGTGGTCTCCGGCGTCGACGAGGACGCGCTGATGGCCGGCCTGCCCGCCACGGCGGGCCCCGACGAGGTGACCGGCGCGCTGGCCGCCGCCAAAGCGCAACAGGTGGCGACCGTGCTGCCATCGCCGGTGGCCGCCGATTGCATTGTGATCGGCTGCGATTCGATGCTCTATATCGGCGGGGAACTGCAGGGCAAGCCGGCCAGCGTCGACGAGGCCCGCGCCCGCTGGCGCGCGATGGCCGGTGATTCCGGTCGGCTACACACCGGCCACAGCCTGATCCGGTTGCGCGATAACCAGATCACTCACCAGGTCACCGAAAACGTGGTCACCACAGTACGTTTCGGCGATCCCACCGAGGACGACCTGGAGGCCTACCTGGCCAGCGGCGAGCCCCTGCGGGTGGCCGGCGGGTTCACCCTCGACGGTTTGGGCGGCTGGTTCGTCGACGGGGTGGACGGCGATCCGTCCAGTGTCATCGGGATCAGCCTGCCGCTGCTGCGCCGGCTGCTGCGTTCGGCCGGGCTGTCCGTCGCGGCCCTGTGGGCGGCCAACCCCGTGCACTGACGCCGGGCCCGCACCGCCCGCCGACACCGGGATCCACGACGGGGAGTGGCACAGTCGGTATCTCCCGGTACGCTCGGCATCGTGCCAGTGCCAGCCGATTCCAGCCCCGCCCTGCAGTCCTATGCCCACCCCGAACGGTTGGTCACGGCCGACTGGCTCGCGGGCAATCTGGGGGCCGCCGGTCTCGTCGTCGTCGAATCCGATGAGGACGTTCTGCTCTACGACATCGGCCATATCCCGACCGCGGTGAAGATCGACTGGGTCACCGACCTCAACGACGCCCCGGTCCGCGACTACATCAGCGGTGAGCAGTTCGCGGACCTGATGAACCGCAAGGGCATCTCCCGCGACGACACCGTGGTGATCTACGGCGACAAGTCCAACTGGTGGGCGGCCTACGCGCTGTGGGTGTTCACCCTGTTCGGCCACCCCGACGTGCGACTGCTCGACGGCGGGCGTGACCTGTGGGTGTCCTCGGGCCGTGAGACGACCCTGGAGGTGCCGTCGAAGACCACGAGCGGCTACCCGGTCGTCGAACGCCACGACGCCCCCATCCGGGCCTACAAGGACGACGTGCTGGCCAGCATCGGCCGAGTACCGCTGATCGACGTCCGGTCTCCCCAGGAGTACACCGGCGAGCGCACCCACATGCCGGAGTACCCGGAAGAGGGTGTGCTGCGCGGCGGCCACATCCCCACCGCGGTATCGGTGCCCTGGAGCAAGGCCGCCGACGACGCCGGCCGGTTCCGCAAGCGCGAGGAACTGGAACAGCTCTACGGCTTCCTCAAGCCCGACGACGCACCGATCGCCTACTGCCGCATCGGGGAACGATCCAGCCACACCTGGTTCGTCCTGACCCACCTGCTCGGCATGGACGGCGTCCGCAACTACGACGGCTCCTGGACAGAGTGGGGCAACACCGTGCGGGTGCCCATCGTCGCGGGTTCGGAACCGGGCCAACTCCCCGCGACCCCGGCCGGCTGATGAGCCTGCCGGAGGGGCTGGCGCAGGTGGTCGCCGACTTCGCCGAGGTCGAGGGCCAGGACAAGCTCAGGCTGTTGCTGGAGTTCGCCGACGAACTGCCCGAACTGCCCGACGAGCTGACCGAGTCGGCCATGGAACCGGTGCCGGAGTGCCAGTCGCCGCTGTTCCTGCACGTCGATGCCGCCGACCCGCAGCAAGTGCGGTTGTATTTCAGCGCCCCGCCGGAGGCACCCACGACGCGCGGTTTCGCCTCGATCTGGGCCGTCGGCCTGGACGGCCAACCCGCCGAGGTCATCTTGGCGGTGCCGGAGGATTTCGCGTCGCGACTGGGCCTGGCCGAGCTGATCAGCCCACTGCGGCTACGCGGGATGTCGGCCATGTTGACCCGGATCAAGCGGCATTTACGCGCCGCGTAAGGGGCACCTGGAACAGGTTCGGCGGTGGCGCTTTACACTGCTGTGCAGCTAGGTTCTTAAAGACATTTCTTAGATATGCCATCAGGAGGGCAAGTGGCGAACCATGCCAGCTCGAAGATCTCCAAGGTGCTCGTCGCCAACCGCGGGGAGATCGCAGTCCGGGTGATCCGCGCCGCGCGCGACGCCGGATTGGCCAGCGTGGCCGTGTACGCCGAACCCGACGCCGACGCTCCGCACGTGCGGCTCGCCGACGAGGCATTCGCGCTGGGCGGCCAGACCTCGGCCGAGTCCTACCTGGTGTTCGAGAAGATCCTCGACGCCGCGGCCCAGTCCGGCGCCAACGCCATCCACCCCGGCTACGGCTTCCTCTCCGAGAACGCCGACTTCGCCCAGGCGGTGATCGACGCCGGACTGATCTGGATCGGGCCGAGCCCGCAGTCGATCCGCGACCTCGGCGACAAGGTCACCGCACGGCACATCGCCGCCCGCGCCGACGCTCCCCTGGTGCCCGGTACCCCGGACCCGGTCAAGGACGCCGACGAGGTGGTGGCGTTCGCCAAGGAGCACGGTGTCCCGGTCGCGATCAAGGCCGCCTTCGGCGGTGGCGGTCGCGGCATGAAGGTGGCGCGCACCATCGAGGAGATCCCCGAGCTGTTCGAGTCGGCCACCCGTGAGGCGATCGCGGCCTTCGGTCGCGGCGAGTGCTTCGTGGAGCGCTACCTGGACAAGCCCCGCCACGTCGAGGCCCAGGTCATCGCCGACCAGCACGGCAACGTCGTCGTCGCGGGCACCCGCGACTGCTCGCTGCAGCGCCGCTTCCAGAAGCTGGTCGAAGAGGCCCCGGCGCCCTTCCTCACCGACGCGCAGCGCACCGAGATCCACGAGTCCGCCAAGCGGATCTGCAAGGAGGCCGGTTACTACGGCGCCGGCACCGTGGAGTACCTGGTCGGCCAGGACGGCCTGATCAGCTTCCTGGAGGTCAACACCCGTCTGCAGGTGGAACACCCGGTCACCGAGGAGACCTCGGGCATCGACCTGGTCCGTCAGCAGTTCCGGATCGCCAACGGCGAGGCCCTCGACATCACCGAGGACCCGACGCCCCGCGGGCACTCCTTCGAGTTCCGCATCAACGGTGAGGACGCCGGCCGCGGCTTCCTGCCCGCCCCCGGCCCGGTCACCCGCTTCGACCCGCCGACCGGCCCGGGCGTCCGGATGGACTCCGGTGTGGAGACCGGTTCGGTGATCGGCGGCCAGTTCGACTCGATGCTGGCCAAGCTGATCGTCACCGGCGCCAACCGCACCGAGGCGCTCGAGCGTGCCCGCCGGGCCCTCGACGAGTTCACCGTCGAGGGACTGGCCACGGTCATCCCGTTCCACCGGGCCGTGGTGTCCGACCCCGCCTTCATCGGCGACGAGAACGGCTTCACCGTCCACACCCGCTGGATCGAGACCGAGTTCGACAACACCATCGAGCCGTTCACCGGTGGCGAGCCGCTCGATGAAGAGGACGCCGCGCCGCGGCAGAAGGTGGTCGTCGAGGTCGGTGGACGCCGTCTCGAGGTGTCGCTGCCGGGCGACCTGGCGATCGGCGGCGCCGGTGGCGGCGGCGCCGCAGGTGCCATCCGCAAGAAGCCCAAGGCCCGCAAGCGTGGCGCCCACGGCGGCGCGGCGGCGTCCGGTGACGCGGTCACCGCGCCCATGCAGGGCACCGTGGTCAAGGTGGCCGTCGAGGAGGGCCAGGAGGTCGCCGCGGGTGACCTGGTCGTCGTCCTGGAGGCCATGAAGATGGAGAACCCGGTCACCGCCCACAAGGACGGTGTCATCACCGGCCTGTCGGCCGAGGCCGGCTCGGCCATCACGCAGGGCACCGTGCTCTGCGAGATCAAGTAGCCGACATTCAGCCTGTCGAGATCAACGCCGGCCCGTGGTATCTGCGGATACCACGGGCCGACGATCGTATGGACGACCGGGTGACTCTGGCCGATCTCGGCGAGACCGACCCGGGCTACGTCGCCGCGGCCGAGTCGGGGTGGGCGGAGGACACCTGCTACCGCTGGGCGGTCTGTGAGCCGACCACCGGTGAATTGCTGGCCGAGGTCACGTTGGATCCCCGCGACGGCCGGGTCGGCACCCGCCATCGCGCCGGCCACCGCGACGCGGCCGAGACCGGGGCCCAGGCGGTGTCCCGGTTCGCCGCCGCCGCGTTAGGTCTGGCTCCGATGCGCACCGGCGTGGTCGGTGGTCCGGCGTCGCCCGACGAAGACCCAGGCCACCCCGCCGATCGCCAGGATTAGCACCGCGATCCCCCACCCCAGGGTCCATGCGGCGTTGTGCTGCACGACGGCGCTGAGGAAGCCCACCAGGGCCAGCGCGGCCATCATGAGCATGAGCAGGCCCGGGAACTCGCGGCGGTCTTTGAACACCAGCCCGGCTCGCGGTCGAGTCGTACGACGCCGGTCGATCCCCTCGTCACTGTCACTCATGGGGTGCGCGTACCCGCGGCCGCGGATGGCCAAACCCTTACCCGTCGGCGCGCAGCGCGCTCAGCAGCGGTTCCGCGGCTTCTGCGAGGAAGGCGTCCTGGGTCTCACCGCCGACCTGGATCAGCGCGATATCGGTGAACCCGGCGTCGCGGTAGCGGTTCACCGCGGCCAGGATGGGCTCCGGGTCCGGTCCGCACGGAATACCCTCGGCGACGTCGCTCGGCCGCACGTAACGGGTGGCGGCTGCGAACGCCGCGGGGGTGGGTAGTTCGGAGTTCACCGCCCAGCCACCGCCGAACCAGCGGAACTGCCGGTGGGCGCGTGCCACGGCCGTCTCCCGGTCGGGGTCCCAGCACACCGGTAGTTGACCGATGACTCTGCCATCGCCGGGCAGGCCGGCCGCGGTCCGGGCCGCATGCCAATGCGCGACCAGGTCGGCATCGGGTTGCACGGCGATCAGGTGATCGGCGGCGGCGGCGAAGCGCTCCACGCCGTTGGGGCCGGACATGGCGACGGCAAGCGCCACCGGGACCTCCGGAAGATCCCACAGTCGCGCCTGCGCGACCTGGAAGTAGTCGCCTTCGTGATCGACCGTCTCGCCCGTCAACAGCTCGCGAATGATCTTGATCGCCTCGGCGAGCATGCCTTGCCGGTGTCGCACGTTCGGCCAGCCCGCGCCGGTGACGATGTGTTCGTTGAGGTTCTCACCGCTTCCCAGTCCCAGGGTGAACCGCCCCTCGGCGAGGATCTGCACGGTGGCCGCCTGCTGGGCCACCACCGCTGGGTGGTAACGCATGCTCGGGCAGGTCACGAAGCTGTACAAACCCAGCCGCTCGGTCGCATGGGCCACCGCCCCCAGCAGGGCCCAGGCGTTGGGAGCGTGCCCTTGCGAGGCCAGCCACGGGGAGAAGTGATCACTGCACACCGCGAAGTCGAAGCCGTGTTCTTCGGCCGCCACGGCGTACTCCACCAACTCCGCGGGCCCGTTCTGCTCGGTCATCAGGGTGTAGCCGATGCGCGTCATGTGGCCGGAGTACCCAACCGCCGGTTCGCGAAACGAGATGGCCGTTTGACCGGGTGCCGCCGCAGGGTATCCGTGAGTGTGCCCGTTACCACGATCGAACCTCGGCTACCGCTTGCCTGCGGCGCCCTGTCGGAACGAGTCATCGAGGTACTGCAGGGTCCGGCGGGATCGAGCGGCGCGCTGGGGCCGGTTCCCGCCGAGCCCTACGGCCGCGACCTGCAGCTGACCCTGTACCTCTGTTACGAGTTGCACTACCGCGGATTCTCCGGTGTGGATCCGGACTGGGAATGGGACGCCACATTGTTGGAGTTGCGGGCGCAGCTGGAGCACGCCTTCCTCGACGGTGTCCGTGCTGACGTGGGACCGATACCGCCGGACGCCACGGTGTACGACGAAATGGATTCTGCAGCAACGGAGCCCGCACACGGAAACGGGATCACCTGGTATCTACGTGACCGCGGCAGCTGGGAACAGGTCCAGGAATACTTCGTGCACCGCTCGCTGTATCACCTCAAGGAAGGCGACCCGCATGCCTGGGTCATCCCGCGGCTGACCGGGCAGGCCAAAGCATCGTTCGTGGCGATCGAGTTCGACGAGTACGGCGCCGGGCGCGGGCAGCGGCTACACCAGCGGCTCTTCGCCGATCTGCTGGCTGCCGCTGGGCTGGATCCCCGCTATCTGGCCTATCTCGACGCGGTCCCCGCCGAGGCATTGGCCGTGGTCAACCTGATGTCCCTGTTCGGCTTGCATCGCCGCTGGCGGGCGGCGGCGATCGGCCATTTCGCCGCTACCGAGATCACCTCCCCGCCCGGGTCGGCCCGCGTGGTCGCCGCCCTGCGGCGACTGGCCGCCCCCGAGCCGTGCGTGGCGTTCTACGCCGAGCACGTCGAGGCCGATGCGGTGCACGAGCAGGTGGTGCGCCGAGACGTGGTGGCTGATCTGGTCGACTGTTATCCCGATTTGGAGCGCGACGTGATGTTCGGGATGCGCGCATTCGATGCTGTGGAGAGCCGTCTCGCGAATCTCCTGACAACCACCTGGTCAGCGGGCCAATCGACATTACTGACGCTGTGACACTTAAGGTTTCGCTGGGTTTTACAGAAATTGTCGACGTTTCCTTTGCCAATCAAGATCCGGTTCGGTAACGTCTGGATTCTCCGGTTGAGCTCACAGCCGCAGCGGAACGTCACCGAGTCAGTGTTGACCGGGAGATTTCGCTGACGTCATCCAACAGCACGATTCGTCGCCTGATGGAGCCGAACATGACTAGCAGCAAGATTACCGAGATCGCCTTCACCGCCCCCGCCAGCGAAGCCACCCAGGTGTGGCGCAGTCACACCGCCACCTTCATGGCGCATTGGGGCCGATCGGGCGCTGTGTTGTCCGCCCACGGCGAGATCGACGCCGCCAACGCCGGCCGATTCGCCGACTGCGCAAAGCACTCCGCCGGCAGCGGCGAATGGTTGGTTCTGGACTTGTCCGAACTGACCTTCATTGGGACCGAGGGCTTTTCAGCGCTCAAATCGATCAGCGCCCAGTGTGCACGGACGCGGACCGACCTGATGGTGGTCCCGAGTCCGGCGGTGCGAACCCTGTTGCGGATCTGCGATCCGCATGCTCAGCTGCCGCTGGCGGCATCGCTCTCGTCCGCATTGGCCGAGGTGCAGCGGTCCGGGCGACCGCTGCGCCTCGTGCCCTGACGATTCCGAAGGTGGCCTCAGGCGGGCACCGTGTCGGCATTGCGTGCCCAGACGCGGTGCCCGGCCAGTTCGGCGGCGAAGGCGTCGAAGAAGTCCTCGTTCAAGTCTTCGGCAGCCGCCGACGTCGTCACCACCCCGGTTGAGACGGTGACCGTACCGTCGTCGGCGAGTCGGTCGGGGATCCCGGCCTCGGGCAGCAGTCCCAGCCCCGCCCCGAAGGCCCCGATCACCTTGAGGTGTTTGTAGGCCTCGGTGACGAAGTGCATCGCATAGCCGTCGCCGGTCAGCGTGTGGACGGCGTCCGGACCGCACGGCACGATCACCGCGTCGTAGAGCACCGATGCCACGGTCGTCACGGCCCGATCGACGCCGAGCGTCCCGCCGGAGCCGCCGACGAGTTCACCGCCGGCGATCGGCGCCAGCACTTCGGCGACGGCACCGCGGTCGCGCATCGCAGCAACGAACCGCTCGACACCCACCACGTCGACGCCGTCGGCGGCCAACACCGCGATCTTGCGGGTCTCGATCCCCGGACTCGTGTCGATCTGGTTCAGCTGCGAGAGCGCCGGGGACACCCCCGTCTCATCGAGGGGCTGCTCGTCGGGCGCGATGAGCCCCAGTTGCTCGGCAACATCGCGTGCCAGGCCGTGATCGATCAGGTTGAGTTGCTCGACCACCCGCTGCCGGATCTCGACGGTTTCACATTTCCCCAGTTCAAAAGCATAGGCAGCGACGATATGCTTGGCTTCGACTTCGGTCATGCTCTGGTAGAACATCCGCGCCTGGCTGTAATGGTTCTCGAAGCCGGCCGCACGCTTGCGGATCTTCCCGCCGTCCACCTGTTGGGTGTAGTGCCGGAACACCTCCGAATCCGCCACGGCCGGGCATCCGCCGCCCAGGGAATTCTTGTGGTAGCTGGTCTTGCCGACCGGAATCGCCTGCTGTCCATAGCCGTCGTGCTGATTGGTGCGCACCGGAGCCACCGGCCGATTGATCGGCAGCTGGGCGAAGTTCGGGCCACCGAGTCGGATCAGCTGGGTGTCCAGGTAGGAGAAGTTGCGGAGCTGCAGCAGCGGATCATTGGTGAAGTCGATTCCCGGCACCACATTGGCGGTACAGAACGCCACCTGTTCGGTTTCGGCGAAGAAGTTCTCCGGGTTTCGGTTCAGCACCATCGAACCCACCGGGCGAATCGGAACCCGTTCTTCGGGAATGAGTTTCGTCGCATCGAGGAGATCGAAATCGAATTCCGTCTCGTCGGACTCGGGCACCAGCTGGACCCCGAGTTCCCATTCCGGGAAGTGACCGGACTCGATGGCGTCCCACAGATCGCGGCGATTGAAGTCGGGGTCTTTGCCTGCCACCTTCTGGCATTCGTCCCAGATCAGCGAATGCACGCCGAGCTTCGGCTTCCAGTGGAACTTCACGAAGGTGCCGTCGCCGGCGGCGTTGACGAAACGGAAGGTGTGCACTCCGAATCCGGACATCATCCGATAGCTGCGGGGCAATGCGCGGTCCGACATCAGCCACATGATGGCGTGCAGTGTCTCCGGTTGCAGCGCCACAAAGTCCCACAGTGTGTCGTGGGCGGATTGCGCCTGCGGAATCTCGTTGTCCGGCTCGGGTTTCACCGCATGCACGAAGTCGGGGAACTTGATCCCGTCCTGAATGAAGAACACCGGGAAGTTGTTGCCGACCAGGTCGTAGTTGCCCTGGTCGGTGTAGAACTTCGTAGCGAATCCGCGGACGTCGCGCACCGTGTCCGCAGACCCGCGTGAGCCCGCAACCGTGGAGAACCTCACGAAGACCGGAGTCTTGGTGCCCGGCGTAGTCAGAAAGCGTGCGGCGGTGTACTCCGCAAGCCAGTCGTCGTACGGCTCGAAATACCCGTAGGCACCCGCACCGCGCGCATGCACAACCCGCTCGGGGATTCGCTCATGGTCGAAGTGCGTGAGCTTCTCGCGGGCGTGGAAGTCCTCCAACAGTGTCGGGCCACGCTCACCTACCGTCAGCGCATCGTCGGTGTGGTCGACACGGATCCCCTGCTGGGTCGTCAGATAGCCCGACTGCCGGTCGAACCGGTGCTCGTCGAGTTGTCGCTGCTTGGCATCACGGTCGTCGGTAGCCACCGGTTGTCCTCTCCTTGTGAATTGGGAACTCGTTCATACGGGTATCCCGGTCGGGACATCGGCAAACGACCGCGACAGTCGCAGTCGAGGAAGGGGAATCGTGAGCTCCCAAGCAGCGGTGTTGTTCGACGTCGACGGCACGCTGGTCGACTCCAACTACGTACACGTGCACTCCTGGCGTTGTGCCTTCGCCGAACTGGATATCCCGGTCGACTCGTGGCGCATCCATCGAGCCATCGGGATGGACGGGTCCGAGTTGGTGCGCCTGCTCTCCGACGACGCACCCGACGACGTCCGTCGGCGCCTCAAGGAGTTGCATTCGCGCTACTACCTGCGCTCCGCTGCGCTGCTGTCGCCGCTGCCGGGAGCCCGCCGGTTGTTGGAGCGGGTGAGTGCCCTGGGACTCCCGGTGGTGTTGGCGACGTCCGCGCCCGACGCGGAGTTGGCGGTGCTGCGCGACGTGCTCGACTGCGACGATCTGGTCACCGCGGTCACATCGTCGGCCGACGTCGAGGTCGCCAAGCCGAATCCGGACATCATCGGTATTGCGCTGGACCGCGTCGGGGCGTCGGCCCGTCGTGCGGTCTTCGTCGGCGACGCGGTCTGGGACGCCCGGGCAGCGGTGCGCGCCGGCGTCGACTGTGTCTGCGTGCTCAGCGGCGGGGTACCTCGGGAAGAATTGGAAACAGCCGGGGCGACCGCTGTTTTCGACGATGCCGAAGATCTATTGGCCAACCTGGCTGCGACGCCGATCGCGGCATTGGCCGACGAGCAACGGCTTGGGTGACATCGGTTTCAACGGCCACGGACGCGGCGGTTGTGCTTCTTGATGGCGTTGATCAGTTCGGCTTTCCGCATCGTCGAGCGCCCATGAATGTCGAGACGACGGGCCACGTCCAGCAGATGCTTCTTGCTGGCGTTGGCATCGACGCCCTCGGCGGACGGCCGGTTGTTGTCGATTCCCCCGGCCTCGGCCCGCTGGTCGGAGGGGCCGCGCTTCTTCTTCGGTTCCCAGTGGTCTCCGACCTTCTCAAAACTGTGCTTGAGCGCCGCGTATGCCACCCGGTGCGCGCGCTGCTCACTGCCGTACTCCTGCACGGCGGCGTCGTGCGCCTTGGCGAAGGTGCGTTGGGCCTTCGCGCCGGAACGCTGCAAGGTGCTGGGCAACTCCCCGCGCTTGACGGTGCCGCTCTTCGTCGTCTTGGGCATGAGACCTCCGATCCGTGACTGCCTTTTCCGGTGGGTTACCCATTGCGGCGGATCGACAATCCCGTCGGCAATCACTCACGCGTGTCCCAGGGCGTCCGCAAGCGTCACCAGCCCGTCGGGTCGACCGATGTCGGGCCGTGTGGTGTGCGCCGTTTGTCAGCGGGGATTACCGCCAACGAGCACTGGCAGCGTGCCGCCAATGCCGAGCCGACAGTACCGAACACCGCGTGGCGCAACCGTTTCCCGACACTGGAGCCCACGACTACCAACTCCGCCTGCCGGGACAGGTCAGCCAGCGTCTGAACGGGGTCGGTGAACGTCACTTTGGTGTTCACCGGTACGGGCGGCCCGCTTCGCGCGCCTTGCGTGACCACACCGATGGCGTCATCGACGATCCGCTGCACGCGCACGTGCGGTAACTCGTGTTGGCCGAACACCACCCAGCGGGCCACCAGAGCGTTCAACTGGGTTGACGCCGCGTGTACCAGCGTGAGCGGCAACGCACGTCGCTCCGCCTCGCGGGCCCCCCACCGCACCGCGCTCCTTGAGCCCGGGGTTCCGTCGATCCCGACGACGATCCCGGGACCTGCCGCGGTTGAATCCATAGTGGGGACGGTTAGCCGTGGCGCCCTGTGCTCAAACCCCTGCCCAGGGGTAGACGCTGGAGAGGCGCTCGATACCGCATGTCGTAGTCAGCTGCGGAGTCGCGCGACCAGCGCGGCGGCACCGGCCAGTCCGAGGGCGCCGGCTGTCCCTAGGACCGCTCCGGAATGCCGGGCCGCCCAGATCTGCGGGCTGTGTGCGTGCGTGGAGTCCTCGAATGCACCGCTCGCACCGCGGTCGCTGCCGGTCTGCTGATCGAGGGGCCGCCAAAGGTTGTGCGGTCGGTCGGCACCCACAGGTTCGCCGGTCTGCTGCGAGTCGTAGCCGGTACGCGCCAGGTAGCGGTCCAGCAACGGCGCGGCGAGTCGCTGGGCGAGCAGCGTCGCGACCGTGCTGTCCCCCACCCAGTACTGTTTGTGCCGAGGATGGTCGGCGGCACGCAGCACGGCGCGGGCGACCAACTGCGGCTGGTAGATCGGTGGCACCGGCCGCGGGTGGCGGGGCAGCCGCGACAACACCCAGGAGAACTGCGGCGTACTGACCGCCGGCAGCTGAACGATCGTGATGTTCACCTCGGAGTTGTCGTGGAGCAGCTCGCAGCGGACCGCTTCGGTGAAACCGTTGATGGCGTGTTTCGCGCCGCAATACGCCGATTGCAGCGGGATCGATCGCTCTCCCAACGCCGAGCCGACCTGCACCACGGTCCCGTGGCCGCGGGGCTTCATCCTTGCCAAGCTCACCATGGTGCCGTAGACGAAGCCGAGGTAGCAGACCTCGGTGACCCGCTTGAACTCCGCAGGTCTGATCTCGGTGAACGGCGCGAACACCGAGGCAAAGGCGACATTGACCCAGGTGTCGATCGGGCCGAGCTCGGCTTCGACACGGTCAGCCGCAGCGGCGACGGCGTCGTAGTCGGCGACATCGGTGGGAATGGCCAGTGCAGTGCCCCCAGCCTCTTCGACATCGCGGGCCGCGCCGCGCAGCCCCGCTTCGCCGCGAGCGAGCAGCGCCACCTTTGCGCCGCGTCCGCCGTAGAGCTGTGCGACGGCTCGGCCGACTCCGGCACTGGCCCCGGTGACAACGACTGTTTTTGTCATGACTGAATTCCCTTCTGTACGAGTCGCTTCCTTGCCATCCGCTCGGCGAGCCGGGAGGCCAGCGCCATGATGGTGAGTGCCGGATTGGCCGCACCCTGAGTCGGACAGACCGAGCCGTCGGAGATGTACAGGTTGGGTACCCCCCACACTCGATGGTCGGCGTCCACGACGGAGTTCTCCGGTGTGGTGCCCATCCGGGCGCCGCCGATCAGGTGGGCGTAGCGCTGGATGGTCAGAACATCCTGCGCGCCGGCCGCGTGCAGGATGTCGGTGATCACCCGGGTCGAGTACGCCATGTTCGCCTTGTCGTTGTCACAGCGGGTGTAGTCCAATCGGGCGACCGGGATGCCGTATGAGTCGGTCTCGTCTGCCAACGTGACCCGATTGGCCGGCAGCGGCAGCAGTTCGTTGAGCACGCCGATTGTGCTCCAGTGGTTGTAGTCACGCATGTATTCGCGCATCGCCCTGCCCCAGTGCCCGTCGGCGAGGACGTGCTCGGCCCAGCCGATCGGCAGCGGCGAGACCGTCTGGATGGAGAACCCGCGGGCGAAGCCACGGGTGGGGTCGGTTTCGTAGTACTGCTCGCTGGTCACCTGCGGCGGTGGTGCCTTGTACATCCGCAGTTCCTCCGGCCATCGACCGGCGGTCTGGGCGGCCCCTTGGACCATGACGTAACGACCCACCTGGTCGGTGTCGTTTCCCACGCCGTGCGGGAACCGCCTGCTGGTCGAATTGAGCAGTAGCCGCGGCGTTTCTATCGAGTAACCGGCGACCGCGACCACGGTGGCACGCTGCAGGTGCTCGGTGCCGCTGCTGTCGTGGTAGGCGACGCCGCGCGCCGACCCGGCGGCGTCGATCTCGATACGGGTGGCCATGCAGTCCGCCCGGATCTCCACGCCGTGTTCCAGTGCATCGGGCAGGTGGGTGACATAGGGGCTGGCCTTGGCATTGACTTTGCAGCCCTGTAGACAATAGCCGCGGTAGATGCAGTGCGGCCGGTTTCCAAAGGTGCCGTTGACGATTCCCACCGGGCCTACCCGCATCTCGATCCCCAGATTCCGAGCGCCCTGCCACAACTTCGATGCGGCCGCCGAGATCGGGTGCGGCGAGGACGGGTAGCGGTGCGGAAGGCCCCATGGCCAGTTCTGGCCTGCAACCGGCAATTCGGCCTCGAGCACCTCATAGTGGCGGCGGAGGTCCTCGTAGTCGATCGGCCAGTCTTGCCCGACACCGTCGAGGCTGCGCGTACGCAGGTCGCTGGGGTGGAATCGGGGACAGTACCCGGCGTAATGGACCATCGAGCCACCGACACCGCGACCGGAGTTGTTCTTGCCCAATTCGATCGGATCGTCTCCGCCGATGATGCGCTTCTGCGTCCAGTACAGCGGGTGCGCGCCCGCCTCGTCGGAGACCCAGTCGCTGTCGGGATGCCAGAACGGACCCGCTTCGATGATCACTACCCGCCAACCCGCTCGCGCCAGGCGCTGCGCCAGCACCGATCCCCCGGCGCCGGCACCGACGATCACCAAGTCCACAACGTCGCCGGTCCCATACCGCCGCATCGTCTGCTCACCGGGCAACTGACGTGACCGCACGTCCAGCAGGAATCGCGAATCGTTGTCGGGCGGTCCCAGCGATCCCTTGAGTAGGCCGCGCCAGAAATCTCCCACTACGAATCCTCGTCGTGCATCAGTTCCACCGGATCCGTGTCGATGGCACCGCGGCTTTCAAAGGGCTCGCGCACCGCCGCCGGCCCGCTCGGTCCGCCCAGCCGCATGTAGCCACGCGGGTAGGCCGGACCTCCGAACCCGATTTCGTTCCAGGCCCAGGGATGCGAATAGAACGCCGTCAGGGTCATCCGCATGCACACCGACCATGCGCGGCGCACGTTCAGCTCCGACCAGGTGCCGCCCTGCAGCCGCCCCCGGGAGAACTGGTCGACCAGCGCCAGCTGAGTGGGGATCGCGGCAGCTGCGAACGATGCCTTTCCGCAACGCTGCCCGGCGGCCTCGTCAAGGCCCCGCAACACCTGGCGCCAGGTGTCCCGATCGTCCGGCATGTCGGCGTACTGGTATCCGTCGAGTTGGCCGTCGGCCAGTTTGGCGTCGACGAACGCGGCCACCGGAACCCGCGGCTCTTCGTCCTGCGCAAGCACGATGTCACAGAACGCGCGCAAGGTCGGTTCCTCGGCTCCGGTGAAGAACCGCAACGGTCCCGGCGGCTCCAGCCGGGCCAATACGACCTTCCGGGTGGCGTCGTCCCAGCTGTCCTGCGTCGCCAGCACGTCGAATTCCGGATAGCGCCCGATCATCTGCGGTGTGATTCCGCGTCGTTGCCGGGGCAGCCAGGACGGGTGCGGAGGTTGACGATCGGCCCGTAGGTTGGGCAGGTGGTCGGGACGGGACGTGTCGGCCATGGCGCGCCGGTCCCTCACCGTTCGCGGCGCAGCACCGCCGCCAGCAGGCCCATCCCGCCGACCATGGCCATCAGGCCGGGCGCCGCGATCGGTGGCCCCATCGGAACGTTGTAGGAGGCCATTCGCCAGCCGCCCGGCTTGCGCGCCACCCCGCGAGCGTGCAGGTACTCACCCAGCAGGCCGTTGGTCGCATACACCGCGGCGGCCAGCGGCAGCCAGCGCTTTGCCCACCGGCGGGAGAACACGCCACCGATTCCGGCGACCACCACCGGCGGCGTGACGAGCACCGGACTCCACATCCATTTACTGCCGAAACCGGCCTTGTAGTGCTCGAGATATATCTCGGCGGTCGTCACCGCCGCGGCGCATGCGGTCAGCGCCGATAACGACCTCTCGAACCGACCATGAGCGACGTTGCGCAAAATCCGGTCGATGATGTCCTCTGCTTCGCCGATCCACTCCGCGTGACTACCTGGCTGTTCGTTCGACTCAAGAGTTCCCAGCAACATCATCACGCGCTCCGTTCACCGATGTTCCACCGATTCCCGGCAGTACCCGACTGCCGGCGGCGCCAAACATCAGTGCCGCCGGTGCCGCAACAGGTTTCGGCAACGACTGAAATGGGAACTGATCCGGATACCGGCGAATGGAGGACAGATGCGAATCGGTGGCTTTGTCGGCACCATTGTGCTGCTGTGGTTGCTGATCGGAGTTTTCGCCGCATCACAGCGCGGCTATTTCCAGGATGGTCGCACCAGTTGCGCGAATGCCGGGACCATCGCGGTCACGACCTTGGCCGGCCCGCTGAATTACTTCGGGATCAACCCGGTCATATCCGATTGCCGTTTACCGCAGCCGTCGTCGTCGGGTGCGGCCGTATTGATTGTGTGAGAGAAGGGATTAGTGATGATTGCCCTCGGCGTGATCCTGCTTGTTCTGGCGCTCATCTTCAAAATCAACATATTGTGGACGGTCGGAATCATCCTGCTGGTTGTCGGAGCGGCACTGTGGATTCTGGGTGCGCTCGGTCGTCCATTCGCAGGCCGACGCTATTGGTACTAGGCGCCATCGCATCTGTAGCTCCGAAGGCGGCGACGCCCGATTCCTGACGGGCCGACGGGTACCGCTGCCGGGGAGAACAGTTGGCGGCAGCGGTACCCGTCGTACCTTCACGGTGACATCGCGCGGTGCGCGCGCAGGTTCCGCTCCGCTCCGACACACTCACGTGTCCGAAGCGAGGGGTGCGACCCGCGAGTCACCGTCGACTGGCGTCCGTAGAACATCACCTCCCTTCCACAGTCACCGCTGAGGGGTCTGGGCCGGTGGTGCCGGGCCGTGAGGTGCGGGGCCGGGCGACGGGCGTTTCGGTGGGCGCCGCGGTGCGGTGCCCGAGGATCGGGTCGGCGATCATCTGCTCGCCTCCCTCACCGCGCAGCAGGCCGACGCCCGGCCCCTTGCAATCAGGCGTTGATGGCGCGTTCGCCGTGTCCGCTGGCCACCTTGATGCGGCGCGGTTTCGCCTTCTCGGCGACCGGGATGGACAGTCGCAACACGCCGTCTTGGTAGCTGGCCTGGATCTGTTCGGCGTCAAGGTTGTCGCCGAGGAAAAGCTGGCGACTGAAGACGCCCCGCGGCCGTTCGGCCGACACCATCTCGCGGTTGTGATCCAGTCCCGGGCGTTCGGCGTGGACGGTCAGCACATTGCGTTCGACATCGAGGTTCAGCGATTCTTCGGCCACCCCGGGCAGGTCGAACTCGACGATGAACTGGTCGCCGTCGCGCCAGGCGTCCATCGGCATCACCGCCGGCCGCGCCGCGGTGCCGAACACCTGTTGTGTCCAGCGGTCGAGATCACGGAACGGGTCGGTACGCATCAACATCATCTCCACCTCCTAGGTATGCAGCAGATCATCTATGTCCGCTGTCATAGATTTTTATATAGCACCGATGGTAGTTTCGTGCAAGAGAGACGGAGTGGATGTCCGACGACCAACGGAAGCAATGCTGTGATGGAAGAGATGAGTGCCCGTGCAGGGCTTGGGGTGTACGGCATCTCGGTGGCCGCCGAGTTGTCCGGTATCGGTCCGCAGACCTTGCGCCTCTACGAGAGCCGCGGTCTGCTGACCCCGGCGCGTACCGCGGGCGGTACGCGCCGCTACAGCGATGACGACATCGCCCGACTGCGGCGGATCACGGAACTGGTGAATATCGGCATCAACGTGGCCGGCATCGGGGAGATCCTCGACCTCGAAGCCCGCAACGCCCGACTGGTGTCTGACAACAACAGGCTGGAATCCGACAACACCCGGCTGCGGTCCGACAACAGTCGGCTGAAATCGGACTATGCCCTGCTCGTCGCCGAACGCGCAAAGCGCTCGGCCTCGGGCAGAGCACGAACCCCGAAACAGAAGGGGTCATGACGCTCAACGCCGTGGCGACGCCCGTCGAGGCGCTCGCCCCGCGCTATGTATCTCCCCCGGGATCCGCGTCGGCACGGCGATGCGGCGCGTCCCGTCGCCGATGGCTGGTATCGCACAGCGGGTAGTTGCGGCTGCGGCCGCACGCACAGATCGCCACCATGAAACGATCCGATTCCACGACACCGTCGGGGGTTTCGATCCGCACCGGCCCGGCGACCAGGACCGGGCCGTTGCGGACCGGCTGCACCACCCGTGGTCGCTGCTCGGTCACGGCTTGTCCGCCCGGATGACCACCAGCTGTTCCACCCGGCAACCGGCCGCCACCCGGCCGGTCTGTTCCAGCCAAGCGGCGTGCGCGGTGAGGACCGGCCCGAACGGGATGTGCCGGCTGGCGGCGATCTCGACCGACAAACCCGATCCACGCAACGTCTGCACGGAGCGTACGACGTCGGCGAGAGCGGATTGCACGAGCAGCAGCGCACCACCGCTGCGCAGCAATGCCGGTGCCGCTCGGCAAAGGGGGTCGAGCACGATCCGTCCGTCGATGCCCCCGTTCCACGACTGCTCCGGACCGTCTGCCGCGGCAACCGGGCCGACGTCGGGCGGCGAGGGCACATAGGGCGGATTGGCTACGACGAGGTCGAACGGGGCGTAACGCAGCGCACCGCTCCAGGGGCCCTGCCTGACCGTCACGTCCACGCCGGCTGCCCGCGCATTCTGCCGAGCGCAGTGCACCGCACGCGGGCAGATATCGAACGCGGTGACACTGTCCGCGCCCAACTCGGCCGCCGCGATCGCCGCCACACCGCTCCCGGTGCACAGGTCCAGCACCCTGGCCCCGGGCACCAGGCCGGACTCGTCCATTGCCTCGATAAGCAGATCCGAATCTTCTTGGGGGGCATAGACACCGTCCAGATACGGCGGCCGACGGCGCAACGGGTAGGGCACACCTACGGTCATCGGCGTCTACCCGCCGTTCTTGCTACGGATACCGCGCACCGATTGTCTGGCCGATTCGGTGAACTCGTGCATCTTCTGCTTGGCGCCCTTGGTGACCACAGCGACCCGGTCCGGGTCTTTGAGCATCGCCTTGGCCGTGTTCTTGGCGATCATCGTCTCGATGTGCGGCGGGACCGGAGGAACACCCGGATCGACGACCACTTCGAGCACCACCGGCCCGGGTGCTGCCAGCGCCTCATCCCAGGCTTGACCGATCGTGTCCGGACTGTCGCACCGAATCCCGGTCAGCCCGAGTAGTCGGGCGAATTCGGCGTAGGGCACGTCCGGGATCATCTGCGAATCTTCGAATTTGGGCTCACCGCCCATCGCCCGCTGCTCCCAGGTCACCTGATTGAGGTCCTGGTTGTTGAAGACGCAGAAGATCAACGGTCCGTCGGACAACCGGTCGTGATAACGCTTGACCGTGATCATCTCGGCCATGCCGTTCATCTGGAAGACCCCATCACCGACGACGGCGATCACCGGCCGATCGGGTCGGGCGAGTTTGGCGCTGATCGCATACGGGGTCCCCGGTCCCATGGTCGCGAGGTTCCCGGCCAGGGAGGCCGCCATACCGCGTCGCAGCCGCAGGTGCCGCGCCCACCAGTTGGCGACCGATCCCGCATCGGTGGTGACGACGGCGTCGTCGGGCAGACGTTTGGAGAGTTCGTGCACCACCAGTTCGGGGTTGAGCGGGCTGGCCTTGTCGTGTGCCCGGTCGTCGAGCACCCGCCACCAGGTTTCGACTTCGCTCTCGATCTTTCGCCGCCAAGACCGGTCTTTCTTTCGGCTGAGCAGCGGAATCAGTTCGGCAAGTGTGTCCTTGGAGTCGCCGATCAGGTTGGCCTGCACCGGGTACCGCACCCCGATCATCCGGCCGTCATGGTTGATCTCCACTCCTCGGGCCTGCCCTTCCTCGGGCAGCCACTCTGCGTAGGGAAAGCTGGTGCCGATCATGAACAGGGTGTCGGCGCCCGACATCATCGCTTCGCTGGCCGTCGAACCCAGCAGGCCGATGGGTCCGGTCACATAGGGCAATTCGTCCGGTAGCGCCGCGCGCCCCAGCGACGTCTTGGCCACCCCCGCGCCGAGCAGGTCGGCGGCCTCGACCACTTCGTCGGCGGCGTCGGCGGCTCCCGCGCCGACCAGGATCGCGACCTTCTCGCCCTCGTTGAGGATCTCGGCGGCTTTGCGCAGTTCGGTCAGCGGTGGAACCATCCGCGGTTTGGTCCATCCGACACTGCTGAAGACCGCGCCGTGTTGCCGCGGTGGCGAGGTGACCGCTTCCTCCTCGGCGACGTCCTCGGGAAGGATGATGGTGGCCACCGTTCGGTTCGTCAGCGCCACCTTGCAGGCCCGGTCCACCAGATGGCGGGCCTGAGCCGGTGCCATGCAGGTCTGGACGAAGTCCGACGAGACGTCCTTGTACAGCGAGTTCGGATCGATCTCCTGCTGGAAGGCCGCTCCCAGCGACATCCGCTTCTGCTGACCGACGATCGCGACCACCGGCTGATGGTCGAGTTTGGCGTCATAGAGCCCGTTGAGCAGGTGGATCGCGCCTCCGCCCGAAGTGGCGAGGCAGCAGCCCAGTTCGCCGGTGAACTTCGCGTGGCCGGTGGCCATGAACGCCGCCATCTCTTCGTGGCGCGGCTGGATGAGCTCGGGGTCTCCCCCGGCTCGGTCCAAGGCGCCGATCATCGACAGAATCCCGTCACCGGGATAGCCGAAAATCCGGTGCACCCCCCACTGACGGAGCCTATCGAGGATGAAGTCCGCGGTTTTCGGCATTAGTTGCTCCCTTCGACACGGACACGGTTACCCGCCACCGGTTTGCTCAAACGGCGGGATCCACCGGCGGTGTGCCACCTCCGGCAATAGCGGTGCCGGCCACTCCGACGCCGTCGACACACGCGGGTAAGCCTCGAACCGCCGGTCGCGCCCAGCCGCGTGCCGGCGTCGGCCATGGGCGGGACACGGGTGTGGCCCGGTCCGAGGACCGGGCCACACTCGGTTCACAGTCAGGCTTTGCTGGACCAGATCAGCACGTCCTGAACTCCGTCGTTGTAGACCACCCCGTCGGGGGGTGCGCCGGTGACATCGAAGTACACCTTGCCGCTGGCCTGCTGACCCTGAACGATCGGTTCCGGATTGATGCCGCCGGGAGTGGGCACCGTATTGATCACCCGATATGTCTTGCTGTCCGCGGCCCTGGCGTTGAAGTCGGCGACCAGGGGCGTCACGGTGCCCCGGTCGGCGCGCGCCGTCACGTCAGCTTGGTACAGCGTGCCCTGAGGCTGGTAGCCGGGAATGACGATGTTTGCCGGGCCCAGGTTGCTCACGGTGTAGGACGTGGCCATCGCCCCGTCGTCGAGTTGCTCGGTGGCGCCGAACGGCCGAATCGCCGGATCCGCGTGAGCGGCGGCCGCGGAGAGAACGCCGAACGCGGCGATACCCGCTGCACCTACGGCCGTCTTGGCGGCAGTCTTGGAGAACTTCACGTCGTACCCCTCTCGTCGAGTTCAGGAACCCGTGGATCGGTCCACTTTGCTGGAACCGACACCGCGGTGTCGATCGCGTACCCAGGAACAGCGACATAAAAACCGATCTGGTTGCGTGGTGCGCCGGAATTGTGGATAGTTACGCAAGCTCGGGCGTTCAGCAGACAGCGCCGGTCGGGACCGTCCGTGCAACCCTCCTGCGATTCCAGACCGCGGCATCGTCCGCCGGCTCTGGAGTCACCTCATACTGTCGGTCAAGTACGAGAAAGCGGGTGCGCGTTGACTGGTGTCGACATCCCCTCTCCGATGCCCGTGGGCGGCAATGCCGATGATCACCCCGACGCAGATCTGGCCGTCTTGGGTGAGCCGCAACGCGTCGGACGGTTCCGGTACTGGCTCGCCGATCGACGTTGGGAATGGTCCGACACGGTAGCCCGGATGCATGGCTATGAACCGGATGCGGTCGTGCCGAGTACCGAACTGCTGCTCCAGCACAAACACCCCGAAGACCGTGCCCAGGTGGCAGAGGTCCTGAAGCGAGTGGTCGAGGGCGAACCGTTCAGCAGCCGACACCGGATCGTCGACACCTCCGGTCAAGTCCACTGGGTGATCGTGGTCGGCGACCGCATGCTCGACGACGAGGGCTGCGCGCTCGGCACCGCAGGTTTCTACGTCGACGTCAGTGATGTGCTGCAAGCCGACATCAGTGCCGGAGTCTCCGAGGTCGCGCAGTCGCGTGCGGTGATCGAACAGGCCAAGGGCGTACTGATGGTCGCGTACGGGATCTCAGCCGAGCGGGCGTTCGACATCCTGGTGTGGCGTTCGCAGGAGACCAACATCAAGGTGCGCGATCTGGCGGCCCGTTTCCTGGCTGCTTTCACCGGCAGATTGCCCAGCGACGTGTTGTCCGATCTGGACCACACACTTTTGACCGTGTCTTAGGGCCACGTCCGGAGTCGGATCGTCGGTACTGGATCACTTGCCGCGGCGACCACTGCTCACCAGTTCCTGGGCGACCTCTGCCAGCGGAACATTCGAGGATTGGGACAAGTGCTTGAGCAGTTCGAAGGCTTGCAGTGCGTCGATGTCGAACCTCTCCATGAGCATCCCTTTGGCCTGACCGATCACGTCGCGAGAGGCCAACGCGCTTCGGAACTGCTCGTCGCGACGAACCATGTGCCACGCAAGCGCGGCGTGGGTGGCCAGCGTCAAACCCAGCTCCACCGCGTCGTCGTCGAATGCCCCGGCGGTGTGAGCGTAGAAGTTCAGGGCGCCGGTAGTCCCCTCGCCGGTGAATATCTCGAACGCCAGTATGGATCGGATCGGTGTCGTAGCGGAGACCTCCCGGCAATAGGATGGCCAGCGGTCCTCGGAGTCAACGTCGTCCAACCGTACGACGTGATGCTTCCACGCCGCGGCCAGACACGGCCCTTCTCGGTGGCGCCGCTGGATATCGTCCAGCACGACCGGGTATGAGTCTGTGGCAGATAACGTTTGAACATCGCCCTCCGAGGTGGCGAGCGTTACGCCGGCGTGTTGCGCACAGGTCATATGCGCCAGCAGGTTAGCGACCATCTCATCGAGTGCACCGTCGGAATCCGTATGCGACCGCCGATTCAGGGTGCGCACCAGATCCGCTACATCGCGCATCATGTCGTCGCGGCCCGCCAACGTCATGCCTTCGCTCCGCCCCTGCACCTACGGGTGATGGGTACATCGTCCTACCATCCGCCGCACGGGGCAACCGTTTCGCTGCTATCGCCGCCAGTCGGACGGCGGAAACACCGTAGTCGGCCGCTCCCTCAAGCCACGGGGCTGCAACCGTGGAAAGCATCCGTCAAACGCGCTGCGGCACGAACGATTCAGCCGCCGCCGTGAAGGCGCCGTTACCGAATCGTTGCAGAGCCACGTGGATCGGCGTAGGTTCGTAGAAAGGTTGAGTTCACAGCCACCCGGAAGACGCGTCACCCACGCTAGCCAGGGAGGCCCACTCCCTGCATCTCATCCGTGAAGGTGTAACTCGCATCGACGCGATCCCACAGTACGAGTTTCGACTGATGGAGTCATCCAATGCCAGCTTTGAAAGCCGTCGGGGCGATATCGCCGACGACCCGAATAGACAGTCTCCCCCCGTCCGATACCTGGGCAAGCCGCACCGCTCGCTCCGTCACGCGCTGGGGGCGCTCCGGTGCCGTGATCAGCGTCGCGGGTGAACTCGACGCGTCCAACGCCGAGCAGCTCACCGACTACGTGCAACGCTGCGCGGACTACTGCGAATGGCTGGTCCTTGACCTCAATGAACTGGAATTCATGGGAACCGCGGGCTTTTCAGCGTTGAAGACCATCACCGAGCGATGCGCCCAGGCCATGATCTACTGCACCACGGTGTCGGGCGTCGCGGTCGCTCGGCTCTTGCGAATCTGCGACCCCGCCAATACCGTGCCGACGGCACCGTCGGTGGCGGTTGCCCTGGGAGCAGTGCAGGGGTTACGGCCGGCCCAGCAGGTCCTTTAGCTCCACTATCCGTCGGAGAGTTCGCGTGCCCGCGCTTCGCTCTCCACCGCCGGCCCTGATCCCGGCAGTCTCCTACCGGCGACTTCAGGGGTGAATACGACCGCTATGGCGCCGATGGCGCCGGCTGCCATCAGCAGGTATGCCGGCGCCACCGGGTTGCCGGTACTCGAGACCAGTGCCTCGGCGATGAGCGGCGTAGTCCCACCGAACGCAGACACCGACACGTTGAAGCCGATCGCCAACGCGCCGTAGCGCACCGGCGTGGGGAACAGTGCGGGCAGCGTTGCCGGCAAGGTGGCGTCGAAGCACAGCAACATCAGGCCGATCAGCAGCACCCCCGCGAAGACCACCGGATAGCCTTGGGCGGTGTGGGCCAGGCTCAACGCCGGTACCGAAACCACCAGCAACATGGCGCATCCCGCGTACAAAACCGGCTTGACACCAATGCGGTCGGAAAGCCGGGCAAGGGGTACCACCGCAGCCATCAATACCACCAGCGTCGCCACGATCACCAGCAGGCCGACGGTGTGCGGAATCTGCGTGGCTGTCTGCAGATAGGCGGGCAGAAACCCGGTGAGCAGGTAGTCGGTGACGTTGTAGGCCAAAACCAATGCGACACAGAGCAGTAGGGGCCTCCACTGCCTGGCGGTACGCCGCAGCTGCGTGGCGGCGGAGTCTTCGGCGGCACCCCGAGCACCGCCCGCCTGTTCATAGACAGGTGACTCCTTCATACGCAGCCGCAAGTAGAGCGCGGTCAGCCCCAGTGGCGCACTGAGCAACAACGGAACCCGCCATCCCCAACTGAGCATCGCCTCCTCGCTCAGCCGGGCCTGCATTACGGTGACCAGCGCACCCGCGGCCACATAGCCGGCCTGTGAGCTCAGGGGCAGAAATCCGGCCAACATGACTCGTTTGTTGTCCGGCGCCTGTTCGCCCACGTAGACCATCGCCCCGACATACTCGCCGCCCGCGGAGAAACCCTGCACCATGCGAGTCGCTACCAGCAGAATCGGCGCCGCGATGCCGATGGCACGGTAGCCGGGAAGCAGCCCGGTGGCGGTGGTGCCGACCGTCATCAGCAGCAGCGTGGTGACCAGTACGCGCTTACGGCCGATCCGGTCGCCGAGGGTGCCGAAGATCAATCCCCCGACCGGGCGCACCGCGAACGCGGCGGCCATGGTGGCGAAGGCTCCGATCAGGCTGCCGGCTCCGGAGCCCGGGTAGAACACCCGCGCGATAGTGGTGGCCAGGTATCCGTAGACGCCGAAGTCGTACCACTCCATGAAGTTGCCGATGGCGGTGCCACCAATGGATCGCCGGACCTGCTCAGGGTCGGCGACCCGGATCTGATCGCGCCGCCATCTGCGGCGGCGATGTCTGCGGCCGGCCAGCGCGCTACCCCACGGGCCTCGGGCCGACCGGCCAGCCATATTGAGTGCGGCGGAGTTTCCCCAAGTCCCGTGCGGGGGACATCGGACGTTGGAGCACCGCGATCAATACCAGTGGCGTCGGCCGCCGACCGGCCGGCCTACCGCCCCCAACAACCAGAGCACGGCGCCGACGACCAGCAGGACGATTCCGATCGCCCACAGCACATAGATGTCCAACACCAGACCCAAGATCAACACCAGCAACCCGAGTCCGATCATGAGTCGTAGCCCAAGATGGCGTCGTGAGCCCGGTCCACCATCGAGGCGAACGGACCGACGAAGGCGTTCGCCAGTGCGCCCTCAATCCCGGCGTGCGGCCGAGTCGGTGCGATAGCCTCGGCCAGTCTGACCGCCCTTTCCAGTAGCTGCAGTTCGGAATCACCGAGTTCGGCTTGTAGATACGCGAATTCGTCGTGTTCTTCGCGGTCGGCGTGCTCCGCAACATCATCGCGAAGCTCCCGAAGTCGCTCGGTGAAGAATTCCGAATCGACGTCGACGTTCTCCAACTCGCCCAAGGCCGTCTTGGCGTGCTTTTCCTCGATCAGCCGCGCGTCGATCACCGTACGGCCGTTGTCGAGTTCGTGCGCGGCCCGCGGATGCACGATCGCCTCTTCGGCGGTCTCGTGCACGGCCAGCAGGCGGCGCAGCCGGACGAACGACTCCTCACGCTCGGTACCGGCGGCCAACAGCGTCTCATCGAACAGCGCTTTGCTGCGCTGGTGTTGTTCGGTGAGAAAGTCGACCACGTCCGCCCGGTTGTGCAATGTCGTCTGTGCCATGGTTCTGGGCTACCCGGATGGGCCGGGGGCAAAACCTCCCGGGGGCTTCACGCCACCACCCGGATGTGTTCGAGTGACGAGTCCGCGGCATCGGGCAACGCCATCCCAGCGGCCAGTCCGGACCGCAGGTAGTCGATGACAGCCGCGTTGAGGCGCTCGCCGGGCACCACCGCCGGCACGCCCGGTGGATACGGCGTGATCTGCTCGGCGGCGATACGTCCGCCGGCACGCGACGCCGCGACCATCTCGGTAGGGCCGAAGAAGGCATCCCGAGGCAACTGCACCGATTCCAGCTGCAACTCCTGCGGCGAAGGCAGACGGATCTCAGGCGGTCGTTCGAAAGAGGTTGCGGCGTCGCGCCATTCGCAGAGCCCATCCAGAAGTCGGCCGGCGGTGCGGTGATCGTCGGCGAAGGACAGAGTGATCAGGATTCGCCGGTGATCTGCCAACCCCACGTCCAGGCCCCGCTGTTCGCGTAGCCAGTCCCGGGTCTGATAGCCCGACGTCCCGGTGGCCGACACATCGACCAGGACCTGCAGTCGGTCCAGGTCGTGGGAGGCCTCCGCACCGAGCAGCGCCTGCTCGAGCACTTCGACTCCCGCGATCTCATCGATGCGTCCGCGCACGTCGCGCGCCAACGCGCACGCGGCCCCCAACAGTTCATGCCCGTGCTGCACCATCTGGCGGCGCCAGCCATCCAGTGCTGCATAGATCGGCACGCTGGGACTGGTGGTCATCAACAGATCGGCGCACGCCGTCAGTCGCTCCCGGTCGATGAGGTCGCCCTGGATGTGGTAGACCGAGCCCTGCTCGAATCCCGCTCCCATCTTGTGCACGCTGACCACGCAGACGTCTGCGCCGGCGTCCATCGCCCAGGTCGGTAGATCCTCGTGGAAGGGCAGGTGCGCACCCCAGGCCTCGTCCACGATCAGCGGTTTGCCGCGCTGATGACAGATGTCGGCGATGGCGGCCAGGTCCGCACAGGTGCCGTACGGCGACGGACTGACCACCAGCGCACCCGCGGCGTCGGGATTCTCCTCCCAGGCTCTGGCGACCCGCTCCGGTGACGGCGGATGGCACAGGTGCCGTTCAGCGTCCCAGCGCGGGACGATCCAACGCGGCCGAATCCCGGAGAAGATGAGCCCACCCACCACAGACTTGTGGGCGTCGCGCGGCAGCAGCAGCCCGCCGCCGGCCCCTCCGGCGACCGCCATCATCGCCGCTCGAACGGAGAGCGAACTGCCGCAGGTGGAGAAGAATGTCGTCGAAGCCCCCACCGCGTCGGCCATCAACTGCTCGGCGTCGGTCAGAAACCCTCCGCGTGCGACCCAGTCGTCCAAGCCACCGCGCGCCAGGACATCGGCGCCGAACAGATCGGCGCCCAGCACCTCGAGTACCGACTCGTCTGCGCCACGTCCCCGGCGGTGCCCCGGCGGGCTGAAACCGTACCGGTCTTCGCGACGGTAATCGGCCAAGGCTTCCAGCACCGGCGCTCGGCTCTGATCCATAACGGCACGGCATACCCAGGTGGCGCAGCGGGTAACCCGGTGTCATGACAGATCGCATCGCGCAGCCCTGGGGTGCGCGCACTCCCTACGCCGCCGGGCAGCGCTGGCCCGACCGGGTGGATGCCGAACTCACCGACGGCATGCACCCCGAAGAAGTGCAGTGGACGCAATCCGCGGCGGTGCTGCACTCCAACGGCGACGGCATCGACATCGCCAGCCATGACGGCCGGATCGTCGGTGTGCGCGGCCGCCGCATCGACCGGGTCAACCAAGGGCGGGTGGACCCCAAGGATCTGTTCGGCTGGCAGGCGAACAACTCACCCGATCGGCTGACGGTACCGCTGGTACGCGACCACGACGGGCTGGTCGAATCCGACTGGGACACCGCGATGAATCGGATCGTGTCGAGAACCCAGGCGCTGCTTCGTGATTTCGGTCCGAGTGCGATCGGCTTCTACACCAGCGGCCAACTGCTGTTGGAGGAGTACTACACGCTGTCCGTGATCGGTCACGGCGGACTGGGCACCAATCACATGGACGGCAACACGCGACTGTGCACCGCCACCGCCGAGTGGGCGCTCAAGGAATCCTTCGGTTGCGACGGCCAGCCCGGTTCCTACACCGACGTCGATCACGCGGACGTGATCGCGCTCTACGGACACAACGTCGCAGAGACCCAGACCGTGTTGTGGTCACGCATGCTGGACCGCCTGGCCGGGGCCGACGCACCGCAGATCCTCTGCGTCGACCCTCGCGAAACCGAGGTCGCCAAAGCGGCGACGGTGCATCTGGCACCGGTTCCCGGTACCAATCTGGCATTGATGAACGGCCTGCTGCACGAGGTGATCGCGAACGACTGGGTGGACCACGACTACATCGACGCCTACACCGTCGGATTCGACGAGTTGGCGGCCTGCGTTGCAGATTATCCGCCGGAACACGTGGCACAGATCTGTGACGTCCCGGCTCGGGATCTTCGGCGCGCCGCCGAGATTCTCGGGCAGGCCCAGCGTCTGCTGTCGACGGTGCTGCAGGGCTTCTATCAATCCCACCAGGCGACTGCGGCGGCGACTCAGGTCAACAACCTCAACCTCATTCGCGGCATGCTGGGTCGCCCCGGTGCCGGTGTTCTGCAGATGAACGGACAGCCCACCGCGCAGAACACCCGGGAGTGCGGCGCCAACGGCGGCCTGCCGGCGTTTCGCAACTGGCGCAACGACGAGCACGTAACCGAATTGGCCCAGCTGTGGAACGTCGATTCCGCCCGGATTCCGCACTACTCCGAGCCCACGCACGTCATGCAGATGCTGCGTTTCGCCGAGCAGGGCAGTCTGCGGATGCTCTGGATCAGTGCCACCAATCCTGCGGTGTCGCTTCCGGAGTTGCGTCGCATCCGCGACATCCTGGGGCAACACCGGCTGTTTGTCGTGGTGCAGGACATCTTCGCGACCGAGACCGCTCAGCTCGCCGACGTCGTGCTGCCCGCCGCCGCGTGGGGCGAGAAGACCGGAACCTTCACCAATGCCGACCGTACGGTTCACCTGTCCGAGAAGGCCGTCGAACCTCCCGGCCAGGCCCGCTCGGATCTGGAGATCTTCTGTGACTATGCCGAGCGGATGGACTTTCGTGATCGCGACGGCCTGCCGTTGATCTCCTGGAAGGATTCCGAGTCGGCGTTCGCGGCTTGGCAGCGCTGCAGCGCCGGACGCCCCTGCGATTACACCGGGCTGAGCTATGCAAAGCTGCGCGGTGGCAGCGGGATTCAATGGCCGTGCAACGCCGAGAGCCCCGACGGCACCGAACGGCTGTACGGTGACGGCGAGTTCTTCAGTGCCCCTTCCTACTGCGAAAGCTACGGCAAGGATCTTCGCACCGGCGCCGCGGTCGAGGCCGCCGAATACGGTGCCGCCAACCCCGACGGCAAAGCGATGTTGCGCGCCGCCGGCTATTCCGCGCCGCATGAGCGACCCACCGACGACGAGCAGTTATGGCTGACGACCGGCCGCACCGTCTATCAGTTCCACACCCGCACCAAAACCGCGCGCGCCCCCGAACTCAACGCAGCGGCACCGCAGGTGTGGGTGGAGCTGTCGGTCGGCGATGCCGAGCGTCGCGGGATCGGCGATGGCGACCTCACCGAGATCCGCTCGGCCCGTGGCAGTGTTGAGGCCCGGGCGCGAGTGGGTGGAATCCGCGACGGCGTCGCGTTTCTGCCGTTTCACTACGGCTACTGGGACACCGACGATACGGGCCACCACCGGGCGGCCAATGAACTCACGATCACCGATTGGGATCCGGTCTCCAAACAACCCATGTTCAAGACGGCGGTGGTGCGCATCTGCCGAAGCGCAGATCAGGACCGGTCCGGACGATGAGACTCGATCTGCCACTGCGTGAACTGCGGCGCTCCGAGGCCTCGCTAGCCGGCCGGTTCCGCCGGGTAGCGAGGCGGCATAAGGCCGATCACGAGGTCTTCCACCTGTGCACAGATCTCGCGGATTGGTCTGACGATCACGTTCGTCGTCTCGCGCAGGCGGGGCGAAGCCACGGCTTGCGCCGGGCGCCGTCGCTCAAACGGATCGGGCGGTACCGGTCGTCGTTCCCGGAAGGGATCAGTGTGGCGCTCGGTCGGCGGTCCGAACCGGGAATGCTGCTACTGGCCGACCTGCGCAGCCTGTATCTGCACGCCGCCGCGGTCTCCGTCGACTGGGTGGTGCTGGCGCAGGGCGCACGTGCCGCCCGAGACAGTGAGTTGCTGGAGTTGGTGGAGCACTGCCACCCCGCAACGCTGCGGCAGCTGAACTGGACCGAAACCATGCTCAAAGAACTTGCCCCGCAAGTGCTGTTGTCGTAGCGCCCCGGCACGCCGGGTGTTCAACGCTGAAAAGCGAGGTACAGCGCCAACAGGTCGAGCGACAACAGCAACCAACCGGCCACCGGAACCAAGAGTCCGCGCCGCCGGCCCGCCGTGAAGAACGAGGCCAGGATGGTCAACGCGGAGATCGCCGGTGCGCCGTAGTACAGCACTCCGAACGCCGTTCCGCTGGGCCCGAGGTCGGGGCACTCGGCGGTGCTGCAAGCCGCGGTGCTCATCACCGCGCCCATCGCAAACACCATGACCAACGCCGCCCCCGCCGCGGTCAACAGAGCGGCAGCCCAATTGACCCAGAGTCGCGCACGACGGTTGTCGGTCTCCATCGCAACCGGCATCGGCTCTGCCATCACAACGTCGCCCGGTGCGCGGCGAGCTCCTCCACCAGCGCATCGCAGAAGGCCGGCAGGTCATCGGGTTTGCGGCTCGACAGCAAGACCGAAGGTCGGCAATCGCAGCGCACCAACTCCTCATCGACCCAATCGCCGCCCGCGTTCACGATGTCGGTGCGCAGGCTCGGCCACGACGTGATCCGCCTGCCGGTAACGACTCCGGCTTCCACCAGTGTCCACGGGCCATGGCAGATGACGGCGACGGGCTTACCCGCGTCGAAGAACTCCCGGGCGAACGACACCGCGCGTTCCTCGGTGCGCAGCTGGTCCGGGTTGGCTACTCCGCCGGGCAGGACCAGCGCGTCGAAGTCGTCCGCCGAGGTGTCGCCCACTTGCCGATCCACATCGAATCGGTCGCCGCGGTCCAGGTGGTTGAAGGCTTGGACCGGGCCGGCCGCCGTCGAGACCAGCGCCGGACGTGCGCCGGCTTCGGTAACTGCACGCCAGGGTTCGGTCAGCTCGACTTGTTCGACGCCCTCCGGCGCCACCAGGAATGCGACTCGTCGTCCTTCCAGCGATCCAGACACGACTTCTCCTTTCCGTGCTGTGGTGGTGCTCCCCGATACCGATCCGCATACCCGGGCGCCTGGCCGAACAAACGACGCGATGTAGCGCAGCCCGCCCTCCGCGGCAGGTCGAAGGCGACACCGGTCATCGCAGATCTAGCCTGCGCACTTCGATGCGGCCGTCGACCTCGCGGCAGCGCATCGCCGGCTGGTTCCCGGTGGCCGGCCCGCGCAGCAGCGTGCCGTCGCACATGTCGAAGCGCGAGCCGTGGCACGCACAGGTCACCACAGTGCCGTCGAGCTCCCCGTTGCTCAACGGGCAGCCGCGATGTCCACACCGGTCGTGGATGGCCCACACCCGGCCGGCGTAGCGAACCAGCAGCACCGGAGTGCCGTCGGCATCGACTGCGTGCAATCGGCCGTCCGTCAGTTCGGTGCTGTCGAGCACCGAAGTCCAGCCATCCGGCCCGGGATCGAACGCGTTCTGGTTGACACCGACACCCCGGGTGTACGCCAAGTGACCACCGAGGTAGCCCCCGAGACCCAGGGTGGCGGTGCCACCGAGGCTCAACAGCACCGCGCGCAGCCGCCGGCCCCGACGGCGGTTCATCAACGATGCGCCGTACATCAACAGGGCACTCGAATTGGCGGCGGCGTGCACCAGCCCGACCCGTCGGGATGGTTCATCGGACAGTTCGGTGTCCGCCCAGTCACTGATCCCGGTGATTGCGGTCGGTGCGTACGCGGCGATGCCGACCGCTGTCAGGCGGTTTGCCATATCCGCGCCGGCCCTCGGCGCGAGCAGATCCAACAGCGACGCCGAGACGAACGCGCCGATGACGAGATCGGTCAGCGGCGGGTGAGCCGGGTGTCCCAGGCTGGTTCCGCTGATGAGGTCTTTGAACTTGCCCTGCCCGGTCAGCCGGCGCACCCGCGCGGCGAGAATCTGGGCCGGCCGATCCAGGATGTCCGAGTGCTCCAGGGCTTCGGTCAGGCGACCGGCCAGGGCCGTGGCCGTCGATTGCTTCGGCATCGGGGCGTCTCCGATCATCGTTGCTGGGTCATCTGTTGGGTTTTCGCGTAGGCCAAGTGGCCACCCACATGTCCGGACAGAACGGGCAGTTCAACAGTTCCCCCACGCTGTGACGCAACACCCTGGACCGCCGGGGCTCTGCCATCTCCGCTGGGGCCGCCGGAAGTGAGCAAACGGTGCGGGCAGGGGGTGGTCACCGCTCAGTACTTGTCGCAGGTCTTGGCGATGGGCCCGACCAGGGTGACGAACTGAGCCGCCTCCGGTACACCCTGAGCCTGCTCGAGCAGCTGCTCGCGCTGCGGCGGTGGCGAGGCGAGGAAGTTCTGCAGGAATGACTGCGCCATGGGTGTCGCATTGAATTGTGCTGCGGTCTCCGGTGATTGCGCGCTCATAGCCGCCACCACCTGGGCATAGCTGCACGTCGTGTTCACCGCTGGATTCTGCGACCATTGGCTTGGTTTGCCCGGTTGGCCCGGTTGGCTCGGCGGAGGAGTCGGGCCGGGCTGGTCCGGAACGGCGTTCGCCGGCCCGGCACCAGCCGCCAAGGCCAGTGCCATGCCACTGCCGGCGGCAAGCCTGGCCAAAGAAGTTGTGATCATTGGTTTCTCCCCTTCAGCTTGCGTACCGTCGGTGACGGTACCGACGTAGGCTTGCCGTTTTCGGCCGAGCTAAACCACGGTTTGTCCCCGGATCGCAATGGGTATCGGACGAAGTGCTGTGATTACTCGGATTCTCACCGCCGTAGTCTTGGGTGGCTGCATTCTGCTGTGCTCGCCGGCCGCCGGCGACGCCGTCGCCATCGGATGCCCCGACGTCGAGGTGGTCTTCGCCCGGGGCACCGGAGAACCGCCCGGCGTCGGCTGGATGGGTCAGCAGTTCATCGATGCCCTCCGGTGGCGCACCTGGGGCCGTACCGTGGCCGTTTATCCGGTCGACTTTCCCGCGGTACCCGAGTTCGGCCCCTCGGCCGCAGGGGTCGCCGACGCCGCCACCCACATCCGCGACATGGCCGCCGACTGCGCGGGCACCCGGCTTGTCCTCGCCGGATACTCACGCGGTGCTGCCCTCATCGGCTATGTCACCGAGCCGACGACCGCCACCCGGTTCGGAGCGCCCCTGGCGCCTGAAGTCGCCGGACACGTCGCCGCCGTGGCATTGCTGGGCCGACCGTCGGCAGCGTTCTTGGACTCCATCGGGGCGCCGCCGGCGGAGATCGGGTCGAGCTACGCCGCCAAGACCATCGACCTGTGTGCTCTCGGCGACCCGGTCTGCTCCGCCGGCGCCGACGGTGCCGCGCACGGGGCGTACGCGGCCAACGGTATGACAGCGCAAGCGGCGGACTTCGTCGTTGAGCGCCTTACGCCACCCGAAAGCATTCCAGATCAGCCGATTTGACCGTCAGGCCGTGGCCGGTCGCGCTGCGGTCGGGACGCAACACACCACCGGGCTGCGGCAACAGAACACCATCGAAAGCCATCCGCTCGATCCGGACATGATCGTGGAAGTACTCCAGGTGGCGAAGATGCCACAGCGCGGCACCGACGTGCGCACTGATCTGCGGCGCGCAATGCAACGACAGATCCAGGCCGCGGGCATCGCAGAGCGCACCCACCTTGAGCACTCCGGTGATACCCAGGCACCGGGTGACGTCGGCCTGCGGACAGTCGACGGCGCCGGCGTCGAGCATCCGCTGGAAATAGGGCACGTCGTAGCCGTACTCGCCGGCAGCGACTTCCATCCCGGCCGGGCTGCGGTCCCGTAACAGACGCAAGCCCTCGAGATCGTCGGAGCTGACCGGTTCTTCGAACCAGGTCACCCCCTGGTGGGTGAACCGCTGCGCCCAGCCCAGTGCCTGCTTGCGCCGGTAAGCGCCGTTGGCGTCGACGAACAACTCGGCGTCGGCGCCGATGGCGCAGCGTGCCGCCGCCACCCGGGCGCCGTCGACGGCGGGATCGCGACCGACTTTCATCTTGACGCGGCCGATGCCCTCTTCGACCCATCCGGCGAGCTGGCCACACAACGCTTCGTCGTCATAGGAGGTGAAGCCCCCGCTGCCATAGATCGGGACGACGTCGTGCACCGCTCCCAACGCGATGACCAGCGGCTCGTCCAGCAGGCGTGCCCGCAGGTCCCACAGCGCGACGTCGACGGCGGCGATCGCCTCGGCGACTACTCCGGGCCGGCCCAGATTGCGTACCGCACAAACCATGTCGGCCCAGCGGGCCGGCGGCGCCAAGGCGTCGCCACCGACGACCAGCGGCGACAGTTCGTCACGTACCACCGTGGCGGCCGCCGTACCGGCGTAGGTGTAGCCGGTGCCCACCTGTCCCGCTGCGCCCGCGCTCACCAACACCATCGTGGTGGAATCCCAGCTTGCGGTGCCATCGGATTCCGGCGCGTCGGTGGGAAACGAGTAGGTGGCGACGTCCACCGAGTCCACGGGCACGGACGCCTCGCCGGGCAGGTTCATGAATCGGTGACTACCCGCCCCCGGCACGGGGTATGCACCCCGGCATGGACGAGGGACCAGCACTGCTGGAGCGATTCGGTCCGCAGGTGCTGCGCCAGTATGCGCTGATCGCCGACGGTGAACGCGGGGTCGTGGTCGGACCGCACGGCGACTTCTGCTGGATGTGCCTACCACGCTGGGACAGTCCGGCAGTCTTCAGTTCGCTGCTAGGCGGCGCGGGGGTCTATGCCGTCACCCCGGAACTGCGCTACGTGTGGGGCGGCCGATACGAGGAGCGATCGCTGATCTGGCGCTCCCGCTGGGTCACCACCGACGGGATCGTCGAGTGCCGAGAAGGGCTGGCCTTCCCCGGCGACACCCACACCGCGGTGGTGCTGCGCCGTATCCGGGCGATCGACCGGCCCATGCGGATGCGCGTCGTGCTCGACGTCCGCGCCGACTTCGGCGAGACCGCCATGTCGGGATTGTCCTGCGAAGGCGGGAGTTGGACCGGCCGATCGGGGCCGCACCGATTCCGGTGGACCGGCGCCGCCGATGCCCGTCGCGCCGTCGACGGTTCGTTGTGCACGGTGATCGACGTCGTCCCGGGACGTGACCACGATCTGGTGCTGGAGTTGTCCGACCGCGATCTGCCTGGCCGGCCCACCGACGCGGCACGAGCCTGGTCCGGCACCGAAAGCGCCTGGCGGCACGCGGTGCCGGAGTTCACCGGCACCTTGGCCGATACCGATGCACAACTGTCCTACGCGGTACTACGCGGCCTGACCAGCTCCGGTGGCGGGATGGTCGCGGCAGCGACGATGTCACTACCGGAGCGGGCCAAAGCGGGCCGCAACTACGACTACCGCTACTGCTGGATTCGCGACCAGTGCTATGCGGGGCAGGCGGTCGCCGCCGCCGGACCCCATCCGCTGCTCGATGACGCCGTCCGGTTCGTCACCGAGCGGGTGCTCACCGACGGCCCCGATCTGCGGCCGGCATACTGCGTCGATGCCACCCGACCACCCTCGGAGCGCGATCTGCCGCTGCCCGGCTATCCCGGCGCCCGGGCCAAGGCGGGCAACTGGGTCGGTGAACAGTTCCAGTTGGACACCTTCGGTGAGGCACTACTGCTACTGGCCGCTGCCGGTCAATGGGATCGGTTGGACAGCACGCATTGGGGTGCGGTGCACACCCTGGTGGATGCGATCGAAAAGCGTTGCACCAAACCGGACGCCGGCATCTGGGAACTCGACAACCGACGCTGGGCACATTCCCGGCTGATGTGTGCGGCGGGACTGCGCCGAATCGCCGGTGTGGCCCCGCCGGCCCAGGGTGCACGCTGGCAGCATCTGGCCGACAAGCTGGTCAGCGACACCGGTTCGGACTGCCTACACCGCGACGGGCGGTGGCAACGTGCACCCGACGACCCGGGAGTCGATGCGGCGCTGCTGCTGCCCGGACTTCGCGGAGCCGTCCCGGCCGACGACGCCCGCACCCGTACCACGCTGACCGCGGTGCGTCGTGATCTGACCCAAGACGGCTTCGTCTACCGCTACCGGGTCGACCAGCGCGGCCTCGGCGTCGCCGAGGGCGCATTCCTGTTGTGCAGCTTCGTGTTGGCACTCGCAGACCACCAGCAGGGCGAAGCGCTTCGGGCGCTGCAATGGTTCGAACGCGGTCGCACCGCATGCGGCCCGCCCGGGTTGCTCACCGAGGAATACGACGTAGGTCAGCGGCAACTGCGCGGCAACCTGCCACAGGCCTTCGCGCACGCACTGCTATTCGAGGCCGCGCACCTACTGACCCGGCCCGGCACCGATGGGACTATGGCTTGAGCGAGATCTTCACCGCGCCATCACGTTTCTGCTGAAACATCTGGTAGGCCTCCGGCGCCTGTTCCAACGGCAGCTCGTGGGTAGCGAACGTATCGACCCCCAGCGGGTCGTCATCGGTCAGCAGCGGCATCAGCCGATCGACGCGTGGCTTGACGTTGGCCTGCCCCATCCGCAGCGTGATCTGCTTGTCGAACAGGGTGAACATCGGCAGCGGGTCCAGTTTGCCGCCGTAGACACCGATAATCGACACCGTGCCCCCGCGACGCACGATATCGATCGCGGCGTACAACGCGGCGAGCCGGTCGATTCCGGCGTTGCTGATCAAGGGTCCGGCCACGGCGTCCGGAAGTAGCGAGCTGACTTGCTGTACCGCCCAGGCCCCGCCGGAACCATGTGCCTCCATGCCGACTGCGTCGATCACCGCATCCGTTCCGCGGCCGTCGGTTCGATCGCGAATCACCTCACCGAAATCGGATTCCTCACTTGAGTCGATGGTCTCGATCCCCCGCCTGGCCAACCGGCCCAGCCGCTCTGGCACCAGATCGACGCCGATCACGCGGGCACCCTGATGGGCGGCGATCCGGGCCGCCATGTCACCGATCGGCCCGAGCCCCAGCACGGTCACCGACCCACCGTCTGGAATTGCAGCGTAGTCAACCGCCTGCATTGCGGTCGGCAGCACATCGGACAGATACACGAACCGCGAATCAGGCGGCCCCTCCGGCACTTTGATGTGGGTGTAGTGAGCCTGGGGCACACGCAGATACTGTGCCTGCGCGCCCGGAACCTGACCGTAGAGCTTGGAATAGCCGAACAGTGCAGCGCCGGTGTCCTGCGCGCGCACCCGGGTGGTGTCGCACTGGGTCGGCAGGCCTTGGCGACACAGGCTGCAGTGCCCGCAGGCGATCTGGAACGGAATCACCACCCGATCGCCGGGTCTGAGGTTGCTCAGTTCTCGACCGACCTCGACCACGACGCCGATCGGCTCATGGCCCAAGATGTCGCCGGGGTCCATGAACGCGCCGAGCACCTCGTAGAGATGCAGATCAGAGCCGCAGATGTTGGTGGTCGTCACTTCGATGACCGCGTCGGTCGGCTTTTCGATCACCGGGTCCGGGACGGTATCGACCCGAACCGTGCGCTTGCCCTGCCATGTGACTGCCCGCATCCGGGTCGCCTCCGTCGTGTCGTGAGATCACCGCCCGGCTACCCGCCGACATCCCGATGCAAACGTGTTTCGCCGGTCCGCGCCTCAAGATTCCGGTCTACTGCAGCTGGTCGCGTAGCTTCGCCAGTGACTTCGCCAACAGTCGCGATACGTGCATCTGTGAGATGCCGACCCGTTCGGCGATCTGGGTCTGGGTCATCGATTCGAAGAACCGCAACACCAGCACGGTGCGTTCCCGCTCTGGGAGGGCCTCCAGCAGGGGCCGCAACGCCTCTCGGTCCTCGATGCGGTCCATCCGGGCATCGACATCGCCGAGGGTATCGGCGATCGACCGAGCGTCGTCCTCGGCGGAGTTGCCACCTCCGTCGATCGACAGGGTGTTATAGGAGCTGCCCGCCACCAATCCTTCGACCACCTCGTCGCGACTCAACTCCAGTTCCGCCGCCAGCTCCGACGCACTGGGGGCCCGCCCCAGCCGTTGCGACAGTTCCGCGGTGGCCACTCCCAAGCGGAGGTGCAGCTCCTTGAGCCGGCGGGGCACCTTGACCGACCAACTGTTATCGCGGAAGTGGCGGCGGACCTCGCCCATGATGGTCGGGACCGCGAACGAGACGAAGTCCGAGCCGGTCTCGACGTCGAACCGGGTGACCGCATTCACCAGGCCCACCCGCGCTACCTGGACCAGATCGTCCCGCGACTCGCCGCGGCCCTCGAACCGGCGCGCGATGTGGTCGGCCAGCGGCAGGCACCGTTCCACGATCCGGTCTTTGCGGTCACGGAACGCCGCGCTGCCGGGCTCGTATTGGGCGAGTTCACGAAACAAGTCGCCGACATCGGCGTACTCGGATCCGGACCGCGAGCCGCCGGCGGTACGCGAAGCCACCTCTAGGCGTCCGCCCGCCGACTGATCAGGGTGGCCCCGAACACCGGAACCGCGCCATCGGAGTCGTTGCCCTGGTGGAACGTCTGTACGTCATCGACCAGCGCGGTGAGCACATGCCAACTGAAACTGCCCGGAGTCAGCACCTCGGCCCCGGACCCGGGCGCCGACGCCCGGACCGACACGTCGTCATCGCGCGGATCGACGACGACGGTGAGCATCGCGCCGGGCGCGGCGCTGCGGATCAGCTGGGTACAGAGTTCGTCGATCGCCAACCGCAGATCGGCAACCGTGTCGACATCGAGGTCCTCGTAGGTGGCGATCGCGCCGACCAACATCCGCACCACCGCCAGACTTTCCAATCTGGGGGCGACCCGTAACTCGACGGCCCGTTCGCTACAGGCCTGCTGAGCTCGGTCACTGTGAATGTCGGTCATGAAGCCTCCCGGCGAAATCGGACCGAGACTACTGCTGCCTGTCAATCGACTGCCCACCACCCTCGCCTGGTCACCTTCGCACATTCCGCCGTCAACCGACGCCGTCACCATCGCACGCCGACCACCCGAACGCCAGCGCCCGCACGAAGACCAGTCATGACAATTTCTGTACCCGGTCGTCGAGCATCTCAACCCTCGAGTTCGCTCCGGTAGACACAAAGCGGCCCGACCGCAACACGGCCGGGCCGCTCCGCCCCTGGCTCAACTCATGGAAGAGTTCCGCTGCGCCTCGCGATGCGCCAGGTGCCACTCGTTGTTGACCCGGCAGATCCGTAGATGCTCGAACCGCAGCCACACCGCACCCAAGATCGTGGCGACCACCGCAACGGCTGCGACCTCCATACCCTGGCGCTGGTTGCCGGTGCCGAACGCGGCGAGGCAGGCGATGCCCGCCACCATCCCCACCACAAGCAGGGAGTAACCCGGCCATCCCAGAACGTCGATCATCGCGCGGCCCGCGTGCGGTCGGGTGGTCCGCACGTGATCGACGGGGTCGTGAAAGGTGTCTCCCATTGCCTGTCCTCCTTGTGAACAGCGATCGTCTGAGCCGTTCCGGACAGTCCAGCGATATGACACGAAGCCTGTCCGCGACCGGAAACTATCGTATGCCGATAGTTCCGATTATCCGCCTGTTCCGCAGGATGTTCACAGGGATGTAACAGGCGATCTCGGGGATGCCTCATGCCGCCGACGGAGCGCGCAGATCGACACCCTGCCACGGTGATTCACGTTTGAACGTATGCGCCTCCGGGAAGCCTGGTGGTCGTGGCGGCTCGCAGACCGCGCGGGCCGGCCACCGTCACGAAGGGAGGACTCGATGTCTGACGACAACAGCGCCACCGAAGACGGCGTGCGGGGCGCCGTGGAGGGCGTCAAGGGCAAGGCGAAGGAAGTGCTCGGAGCCGTGACCGGAAACGACGAAATGGTTCGCGAAGGCCGGGCACAGCAAGACAAAGGCGAAGCCCAGCGAGATGCCGCCAAGCACCAGGCCGAAGCCGACGCGGCTCGGGCCGGAGCGAAGGCGGCCGAAGCGCGCGAGCAATCCCACCAATAGCCTGGCGGGAGCAGGCCCGATCCGCCCCGGCGGGTCGGGCCTCTCGTCACTGCGGACAGGGTTACCCCCGCGCCACTTTGGGTACCAAAATCCCTGACGCGTAACGAATCCAGGAGTTGGAGACCGGAGATGAAGATCCTGCTACTGACCGACCGTGACGGGTTCGCCGGGTCGATGTCGTCGCTGGTCGCCTTCGGCAACTCCCTGACCCGCGGCCCCCTGTCCATTGCGTCGTCCACCGATTGTCAAGGTCCACAATGTGTTCTGGTCGACGGCACCACGGATCGGTCGGCCGCTCGCGAGAGCTGCCGCCGAGTCGGTGCCTGGGCACCCGCCGCGGCTCTACTGGCGGTGGTGACCGCCGACGACTTCGCGGCGGTAGGACTCGATTGGCACGTCGACGACGTGCTGATCGCGACCGCAGGCCCGGCGGAGGCGAACGCGCGGCTGCGGATGGCGCTACGGCGGCGAAACCAGTTCACCCACCATGCCGTGCAGTTCGGTGATCTGGTCATCCAGACCGACAGCTACACCGCATCACTGTCCGGCCGGGATCTGGATCTGACGCTCACCGAGTTCAGGCTCCTCAATCACCTGGTGCGGCACCCGGGACAAGCATTCACCCGAACCCGGTTGTTGCGCGATATCTGGGGTGGAACGGGCAGCCGTCGCAAAGTCGACGTCCACGTGCAGCGGTTGCGCGCCAAGCTCGGCCCCGACCACGAATCGATCGTCGACACCGTTCGCGGCGTGGGCTACATGACTCCGGCCGCACCGGACGCACAGTGGGCTCTGGCCAACTGAGACCGATCCCGACATCGACACCGTCTGAGCGGCCCGAAGTGCGGTCAGTAGTCCCCGCAGATGCTTGCCAGCGGACCGAACAACGCGGTGTAGGGCCCGGCATCGGGGGTCCCCTGCACCTGGTCGATCATCTGTCGACGCTGCGCCGGCGGCGCCGCGATGTAATTCTGCAACCACGCCTGTGCGGCGGGAGTGGCGTCGAATTGCGCCGCGACACCCGGCGATTGTGCCCGCATGGCCGCTACGACCTGGTCATAACTGCAGTTCGTGTCGACAGCAGGGTCCGCCGACGCCGCCGCCTGTCCGGCGACCAACACCAATGCGGCGCACACCCCTACTGCGCACCGCCTCACCACATCCGACATATCGACCTCTCCGTCCTGCGCTCGTCACCGGGCAACGGCCTCCGAGCGCACGTGCTGTTCGGGGATACCCGGCCTCGACCGCGCCAAACCGTCCCGGCCCGTCGCCTCGGCGCACACCGGCGCCCGGAAATTGGCACGATGGCTAGGTGAGCCCGAACCAGCAAGCGTCCCCGGATTCGCTGGCGCGCTTCTCGGCGCTGGCCCGGGACTGGTTCACCGGAACGTTCACCGCCCCCACCCCGGCCCAGGCGCAGGCCTGGGCGGCGATCGCCGACGGGCACAACACCCTGGTCGTCGCGCCCACCGGTTCCGGCAAGACGCTGGCGGCCTTCCTGTGGGCGCTCGACCGCCTGGCCGCCGACCCCGGCAGCGGAACCCGAGTGCTCTACATCTCGCCGCTGAAGGCGCTGGCCGTCGACGTCGAACGCAACCTGCGGACGCCGTTGGCCGGGATGTCGCGGCTGGCCGCCCATCGCGGCCTGCCGGCCCCCGACATCACCGTCGGTGTGCGGTCGGGTGACACCTCCCCGGCACGGCGACGCGAACTGGTCGCCAGACCTCCCGACATTCTGATCACCACCCCGGAGTCGCTGTTTCTCATGCTGACCTCGGCGGCCGCCGAAACGTTGACCGGCATCCGCACGGTGATCGTCGACGAGGTGCACGCGGTGGCCGCCACCAAGCGCGGCGCTCACCTGGCGTTGTCGTTGGAGCGCCTCGACGCGATGCTGTCCCGGCCCGCCCAGCGCATCGGACTCAGTGCCACCGTGCGTCCCGCCGAAGAGGTCGCGCGGTTCCTATCCGGGCAGTCCCCGACCACCGTGGTGGCTCCCCCGGCGGCCAAGACCTTCGAACTGACGGTGCAGGTGCCGGTTCCCGACATGGCCAGCCCCGCCGAGGGCTCAGTGTGGCCGGAGGTCGAGGAACGCGTCGTCGATCTCATCGAGGCGCACCGGTCGTCGATCGTGTTCGCCAATTCGCGGCGGCTCGCCGAACGCCTGACCGCGCGGCTCAACGAGATCCACGCCGAACGCGGCACCGACACCGCGGATCCCGCGGTACCGCTGGCCCGTGCACACCACGGGTCGGTGTCGCTGCAGACCCGCGCCGACGTCGAGGAGGACCTCAAAAGCGGGCGGCTTCGGGCGGTGGTCGCGACGTCGAGCCTGGAGCTCGGCATCGACATGGGCGCCGTCGATCTGGTCATCCAGATCGAAGCACCGCCGTCGGTGGCCAGTGGGCTCCAGCGCATCGGCCGGGCCGGCCATCAGGTCGGCGAGGTATCGGCGGGGGTCTTGATACCCAAACACCGCACGGACCTGATCGGGTGCGCCGTCGCGGTCCAGCAGATGCTGGCCGGCCAGATCGAATCCCTGACGGTGCCGGCCAACCCACTGGACATCCTGGCCCAGCAGACGGTGGCCGCTGCCGCGCTGGCACCGCTGGACGCCGAGGAGTGGTTCGACACCGTGCGCCGCAGTGCCCCGTTCGCCACCTTGTCGCGGGAGGTGTTCGAGGCGACCCTGGATCTGCTGTCGGGAAAATATCCGTCGACCGAGTTCGCCGAGCTACGCCCCCGGCTGGTCTACGACCGAGACCGTGGCACCCTGACCGGACGCCCGGGGGCACAGCGACTGGCGATCACCTCCGGTGGGGCCATCCCCGACCGCGGGCTGTTCACGGTGTATCTGGCGGGCGTCGAGAAGCCCTCTCGGGTCGGCGAACTCGACGAGGAGATGGTCTACGAATCACGGCCCGGTGACGTAATCTCGCTGGGCGCCAGCAGTTGGCGCATCACCGAGATCACCCATGACCGGGTGCTGGTGGTACCGGCTCCCGGGCAGCCCGGGCGCCTCCCGTTCTGGCACGGCGACGGGGTCGGGCGTCCCGCCGAACTCGGCGCTGCGCTGGGCGCGTTCACCGGAGAACTGGCCGCACTGGACCGCGAATCGTTCGAGAAGCGCTGCACCGGATTGGGTTTCGACGACTACGCGGTGGAGAACCTGCACCGGCTGCTCGACGATCAGCGCACCGCGACCGGGGCTGTCCCCACCGACACCACACTGGTGGTCGAGCGGTTCCGCGACGAACTCGGCGACTGGCGGGTGGTACTGCATTCCCCCTATGGGCTGCGGGTCAACGGGCCACTGGCGCTGGCGGTGGGCCGGCGGCTACGCGAGCGTTACGGCATCGACGAGAAGCCGACGGCATCCGACGACGGGATCGTGGTCCGGCTGCCCGATAGCGACCTGGAGTCCGACGCCGCCGGGGCGCTGGGGGCGCCGCCGGCTTTCGGGGAATTGTTCGTGTTCGACGCCGACGAGATCGCCGCGGTGGTCACCGACGAAGTCGGCGGGTCGGCCCTGTTCGCCTCCCGGTTCCGGGAGTGCGCGGCGCGGGCCCTGCTGTTGCCGCGCCGGCATCCCGGCCGGCGCACACCGCTGTGGCAGCAACGCCAGCGGGCCGCCCAGTTGCTCGACGTGGCACGGAAGTACCCGGCCTTCCCGATCGTGCTGGAAACGGTGCGCGAATGCCTGCAGGACGTCTACGACGTGCCCGCCCTGACGGCGTTGATGGCCCGCATCGCGCAGCGCCGGGTACGGCTGGTCGAAGTCGAGACGGCCACGCCGTCACCGTTCGCGGCGTCGTTGCTGTTCGGTTATGTGGGGGCGTTCATCTACGAGGGCGACACCCCGCTGGCCGAGCGCCGCGCCGCGGCGCTGTCGCTGGATCCCACCCTGCTGGCGCAACTGTTGGGCCGGGTCGAACTGCGCGAGCTGCTCGATGTCGAGGTGATCGCCACGGTCACCGCGCAACTGCAACACCTGACCGCCGAGCGGGCCGCCCGCGACGCCGAAGGGGTCGCGGATCTGCTGCGGTTGCTCGGGCCGCTGACCGCCGAGGAGATCACCGCCCGCGCCGACGCGTCGGAGGACGCCGTCGGCGGATGGCTGGAACACCTGCGGGCCGCCCGGCGGGTGCTGTCGGTGGCATTCGCCGGACGGCACTGGTGGGTGGCGATCGAGGACATCGGGCGGCTGCGCGACGGGCTCGGGGTGGCGGTCCCGCCCGGCATTCCCGCGGGCTTCACCGAGCCGGTCACCGATCCGCTCGGTGAGCTGTTGGGGCGGTTCGCCCGAGCGCGGGGGCCGTTCACCACCGGTCAGGCCGCCGACCGGTTCGGTCTGGGCGTGCGGGTGGCCGCGGACACGCTGGGCCGGCTGGCGGCCGACGGGCGGGTGGTGCGAGGTGAGTTCACCGATTTCCCGGACTCTCCCGGCGAACAGTGGTGCGACACCGAGGTGCTGCGCATCCTGCGTCGCCGGTCGCTGGCCGCGCTGCGCTCCGCGATCGAGCCGGTGTCGACGGCCGCCTACGGACGATTCCTGCCGGCCTGGCAGCAGGTCGGTTCGCCCGGTGTGGCTGCGGCATCCGGCGTCGACGGACTGGCCGAGGTGATCGCACAGCTCGCGGGCGTGCCGTTGCCGGCGTCGGCGGTCGAGCCGTTGATCTTCGGGCAGCGAGTCGCCGACTACGCGCCGGCCATGCTCGATGAGTTGCTGGCCTCCGGGGAGGTGTTGTGGTCGGGGGCGGGGGCGCCCGCCGGCAGCGCCCCGGCCGCCGACGGATGGATCAGCTTTCACCTGGCCGATTCGGCGACGCTGACGTTGGCGCCGGGGGCCACGGTCGAGTTCGGCCCCGCCCACCGGGCGATCCTGGACGCCCTGGCCGGTGGGGGCGCGTATTTCTTCCGCCAGCTGGGCGGCGATGTGGGCGAAGCGGAGCTCAAAGCCGCACTGTGGGAGTTGATCTGGGCGGGCTGGGTTACCGGTGACACGTTCGCACCGGTGCGCGCGGTGTTGGCGGGGACGCGGCGTTCCCGGCCCGCGCACCGCAGCACCCGCCCCCCTCGGCTGAGTCGTTTTCATGTCGCACAGGCCACCGCCCGGGCCGCGGACCCCACGGTGGCCGGGCGTTGGTCGGCGTTGCCCGCACCGGAGCCGGATGCCACCCTGCGGGCGCACCACACCGCCGAGTTGTTGCTGCACCGTCACGGGGTGCTGACCCGCGGCGCCGTCGCGGCCGAGTCGGTGCCCGGGGCCTTCGCCGGTGTGTACAAGGTGTTGTCGGCGTTCGAGCATGCCGGGCGTTGCCAGCGCGGCTATTTCATCGAGTCGCTCGGCGCGGCACAGTTCGCGATGTCCGCTACGGTGGACCGGCTTCGGGGTTATCTCGACGGGGTGGATCCCAGCAGCCCCGACTATCGCGCGGTGGCACTGGCCGCCGCCGACCCGGCGAATCCGTATGGGGCGGCGCTGAACTGGCCGGCACATCCCGGTCAGGCGCGACCGGGACGCAAGGCCGGCGCGTTGGTGGTGCTGGTCGACGGCGAACTGGTGTGGTTCGTCGAGCGCGGCGGGCGGTCACTGCTGAGCTTCACCGATTCCGCCGCGGCGCAGCATGCCGCGGCCGCTGCGTTGACCGGGCTGATCTCCGACCGGCGAATCGACGGGTTCTTGATCGAACGGATCGACGGGGTGGCGGTGCTGCAGTCCGGTGACTCGCCGACGGTGGCGGCCCTGTCCGACGCCGGGTTCTCGCGCACGCCACGCGGATTGCGGATGCGCTGATGCCCGAGGGCGACACCGTCTTTCATACCGCGGCCGTGCTGTCGGATGCCTTGATGGGAAAGACCCTGACCCGCTGCGACATCCGGGTTCCGCGTTACGCCGAGGTCGATCTGTCCGGCCGGCGGGTCGACGAGGTGATCAGCCGCGGCAAGCATCTGTTCATCCGGGTCGGATCGGCCAGCATCCACTCGCATCTGAAGATGGAGGGCAGCTGGCGGATCGGCCGTCGTCCCGTCGATCACCGGACGCGGATCATCTTGGAGGCCGGACCCGTTCGTGCGACCGGGAGCGACTTGGGCACGCTGGAGGTGCTCAAACGCGGTGACGACGCGGCGGTGGTCGCGCACCTGGGTCCGGACCTGCTGGGCGATGATTGGGACCCGGGTGTCGCGGCGGCCAACCTGCTCACCGATCCGGGCCGTCCGCTGGCCGCTGCTCTGCTGGACCAGTCCGTAGTGGCCGGTATCGGCAACGTCTACTGCAACGAACTGTGTTTCGTGGTGGGGAGATTGCCGCAGACTCCGGTGGGTGATCTGCCCGATCCAGAACGACTGGTGGCACGGGCACGCGAGATGCTGTGGGCGAATCGCCTGCGTTGGAACCGCTGCACCACCGGCGACACCCGTCCCGGTCGACGGCTGTGGGTGTACGGCCGTGCGGGATCACCCTGCCGTCGCTGCGGCAGCCCGGTCGTCTCGGACCGCAACGCGGAGCGAATCCGGTTCTGGTGTCCGGTCTGTCAGCGCTGATCCCGGGTTGACGCCGCGGTGCCGTCGCGGTCACCGACCGATCACGGCCATCCGCCGCAGCCCACGCCCGGCAGGCAGCCGCCGCCACCGCCCGGACCACCCCAGCCGGTCGGACCACCGGGAATCGACCCGCCGCCCCCACCGGGGCCACCGCCGCCGGTCGGACCACCGGGAATCGACCCGCCGCCACCGCCCGGACCGCCGCCACCGGTCGGGCCACCGGGGATCTCGCCCCCGCCACCGCCCGGGCCGCCGCCGCCGGTCGGGCCGCCGGGAATCGAGCCTTCGCCGCCGCCGGGACCGCCGCCGCCGGTCGGGCCCCCCGGCTCACCCGGGTTCTCGGGTGCGGGTCCACCGGGCACCGGTTCAGGAGCAACGTCGGTGGTGGTCATGGTCGTCGTCGTATTGGTCGTGGTCGTTGTGGTCGGCGCTTCCTCGTCGGCGGTGCTGCTGCATCCGGCCGCCACCAGCGCCATGGCACTGCCCAGCACCGCGATCGTCATCCTGCTGTGCGTGTTCATCGGGTTCAGACTCCCCTCTGCTGTGGTCGTGCAGTCCTGTACCCGGCCCAGCCGCTACCCAAACCGGGGCAGCGGTCCCGGTGGATGGTCGAGCGCACGATCGCTGACGAAACACCGTGGCTGCCCGGTGATCGGGTCGTCGAACTCCAGGCGCTGCGCCAACAGTTGCAGCGGCCGGGAGAAGTCGTCCGCGGCGACGTCGACGACCCGGGGGTAGAGCGGGTCGCCGTCGATGGGCAGACCGATCGAGGCCAGGTGCACCCGCAGCTGGTGGGTGCGTCCGGTGCTCGGTGTGAGCCGGTAGAGCCCACCGCCGAGCGCCTCGATCAACGTCTCGGCGTTGGGCTCGCCGGGCACTTCCCGAGCCTGCAGGCAGCCGCGCTCCTTGACGATCCTGTTGCGTATCCGTCGCGGAAACGTCCCGTCGGGTTCGGCCGAAGACCGTGCCAGGTAGTGCTTGCGCACGGCGCCGCGCGCGAACAGGGTCTGGTAGCGCCCGCGGAGCTCGCGGCGGGTGGTGAACAGCAGGACGCCCGCGGTGAGGCGGTCGAGTCGGTGCGCCGGGCTGAGTTCGGGCAGGTCCAGTTCTCGCCGCAGCCGCACCAGCGCGGTCTGTGCCACGTGCCGGCCGCGCGGCATGGTCGCCAGGAAGTGCGGTTTGTCCACCACGACCAGGTCCGCATCGCGGTGCAGCACCGGGATGTCGAAGGGCACCGGCACCTCGTCGGGCAGCTCCCGGTACAGGAAGACGTGGGTTCCGGCCGGCAGCACCGTGGCGTCGTCGACTGCGGACCCATCGGCGGTCACCACCTCGCCGGCCGCCACCTTCGCGGCGACTGCCTCACCGAAGCGGGCACGCAGCTCCGCGGCCACCGGGCCGCCGTGCAGGCGCAGTCGGGCCGGCCCCAGGCCGTCGCGCACCGGCAACGGGGCCGGGCGGCGGCGCGTCATGCCGGTGGTCCGGCGGCGCTGCGGGCATAGCTGCGGTCGCGGGCCTTCAGCAGCACCGATGCCAGCAGCGCGGAGGTCAACGTACCGGCCAGCACACCCAACTTGACGTGTTCCTGGCGGGCGAGATCGGCGTACGCCAGATGCCCGATCAGCAGGGCGACGGTGAATCCGATCCCGCCGAGCAGGGCCACGGCCACCACGTCGATCCACTTCAGCGATGCATCGAGTTCGGCGCGGGTCACGGCCGCGGTCAAGGCCGCTGCGCCGGTGATGCCGATGGCTTTGCCGGCTACCAACCCCAGCCCGATACCGATCGCGACCGGGTCACGGAGTGTGGCGAACAGGCCGTCGAGGCCCCCGATGGTCATCCCGGCGGCGAAGAACGCGAACACCGGGACGGCCACGCCGGCGGACAACGGATGAATGCGGCGCTCGACGGTCTGGGCGTCCAGTCGCCGCGGCGTCGTCACCGGTTTGCCGGCGACGTGGACGGGGACGACGAGGCCGAGCAGGACACCGGCGATGGTGGCGTGCACACCGGATTGGTGGACCAGATACCAGGTCGCGGCCGCCAGCGGCAGCAGGACCGCGACGTTGCCGAGACGGCGACTCGCCACCGCGAACAGCACCAGCGGGACAACGGCCAGCGCGAGCATGGCGATGTCGAGATCGTCGGAGTAGAACACCGCGATCACGGTGACCGCCAAGAGATCGTCGACCACCGCCAGGGTCAGCAGGAAGGTGCGCAACGCCGACGGCAGATGCGAGGCGATCACCGCCAAGACGGCGAGGGCGAACGCGATGTCGGTGGCGGTGGGGATGGCCCAGCCGCGCAGTGCCCCACCGCCGGTGTGGGCGTTGACTGCGACGAATATCACGGCGGGCATGACCATTCCACCGACCGCGGCGACGACCGGCAGTGCCGCCCGACGCGGATCGCGGAGGTCGCCGGCGCGTACCTCGTGTTTGAGTTCGAGGCCGACCACGAAAAAGAAGATGGCCAGCAAGCCGTCGGCCGACCACTGTGCCAGCGACAGGTTCAGGTGCCAGCTTTGCGGACCCACGGTGGCCGACCCGAGTCGGTAGTAGCCTTCCGCCCAGGGCGAATTGGCCCATCCGATCGCGACGGCCGCTGCGACGAGCAGCAGCGCACCACCGACGGTCTCGTTGCGGAGCACATCGGTGAGCCGGCGCGATTCAGTCGGTGTTTCACGGCCGAAAAGCGGCGTGCGGCCAGAAGTCAAGGGAGAACCTTTGATTCGAGTGAGCCGGGGCAGCGATCTTTGGCCCCGAAGATGAACGACGCAGCGGTTCAGCGGCGCGCCGGCGGGCAGCCGGCGAGTTTCCCGTGCGCGTTGTTGCCCCATGAGGTGGTGTAACCGTTGGTGCCCCGCGGCCGGAGGTCCTTGTCGGCCGGCAACGGCGCTGCCCGCAGTTCAGTGCGGAACGTCTGAGCGGGCATAGCGCCTACGGTACCGGGGAAGCCCGGCATACCGCCAGGTCACCGGTGCATGCCGGGCCACGGCTCCCAGATGCACCGAACACACATCGGCCACAACCGTCGGGGGTTGTGGCCGATGTGGTTTATGGAAGCGGGGTCGTTACCCCGCTCAGCTGATACCGAGCATCTCCCAGATCCCCAGGTCGCCCAGGAAGTCGGTCAGCAGGGTGCCGTCGCCTACCGTGTCGGTGGAGCCGACCGGCAACAGGCCGGTCAGCAGCGCGCCCAGCGTCTCTTCGCCGAGGGTGCCGGTGCCGTCCGGGTCGCTGAGCGAGCCGCCGACGACCATCGAGCTGATGTAGTCGTCCCAACCGCCGGCGAGCTGCTCCGGGGTGATGCCGAGCAGGCTGGCGATGGTGGCGTCCTGCATGTCACTGGCCTCGAGCAGGTCGTTGATCGAGGTGTTCGGTCCGATCCCCAGCATCTCGTTGAGCAAGTCGGCCAGCGAGGTGTCCGCGGTCAGCGGGATACCGAGGAAGCTCAGGTTGAGCAGGCCGGCATAGTCTTCGAGCCCGAAGTAGCCCAGCAGGGTGCCCAGTTCGGTGCCGGCACCGGCGCCGCCGATGAACTGACCGATCAGATTGTCGATCGGGATGTCACCGAGCGAGATGAGTGCTCCGTCCGGTCCACCGGGCAGTTGAACCTCGTCGAGCAGGCTGCCGAAGTCGGCGGAGAGCAGCCCGATCGTCAGTTTGTCCAGCGAGACGTTGTCCGGGTTGAGCAGCGTCAGCAGGTCGGCCAGGCTTGAGCCGGTGCCGATGCCCTCTCCGAATACGCCCAGGACGTCACCCATGGTGCCGAAGCCGAGCACGTTGAACAGGCTCTGCAGGCTCTCGGTGAAGGTCGGGAACGCACTTTCACCGTCGGCAGTCAGCACGTAGTCGTGCTGCACCGAGGCACTGTAGCTGGGCGCAATACCCGGCGTGACGATTGCGCCACCGAATAGCGTTGCACCGGCGAAAGCGGTGCCGGCCGCCAATGCACCGGCCTTGGCGACAAATCCGCGCGGCCCCGTTGGCGCGGCAACAATGGACAAACTAGACATGAACCAGTCCCCCTTCTGGGATCGAACATTACGACGACGCGATAAAGCATCGTGGTTAACTTAAGATACGCTCAGCCATGTGTCAATCATTTCGATGATCCTTTTTTTAGAAAATATTTGATGCGCATACAGGAAGTCGACAGGCCGACATTCGATCCCACATCAGTGCTGCTAGAAGCCTTTTTGCCGACGAGCTTCACCCAACCCGCCCCATCCGCATCATGAAACTCAACCCTTTCCCGACATCTCGGCCCCATTGACTACCTGATCAGATCCTGAGCATTATAGGTTTCACTAACTTGCAGAATTAACAGGCAAATCGTATGAAATGCCACTCGTAAAATACTTCAACTATTTTTCGGCACCCGGCGTCGGGTACCGATTTTCACTTCGGAAACGCCTATAGAACAGCACAATGTGCGCTTATCGCACATTTGGTATGCCGAATGTAAAACACCCCGGCCCGAATAACAGGCCGGGGTGCGATGAGAAATTCGCGGGTCAGGGCATCAAGAATCCGAGCGCCACCAGCAAGTCGGTGACATCTGCGTCACCGCCTTCGAGGTCGAATCCGCTGCCGCCGCCCGGCAGGAAGCCCAGCAGCATGTCACCGAGCGTCTCCGAGCCCAGGCTTTCCGTCCCGGGATGGAAGAAGATTCCGCCGAAGAGCATGCTGCTCAGGTAAGCGCTCCAGGTCATGTTCGGGTCATCTATGCCCAGCAGGTCCGCCAGGCTCTGTCCACCCAGGAACGTGTTGGCGGTGGTACCCCACGGCACCGTCTGCAGGTACTCGCCGAGCGTGGTGCCGGAGTTCGCAACGACCGTGGGGTTTACGACCTCGCTGGGAAAGATCCCCCCCGTCATCGAGTGGACCATCTTGGTGACGTCGGTTGTCGCCACCTGCAGCAGCCCACTGAGCCAATCGTTCAACGAACTGTTGATAGTCAGCGCCTGGGGGGTGAAGGTGTTACCGCAAATACCGAGGAGATTGCAGTCGTTTTCCACAACGTTGTAGTTGCTGAGCATGTTCGCGAGCTCTCCCAGCGCGTCCCCGTACGTGTTAAGACCCGACAGCCAGCCGAACAGGTCGGTCAGGCCACCGAAGGACGGGAGTGCCTGGTTGAGGTCGAAGCCCAACTGGTCGACCAGGTCGGCAAGCGAGTGTTCGTCGCCCTGGCCGGCTCCGCCCAACAGCAGGTCCACCAGCTGACCGAGGTCGACGTTGCCCAGTGGCGTCCCGTTGATGCTGGAGTACAGGTTGTCGGGACCGTCATCGTGCCAGACCGTCGTGTAAAACGACGGCGGGGCGTTGAACACGAACGGGTTGTCCACGACCTGGCCGCCGATGCTGAAGGTGCTGCTGCCCAGCAGCGACTCACCATTGGTGCTGTACAGCGGGTCACCCAACGGAATCCCGAACATGCCGAAGATCTGCCCGAGAGTCATCCCGTCGGGATTCAGGGCCTGCAGCAGTTGGCCGACAGTCGACCCGACACTGAAAACCGTGTCGGGATCACCCGGCACCGCCCCTAGCAGGGCAAGCACGTCGTTGACGGTGCCCAGCTGCATCACGTCGAGCAGACTCTGCAGGCTCTCGGTAAACGTCGGGTAGGCCGCCAGCGCCACACCGCCCCCGTCGCCCTGCACCACCGCAGCCGATGCGACGGGCAGTTGCGGCCCCGGAGCCGCGACGCCGAGCACCCCGACTCCGGCGACGACCGTCGCCGCGGCCAGCACGCCACCCTTCGTCAAATGCGCGCGCGAGCGCCCCCCGATCCCACCCGACATGAATCACACCTTCCCCACACCCGGATCCCCCTTGTGATCCAGCTCATGGGCAGAAAGTAACCTTGTTGGAAATATGTGTCAATCTCATGTAAATGCTGATATCAGCCTAAATGTACGGAAACATTTCCCCGAACATACCCGCGGTAATGAATCTCGGTTCAGGTAAGCGGAATCGGCTCCAGAATCTCGGCCCGGGCTTCGGGCGCACTCGCCCGCAGCGCGTCCGCCGACTCGTCGTCGGGCTGTTCCTGCGAGAGGATCTCCGCCTCCACCCGCGCGGCGTAGTTGGCCACCTCCGCCGCAACGGCGGCGTCGTCCCAGCCGAGCGCCGCGGCCATCACCTCGGCGACCTCCTGCGCACAGTTGACACCGCGGTGCGCGTATTCGATGGCGATCCGGGTCCGCCGGGCCAGAACGTCCTCGAGATGCAGCGCCCCCTCGGCGAGGGCCGCATAGGCGACCTCCACCTTCAGGTAGGTGGGTGCCTCGGCGATCGGATCCAACAGGTCGGGTTGCCCGTCGGCCAGCGCCAGCACATCGTGGATCAGCGAACCGTAGCGGTCCAACAGATGCCGCACCCGGTAGGGATGCAGCCCCTGCTCGGCCCCGACGTGCTCGGCCTGGTTGACCAGGGCAAAGTAACCGTCCGCACCCACCAGCGGCACCTTCTCGGTGATCGAGGGCGCCACCCGCGTCGGGACGTACTCGGCGGCCGCGTCGATGGCATCGGCGCCCATCACCCGGTAGGTCGTGTACTTGCCGCCGGCGATGGCCACCAGCCCCGGCGACGGGACGGCCACGGCGTGCTCCCGCGAAAGCTTGGAGGTGTCGTCGTTCTCCCCGGCCAGCAGCGGGCGCAGGCCCGCGTAGACGCCCTCGATGTCGGCGTGGGTCAGCGGAGTGGCCAACGCGGTGTTGACGTGGGTCAGGATGTAGTCGATATCGGCCTTGGTGGCCGCCGGATGCGCCAGGTCCAGATTCCAGTCGGTGTCGGTGGTGCCGATGATCCAGTGCGTGCCCCACGGGATGACGAACAGCACCGACTTCTCGGTCCGCAGGATGATCGCCGCCTCGCTGACGATCCGGTCCCGCGGCACCACGATGTGCACGCCCTTGGAGGCCCGCACGTGGAACCGGCCGCGCTGACGCGACAGCGCCTGGATCTCGTCGGTCCACACCCCGGTGGCGTTGACCACGACATGACCGCGGACCTCGGTGGTCCGGCCGTCCTCGGAATCGCGGACCCGCACCCCGGTCACCCGGTCGCCTTCGCGCAGCAGCGCGACCACCTGCGTCGAGCTTCGGACCACCGCGCCGTAGTGCGCCGCGGTGCGCACCACGGTCAGGGTGTGCCGGGCGTCGTCGACGACGGTGTCGAAGTAGCGGATGCCGCCGATCAGCGCACTGCGCTTGAGCCCGGGGCTCAGCCGCAGCGCACCGGCGCGAGTCAGATGCCGTTGCGCGGGAACCGATTTCGCCCCACCCAACTGGTCGTAGAGGAAAATTCCGCTGGCCACATACGGCCGCTCCCACCACCGCCGGGTCAGCGGGTACAGAAACGGCAGCGGCTTGACCAGGTGCGGCGCCAGCGTCGTCAGCGACAGTTCGCGTTCGTGCAGCGCCTCGCGCACCAGGCCGAACTCCAACTGCTCGAGATAGCGCAGTCCACCGTGGAACATCTTCGAGCTTCGGCTCGACGTCCCGGCGGCGAAGTCTCGCGCCTCGACCAGGGCCACCTTGAGGCCGCGGGTGGCGGCGTCGAGCGCGCTTCCGGCGCCCACCACCCCACCGCCGATCACCACTACGTCGAACTGCTCGTCGCCCAGACGTTCCCAGGCCTCTGCTCGTTGGTCAGGTCCCAGCGTGCTCACGTGTGTCAGGCTACGTGGCCGCCCGATCGCCTCGACTGTGACGCTCGCCTTAGCGTCGAATCAGTCCAGGTCGTCGTGCGTCATCAGCCGCCGCGCGGCCTCGGTCAACGACCCCGACAACGACGGATACACCGCCAGCGTCTGCGCCAGGTCGGTCACGGTGATCCGGTTCTGCACCGCCAGCGCGATCGGCAGGATCAGCTCCGAGGCGATCGGAGACACCACCACGCCACCGATCACGGTTCCGGTCGCCGGCCGGCAGAACAGCTTGAGGAACCCGTAGCGCATCCGGCTCATCTTGGCGCGGGCGTTGGTCTGCAGCGGCAGCATCACGGTGCGGGCGGGCACCGTGCCGTCGTCGATCTGCGACTGCGGCACCCCGACCGCGGCGATCTCGGGATGGGTGAACACCGCCGCGGCGACCGTGCGCAACCGGATCGGGGCCACGGCCTCCCCCAGCGCGTGATACATCGCGATCCGGCCCTGCATCGCCGCGACCGAGGCCAGCGGCAACAGCCCGGTGCAGTCACCGGCGGCATAGATACCCGGTACCGGCGTCCGCGAGACCCGGTCCACCGGCACGTAACCGCCCGGCCCGAGGGCGATCCCGACCCGCTCCAGGCCCAGCCCGGAGGTGTTGGGCACCGAGCCGACGGTCATCAGCGCATGGCTACCGGTCACGGTGCGGCCGTCGGCCATCGTCACCAGCACGCCGTCACCCTCGCGGGTCACCGAGGCGGCGCGGGCGTTCTTGACCAGGGTGACGCCGCGTTCGGCGAACACGCTCTCCAGCACCCGGGCGGCGTCGGGGTCCTCGTGCGGCAGCACCCGGTCGCGGCTGGCCACCACCGTCACCTTGACGCCGAGTTCGGTATAGGCGTTGACGAACTCCGCGCCGGTGACCCCGGAACCCACCACCACCAGGTGGTCGGGCAGGGTGTGCAGGTCGTAGAGCTGCCGCCAGGTCAGGATCCGTTCGCCGTCGGGTTCGGCGCCGGGCAGGGTGCGGGGGCTGGCGCCGGTGGCGATCAGGACCACGTCGGCGTCGAGGACGCGTTGCGCATCGTGCCCGTGCGCGGTGACCCGGATCCGATGGTGTATTCGGCCGGGTTCGGGGTCGATCAGCTCGCCGCGGCCGGCGATGACCTCCACACCGGAGTTGAGCAGCTGGGTCCGGACGTCGTCGGACTGCGCGACGGCCAGCGACTTCACCCGTTCGTGGATCCGATCCAGCTCGATCTCGGCGTCGGTGACGTCGATGTCGAAACCCAGGTGAGGCGCGCGCCGCAGTTCGGTACGCACCCCGGACGAGGCGATGAAGGTTTTGGACGGGACGCAGTCCCACAGCACGCAGGCCCCGCCGATGCCGTCGGCGTCGACCACCGTGACCGATACCGCATCGGGTCCTTTGGCCGCCGCGACCAGTGCCGCCTCGTAACCGGCCGGCCCGCCGCCGACGATCACGATCCGTGTCGAGGGAGAAGTCACAGCGACTAACCTATCCGGGTCGCGGCGTTTAAGATTTCTGCCGTGCCGCTCTACGCCGCCTACGGGTCAAACATGCATCCCGAACAGATGCTGCAACGGGCGCCGCATTCCCCGATGACCGGCACCGGCTGGCTGCACGGATGGCGGCTGACGTTCGCCGGCGAGGACATCGGCTGGGAGGGCGCCCTGGCAACCGTGGTCGAAGACCCGGACTCGAAGGTGTTCGTCGTGCTCTACGACGTCACCCCCGAGGACGAGAAGAACATGGACAGCTGGGAGGGCTCGGAGTTCGGCGTCCACAAGAAGATCCGGCTGCGGGTGGACCGGGTGGACGGGATCAGCTCGGACCCGGTCGATCGTGAGCCGGCGCCGGTGCTGGCGTGGCTGTACGTGGTGGACGCCTGGGAGCGTGGGCTGCCCTCGGCCCGGTACCTCGGTGTGGTGGCCGAAGCGGCCCAGATCGCCGGCGCCCCAGAGGAATACGTGCGCGATCTGCAGACCCGCCCGGCGCGCAATATCGGCCCCGGGAGTTAGCCCGTTTTTGCCGCGAGCGTGCGCGTCTGCACCGCGACACGCCGCAAAATCCGTACAACTGCGCACGCTCACGGGCCGGTGATTTGACCGGTCAGGCCGCGGCACGCGCCAGGTGCGTCTCGATGCGGCGGATGGTCTGGTTCGGCCGGCGGCGAACGTCGTCGACGATGATCGGGATCACCACCCAGCCCATCTCCTCCAATGCCGCGCGCCGCTGCCGTTCGTAGACGAACGCGGTCGGGCCCTCGTGCCAGTCGAGGCCGTCGTATTCGACGGCGACCCGCAACTCCGGCCAGGCGAAGTCCAGGCGCCATAGCCGGTTGGCGCGATCCCGCAACCTGTACTGCAGGACCGGGCGCGGCAGCCCGGCGTCGATCATCATCAGCCGCGATTCGCTTTCCATCGCAGAATCCGCCAGTGGGTCGGCCAGCGGCAGCAGATCGCGGACGGCCACGATGCCGCGGCGGCCCGCCTGCCGGAGGGCGGCGCGCTGCAAACCGGCGCGCGAACAGGTGCCACTGCGCAGTGCGGCGTCCAGCGTTGCCAGCGCCCGTGGTCGACGCAGCGCGCGGGCCACCTCGATCGCGGTCCATTCCGGGGCGGTGGCCGGCCGGCCGGCGACCTCGCTTATCGGTGCGCCCTCGCGGCGGTGCACCACCAATCCGTCCGCCGATCGCAGTTGTTGATCGGGCGGGTTGAGAACGTGCAGATCCGCGGGTTCCTCGGTGTCGAACCCGTAGGCGGCCGCGGCGGTTCCCAGGCAGATGGCGACGTCGGTTCCGGTGGCCAGGTCCAGTCCGCGCAGCAGCAGTTCATCACTCGCTTTGCCGTGACCGTAGATTCCATACCAAATCTTCTGCAGTGGGCCATGTTTCAGCTCTGCTTCCAGGCCGCGGCGAGTGATGACGGTCAGCACTTGGCCGGACGTCGCCACTCCGCCCTGCCGGTCGAGTAGGTCACGCAATCGAGAATCCATGCCGGCGATCGTCGGCGTCCGGCCGCTGCGGCGGTGTACACCGGCGGCGCGGACCGCCGCGAACTGTGGACAAAGCCCGAATTGTGCACAGTCCTGCCGGCGTGAGGGTGCACAGTTGTACGGAATTTACGGCGTGTTGGCGTACAGACACGCACGGTCACGGAGTGGGCAGCGGGGTGAGAGGGAGAGGGGCCTAGAGCAGGCCGGCCTGCTCTACTAGGCCGGCCATCACCTGCACACCCACCGCCAGGGCCCGCTCGTCGAGATCGAACGTCGGCTGGTGCAGATCCAATTGCGGGCCGTCGCCCGACCACACCCCGAGCCGGGCCATCGCACCGGGCACCTGCTCCAGATACCAGGAGAAGTCTTCTCCCCCACCGGATTGCTGGGTCGCCGCGAGCACGTCGGGCCCGATGGCCTCGATCGCATGCGTCAACAGTTGCGTCGACACCTCTTCGTTGACCACCGGCGGGACACCGCGGTGGTAGTACAGCGTGTGCTGAATGTTCAACGGCGCCAACAGGGATGCGACGGCGTCCTCGACGATGCCCTGCATCGCCAGCCAGGTGTCCCGGTTGGCGGTGCGCACCGTGCCGGCCAGCCGGCCGGCCTGCGGGATGGCGTTGGCGGCGGCACCGGAATTGACCGCCCCCCAGACCATCACCGTGCTGTTGCGCGGGTCGATGCGCCGGGACAGCACCGCGGGCAGCCCGGTGATCAATGTGCCCAACCCGTAGACCAGATCCGCGGTCAGATGCGGCCGGGAGGTGTGGCCGCCCGGGCCGGAGACGGTGATCTCGATGGTGTCGGCCGCCGACGTGATCGGCCCGGCGATGGTGGCCACCCGGCCGACCTCCAGCCGCGGGTCGCAGTGCAGCGCGAAGATCCGGCTGACCCCGCTGAGCACCCCCGCCGAGATGGCGTCGATCGCACCGCCGGGCATCAGCTCCTCGGCGGCCTGGAACACCAACCGGACCCCCACCGGCAATTCCGGGGCGGACGCCAGCGCCAGCGCGGCGCCCAGCAGGATCGAGGTGTGCGCGTCGTGACCGCAGGCGTGCGTCACACCCGGCACCAGCGAGGCGTACGGGGCGCCGGTCTGCTCGGTCATCGGCAACGCGTCGATATCGGCGCGCAGCGCGATACGGGGACCGTCCTCCGGCCCGAAATCACAGGTCAGCCCGGTTCCGGTGGGCAGCACCTTGGGGTTGAGGCCGGCACCGGCGAGGCGTTCGGCGACGAACTGGGTGGTGGCGAACTCTTGTCGGCTCAGCTCCGGGTGCCGGTGCAGATGGCGTCGCCAGGCCACCAATTCGTCGGCGTGGCCGGCCAGCCACGCCTCGACGGCGGTGGACACGGACGCTGCAGACATTCACGCAGTATCCCATTGCGGCGCACGATTAAACTCAGTGCCTGTGACGGTACCGCTGGCAACACAGGCCGCGGCGGCGGTGGCCCGGCGCACCGGCGTCGGCAACCACGACGTGGCGATCGTGCTGGGTTCGGGTTGGGCGCCGGCGGTGGCCGCCCTCGGCACGGCAACGGCCACCATGCCGATGGCGGACCTGCCCGGCTTCAGTACGCCGACCGCGGCGGGCCACACCGGCGAACTGGTGTCGATGCAGATCGGTGCGCACCGGGTGCTGGTGCTGGTCGGGCGGATCCACGCCTACGAGGGTCATCCGCTCGACGACGTGGTGCGGCCGGTCCGCATGGCGGTGGCCGCCGGGGCCACCACCGTGGTGTTGACCAACGCCGCCGGTGGACTGCGGGCCGGCTACGAGGTAGGCCAGCCGGTGCTGATCAGCGATCATCTGAACATGACCGGGCGCTCCCCGCTGCAGGGCGCGCACTTCGTCGACATGGTCGACGCCTACACCCCGTCGCTGCGCGCCCTGGCCCTGCAGGTGGACCCGAGCCTGGCCGAGGGCGTCTACGCGGGCATGCCCGGACCGCAGTACGAGACCCCCGCCGAGATCAGGATGCTGCGCACGCTCGGCGCCGACCTGGTGGGCATGTCGACGGTGCACGAGGCGATCGCGGCGCGGGCGGCCGGAGCCCAGGTGCTGGGCGTGTCCCTGGTGACCAATCTGGCCGCCGGGATCACCGGAGAGCCGCTCAGTCACGCCGAGGTGCTGGCCGCCGGCCGGGAGTCCGCGGGCCGGATGGGCGCCCTGCTGGCCGAGGTGATCGCGCGGCTACCCGTCCCCGCTCAGTAGCCGACGCCCGAGCTGTGCCGCATCCGCGGCCACATCGCCGCCCAACTGCCCCGCGGTTCGGTGCACCGATAGATCCTGGCGCCGCTCTCCCCGGTCCGTACACCGCTGGGGAACCTGATCGATGCCACGTAGTCGACCTGTTTCCAGTATTGGTTGAACAGCCGGACCGGGAATCGCCCGACGCACAACACGGTGTCGGCGTCGTCGTCCGGTGGCCCCCACTGGGCGTAGTTGCTGTCGCCGCTGACCACCGGGCGGTCGATCCCGGCGGCCGGCCCGAGAATCCGCAGTGCCGAGGCTTCGCCGTAGTTGCTGGTGAAGATCGGCGCCCCGTCGGGCAGCGTCGACGCCGCGTCGGCCACCTGATCGACGAACTGCTGCCAGCCGTAGGTCTCCATCGGGACGGGGTTGACCTTGCGCAGTGCGGTGGCGGTCGCCGGGGGCAGCACCGGTAGGCAGAACACGACCGCACCCAGGAACGACGCCACCAGCGCGGTCGCCCACCCCCACGGCCGCCGGTCGGGGTCCCCGCCTTCGATACGGACCGCACCGGCGGCGAAGAGCGCGGCCAGCACCGGACCCGCGTAGTAGCAACGCCCGCCGGTGGCCACGCACAGCACCAGCACCACCACCGGAACCACCAGGATCCAGCGGTGTTCGCGGCGTTCGTCCGACGCCAGCCAGCCGGCCCCGATCGCCCACAGCAGCACCAGCAGCGGCCCGGCGTACAACAGCAACAGCAACGGCAGCTGGGTCAACGACCCCCAGGGTCCGCCCATCCGCACCGACATCGCGTGCGCGAAGGTCATGTTCGGCCAGTCGTGCTGGGCGTTCCAGATCAGGTTCGGCACGGCCATGGCGACCGCCACCAGCCCGGCCAGCCACGGGCCTGCGCCGCGCAACGCGTCGCGCCGAAACACCACCAGGCCCACCGCGATGCCGACGAGCAGCAGCACCACGGTCTGTTTGGCCTCCAGGCCGATGCCGGCGACCACGCCGGCCGGCAGCCACGCCACCACGGTCGCCTTCCGCAGCGCCCGCGCCACCAACACCAGCACCGCGATCCAGATCAGCTGGTCGACGACGGTCGTCCCGAAGAACATGGCCGCACCCATGAACAGCGGGCTGGCCGCGACCGCGGCGGCACTGATCGTCTGGGCGACCCGCCGGCCGCCGAACTCCGCGGCCAGCACCGCCGCCAGCACGATGCAGCCCAGGTGTATCGCGATCGCCAGTACCCGGAGGCCGGCCAGACCACCGAGGGCGGCGACCCGCGCCAGCAGTGGCACCAGCGGCGGATGGTCGAAGTATCCCCACGCCGGGTGCTGACCGCAGACCACGTAGTAGAACTCGTCGGGATGCCAGCCGTACCGCAGCGCGAACACTCCGTGCACCACGGCCGCGATGGCCGCCACGACGGCAACCGGCACGATTGTCGAGCGACTCACCGGCACTCCATCGTCAGACCCGGCAGAAACGCCAGAATGGTAGCGCGTGGTGCGCGCTTCCGGACACACCGCTTGCCACAATCGACGCTGTGAACCCCGAGCAGTGGATCGCCCACGACCCGGACCCGGTGACCGCCGCAGAACTCCGTGCGTGCAGCCCCGCCGAGTTGGCCGCCCGTTTCGCCGCACCGCTGCGGTTCGGCACCGCCGGGCTGCGCGGGCCGGTGCGGGGCGGGCCCGACGCGATGAATCTGGCGGTGGTACTGCGGGCCAGCTGGGCGGTGGCCCGGGTGCTGTCGGCACACCGGCGCCCGGGCTCCACGGTGGTGGTCGGTCGCGACGCGCGGCACGGTTCGGCGGAATTCGCCAAGGCCACCGCGGAAGTGCTCTGCGCCGCAGGCTTTTCGGTGGTGGCGCTTCCCGAACCGCTGCCGACGCCGGTGCTGGCGTTCGCAGTGCGCCATCTCGGTGCCGCCGCCGGCATCCAGATCACCGCCTCACACAACCCGGCGGCCGACAACGGTTACAAGGTGTACTTCGACGGCGGGATACAGATCGTGTCGCCGACCGACACCGAGATCGAGGCGGCGATGGCCGAGGCTCCCCCGGCCGACGCGATCGCCCGGCGCCCGGTCGCCCCGGCCGGCACCGAACTGGTGGCCCGTTACGTGGCGCAGGCGGCCGCGGTGCGGCGGAATCGCGGCCGGGTCACGGTGGCGCTGACCCCGCTGCACGGGGTCGGTGGCAAGACTGCGCTCGAGGCACTGCGTTCGGCGGGGTTCACCGACATCCACACCGTGGCCGGTCAATTCGATCCGGACCCGGACTTCCCCACGGTGGCCTTCCCCAATCCGGAGGAGCCCGGCGCCACCGATGCGTTGTTGGCGTTGGCCGCCGAGGTCGACGCCGACGTGGCGATCGCCTTGGACCCCGATGCCGACCGGTGCGCCGTCGGCGTCCGCGGCACCGCGGGGTGGCGGATGCTCACCGGCAACGAAACAGGTTGGCTGCTGGGCGATTATCTGTTGTCGCAGCTGCCGGCCGGTCGGGCGTCCGGCGCGGTGGTGGCCAGCAGTGTGGTGTCGTCGCGGATGCTGGCGCGCATCGCGCGGCGTTACGGGGCACGCCATGTGGAGACGTTGACCGGATTCAAGTGGTTGGCGCGTGCCGACGACGGGAGCCCCGGAGCCACGCTGGTCTACGCCTACGAGGAGGCGATCGGCTACTGCGTGAACCCGGATGCGGTGCGCGACAAGGACGGCATCAGCGCGGCGGTGCTGGCCTGTGATCTGGTGGCGGCGTTGCGGGCGAAAGGCGGTTCGGTGCCCGCCGCGCTGGACGATCTGGCCCGCCGGCACGGTGTCCACGTCACCGATGCGGTGACCCGGCGGGTCGCCGACCCCGCCGAGGCGGCCGCGGTGATGGCGCGGCTTCGCAGCGACCCGCCGAGTGCGCTGGCCGGATTCGCGGTCACCGTCACCGACCTGCTGCACCGGGACGGACCGGCCACCGATGCCTGCGAATTCACCGGCGAGCGCGACGGCACGACGGTACGGGTGGTGGTGCGGCCGTCGGGAACCGAACCGAAACTCAAGTGCTATCTCGAGGTCGCCCGGCCACCCGAGGGCGACCTCGCCGCGGACCGCGCGCAGGCCGTCGCGGTCTGTGCGGCGCTGGCCGATGCGGTCCGCGCCTGGTAGCTCAGCGCGGCCCGAATTGGCGGTCCCCGGCGTCGCCGAGGCCCGGCACGATATAGGCGTCCGCGTCCAGGCCGTCGTCGACGGCGGCGGTGATCAACCGGACTTCCGGCGCGGCCTTCGTCAGTGCCGCAACACCTTCCGGTGCGGCCACCACACACAGCACGGTGATGTCGGCGGCGCCGCGGTCGATAAGCAGTCCCAGGGTGTGCACCAGCGAGCCACCGGTGGCCAGCATCGGATCGAGCACCAGCACCGGCCGGCCGCTCAGATCGGCCGGCAGCGACGCCAGATACGGGACCGGCTGGTGAGAGGTCTCGTCGCGTGCCACGCCGACGAAGCCGACCTGCGCTTCGGGGATCAGGCTGTGTGCGGCCTCGACCATGCCCAGTCCGGCGCGCAGCACCGGCACCAGCAGCGGCGGTGCCGCCAGTCGCGCGCCGACGGTGTCGGTCAGCGGGGTGCGCACCGGTACGGCTTCGCGGGGTGCTTCGCGGGTGGCCTCGTAGACCAGCATCCAGGTCAGATCGCGCAGGGCCGCCCGGAACACCGCGTTGTCGCTGCACCGGTCGCGCAGCGTGGTCAACCGTGCCGCGGCCAGCGGATGGTCGACGATGCGCACGTTCATGCCCGGAACCCTAGTCATGCACCCAGTGCGTTGAGGATCTCGAAGAACACCGCGCCGGTCTCCAGCACCGGCGCCAGCGAGATCAGCGGTTCGCCGTTGAACACCGCGTCGGGTCCCAGCCACGCGGCGACGTCCAGTGACTCGGCCACCTGCTGCCAGGCGTCCAGCAGATAGGCGTCCACCGCGTTGGTGAGCCGGTAACCGGTCAGCAGCACGTCGACCAGATCGGTCGGCAACGGATCCCATCCGGCGAACCCCAGTAGGTCGTTGACCGGGTCGACGACGGTGTGCACGGCGGCGTACTGCAGGCCGGCGAACATCTGCAGGGGATCCATCCGCAGCACGAATCCGGCCACATCGGAACCGTCGGCCAATTCCCCGCTCGCGGTGACCGCCCACGGCCCCACGGCATCGGTGCCGTTGATCCCGACGAACGGGTTGCCCGGGTTGCCGTAGCCCCAGTCGACGATCAGGGTCAGCATCGGCGCCAGGGCGTCGGCGATGACCTTGCCGACGTCGCCGAGTTGGTACAGCGGCCACAGCAGCGGCAGCGGCTGGGGAATCAGGTAGAAGTCGGTGTCACCGATGCGGCCCAGGTCGACGGTGTCGGCCAGGTTGTCGAAGTCGGCGTAGGAGAAATGCACCGTCGCGGTCCCGATCAGGGCGTTGACCATGGCGAGCAGGTTGGCGGGGTCCTGCGGAAAGTTGGCCAGGCCGTCGTAGGCGCCGGTGTAGATGTCGGTGTCGAACCCGCTGGTCGGGGTCGGCCCGATGCTCAACGGGATGCCCAGGAACGGCAGGTGCACCGGCTGGTCGCCCCACAGCGGATAGGCCGGGAAGCGGGTCAGAACGCCGCCGAGCGGGTTGCTGGGGTTGCCGACCAGCACGAAGTGCAGGGCGTCGAGGTCGTAACCGGAGCCCGGCCCGGCGGCCAGCAGGTCGATCATCTCCTGGGTGGAGATGGTGGCGCTCTGCGAGTAGCCGAACACCGTGACGCTCGAACCGTCGCTCAGTTGCGGGGCCAGCGCGGCGTGCAGGATCTCCACGCCGCGGGCCACCGACTCGGCGAACGTCAGATAGGGATTGGGCGGGGGCAGGCAGACCAGCGGGCAGAACTGCTCGGGGGTGACCAAACCCTGGAAATGATGGTCGGGAAACATCGGCTGACCGGGGAACCACGGCACGGCGGACGGCAGGTACCGGACCGTCACGTCGTCGAGGTAGTCACCGACGCTGGGGTCGGGGATGCTGGTCGGCCCCATGATCCAGCCGTCGTCGGCGGCTGCCGTGCCGGGCCCGACCGTCAGCACCGATACCGCGAGCAGGAGGGCACCCAGGGGGTGCGTGCGGCGCATCGGTCAGGAGTCGAGGTAGCCGGCGAGGCTGAAGCCGACCCCGATCAGGTCCAGCAGCGGCTGCGCGGACAGCAGCGGCGCGCCGTTGAAGACGGCGTCGGGCCCGAGCACGTCGAGCAGGTCCCACTCGGTCGCCAGGTCGTGCCACCCGGTGAGCAGCATCTGGTCGATGTCGAGCGTGAAGTGATAGCCGGTCAGCAGCGCGTCGACGAAATCCTGGGACAACGGGTCCTGGCCGGCGAAGCCGAGCAGGTCGTTGATCGGGTCGACGAGGGTGTGCACGGCGGCGTACTGCAGCCCGGCCAGCATCTGCAGGGGGTCCATCCGGAGCAGGAATCCGGCGGCATCGGTGTCGTGGGACAGTTGGCCGGTCGCGGTGACCGCCCAGGCCCCGGCGGCCCCGATCGGGTCGACGCCGTCGACGCTGATGCCGGCGTCGGGGGCTCCGGGGTTGCCGTAGGACCAGTCGATGTAGAGCTTGAGCAGCGGGGTCAGGGCGTCGCCGAGGACCTTGCCGAAGTCGCCCAGGCCGTAGACGGGTCCGAGGATGGGCAGCTGCTCGGGCAGCATGTAGTAGTCGGTGTTGCCGATCGAGCCGAGCTCGATGACGTTGGCGAGGTTGTCCTGGAAGTAGGAGTTGTGCACCGCGCCGATCCCCATCAGGGCGTTGATGACGGCCAGCAGGTTGGTGGGGTCCTGCGGGAACACCGCCCAGCCGTCGTACTCGGTGGCGTAGACGTCGGTGGTGAACGGGCCGGTCGGAGTCGACTCGATGCCCATCGGGATGTTCAGGAACGGGATGCGTTGCATGTCCCCGTCGAATCCGTCCGGGAAGTGCAGTCGGGTCAGGATGCCGCTGATCGGGTTGTTCGGCGCGCCGATCAGCACGAAGTGCAGGTTGTCCGGGTCGAAACCAAGACTGTCGCCGCTCGGATCCCCGGCGAGCAGGTCGTGCATGGCCAGGGTGGCGATCACCGAGCTCTGGGAGAAGCCGAACACCGTGACGTCGTCGCCTGCTTCCAGCTGCGGCAGGATCGCGGCCTGCAGGTTGGCCAGCCCCTGCGCCAGCGACTCGCCGAAGTCCACCTGCGGCACCGGCAGCGGCTGGCAGACGATCGGGCAGAACTGTTCCGGGGTGACCAGCCCGTTGAGCTCATAGCCCGGGTAGGTCGTCTGGCCGGGGAACCACGGGGTGGCCGGTTGCAGGTAGTAGTCCCGCACCAGGTCCATGTAGTCACCGATCGTCGGGTCGGCGGTACCGGTGCCGGTCATGATCCAGCTCTCGCTGCCCAGCAGCGCCAGATCGCGGCCGACCGCGGTGAGCAGTTTCTCCGCCGGTACTGCGGCCGCGGGAATCAGCGGCGACGCGGCAGCGATCAGCACGGCCGACAATCCCGCCCCCAACGGATGCATTCGCTTGATCCCCATCGCAGACCTCCTCGGCCGTACCGAAATTCCTCCGGCTAATTTTTGCCTCCGCCTGACAGGGTCACATTAATCTATTAGGCGAAATTCAGTGTCGACTTTCTTTCAGATAACAACCGTTGTCAAATTGGAGTGCCTCGCGCACCGCACGACGCCGTTCGCCGGACTTCGCCGCCCCGGGCACGCGCCGAACCGCCGGGCTATCGACGCCCTTGAGCCGGGCCGCGGACGACCGCCGTTATTCTGTGCGCCATGGCAGCTGACCTCGTTCCGATCCGCCTCGAGTTGACCGCGGGCGACCGCTACACCCTGTGGGCACCGAGTTGGCGTGACTCCGGTGACGAGTGGCAGGCGTTCCTGGGCAAGGACGACGACCTCTACGCCTTCGAGTCCGCCGCCGAACTGGCCGCATTCGTCCGGAGCAGCACCGACAACGACCTGGCCGATCACCCCAGCTGGGCGCGGCTGGTCGAGGCCAACGCCCACCGGCTCGACCCGGCCCCCGACGACCGCTACGACCTGATCGCGGTCGAGGAACTGCTGCTGCAGAAGCCCACCGCGACGTCCGTCGACGCGCTGGCCCGCGCGCTGGAGATCGTCTCGGCGATCGGGTCGGTGTGCGACCTGCCGGCGGTGACGAAATTCTTCAACGGCAACCCCAACCTGGGCTGGCTGACCGGCGGTGTGGACAACTTCACCGGCCGGGCCGGCCGCAAGCGCTGGGAGGCGATCGCGCAGATCATCGGCCGTAGCTGGAGCAGCGCGCTGGCCGCGATCGAAGAGATCGTCACCACCCCCGAGGTCGACGCCGCGGCGGTGTCGCGGGCCGCCGACGAGCTCGCCGGACCGGCACCCGCCGAACCGGAGCCCATCGCCGAGGACACCGACGGCGCCGACGCCGCGGGCGATGACGAGACCGCCGTCGCCGCCGCCGGCGAGCGCGCCGCGGGCGACCGGGTCGTTCTCGGCGGTGACGCCAACTTCTGGGCCAAGGTGGGCATCGACCCGATCCGCATCATCACCGACAACGGGACGTTCTTCACCCTGCGCTGCTACCTCGGCGACAACCCGGTGTTCCTGGGCCGCAACGGCCGGATCAGCGTGTTCGGTTCCGAACGGGCGCTGGCCCGCTATCTGGCCGACGAACACGACCACGACCTGTCCGACCTGAGCACCTACGACGACATCCGGACCGCCGCCAACGACGGTTCGCTGTCGATCGACATCACCGACGACAACGTCTACGTGCTGTCCGGGATGACCGACGACCTCACCGACGGGCCCACCGCGGTGGACCGTGAGCAGCTGGAACTGGCCGTGGAGTTCCTGCAGGACGTGGGCACCTACGCCGAGGACGGCGTGGTCGCCGATGCGCTGCAACCGGACCGCCCGCTGGGCCGGATGGTCAGCTACGTGCTGGATCGGGAGTCGGTTTCCGAGCCGCAGCGCCCGTACGCTCCGGTGGTCAAGGAATGGGAACAGCTCGAGCAGTTCGTGCAGTCGCGGCTTCGGCGCGAATAGCGTCTTCCACCCCTCGCACCGTCCGTCCGCCCATGTAGACCGGCGGAACAGCACCGCGTCCGACGTGGTCGGTACCGCGGAAATTCACCGGAATTGCGGCCATTATTTGCCCGATTTCATTGCCGCGTGCGCCAAATCCCGGATAACATCTGGCGCGATAGCACTCGGGCCGGTCCGTGTTGTTTGCGGGGCCCTTCCAATTCGAAAGGACTACACATGCGCAAGGCAACACAGCGGGCCGCAGCAGTATCCGCCGCAGTTTTGGGGGTCGCACTTATCGGCACGGGTTGCAGCGGCGAAGCCAAGGAGAAGACCAACGACGCCCTCAGCTCGGCCAGCTCGGTTGCCTCGCAGGCCAGCTCGGTTGCGTCTTCGGCCAGCTCGGCGATCTCGTCGGCGGTCACCGCCCCCGACGAGGAAGGCGCCGCCAGCTCCACGGTGATGACCGGTGAGGACGGCAAGGAGTACACCGTCTCCGGCGCCATCCTGGCCAAGCTGGACTCGCTGGACGCCACCGCCAAGCAGGACCTGGGCGAGCCGATCGCCGCTGAGCAGAAGAACCCCGACGGCGGCACCTACCAGCAGTTCGACGGCGGTGTCATCGTCCACACCACCCGTTCGTACGTGGTGTGGGGCAAGATCCGCGACAAGTGGAACGAGCTGGGCGGCTCGCAGGGCAAGCTCGGCTACCCGACCAGCGACGAGACCACCAACGCCGACGGTGCCAAGCAGAGCACCTTCGAGCACGGCATCATCACCTGGAAGGACGGCGACACCGAGGCCACCGTCACCGAGCACTGACCTCCCTCCGGAAGCCGGGCGATCGCAACCGCGATCGCCCGGCTTTCGCCGTTCCGGGGGCGGGTTGTCAGCCGATCAGCGCCGCATAACGCGGTTTGATCACCTCTTCGATGATCTCCACCCGCTGATCGAACGGGATGAACGCCGATTTCATCGCGTTGACGGTGAACCGCTGCAGATCGGCCCAGCCGTAGTCGAACGTCTCGGCCAGCACCGCCATCTCATCGGTCATGGTGGTGTCGCTCATCAGCCGGTTGTCGGTGTTGACCGTCACCCGCAGCCGGGCCCGGGCCAGCAGGTCGAACGGGTGCTCGGCGATGCTGCCGACGGCACCGGTCTGCACGTTCGAGCTCGGGCACAGCTCCAGCGGCACCCGCTTGTCGCGCAGGATCGCGGCCAGCCGGCCCAACCGCACGGTCCCGTCGTCGCCGACGGTGATGTCGTCGGTGATCCGCACCCCGTGCCCGAGCCGGTCGGCGCCGCAGAACGCGATCGCCTCGTGGATCGACGGCAGCCCGAACGCCTCGCCGGCGTGGATGGTGAACCGGGCGTTGTGGTCTCGCATGTATTCGAATGCGTCCAGGTGCCGGCTGGGCGGGTAGCCGGCTTCGGCGCCGGCGATGTCGAAACCGACCACTCCCTTGTCACGGAACCGGATGGCCAACTCGGCGATCTCCCGCGACAGCGCGGCATGGCGCATCGCGGTGACCAGGCAGCGCACCACGATGGGCCGGCCGGCCGCGGCGGCCTCGCGTTCCCCGGCGGCGAATCCGGCCAGCACCGCGTCGGTGACCTCGTCGAAGGACAGGCCGCCTTCGATGTGCAGTTCCGGCGCGAACCGCACCTCGGCGTAGACCACGGTGTCGGCGGCCAGATCCGCCACGCATTCGGCCGCGACGCGATACAGCGCCTCGGGGGTCTGCATGACCGCCACGGTGTGGCTGAACGGTTCCAGATAGCGCTCCAGCGAGCCGCTGTGCGAGCGGGTCCGAAACCAGGTGGCCAGCTCCTCGGGATCGGTGGCGGGCAGGCCGTCGTAGCCGACCTGTCCGGCGATGTCGACGACGGTGGCCGGGCGGAGCCCCCCGTCGAGGTGATCGTGCAGCAGGGCTTTGGGGACCGCACGGATGGTCTCCCGGTTGACCGGTGTGCTCATGGCTTCATCATGGGCTTGCCTCGATGATCAGGGGGCGCGGGACCGGCGGTGTGTCGGCGACGCCGAAGCCGCCGTCGAGTTCGGCCAGCGCGGGCGCCAGCCGCTCCGCTGTGTCGGTGTAGAGGGTGAACAGGGTCTGGCCGGCGGCCACCGGCTCGCCCGGCCGGCGGTGAATCCGCACCCCGGCCCCGTGCTGCACCCGCTCCCCCGGCTTGGCTCGGCCAGCGCCGAGGCGCCAGGCCGCCTGGGCCACCGCCATCGCGTCGATGTCGCCCATGATGCCGCCGCGATCCGCGGTCAGGGTCTCGGTGCATGCGCCCATCGGCAACGGCACGCCCAGGTCACCGCCCTGGGCGGCGACCATCGCGGTGAACCGGTCCATCGCGGTGCCGTCGCGCAGGGTCTGCGCGGGATCGATGCCGTCGATGCCGGCCAACGCCAGCATCTCGGCGGCCAGCCGCACCGTCAGGTCCACCACGTCGGCCGGTCCGCCGCCGGCCAGCACGTCGAGCGATTCGGCGACCTCGATCGCGTTGCCGACGGTGCAGCCCAACGGCGTGCTCATGTCGGTGAGCAGCGCCCGGGTCGGAACCCCGTGAGCGGTGCCGAGCGCGATCATCCGGGCGGCCAGTTCGCGGGCGTCGTCGAGGTCCTTCATGAACGCGCCGGTACCGACCTTGACGTCGAGGACCAGGCCTTGCGTCCCCTCGGCGAGTTTCTTGCTCATCACCGAGCTGGCGATCAGTGGCAGCGAGTCGACCGTGCCGGTGATGTCGCGCAGCGCGTAGAGCTTGGCGTCGGCCGGCGCCAGCTGCCCGGCCGCGAACACCGCCGCACCGACCGTGCTCAGCTGCTCGGCGAGCCGGGCACCGGAGATCGTCACGTCGAACCCTGCGATCGATTCCAGCTTGTCCAGCGTGCCGCCGGTATGGCCCAGGCCGCGCCCCGAGGCGCTGGGCACCGCGGCACCGCAGGCCGCGACGACGGCCACCAGCGGCAACGTGATCTTGTCGCCGACGCCGCCGGTGGAGTGTTTATCGACGGTCGTCAGCGGTGCGCCGTCGCGGCGCAGCCCGGAGAAGTCGAAGCGCTCCCCGGAGTCGATCATCGCCGCCGTCCAGCGCACCGTTTCGGCGGCGTCCATGCCGCGCAGATAGATCGCCATCAGCAGGGCCGACATCTGCTCCTCGGCGACCCGGCCCGCGGTGTAGGCCTCGATCAGCCAGTCGATGCCGGCGTCGGGCAGCCGGTGGCCGTCGCGCTTGGCGATGATCAGCGTCGGCGCGTCGAACGACTCGCTCACGGCAGCGCCTCGGGACCGAACGCGTCGGGCAGCAATTCGGCCAACCGCCGCGCGCCCGCCGGGTGATCGATGAGCAGCTCGGCGCCGCCGTGTTCGAACAGCAGCTGCCGGCAGCGTCCGCACGGCATCAGCAGTTCCCCGGCGGCATTACCACACGACAGCGCCACCAGCCGTCCGCCGCCGCCGGAATACAGGCCGCAGACCACCGCACACTCCGCACACAGGGTCAGGCCATATGAGACATTTTCCACATTGCAGCCCGTGACGGTCCGGCCGTCGGCAGTCAGACCGGCGGCCCCGACCCGCAGCCGTGAATACGGCGCGTAGGCATTGGCGGCCGCCTCTATTGCGTTGCGCCGCAACTCATCCCAATCAATTTCTGAGGACATTCAACGAATGTTCTGTCGGTCTGAACGCATCGCATCTCCTCATCGATCCGTCGTCGGCGGCCGAAAATCAGCGTAGCGTCAGCCCTCGACTACCCGCCGGTAACATATCTGCGGTCGTTTCGGACCTGTGGATGGGTTTAGAGTCCAAGCCGAGGTTTATTGATAGCGACGGCGTTGCGGGAAGACCGCACGCACGGCAAAGCCGGGCGCAGCGGGCTGCTGCAGAAAATTTGGAGGCGTTGATGACGGCGACATCCGCCGATTCGGCGACGCCGGGAACGCGGACGAATGCGCCGCGAAACCGGCGGCAGAGTCTGTACAAGGGCGATCCGGGAATGTGGGCGTTCGCGCTGCACCGGATCACCGGGGCGGCCATTTTCTTCTTCCTGTTCGTGCACGTCCTCGACACGGCCCTGATGCGGGTGAGCCCGCAGGCCTACGACCAGGTGATCGGCACCTACAAGACCCCGCTGGTGGGTCTGATGGAACTGGGCCTGGTGGCGGCCGTGCTGTTCCACGGCCTCAACGGCGTCCGGTTGATCCTGATCGACTTCTGGTGGCAGGGCACCCGCTACCAGCGCCAGATGCTGGTGGCCGTCGGCGCCATCTGGCTGGTGGTGATGGTTCCGGTGCTGGTTCGGATCGGCATGCACATGGCGGAGCGATTTCTATGACCACACCTAACGTCCAAGGCAGCCGGGGCCCGATCGCCCCGATCATCGCCACCGACCGGGACCGGCCCGCCGGCCTCGGCGACCCCCGCGCCCCGCAGCGGCACAACGGGATGCCCAACTTCGAGAAGTACACCTGGATGTTCATGCGGTTCTCCGGCGCCGTACTGATCTTCCTGGTGCTCGGGCACCTGTTCGTCATGCTGATGATGGAAGACGGCGTGTACCGCATCGACTTCAACTACGTGGCGCAGCGCTGGCACCACCCCTACTGGCAGATCTGGGATCTGTGCCTGCTGTGGCTGGCCGAACTGCACGGCGCCAACGGCCTGCGCACGATCATCGGCGACTACACCCGCACCGCCCGCAGCCGGTTCTGGCTGACGACGCTGCTGGTGGTGTCGGTGATCTTCACACTGATGCTGGGCAGCTACGTGCTGCTGAGCTTCGACGCGACAATTTGACGGCAAATTCGGTAGCGAACGGGTGATATCGCGGTGATTCAAGAACATCGATACGACGTGGTGATCGTCGGTGCCGGCGGCGCCGGGATGCGCGCGGCCGTCGAGGCGGCCCCGCGGGCTCGCACCGCGGTGCTGACCAAGCTCTACCCGACCCGCAGCCACACCGGCGCGGCGCAGGGCGGCATGTGCGCGGCACTGGCCAACGTCGAAGACGACAACTGGGAGTGGCACGCCTTCGACACCGTCAAGGGCGGCGACTACCTGGCCGACCAGGACGCCGTGGAGATCATGGCCAAGGAGGCCATCGACGCGGTGCTGGACCTGGAGAACATGGGTATGCCGTTCTCCCGGACCCCGGAAGGCCGGATCGACCAGCGCCGGTTCGGCGGGCACACCCGCGACCACGGCAAGGCCCCGGTGCGCCGCGCCTGCTACGCCGCGGACCGCACCGGCCACATGATCCTGCAGACCCTGTACCAAAACTGCGTCAAGCACGGCGTGGAGTTCTTCAACGAGTTCTACGTGCTGGACCTGGTGCTCACCGAGACCCCGAGCGGTCCGGTCGCCACCGGCGTGGTGGCCTACGAGCTGTCCACCGGTGACATCCACGTCTTCCACGCCAAGGCGATCGTGTTCGCCACCGGCGGGTCGGGCCGGATGTTCAAGACGACCTCCAACGCCCACACCCTGACCGGTGACGGCATGGGCGTGGTGTTCCGCAAGGGCCTGCCGCTGGAGGACATGGAATTCCACCAGTTCCACCCGACCGGCCTGGCCGGCCTGGGCATCCTGATCTCCGAAGCCGTGCGCGGCGAGGGCGGCCGGTTGCTCAACGCCGACGGCGAACGGTTCATGGAGCGCTACGCCCCGACGATCGTCGACCTGGCCCCACGTGACATCGTGGCCCGTTCCATGGTGCTCGAGGTGCTCGAGGGCCGCGGCGCCGGACCGAACAAGGACTACGTCTACATCGACGTGCGGCACCTCGGCGAGGAAGTGCTCGAGGAGAAGCTGCCCGACATCACCGAGTTCGCCCGCACCTACCTGGGCGTGGACCCGGTCAAGGAACTGGTGCCCGTCTACCCGACCTGCCACTACGCGATGGGCGGCATCCCGACCACCAACACCGGGCAGGTGCTGCGCGACAACACCAACACCGTGCCGGGCCTGTTCGCCGCCGGCGAGTGCGCCTGCGTGTCGGTGCACGGCGCCAACCGGTTGGGCACCAACTCGCTGCTGGACATCAACGTGTTCGGCCGGCGGGCCGGTATCGCCGCGGCCGAATACGCCAACTCGCACGAGTTCGTCGAGATGCCGGAGAACCCGGCCGGCATGGTGACCGACTGGGTGTCGGACATCCTGTCCGAGCACGGCAACGAGCGCGTCGCCGACATCCGCGGCGCCCTGCAGCAGTCGATGGACAACAACGCCGCGGTGTTCCGCACCGAGAAGACCCTCAAGCAGGCGCTGAGCGACATCCACGCGCTCAAGGAGCGCTACGCCCGCATCACCGTGCACGACAAGGGCAAGCGTTTCAACTCCGACCTGCTCGAGGCGATCGAACTCGGCTTCCTGCTGGAACTGGCCGAGGTCACCGTGCTCGGTGCCCTCAACCGCAAGGAATCCCGTGGCGGTCACGCCCGCGAGGACTACCCCAACCGGGACGACGCCAACTACATGCGCCACACCATGGCCTACAAGCAGGGCACCGACCTGATCTCCGAGATCCGGCTGGACTACAAGCCGGTGGTGCAGACCCGCTACGAACCGAAGGAACGGAAGTACTGATGTCCTCCTCAGCTGACTCGGGTTGCTGCTCGTCCGAGGGCGGTTGCTGCTCGCCTGGGCCGTCGAGCACGGCCCCGGCGGCGCTGGTCGACAACGCCCCCGCCGGTGACCCGCCACTGCCCCCGGTCCCCGAGGGCGCGCACATGGTCACCCTCAAGATCGCCCGGTACAACCCGGACAACCCCGACCAGTACGCGGCCACCGGCGGCTGGCAGAGCTTCCGGGTGCCGGCACTGCCCAGCGACCGGCTGCTGAACCTGCTGATCTACGTCAAGAGCTACCTGGACGGCTCGCTGACGTTCCGCCGATCCTGCGCGCACGGTGTGTGCGGTTCCGACGGTGTGCGGGTCAACGGCAACAACAAGCTGGCCTGCAAGCTGCTGATGCGCGACGTGCTGCCCAAGAAGCCGGGCAAGGAGGTCACGCTGACCATCGAGCCGCTGCGCGGCCTGCCGGTGGAAAAAGACCTCATCGTCGACATGGAACCGTTCCTGGACGCCTACAAGGCGATCAAGCCGTACCTGATCACCTCCGGCAACCATCCCACCAAGGAATACATCCAGAGCCAGAGCGACCGGCACCGCTACGACGACACCACCAAGTGCATCCTGTGCGCCATCTGCACCACGAGCTGCCCGGTGTACTGGAGCGAGGGCGCCTACTTCGGTCCGGCCGCGATCGTCAACGCCCACCGGTTCATCTTCGACAGCCGTGACGAGGGTGCCGCGGAGCGTCTGGACATCCTCAACGAGGTCGACGGGGTGTGGCGTTGCCGCACCACGTTCAACTGCACCGATGCCTGCCCGCGTGGCATCGAGATCACCAAGGCGATCCAGGAGGTGAAGCGGGCCCTGATGTTCGCCCGCTGATCTTCTGCGCGGTTGTGCCCGCAAGCAGTCACCGAAGCCCACATTCGCGCCAGGCGATGGGGGCTTCGGTGTCTGCTCGGCAGCGTCGTGATAGGACTCTGGGATGCACTGGTACACCGGCGACACCGTTTTCGACACCGTCCTGACCGCGGCATTCGCCTTCGCGGCATTCGTGATCATCGGCGGGTTCTTCGGGCAGAGCTCCTACGGCCGGTTCTCGACGACCAAGCTCGGCCTGAACCTCAATCCGAAGTTCGGCTGGTGGCTGATGGAGATCCCGGCGACGGTGGTGTTCCTGGCGGCCTACCTGTGCGGGCCGCACCGTTTCGAGCCGACATCGCTGGTGCTGGCCGGGATCTGGGCGCTGCACTACGCCAACCGCGGCTGGTTCTTCCCGCTGGCCATCCGCCAGGTGCCCGGCAAGCGCAGCACGTTCAACATCTCGGTGGTGGTGATGGGCATGCTCGTCACCTCCATGCACGGCTTCCTCAACGGCGCCCTGTTCAGCCACGACTACTTCGGCCTCTACCACGGCACCGAGTGGCTGACCGACCCGCGGTTCCTGATCGGCCTGGCGGTCTACCTGTGCGGGTTCGCGCTGATCGTGAACTCCGAGTCGATCGTGCGCAACCTGCGCGACAAGAACAACCCGGGCGGCGCGGAGTACAAGATTCCGTTCGGCGGCGGCTACCGGTTCGTCACCAGCCCCGCCTATCTGGGCGAGATGACGGCGTGGGCGGGCTTCGCGATCCTGACCTGGGCGCTGCCCGGGGTCGCCATCCTGCTGATCACCGCCGGCAACCTGATCCCCCGCGCCCTGGGCACCCACAAGTGGTACCAGGAGAAGTTCGTCGACTACCCGACCGACCGCAAGGCGCTGGTTCCGTTCCTGATCTGAGGCGCGCCCGCTCCGGTGCTGCGAGCGTGCACGGTTGTACGGCCAGCGCGGCGTGTCGCCGAGCAGACACGCTCGCTCGCGCAAAAACTAAAAAGCCGTCACGAGTCGGCGGCCCGGTTCGTCTAACGGGTATGACTACTTCCACACGTATCGAACCGCTGTCCCCCGCCGAGGCCAACCCGCTGGTGCGGACCATGTACCGCTACACCAGGCGGCGCTTCGGTGAGGTCCCCGAACCGTTCACCGTGATCGCCCACCATCCGCGCCTGCTGATGGCCACCGCCGTGCACGAGGGCCTGGTGCAGTCGGCGTCGCGCACGCTGCCCGCCGGGGTACGCGACCTGGCGGTGTTCTGGACCGCGCGCACCATCGGCTGCTCCTGGTGCGTGGACTTCGGCGCCATGCTGTCGCGACTGGAGGGCCTGGACGTCGAGCGCCTCACCGAGATCGACGACTATGCGACCTCGCCGCGCTTCACCGACGACGAGCGGGCCGCGATCGACTACGCCGACGCGGTCACCACCGACCCGCACCGCGTCACCGACGAGCAGGTCGCCGATCTGCGGCGCCGCTTCGGTGACGACGGCGTCGTCGAACTGACCTACCAGATCGGGATCGAGAACATGCGGGCCCGGATGTACTCGGCGCTGGGCATCACCGAGCAGGGCTTCAGCTCCGGCGACGCCTGCCGGGTGCCGTGGGCTTAGCCGGACCGCAGCGGTGAGCCGGTGAACTTGTCCGGGTTGGCGATGTCCCAGATCGCCACCACCAGTCCGTCGCGCACGCTCATCGCGGTGACCCGCGGCAGCAGCGCGGGATAGCCGTCGGCCTCGGGTGCGCCGGGGGTATAGGCGCCGAGGTCGCCGTTGACCAACGCCGGCCGGTTGGTGGTCACCAGCACCGGGCCGTAGCGTCGCGCCAGGCCGAGCAGGAACCGCGCCACCTTCTGCGGGCCGACGATGACCCGCGCGGCGGTCGGCGCCCGGCGGTTCGAGTCACCGGTGAAGGTGACGTCGGGATGCAGCAGCGCCACCACCGCGGCCAGATCCCCGGTCGCCATCGCCGCCATCAGGGCGCCGACGGCCTCGTCGTGGCCCGGATCGGGGTGGGGTGCGGGATCGGCGGCGACGGCCTTGCGGGCCCGCGACGCCAACTGGCGGGCGGCCGCCTCGGTGGTGTCGAGCACCGCGGCCACTTCACCGAACGGCACCGCGAACCCGTCGTGCAGCACGAAGGCCACCCGCTGATCGGGAGTCAGCCGCTCCAGCACCACCATCGCGGCGTACCGGGCGTCCTCACCGGCCACCACCGCGGCCAGCGGGTCGTCGTCGAACCCGGTCACCACCGGCTCGGGCAGCCACTCCCCGACATAGGACTCGCGGCGCCGCGCCGCCGACCGCAGCCGGTCCAGACCGAGCCGGCTGACCACCGTGGTCAGCCAGGCCCGCGGGTCGCGAATCTGATCACGCTCGGCGGCGGCGAAGCGCATCCAGGCGTCCTGCACGATGTCCTCGGCGTCGGCGAAGACCCCGGTGAGCCGGTAGGCCACCGCCAGCAGATGCGGCCGCAACGCCTCGAAGTCCTCCACCGCCGCCGTCATCGCCCCAGCCTAAGCCTGTATCGGGTGCCGCCGGTCGGACACAATGGCAGCCATGCCCAAGCCACCCATCGCCCCGGTCCGCTGGCAGCCTCCCGGGTCCCGGCCGCTGCCCGATCCCGACCCCACTCCGGCGCTGACCGTCGTCGACGTACCCGGGCGCGCCCCCGAGGACGTCGTCGTCGCCGCGGACGGCGCCATCTGGACCGGCGTCGAGGACGGCCGGATCATCCGGGTCGATCCCGACGGCGCGAACCCGCGGGTGATGACCGACACCGGTGGCCGGCCACTCGGATTGGCCTTCACCGGCGACGGCGCGCTGCTGATCTGCGACAGTCACCGTGGCCTGCTGCGCTACGACCCGGCCACCGGGAAGTTGCAGACCCTGGTGAGCGACGTGGCCGGACAACCGCTGCGGTTCTGCTCCAACGCCGTCGAGGCCGCCGACGGGTCGGTCTATTTCACCGAATCCACCAGCCGGTTTCACTACGAGCACTACAAGGGGTCGGTGATCGAGGCGCTCGGCAGCGGGTCGCTGTTGCGGCTGAGCCCCGACGGCACCGTGCAGGTGCTGGCCGACGGTCTGCACTTCGCCAACGGCGTGACGTTGACCGCCGACGAGTCGGCGGTGGTGTTCGCCGAGAGCACCGGGCGCCGGTTGTCCAAGTATTGGCTGACCGGGCCGCGGGCGGGATCGATCACGGCGCTGGTCGAGGAGTTGCCCGGACACCCGGACAACATCTCCACCGGACCCGACGGCCGGATCTGGGTGGCGATGGTCTCCGATCGCAATGCGCTGGTGGACTGGTTGAGCCCGCGGGCCCCGGTGCTGCGGCGACTGTTGTGGCGGCTGCTGCCCTACCGCTGGCTGCCCGAACCGACATCGGTGGTGTGGGTGGTGGGCTTCGACGCCGACGACGGGCGGGTGCTGTCCCAGTTCCGTACCGAACATCCCGCGTTCGGCCTGGCCACCGGTGTGGTCGAGTCCGCGGGCCGGCTGTGGATGGGCCGCATCTCCGGGCCGGGTCTGGCGTATTTCGAGCTGCCCCGATAGCTAGCGCTTGATTAGACTACAAATTATGTCTACACCCACTACTACCATCCGAGTGCCGGTGCGGACCCGGGACCGATTGGCCGCCCAGGCACGCGAGCGGGGTGTCTCGATGGCCGTTCTCCTGTCGGAACTGGCCGCCGACGCCGAACGGGCGGCCGCCTTCCAGGCCGAACGCGACGCCACCCGCGCCGAAGCTGCCCAGAACACCGCCGACGACGAGAGCCACGACTGGGAATCCACCGTCGGCGACGGCCTTGACTGAGCACCGAGCGGTCCCCAAGCCGGCGCCACGCCGCGGAGACCTCTGGCTGGTGGCCCTGGGCTCCGGCCGCAGCGGCGAGCCCGGCAAACATCGTCCGGCGGTGGTCATCTCCGTCGACGACATCCTCACCGGTGTCGAGGACGAACTCGTGGTCATGGTGCCGGTCTCGAGTTCCCGGGCCCACACCCCGCTTCGGCCGCGCGTGACACCGGGCGAGGGCGTCGACACCACCAGCGTCGCCATCTGTCGCGGCGTACGTGCGGTGGCACGCAGTCGTCTGCTGGAACGCCTCGGCACGCTGCAACCCGAAACCATGCGAGAGATCGAACGGGGACTGGGGCTGATCCTGGGCCTATAGGCTCCCTCGCTGGCGGTAACTTCCACCCCACCAGCCACAGCGTGGCTCCCGCGTCCCGGCCCGTCGGTGACCTACCCTGCACACACGATGTCTTTCGTGCGCTCGGTCTCAGCCCTGGTGGCGGTGGGTTTTCTCGCCACCGCCGCCCCGCTGGCGACGGCAGATCCCGTCCCCGAACTCAATGCCGGAACGGTCGGCTGCCCCTACAAGGTCAGCACTCCGCCCGCCGTCGACGCCTCCGAGGTACCCGAGGCCGGTGATCCGCCGCTGCCGCTGCCGGTGCCGGCGACCCCGGTCGGCGGCGAGGCACTGTCCGGCTGCGGAATCGTGGTGGCCCCCGGCACCCCGCCGGTGCCCGGTGACATCTCCGCGGAGGCGTGGCTGGTGGCCGACCTGGACAGCGGCGCGGTGATCGCGGCCCGTGACCCGCACGGCCGGCACCGGCCGGCCAGCGTGATCAAGGTCCTGACCGCGATGGCGACGCTGAACGAACTGGACCCGGCCGCGGTCGTCGCCGGCACCCAGGAGGACGCCAACGCCGAAGGCACCCGGGTCGGCGTGGGCCCCGACGGCACGTTCACCGTCAACCAACTGCTGCACGGGCTGCTGATGGGATCAGGCAACGACGCCGCGCACGCGCTGGCCGTCCAGCTCGGCGGCATGGACGTGGCCCTGCACAAGATCAACACCCTGGCCGCCCGGCTCGGCGGCCGTGACACCCGGGTCGCCACCCCGTCCGGGCTGGACGGTCCCGGCATGAGCACCTCGGCCTACGACATCGGGCTGTTCTACCGGTACGCCTGGAACAATCCGGCGTTCGCGAACATCGTGGCGACCCGCACCTTCGACTTCCCCGGCTACGGCGACGTGCCCGGCTACCAGTTGGAGAACGACAACCAGCTGCTCTACAACTACCCGGGCGCCCTCGGCGGCAAGACCGGTTACACCGACGACGCCGGACAGACCTTCGTCGGCGCAGCGGCCCGGGACGGTCGCCGGCTGGTCGCGGTGCTGCTGCGCGGAACCCGGCAGCCGATTCCGCCGTGGGAGCAGGCCGCCCACCTGCTCGACTACGGTTTCGCCGTCCCGTCCGGGACCCGGATCGGGACCCTGATCGAACCCGACCCGGCCCTGCTGGCGCCCCGCGGCGCCGAGGACGGGCCGAACCCGCAGGCCATGATGCTGGCCCCGTCCGACGACGCGGTGCCGATCCGGGTCGGGGTGGGCATCTTCGGCACGATCGTCGTGTTCGCGCTCATCATGGGCGCCCGGGCGGTGAATCGCCGCCCCGGACAGGGGCCGGCATGGTGATCAGGGCGCTGCGGATATTCGGCTGGTTCACCGGACTGCTGCTGATCGCACTGGGGATCAGCCGGATGGCGTTCTCCCTGGATTCCATTCCCGACGGCCAACCGGTGAACGCGACGGTCGACAGCGAGACCCGGGCGGCCGGGGCACTGCTCATCGGCTTCGGGGTCGGCTATCTCGAGGCGTTCCGGCGCAATCCCGTGCCGGCCGGCGCGGTACGACTGCTGGCCGCCACCATGGCGCTGCTCGGACTGTCCCGGCTGATGTCGATGGCCGACGTGGGTATGCCGCACCCGGTGTTCACCGCGGCGTGCGCGGTCGAATTCGCCGCGGCGGCGCTGACGTATTGGTATGCGAGCCTGGCCGACCGCCGCGACTCGGGCATCGCGGCGTAGCACCGATCCCCTAGCGTGGGCCTCATGGGCCGATTCGGGGAACTGCGCCGATCCTCACCGCTGGCGTTGCTGGTGGGGTTGGCGGCCGCCAGCGTCGGCATCATCTACGGCTACGACCTGTCCAACATCGCCGGGGCGCTGCTGTTCATCGAGCGCGAGTTCGGCCTGAGCGAAGCCCAGCAGGAGATGGTGGCCACCGCGACGGTGATCGGCGAGATCGCCGGTGCCGCGGCCGGCGGGTGGCTGGCCAACACGATCGGCCGCAAGCGTTCGATGGTGGCGGTGTCGATCGGCTATGCGGCGTTCGCGTTGCTGGGGGCCGCGGCGGTGTCGGTGCCGATGCTGACCGTGGCCCGGTTGCTGCTCGGGATCACCATCGGGGTCTCGGTGGTGGTCGTCCCGGTGTTCGTCGCCGAATCCGCGCCGGCGGCGGCCCGGGGCGCGTTGCTGGTCACCTACGGGGTGGCCACCGTGCTCGGGATCATCGCCGGATATCTGTGCGCCTACCTGCTGGCCGGTGCCGGCAACTGGCGGGCGATGCTGGGACTGGCCGCCGTCCCGGCCGTACTGGTGACGTGGGTGCTGCTGCGTGTGCCCGATACCGCCCGCTGGTATCTGCTCAAGGGCCGGCTCGACGACGCCCGCGCGACCCTGCGCCGCATCGAACCGGGCGCCGACGCCGAACGGGAGCTGACCGAGATCGGCCGCACCCTGCGGGAGGAACAGCAGGGCGGTGTCGGGGTGCTGCGCGAGATGCTGCGGCGACCGTATCTGCGGGCCACCCTGTTCGTGGTGACGCTCGGCTTCTTCATTCAGATCACCGGGATCAACGCCATCGTCTACTACAGCCCGCGACTGTTCGCGATGATGGGCTTCGAGGGGGACTTCGCCCTGCTGATCCTGCCGGCGCTGGTGCAGGTGGCCGCGCTGGCGGCGATGCTGATCTCGTTGACGTTGATCGACCGGGTGGGTCGTCGCCCCATCCTGCTGTCCGGTATCGCCACGATGGTCGCCGCCAACCTGCTGCTGGTGGCGGTGTTCGCCGCCGGCGACGTGTTCGGGGACGCGTTGGCCGCACTCAAATTCGGCGGAGTGCTGCTGTTCACCGTCGGCTATACGTTCGGATTCGGTTCGCTGGTGTGGGTGTACGCCGGTGAAAGCCTGCCGTCCCGGATGCGGTCGATGGGGTCGTCGGCGATGCTGACCTCCGACCTGGTGGCCAATGCGATCGTGGCCGCGGTGTTTCTGACCATGCTCACCTCGTTGGGCGGTGCCGGAACGTTCGCGGTGTTCGGGGGGCTTGCCGCGCTGAGTCTGGCGTTCGTGTACCGCTATGCGCCGGAGACCAAGGGCCGCCAACTCGAGGACATCCGGCACTTCTGGGAGAACGGCGGCCGCTGGCCCGACGATGAGCTCGCTGTCGGCACCGATCTGGATTCCTCGACATGCCGGTGATCGCCGCGGGCACCGTGGTGCTGGGCGACCGGGTCTGCCGCCCCGGCTGGCTGTCGGTGACCGACGGGCGGATCGCCGACTGCGGGGCCGGGCCGCCGCCGGTGGCGCCGGACGTCGATCTGGGCGCGGCGGTGGTGGTGCCGGGCTTCGTCGACATCCATGTCCACGGCGGCGCCGGCGGCGGCTATGCCGACTCCCCCGCCGATATCGACCGCGCCGCGACGCTGCACGCCCGACACGGCACCACCGGCGGATTGGCCAGCCTGGTGACCGCCGCCCCGAAGGCGCTGCTGGCGCAGGTGCGCACGCTGGCCGACGCGACGCGACGCGGCGTGGTGGACGGCATCCACCTGGAGGGGCCGTGGCTGAGCCGGGTGCACTGCGGCGCCCACGACCGCGCCTGGCTGCGCGCCCCCGATGCCGCGGAGGTCGATGCTCTGCTGGCCGCCGGTGACGGCACGATCCGGATGGTCACCCTGGCCCCCGAGCTGCCCGGCGCCCTGGCCACCATCCGACGACTGGTGGAGGCGGGAATCGTTGTGGCCGTGGGGCATACCGATGCCGACTACGACCAGACCCGGGCAGCCGTCGACGCCGGGGCGACCGTCGCGACGCACCTGTTCAATGCGATGCGCGCACTGCACCACCGCGATCCGGGACCGGTGCCCGCACTGCTGTCCGATCCCCGGGTGACCGTCGAGGCGATCGCCGACGGGGTGCACCTGCACGAGGGCACGATCCGGCACATCGTGGCGACCGCGGGCCCGCAGCGGGTCGCGCTGGTGACCGACGCGATGGCCGCCGCCGGTGTCGGTGACGGCGTCTTCACCTTGGGCGGGCTCGACGTCGACGTCGTCGACGGGGTGGCCCGGTTGCGCGGTACGACGACCATCGCCGGCAGCACGGCGACCATGGACCGGTTGTTCGCGACCGCGGTGCGCCTGCTCGGTGAGCAGGTCGACGCCGACACCGCCCTGGCGGCCGCCGCGCGCATGACCGCCACCACGCCGGCCCGCACGCTGGGGTTGCACCGGACCGGGACGCTGGCCGCCGGCCGCGACGCCGACCTGGTTGCGCTGGATCGGGATTGGCGGGTGTCGCGGGTGATGCGGCGCGGCGCGTGGGTGGGTTAAGCTGCGAAAATGAGCGAACCGACCGTCACCCACGACAATCGGCAGTACCGGATCTCCGTCGACGGCGAGCAGGCCGGATTCGCCGACTACATCGAGGCCGGCGATCAACGGATCTTCCACCACACCGTGATCGACAAGGCGTTCGGCGGGCGGGGTCTGGCCGGGATTCTGGTGGGCGCCGCGCTGGCGGACACCCGGGCGGCGGGCAAACGTGCGGTGCCGTCCTGCTCGTTCGTGGCGGGCTACATCGCCAAGCATCCGGAGTTCGCCGACCTCGCCGACCCGGTCACCGAGCAGACCGATGCGGCGGTGCGCGCCGCGGAGCACTGAGCCCCGACGGCCCGTCGGGTCAGTCCGCGCGCAGGTTGTCCGCCGACGTCGCCGCCCAGGCGGTGGCGAACAGGATGAGCCGTGCGGTGATGTAGGCGAACACCAGCAATCCCAGCACCGGCCCGAACACCGCCCCGGCCGGTCCGTTGATCACCGACTGCAGGTAGACCGAACCCGCCTGTTTGAACAGTTCGTAGCCGACGGCCGCGATCGCACCGGCCCGCATCGCGCTGACGAAACCGACCGACTCGCGGGGCAGCCGGGCGATCATCCAGGTGAACAGCAGCCACGACACCACCACCGCCATCCCCAGCGACGCGAACCGCAGCACCGCACTGAGCAGATCGAAGTCGGGAACCCCCAACCAGCGCAAGATATTTCGCATCAGCTTCGGATCGGCCAGTGCGGTCAGCGCAACCGTGACCAGCATTGCGGCGAAGGCCCACACCATCGCAACCAGATCAGACAGCTTGCTCGAGACGAAGCCCTTCTTCTCCGACCGGGTCTCCCACATCTCCGAGAGCGCCTCGCGCAGGTTGGCCATCCAGGTCAGCCCCACCCAGCCGGCGGTGGCCAGGCCGATCACCCCCACCGAAGCGCGCGAGGAGATCGCGGTGTCCATCAACGTCACCAGTTCGGCACCGAATTCGCCGGGGATCGAGTGCCTGATCCGCGCCTCGATGTCGTCCAGTACCTCGGGACGTCGCGAGAGCAGGAACCCGCCGACGGAGAAGCCGACCATCAACAGCGGGAACAACGCGAAGATGGTGTAGTAGCTCATCCCGGCGGCGAAGAAGTTGCCCTGGCACTCGTCGTAGCGTTCCTGGGCGCGCATCACGTGGTCGAACCAGCCGTAACGAGACCGCAGCCGGTCGACGATTCCCGGCTTGGACCGCCCGGCGGTCTCGGCGTTCTCGTTCACGGCGTCGCTCATGACCGCGGCGGCAGGAATCCCACCCGGTCGTACACCCGCTCGATGGTCGCCGTGGCGACCTCGCGGGCGCGGTCGGCGCCGGCGGCCAGCACCGCCTGCAACTCGGCCGGATCGTCGAGCAGTTCGTCGACCCGGGCCTTGATCGGGGTGACGAACTCGGCGACGGCGTCGGCGGTCTCCTTCTTCAGGTCGCCGTAGCCGCGGCCGTCATAGCTGCGCACCAGGGCGTCCAGATCGGTACCGGTGACCGCGGCCTGGATCGTCAGCAGGTTCGAGATGCCCGGTTTGGCCTCCGGGTCGTACCGGATCTCGCGTTCGGAGTCGGTGACCGCCGAGCGGATCTTCTTGGCGCTTTTCGCCGGATCGTCGAGCAGGCTGATCAGCCCGGCGTCGCTGTCGGCGGACTTGCTCATCTTGGCGGTCGGATCCTGCAGGTCGTAGATCTTGGCGGTGGCCTTGGGGATCATCACCTCGGGGACCACGAAGGTGTCCGGGTAGCGGGAGTTGAAGCGTTGCGCCACATCGCGGGCCAACTCCAGGTGCTGACGCTGGTCCTCCCCCACCGGCACCAGTTGGGTGTTGTAGGCCAGCACGTCGGCGGCCTGCAGCACCGGGTAGGTGAACAGGCCCACGGTGGCCGAATCGGTGCCCTGCTTCTGCGACTTGTCCTTGAACTGCGTCATCCGCGAGGCCTGCCCGAAGCCGGTGAAACAGCCCAGCACCCAGGCCAGTTCGGCGTGCGCGGGCACGTGGCTCTGGACGAAGACGGTGCTGCGCGCCGGGTCGATACCCAGGGCCAGGTATTGGGCGGCGGTCACCAGGGTGCGCCGGCGCAGCGTGGCGGGGTCCTGCGGCACGGTGATCGCGTGCAGGTCGACGACGCAGAAGAACGCCTCGTTGTCGTCCTGCAGCCCGGTCCACTGGGCGACTGCGCCCAGGGCGTTGCCCAGATGCATCGAGTCGGAGGTGGGCTGGACGCCCGAGAAGACGACGGGGCGGGAAGTGCTAGTGCTCATGATCGTTCGATCCTGTCACGACACGGGCCGGGCGGGCACACCTGGTAACACCGCGACGGCTCTGAAAGGATCGCCCCGTGAACCTGAGCTATGAGGACAACATCGCCGTGCTGGACCTCGGCGACGGCGAGAACCGGTTCTCCCCGGACTTCCTCGACGAGATCGACCGTGTGCTCGACGACGTCCTGGCCGCGGGCGCCGCGGGCAGGGCGCACGGGCTGGTCACCACCGCGACCGGCAAGTTCTACACCAACGGCCTGGACCTGGACTGGCTGATGGCCAACGGGGACCGCACCGACTGGTATGTCGGCCGGGTGCACGCGCTGCTGGCGCGGGTGCTGACGCTGCCGATCCCGACCGCCGCGGCGGTGGTCGGTCACGCGTTCGGCGCCGGGGCGATGCTGGCCATCGCGCACGACTTCCGGGTGATGCGCGCCGACCGCGGGTTCTTCTGCTTCCCGGAGGTCGACATCCGGATTCCGTTCACCCCGGGAATGACGGCGCTGATCCAGGCCAAGCTCACCCCGCAGGCGCAGGTCGCCTCGATGACCACCGGCCGGCGCTTCGGTGGGGTGGACGCGGCGGCGTTCGGGATCGTCGACGCCACCGCCGGCGAGGGGGCGGTGACCCCGGCCGCTCTCGAGTTGCTGCGCCCGTTGGCCGGCAAGGATTCGGGCACGCTGGGCGCGATCAAGACCGGCATGTTCGGCCCGGCGGTCGCGGCCCTGGGCGGCTAGATCTCAGCCGCCCCGGCCGTCCACCGGAGGGCGCGGGCACCGCTGCCGCCCGCCTCTGCGCGACAATCAGGCGGTGCTGCCGAACATGTGCCCTCCCCCGTGTCCGGAGTACGACCGATGAGGACGAGGGCCGATCGGTGCCCGGGTGTGCTGCGTCCCTGGCCCGCCGACGACGGCCTACTGGTGCGGCTGCGCCTGGTCGGCGGCCGGTTGCCCGCGGTCGCACTGGATCGGCTGCTGCAGGTCAGCCACGAATTCGCCGATGGATCGGTCTACCTGACCGCCCGGGCCAACCTGCAGTTGCGCGGCTTGGCCGGCCACGACGGACGACTCGCCCCCGAGGCGGTGGCCGCGGTGGAGTCGACCGGACTGCTGCCGTCGCGCAGCCATGAACTGGTCCGCAACATCCTGGTCTCGCCGCAGAGCGGCTACGCCGGCGGCCGGGCCGACCTGCGGCCGGTGGCGGCCCGGTTGGACACCCTGCTGTGCGCCGATCCCCGGCTGGCCCGACTGCCCGGCCGGTTCCTGTTCGTGCTCGACGACGGCCGCGGCGACCTGTTGGACCGTTCCGCCGACGCCGGCCTGGTGGCACTTGGCGACGGCGCGGCGCAGTTGCGGGTCGGTGCGCACTGGGGCCCGGTGATCGATGTCGCCGACGCCGCCGAGCGGCTGGCGGAGCTGGCCGGAACGTTCCAGGCGGCGCGCGGTGACCGGCCGGACGCGCCGTGGCACATCCGTGAGCTGCCGTCGCCGCTGCTGTCGCCCGTCGCCCCCGACCCGCGTATCCCCGCCTGCTCGGGTCCGTTACCGTTTGGCAGCGTGCCCGGCGGTACCCATGTGCAGGTGCCCGACGGCGTGCTCACACCGGATCGGGCGCGCTCCCTGCTGGAGCATGCCGAGCTGGTGGTGACGCCGTGGCAGGGTGTCTACATCCCCCAAGCCCAGGAGGCGAATCGGTGAGCAGGCCCACGCGCCCGTCCCGGCACTACGACTACATCGACGACGGCCCGGCCATCTACGTCGAATCGTTCGCCACCATCCGCCGCGAATCGGACCTGTCCCACATCCCGGCGTCCGCCGAGCGGCTCGCGGTACGCATGATCCACGGCTCCGGGCAGACCGATCTCGCCACCGACCTGGTGATCCACCCCGACGCGGTCCCGGCCGGGCGCGCCGCACTCGACGGCGGGGCACCCATCCTCTGCGACGCCCGGATGGTCGCGGTCGGCGTGACCGCCGGTCGCCTGCCGGCCGGCAACGAGGTGCGCTGTTACCTGCGCGACGAGCGGGTGCCGGCACTGGCCGCCGAGTGGGGCACCACCCGGTCGGCGGCGGCGGTGTCGCTGTGGGAGCCGGAGCTGGCCGGCGCCGTGGTGGCCATCGGCAACGCCCCCACCGCGCTGTTCCATCTGCTGGAGATGATCCTCGACGGCGGGCCGCGCCCCGCGGTCATCGTCGGCTGCCCGGTGGGATTCATCGGGGCGGCCGAGTCGAAGGCGGCGTTGGCCGCCCTGCACGCCGACCACGGCATCGACATCCCGTTCGTGACCGTGCGCGGCCGGCGCGGCGGATCGGCGATCACCTCATCGGCCCTGAACGCCCTGGCCTCGGAGCAGGAATGACCGGCACCTTCTACGGGGTGGGCCTGGGGCCCGGCGACCCCGAACTGATCACCCGCAAAGCGGCCCGGATCATCGCCGACGCCGATGTGGTGGCCTATCACGCCGGGGTCAACAAGGCCTCGTATGCGCGCACCATCGCCGCGGAGCTGATCCGCCCGGGCGTACTCGAAGAGGAGCTGCGCTACCCGGTCACCACCGGGGTCACCGACCACCCGGGCGGCTACGCCGGCGCACTCGCGGACTTCTACGAGGCCTCCGCGGCCCGCCTGGCCGCCCACCTGCAGGCCGGCCGCACCGTGGCGCTGCTGACCGAGGGCGATCCACTGTTCTACGGCTCGTTCATGTACATGCACGACCGGCTCTCGCCGCGCTTTGCCACCGAGATCATTCCGGGGATACCGGCGTTCTCCGCCGCCACCGCCGCGCTCGGTATGCCGCTGGTGCGCCAGACCGACATCCTGACCGTGCTGCCGGGCACCCTCGACGAGCACGAGTTGGCGATGCGGCTGGCCGACACCGACGGCGCGATCATCATGAAGCTGGGCCGCACCTTCCCGGCGGTGCGCCGGGCGCTGGCCGCCGCGGGCCGCCTCGAGCACGCCTACTACGTGGAGCGCGCCAGCCATCCGCAGCAGCGCTGGCTGCCGGTGACCGAGGTGGACGAGGCGAGCGTCCCATATCTGTCGCTGATCGTCGTCGACGGCGATTCCCGCAACGGGCAGCGGTCGCGGACCTCGGCCGACCCGGTACCGGCGACCGTCGAGCCCGTGGCCCCACCCGCCGAACTGTTGGTCATCGGCCTCGGCCCGGGACCCGACGGCTGGCTGACTGGTGAGGCCGCGGCGGCCTTGGCGACCGTCGACCACGTGGTGGGCTACGGCCCCTACGTGGCGCGGGTACCGCAGCGCGCGGGCCTGCAACGGCACACCTCGGGCAACACCGTCGAGGTGGACCGCGCCCGGTTCGCCCTGGATCTGGCGGCCCGCGGCGAGAAGGCGGCGGTGGTCTCCGGCGGCGACGCCGGGGTGTTCGGGATGGCGGCAGCGGTGTTCGAAGCCCTGGACGACGCCGAAGACGATCGCTACCAACATGTTTCGGTACGCGTGCTACCGGGGGTCTCGGCGGTGCAGGCGGTGGCCGCGGCGGCCGGTGCACCCATCGGGGCCGACTTCGCGGTGCTGAGCCTGTCGGATCGACTCAAGCCGTGGGCGGTGATCGAGTCGCGGTTGCGGGCGGTCGCCGAGGCCGACCTGGTGCTGGCGATCTACAACCCGGCTTCGCGGGCCCGCCCCGATCAGATCGCGTCGGCCCGCAAGATTCTGCTGGAACACCGTGATCCGGCGACGGTGGTGGTGGTCGGCCGCGATATCGGGCGCGCCGAGGAATCGTTGACGGTGACCACTCTCGGCGATCTGGACACCGACACCATCGACATGAAATGCCTGGTCCTGGTTGGCGCTTCGTCGACCCGCGTGACGGGTTCCGGGCGGGTCTGGACGCCGCGATGGGTGCGCTAGCGATCCGGTTCGTCGGCGCCGGGCCGGGCGCCGCAGATCTACTGACCGTGCGCGCCGCCCGGTTGCTGGCCGACGCCGACGTGGTGCTCTTCCCGGGAAGTTACCTGGATCCGCAAGTGCTGGAACACTGTTCACCGGGCGCCGAGCTGATCGACACCGCAAAGCTGGATCTGGACGCGATCGTCGACCGGCTGGTGACCGCCCACCGGGCCGGCCGCGCGGTGGTGCGACTGGTCTCCGGCGATCCCTCGCTCTACAGCGCGGTCTTCGAGCAGACCCGGCGACTGGACGCCGCAGGTGTGCCGTGGGAGGTGACGCCGGGGGTGCCGGCGTATGCGGCGGCGGCCGCGGTGCTGGGCCGTGAGCTGACCGTGCCGCTGGTGACCCAGTCGGTGGTGCTGACCCGCACCCAGGTCGCCTCGACCGCGATGCCGCAACGCGAAGCGCTGGCGTCGTTCGCCGCGACCGGGGCGACCCTGGTGCTGCACCTGGCGATCACCCGGATCCGCGCCCTGATGGCCGAGCTGGCACCCGACTACGGCCCGGACTGCCCCGCCGCGGTGGTCTATCGCGCCTCGCAGCCCGAGGAGCTGGTGCTGCGCGGCACGGTCGCCGACATCGCCGACGCGGCGGAGGCGGCGGGGCTGCGTTCGGCCGCGGTGATTCTCGTCGGGCCGGCGCTGGCCGATCGGCCCGACCCGTGCGGCGGGGAGAGCCACCTCTACGACCCGGCGCGGGACCGCTCACGCCAGGATTAGCGCCCGCCGACGCGGACCCGCCCGCTCGGCCGCTCGCCTGCGGTGCGGCCGTGCAGCGGCGAAGCTAGGTCGCCAGCGCCCACTGGGTGACGGTGCGGCCCGGCGTCCAGCCGGTGAAGGTACCCAGCGGCGCGGCGTGTTCGACGTGGATGCGGGTCAGCTCACCGCCGTGCTCCCGGTAGGCCTCGATCAGCCGTGTCTCGGTTTCCAGGGTGACGGCGTGCGCCACCAACCGGCCGCCTGGCCGCAATGCGGCCAGGCAGGCGGCCAACACGCCGTCGCGGCTCAGCCCGCCGCCGACGAACACCGCGTCCGGTGCGGGCAACTCCGCCAGCGCATCCGGGGCGGAGCCGTGCACCACCTGTAGCGCGGGCACCCCGAGATGGCGGGCGTTGGCCGAGATCCGTTGGGCTCTGGTCTCATTCGCTTCGACGGCGACGGCACGGCAGGACGGGTGCGCGCGCATCCATTCGATGCCGACCGAGCCGGCGCCGGCGCCGACGTCCCACAGCAGCTGCCCGGGCGCCGGGGCCAGCCGGGACAGCGCGGATGCGCGCAGGTCGCGTTTGGTGAGCTGCCCGTCGTGGTCGAAGGCGTCATCGGGCAACCCGGCGGACCAGCCGTGGGCCGGCGGGCCGACCAGGTCCAGCGCGACGATGTTGAGCCGCGGGACGGCACCGGTGAAGTCAGCCGCCGTGGTGTCCAACCGGGATTCGGCCGCACTGCCCAGGTCGGCCAGCACCGTCAACCGGCTCGCCCCGTAGCCGCGCTCGGTCAGCAGTGCGGCCAGACGCCCCGGGGTGGTCTCGTCCGAGGACAACACCAGCACCCGCCGGTTGGGTGCCAGTTCGCGCAGCACCGCATGCACGTCACGGCCCACGACGCTGACCACCGACACCGATTCCGCGGGCCAGCCCAGCCGGGCGCGGGCCAGGGTCACCGAGGAGACCGCCGGCACCACCGTCACCCGGTCGGCTCCCAGCAGCCCGATCAGCGTGCTGCCGATACCGCTGAGCAGTGGATCCCCCGACGCCAGCGCCACGATCCGCCGCCCGGCCAGTTCCTCGAACAGCGCGGGCAGCCCGGCGTGCAGCGGAGTCGGCCAACTCAGCCGCCGCTGGCCGTCCGCCGCCGGCAGCAGACCCAGTTGGCGGGGCGCGCCGATCACGACGTCGGCGCCGGCCACCAGGTCGCGGGACGGCTCGGGAAGCCCGGCCCAGCCGTCGGCACCGATTCCGACGACGGTGACGCGTGCGGCGGGCATGGCCGGAATCGTAGCTAGCTCAGCCGTTCGGTGAGGAACTGCACCACCCGCTTGCGGGCCTCGTAGGCGGGGTGGCCGTCGACCTCGCGGACCTGGTCGGTGAGCACCGAGTGCGCCATCCGGGACAAGCCGTCGGGGTTGCCCGGCGAGGAGTCGATCTCGATCACCTCGAAGGCGTCCCCGAGGCGCGCCTTCAGCGTGGCGAAGCGGTCGCCGGGGGCCATCTTGTCCTCGCTGAACCGCAGGCCGAGCGCGCACAGGCCGTCGTTGGCGACCCGATCGGCGATCACCCCCATCTCGACCTCGGAGAACCCGGGGTCGCGGCGCTGTTTGAGCGTCAGCGGTAGCGGCACCGACGGTTGGCTGAGCACCGGGGCCAGCACGGCGTCGTCGACCGCGGCGGCCAGTGCGAAGCCGCCGGTGAAGCACTGCCCGATCACCCCGACGCCCTTGCCGGGGGTCTTCTCGTTGAGGTCGCGGGCCAGTGCGCGCAGGAACTGGGTGACCGGACGCTGCTTGTCGGTGGCGAACGCGGCGAATTCCCGGGTCACGCAGGCGCGCGCGATCGTGGTCAATGCATAGCCGGGCGTGATCGCCTTACCGGCGGTCCCGAACAGCGACGGGATCACCACGGTGAACCCGTTCTCCACCAGGTGATTTCCCAGCGCCAGCACGCCGGGGTGTGCGCCGGGGATCTCCGGGATCACCACCACGCCCGGACCCTGCCCCTTGCGGTACACGTCGTGGGTGAAACCGCCGCCGGTGAACGACTCGGCGACCCATCCGGTCAGGTCTGCTACAGGTGCACTCACAGCTCAGGTGTCCTTTCGGTCGGGCGGGGCCAACAGCGCTGAGTGTTAGGGTATCGGCGCGAAGTGCCAGGGAAGTCGGTGCGACTCCGACGCAGGCCCGCTACGGTGTTCCGCGGCGCGCTGCATGCGTGCTCCGGTCAGTCCGAATACCGGCTTCGCGTTGCCAACACCGGCATCACGAGCGGAGCCTCCATGCAACAGCTGTATCCCTTCCCCGCCGTCCTCGGTGGTGATCCGGACGCCCCGGACGGCCTCGACGACATGGCGCTGGCGCTTGTCCTGAGCGCGATCTCCCCCGGTATCGGCGGGGTGCTGATCCGCGGCGAGAAGGGCACCGCCAAGTCGACGCTGGTACGGGCACTCGCCCAAGTGCTGCCGCCCATCGACGTGGTGGCCGGCGACCGGTTCTCCTCCGATCCCGCCGAAGCCCACCCGTTCTCCCCCGACGGCCCGTTCCCCGCCGATGCGGCCGTCGAGACCCGCCCGGTTCGGCTGGTGGAGTTGCCGGTCGGTGCCACCGAGGACCGGGTGGTGGGGTCCATCCATCTGGAGCGGGCCCTGAGCGCCGGCGCCGTCGACTTCGAGCCGGGACTGTTGGCCCGCGCCCACCGCGGCATCCTCTACGTCGACGAGGTGAACCTGCTCGCCGACCACCTGGTGGACCTGCTGCTCGACGCGGCCGCGATGGGCCGGCTGACGGTGGAACGCGACTCGGTCTCGGTGACCCATGCCGCCCGATTCGTGATCGTCGGGACGATGAATCCCGAGGAAGGCGAGCTGCGCCCGCAGTTGCTCGACCGGTTCGGGCTGACCGTCGAGGTCTCGGCGCCGCGCGATCCGCTGGTGCGAGCCGAGGCGGTGCGCCGCCGCCTGGCGTTCGACGCCGACCCGCAGGGCTTCGCCGCGACCTACGCCGCCGCCGAAGAGCGGCTGCGGGATCGGATCCGCACCGCTCAGGAGGTGCTGCCGCAGGTGGCGCTCACCGATGCCGCCCTGGTCAAGATCGGTGAGATCTGCGCGGCGTTCGACGTGGACGGCCTGCGCGGCGACATCGTGTGTGCCCGTACCGCGGTCGCCCATGCCGCTTGGCAGGGCCGCGATGCGGTCACCCTCGAGGACCTGCGGGTTGCGGCGCGGCTGGCCCTGCCGCACCGGCGGCGCCGCAAGCCGTTCGACGCCCCGGGCCTCGACGAGAACGAACTCGACGAGTTGCTGCCGCCGGAGGATTGCGGTCCGGTGCCCGATCCCGATCCCGATCCGGATCCCGAGGGGCCGCCCGACGGGCCGCCGGAGGGTGGCGACGGTGCTCCGCCGCCGGCCGAGCAGCGTGGCCCGACTCCGTCTCAGCCCGGGGCGACATCGACAACTGCCGCCGACTCCCCTTACCGAGCACGGCTTTTCGCCGTCGAAGGCGTCGGCGAGGGACACGCCGGCCGGCGCAGCCGGGCCCGCACCAGTTCCGGGCGCCGGGTTGGCGCCACCCCGTTCGGCACCGCCGGGGGCCTGCACCTGTTCGAGACGCTGCGGGCCGCGGCACCGCACCAGGGTGCCCGGGGCCGCGTGGGGGGCCGGATGCTCCTGCAGGCCGGCGATCTGCGCCGCGCCGTCCGGGAGGGTCGCGAGGCCAACCTGGTGCTGTTCGTCGTGGACACCTCCGGTTCGATGGCCGCCGTCGAGCGGATGCGGCACGTCAAGACCGCCATCCTGTCGTTGCTGCTGGACGCCTACCGGCGCCGCGACCGGGTGGCGGTGGTGACGTTCCGGGATACCGGGGCGGAGTCGGTGTTGCCCCCGACCGGCTCGGTGGAGATCGCCGCCGTCCGACTCGATGAGTTGCCCGCCGGCGGCCGCACCCCGCTGGCCGAG